>JBPCKD010000123.1:0-13757 GCA_051004635.1 Pyrinomonadaceae bacterium
CCACATTCCCACAACCACTGCTGCTGGCTCCATATTTTCAAAGACAAAAAGCAAAAGAAAAAACTTTTTCTCTTGCGAAGGGCTTGACATTCACATAGCAGTGCGGTGACCTGTCACCGCTTTGGCCCGCGGCGGCTTGACGCCGCAATTGTGAGTCCCGCTCAGCGATGGCTGCGCCAGGTCGCAGCAGACGAAAGCGCCGACAGGTCGGCGCACTCCAAGGAGTTGACTTTCCTTGCATACGCGGCCCACCCGCTCACGCAGGTGGTTCTGACAGGGAGCGCCAAAGCCTCACCGTCAAAGCGCTGACAGGTCAGCGCACTCCAAATTAGAACAGCAGCTTGACGCCCAGCTGAATATGCCGCGGATCGCGCGCCGAAGTAATCTGGCCAAACGTCGGCGAACCCAGAAAATTATCCGGTAAGTTGAAGTTCGGGTGGTTGAAGAGATTGAACACTTCACCGCGGAGCTGCAGATTAACACGCTCGGTAAGTGCCGTGTTCTTGATCAGCGAAGCATTGACGGTTTGATAGCCCGGTCCATCAACAATGTTCCTGCCCGCATTGCCGAAGGTCCCCGGCGCGGGAAAGGCAAATGCGGCTGTATTAAACCAGCGTTCCGGAGTGCCGTTTGCGAGCCTGGAGTCCCCGATGATATTGGGCCGGTCATTGGCGCCAAAGCCAAGCGCGGAGAATCCGGTCCCGCTGTTATCAAACTCGCGGATCAGAGCGACCGTGAAAGGCCGTCCGGTTTGGGCGGTCACGATTCCGGCGGTTTGCCAGCCAGTCAATAGAGTGGACCAGCCGCCGCCATCGGCCAGGTATTTACGGCCTTTGCCAAAGGGCAGGTCGTAGATGTAACTCACCGATAACCGGTGACGCACATCAAAGTTTGACCGGCCACGCTCGGCCCTGAAATCATAGCTATTCTGTGGATAGTTTGGATCACCCGCACTCGGGAAGAAGTTGGAAGCATCGTCAATTGATTTTGACCAGGTGTAAGACGCGAGCAAAGCGAGCCCGCTTGACAGACGCTGTTGGAGCCGCGCCTGGAGGCTGCGATAGTTTGAGTTTGCGCGAGATTCGATGAGATTGATTTCGTCAAACTGCGGAACTGGCCGCAGCACAAACGGCGAGCCTGGAGGCAACACGCTCGGTTGCGGTTGATTGATGTCGCGGGCCGTCAGCAGCTTTGTCCCTTTCGAGCCAACGTAGGCAACTTCGAGTACGCGGCTGCGGCCGAGTTGCTGCTGCACGCTCACGTTCCAGTGTTGCATGTAAGGCGTCCGGAGGTTGCGCTGGATCGCCTGCGCAGAATCAGGCAATGCGAACGGGAACGACGCCGGGAACGGATCGCTCAGTGTCAAAGGCAGAAAAGACAGGGGGAAGAACAGATTGAAGTCAAAGTAGGGCCGATTGAAGTAAAGCGCTTCGCCCGGCGCCAGGGGCGACGTGTCGTAATAAATGCCATAACCAGCTCGCAGTACAGTATTGCCCTCATCGCCAATGGTCCACGCCAACCCCACCCGCGGCGCGAAGTTGTTCTTGTCCGATTCATATCCGCCACGCGGCACACCGCCAGTCCCAACACGCACAAGCGAACGCGTGGAGGCGTCATACAGGTTTGCCCGATCAAACGCATCGACGGGCGCCGAATTGTATTCGTAACGAAGCCCTGCGGAGACAGTTACAGCCGGGCGCAAACGGTAACTGTCATTGACGAAGAAATGATAACTTCTGGCGCGCAGGTGCTGTGCGTTGTCGACGCGTGCTCCACCGGTGACGACCGGAAGGCCGAGCAGCAGGTCGGCCAGCGCGACGCCCGTGTAGGCAAACGGGGAAAACTGAATCATCCCGCGCGACTGCACGTCGCGAAAGCCGTTTTGTTGGACCGCTCGAAAGTCGGCGCCAAACTTAACCAGATGCCGGCCGCGCACATAACCCGCGGTGTCAACAAGCTGAAAGGTGTTGGTTGCTGTGTTCTGCGGGTTGTTGCCCTCATGTCCCAAAGGTGAAAAACCCGGGACTGTGATGAAGCTCAGGCCAAAGTCGCGCGCGTTTGCGGAGAGTTCCGGCAGGCCCAGGAGGCGATTGACGCTTGTGCCCTGGTTCTCCTGATTAACGGCGGAGGCCACGCGATTGAAGCCGAAGCGCACGTCGTTAACGAACCTCGGCGAAAAAACCCGCGTTAAGCCAACTAAAGCATTCTGGCTGCGCCGCGGCACTTCGTTGCCGTAGCCCGGAACCGCACTCAGAGTTGGACCAGCGAAGGGCTCGAAATATCTTCGGTCACCAAAGCTGTAACGGACGATAAGAGTCGTGTTCTCGCTTAGGACGTGATCGAGACGCGCGTCAAAGTGATCGTTGTCATCCCGCTGTGCGGGGGAAGAGACGAAGTTGGCAAACGGGACCGAGCGGTTGGGCAGCGGATAGAGCGCAGCGATAGCCTTACCCACCGGATGGAGAAAGAAAAAAGGCATCACACCGCCCTGAAATGGTTGGCCTGTTTGAGGGTTGCGGGGAACGCCCAGCAGGCTTTGCGAGAAGTCTCCATTGCGTTCGCGCAAGGTGGGAACATTCGTCACCCGGGTTATTCCTTCGCGAGAGCGCGTGCCCTCAAAGTCGGCGAAAATAAACGTTCGATCTTTGCGGATTGGACCACCAAGCGAGAAGCCAAATTGATTGCGGATGTATTTCGGTTTCGAGTCGGTGCCGGGGGCGAAGAAGTTGCGCGCATCGAGCGCCGCGTTGCGGTGGAATTCGTAAAGCGAGCCGTGAAGCTCGTTGGTGCCGGATTTGAGAACGACGTTTACCTGCGCGCCTGGATTTCGACCGAAGGCGGCATCGTAGGTGCTGGTCGCAGTTTCAAATTCCTGGATCGCATCGACCGGAGGACGGACCGCAAAAGTATTCAGCTTTGGATCGACGTTGTAGACACCATCGAGCAAAAAGTTGTTGCTGTCTTCGCGAGCCCCATTGACGCTGAAAGCGAAATCGCCGCGGACTGAGCCGGCCGATCCCTGCGCGGGCGGCACTGCGCCGGGAACCAGCAAACTGAGCTCGTAGAAATTTCGGCTGTCGAGAGGCAATCCGGTAATCTCGCGGTTTCCAATGACGGTGCCAAGGGAGGCGGAGTCTTGTTTCAACAGAGACTCTGGCGCGTAATGATCACCTGGAGACTCTTTAATTTCTCCCACCTCCAAACGAGCGTCCAAGCGCAGCTCCTGGTTCACCTGGAGCTCAACCTGGGTAATGATAAGTCTTTTGAAACCGGTCGACTCGATCTCGAGACGATAAGTGCCCGGGGCAAGTGATGAAATCGCATACGACCCTTCGCCGTCCGTAACTACGCTCCGGGTTTCGTTAGTGGCTACGTTTACCGCTTTCACTGAACTGCCGGGAATCACCGCATCCGCGGGATCCGTGACGGTGCCACGCAAGGAAGCCAGTTGAGTTTGCCCGCTTGCCGAGATTGGCAGCAGAAGCAATAGAGCCAGGATGAAAGGTCTCGAAAATGATTTCAAAATAGTCTCCTTACGGAACAACAGACGAATGTACGAAAATTCGGATGCAAAACTTTCTTGCTGAGCGTAGGTCGCAACCAAATGAACTCCTGAAAGAAACATTCAACCAGCCTGCGAAGCTGGCGGACAGAGTGCTAGCCCCAGGCGATGGCCCGGCCGAGTCTGGGGAACGCAACCAAAATGCGTCCGAGCCCACGAAGTGGGCGATAGATGAAACGTTCAAAGTAGCTCGGATTGATCATAATGACTTTACAGATCTAAGTGACTAAACCCTCTGTCGCCAGCTTCGCAGGGTCAGTCTAGTTTAGTTGTCACCCCAGGCTCGGCTTCGGCCTCGCCTGGGGCTATCACTCTCTCCGCCAGCTCCGCAGGCTGGTTGGGTGCTTTCATTCAACTTTATCCACAACGACCCCACCAAAACTTAGCCATGAAAGCAAGGAGTTGTCCTTTGTAACACAGAGGCTTCTTCAAACTAAGCCGAGTATTATTACCAAAAGAGCAAGAATGTCGTAAGTTAAAACCGACGCAATTCAAGTGTTGCGGCAACTAAGCTTGGATTAAGAGCGTCTTTATATGTCAAATGTGTGAAACTGATTGCTAGAATACTCAGTATTAAAGTGCACGCTGTTACATTCGACCGGAGCAAATTTTAAAGATGAGATTTTCGCAACTTTCGTTTCCCGTCCTCTGCCGGAGAACCGGGGGACTCTTACTCCTAAGCCTCTTTTTTGCCATCAGTGGGGCCGCGCAAACCGATAGCGCAATTACAGGTGACATCAAGGATACAAATGGAGCCGTCTTGGTTGGCGTCCAGGTGACGGCCAAACATCTCGATACAGGACTTACGCGAACTACTACGAGCCAGGATGAAGGAAGGTTCGTTTTTCCTGGGCTCCAGGTGGGTGTCTACGAGTTGCGCGGAACTTTCGCCGGTTTCGAGCCGCTGGTGTTTCCCGAGGTGCGGTTAACAGTCAATGAAACGACCGAGGTTTCGCTGGTAATGAAAGTCAGCAGTCTCGCGGCCGACGTAACCGTCAACAGCGGCGAGGCGTTAGTAAATACGCAGACTCCTGAATTGAGTTACCTGGTAGGTGAAAGAGCCATCCGCGACCTGCCATTAAACGGACGCAACTACACCGACCTGGCGTTTCTGCAGCCCGGGGTGATCCCCTACGCGCATCGCGACGGAGGATCGGTCGTGGCGCACGGGCTGGGCATGAGCATCAATGGGCAGGATCCAAGGTCAAACGTCTACCTGCTAGACGGCACACCGCAGAATGATTTTACTAACGGTCCTGCCGGGAGTGCCGCGGGGACAGTGCTCGGCGTGGAGACTATCAGAGAGTTTCGCGTGGAAGCTAATTCATACGGAGCAGAATTTGGCCGCAACTCCGGAGGGCAGATCAACGCCATCAGCAAATCTGGCACAAACCAGTGGCATGGGTCGCTCTATGAGTTTCACCGCAACGACAACTTCGATGCGCGCAACTTTTTCGATGGGGCGCGCCGGCCGGAGTTTAAGCGGAACCAGTTTGGAGGCAGCTTCGGTGGGCCAATCAAACGAGACAGAAGTTTTTTCTTTTTTGGTTATGAGTCGCTGCGGGAAGCACTCGGACAGACGATTAGGACAGTGGTTCCCGATCTGGCCGCGCGGAGCGGAGTACTGCCGACCGGAACAGTAATCGTCAATTCTTCCGTCAGGCCTTACCTCGACGAGTTTCCTCTACCCAATGGCCCAAGCCTGGGAGGCGGGTTGGCCGAGTATAACTTCGGCTTCAATCGCAGGATCACCCAACACTTCACGCAGGGACGCTTCGATCAAAACTGGAGCGACCAGCAACAATCTTTCGCGCGTTACACTTTCGACGACGCGGACCAGCGGCTGCCAACTGACTTCCCGCAGTTTCCCAGGTCGTTCCGGTCGCGCAATCAATTCTTTACCGCCGAACATCGCTATATCCAAAGCGCGCGGACAATCCACACCTTGCGTTTCAACTTTGCGCGCACGCGCGTGGGTCAGGCTGTGGAAAGCAACACGACGCGAACCCTGGCGCCATTCATTCCGGGCCGGCCGTTTATCGGCAACATAGACATTGGCGGCGTGCCGCGGTTTGGCCCGCAAACGTCGGTCAGCGTGAAGCTGACCCAAAACGTTTTCGGCGTGGAGCATGGCGTGGTCCACACACGCGGCCGGCATCTGATCAAGGCCGGCGGTCTCGTCGAACGCTACCAGGACAACATGGTCAACCCGACCTTCTCGCTCGGCATCTGGACGTTTGCCAATCTGAGAAACTTCCTGCTCAACACTCCGGCGAGCTTTCTGGGTCTGGCGCCCAATGGCGCGCTCGACCGTTACTGGCGCTTCACTCTCTTTGCCGGCTATGTGCAAGACACGTTTCGTGTCCATCCGCATCTCACTCTTAACGCGGGCCTGCGTTACGAGACAACGACGATGCCGGTGGACATCTACGGCCGCGATTCCGCGTTGCCGTCTTTGAGGGATACTGCTCCGACCGTGGGGCCCCTTTACCAGAATCCTACGCGCAAGAATCTGAGCCCCCGCGTTGGGTTTGCGTGGGACGTTTTTGGCGATGGGAAGACGAGCGTGCGCGGCGGCTATGGCATGTATTTCAACACGAACAACCAACAGAATCTGATCGTGACGGTCACGAATCCGCCCGCGACGCCGCGCATTGCTATTGGCTTCACGCCCACTTCGCTTTGCCGGCCCGCTTTCCCGGCTGCGCCGCTTTCGTGTGCTTTCGCCAATTCGATCCGTCCGGTGCAGTTTGATCTCGACAATCCGTATGTGAATGTTTACAACCTGAGCGTTCAGCGCGAGCTGCCATGGGGTACGATCGTCACTCTCGGGTATGCGGGTTCGCGCGGAGTCCACTTGCTTCGCAGCAATGACGTGAACACTGCCGTTCCCACGATTCGCGCCGACGGAACGCCGTTCTTTCCGGCAGGGGCTCCCAGACAGAACGTTGCATTTTCGACTATAGAACTTAAGAGCAGTGATGGTAATTCATGGTACAACGCGATGATCTTCGAGCTGCGGAAGCGCTGGAATCGTGGCTTCACTTTCCAGTCGTCCTACACCTTCTCGCGAAACATCGACACCACGCAGGCTTCGACTTTCTTTTCCGACGCGACAAACGGCACGACGACGGCCTTTCCCGAATTCCCGGGCTTCAATTACAACAAGGGCCTTGCCGATTACCACGCGAAGCACAACTGGGTCGTCAACTTCACCTGGGAAATTCCATTTGCTCGCAATCTGAACGGTGCGGCGAAAACGATCCTCGATGGCTGGCAGCTCTCCGGCATTAACAACGCACGCAGCGGTAATCCCCTAACCGTCTTCGTGCAAGCGAATCGCTCGCGCTCGCTTTGGCAGCCGTCGCTGGGGCCCGGTATTGGCCGTGACCGTGCTTCCATCGCTTCCGGATTCACCTACGAAACCGCGGTCACCGGCAATCCCGATCAGTATTTCAATCCGGCCGCCTTTGTTTTGCCGGCAGCAGGCACACTCGGAACTACAGGTCGCGGCGCGTTCATTGGCCCAAACTTGCGCACCTTTGATCTCGCGCTGGTTAAAAACACGAGGCTGACTCGTTGGCTTGGCGATTCGGGAAACGTGCAGCTCCGGCTCGAGGCGTTCAACCTTTTCAATCGGGCCAACTTTGCACCGCCCGCGCTGACCGCCTTCGCAGGTGCGGCTGACAACGAAGTTCCGCTGACAACGTTTGGCCGCATCCGCTCGACCGTGACGTCGTCAAGACAGATTCAGTTGGGATTGAGGGTTTCTTTCTAGTAGTAAATGGTAAATGGTGAATGGTAAATGGTGAATGGTCGCACGCTCGCGATCATTCAAGGTTGAGCTACTATCCGTCGCGGTTCGTCCATTTACCATTTACCATTTACCATTCACTCGTCTTGGAGGTCTCCCAAATGCTCTGGATAATCTTTGCCCTGGGTGCCGCATTGGCATGGGGGCTGTATGGGCCGGCGTTGCATCGCGGACAAGTAGCGCTTGGCAGCCCGATGCGGGCACTGCTTTGTGTCGGCGTTGCCTACTTTTTGATTGGTGTGTTAGTGCCGCTCGCCTGGCTTTCCGCGCAGGGCGAGTTGCATGGGTTCACGATGAAAGGCTCGATGGCCGCGACCCTTGGTGGAGCACTCGGTGCGATTGGTGCCGTTTGCATCATCTTCGCGTTCAGGGCAGGGGGTTTACCTACTTACGTGATGCCTTTCGTCTTCGCCGGCGCGCCACTGGTGAATGTGCTCTTTTCGATGTGGCTGCATCCGCCAAAAGCGGCGCCCAGTCCATTGCTTTACGTTGGCTTTGTACTGGCGGCCGCAGGCGCCGGCATGGTTTTGTATTTCAAGCCGCAGTCGTAGCGTTTCGAAGGTGACAACACCAGGTGACTCGGGTTTGTTTGATTCCGTTTTCTTAAATCTGAGATCTAAAATTTCAGATCTGAGATCACAGATTTTAGATAGGGCACTTGTGCCCGACTTTCGTGGCCCGTTTGGAAAGGGCACTTTTGCCCCGCGTCCGTGGGCGGACAAGTCCGCTCTCTAAACGGCGGCTTTGCAGCGTGGTCGCCCCGATACTCCCCAAAGAATTGTCGCAGCCTCAAGTGATAGAGGAGATTCGATCATGCAGAACATGAGCACCAGGACCTTGGCGAGTATGGCCATCCTTTTTCTTTGTTTATCCACCCGGCTGGTCGCCCAGGTAGCCGGTGACTGGCCACAGTGGCGCGGGCCCAACCGCGACGGGATCTCAAAGGAGACGGGGTTATTAAAGCAATGGCCCGCTGATGGACCACCCCTGGTTTGGAAGGCCACCGGGGCCGGGCGTGGATACTCCACGATGGCAATTGCAAATGGACGTCTCTATACCATGGGCCTGCGAGGCGACCGGGAAGTCGTTATTGCTTTTGACGTTGCTACTGGGAAAGAAGCGTGGGCTACGCCGCACGGCAGCCCGTTTCGCAACGACCGCGGCGATGGTCCGCGTGGGACGCCTACGGTAGACGGCACAACTCTCTATGCCCTGGGTGGCAGCGGCGACCTTTCCTCGCTCGACGCGCGTACCGGCCGCGTCATATGGACCATGAATGTGCTGCAGAAGTTTGGCGGCTCGAACATTACCTGGGGAATCAGCGAGTCGCCCCTGGTTATTGGCGAGAAGGTGTTGGTCAATCCAGGTGGCCCGGGCGCCTCAATCGTGGCCCTCAATAAAAAAGACGGGACGCTGATCTGGAAAAGCCAGAGCGATCGCGCCGGTTACTCGTCAGGCATTCCGGTTCAGGTTGGTAACACTACCCAGGTAGTTTTCTTCACACATACGCGCGCCGTGGGCCTCGATGTCAAAGATGGAAAACTCTTGTGGGAATACGCGCGTCCAGCGAATGACGTGGCCAATGTCGCCACGCCGATTATCCGCGGGAACCGCGTCTTCATCTCATCCGATTACGGGACTGGCGCGGGCTTGGTTGAGATCAAGGCCGACGGTAAAGCGCAGGAAGTCTACTTCACCAGGGACATGCGCAATCATCACAGCAGCTCCATTCTGATCGGGGATCACCTCTACGGATTCTCGGGTGGCATTCTGACGTCCATGCGTTTCGACACCGGAGAGGTCGCCTGGAAAGACCGAAGTGTGGGCAAGGGCTCACTCGTCTACGCTGACGGGAATCTTTACGCGTTCAGTGAAAACGGGGTAGTCGGACTTATTGAGGCGACTCCCACCGGTTATCGTGAGAAGGGACGATTCCGGATACAACAAGACTCTCTGCCTACCTGGACGCACCCGGTAGTCGCGGGTGGCCGTCTCTACCTGCGCGATCAAGACAGTATTTATGCATATGACGTCAGGGAAAAGAAGTAGTGGTCCTGGTCCTATGCGATCCGTAGGCAAGTCGCGTGAGTGAAACAGAAGATTTTCCATTTGTCATTTGACATTTTTCATTTGCCATCGCCGGAACCCAACACTGTGAGAGACCAATGACAACGGCGTTACCACAGCCGCGCATCGTTTAGAAAGCGGACTTGTCCGCCTCGCGCGCAATTATCGACCATACGTATACGATCGGCGGGCTCTGACGGCTACACGCTCCCGATTTACCTTGACCTTGATCTTTTTCTCCTGCCCGCTCTGCGAGGGGTCCTTCGGGTAGTAGCCGATCACATACTGCCGGCGTAATTCTTCCGCGACTCCAGCAAAGGATTGCCTGATCGCATTTATGTCTCCAGCCTTGAAGTAGCGCCCTCCCGTTTTGTCCGCTAACTGCTGAAGATACTTGTCTGGGGGCATGTCACCATACTGGAGGGTATAGATGATGACGTCAGACTCCTCCGCCTCTCGGAGCGTGCTCTTTATAGTGGCTTTGCCCCAGGTATTCTCACCATCCGTAAACAGGACGACCGCCTTGCGTGCGGACTCAGGCTTTAAGGCGCTCAGGGCGAAGTCAACGGCGTCATACAACCTTGTGCCCATTAGTACGTCGCCAGGCTCGATACGATCAATCGCGGCGTTTAGTTGTCCGCGATCATTAGTGCCTGCCTTGGTGAGTGACTTTATCTCACCATGAAAGTAGATCGGGCGGACCTTGTCAGAAGGGCGCAGTTGTTCGACAAAAGCTTTAGCCGATCCTTTGATTTGATCCAGCAAAGGCGCGGTCGAGCCGCTGGTATCGATCAGGAGAGCGACCGAGAAAGGCCGATCAACGTTACTGAAATGAGCAATCGTCTGCTCCGCACCATCCTCGTAGATACGGAAGTCATTCTGGAGCAGATCTACAACATATTGACCCTGGCGATTGATAACAGTGACCGGGACAGAAACGAGATTCGCCGAGATCCGCAGGACGTCGCCGCTGCCTACCTCTTCCCCTTTTTGCACCGCCGCAGGCAATTGGCCACCCTTCGTGCCAGAGTTGACCGGGGCGTCCGGCGAAGGAGATGGTGTCGGCTGCTGAGCCTGAACAAGGCAGGTCAGGATAAGGAGGAGGAGTAGGAAAGACTTAGAATGAGGCAGGGCCGAAACAAAGATTTTCCATTTGTCATTTCTCATTTATCAGCCGGTCATTTACAACTACAGAGGCAACCAGGATTCTTACTGAGGGGAGTGAAATGAGCAACGAGAAGCATGGGCTTACTGAGGGTTGCTGTTTGCCTCGCCAATCAGAACGATCCACGAAATTGCACGAAATTTCACGGAACTAAAAGTTAGTGTTACTTAGTGTGACTTGGTGGATCGTTTTACTTATCCTCCAAATTTAGAACGCTTACGCTCCCGGTCTCACTTGATCTTCTTACCGGGTACATCTCGCCCGCCCTGGTGAATAACCAAACCAGTAACCTGACCCTTGTCGTCCCTGGTAAAAGTGACCTTAGCTTCCACGACCTTGATGGAGAAGTTATCAGCACTTTCCGGCACGAGTTCGAAGGCGGGCTGATCCGTCGCCTGCGCCATCAGTTTTTCGCCTTCCTTGTAAACCGTAGCTTTGAAAGTCGGGGTGACTTCATACTCGCCAACATAAGCGTCATACAGTTTCAAATCCACCGTCGGTGCCGTCGCGCCACTTGGCGCAGTCGCCCCAGTTGCGGCAGCTGCCGCACTCGCCACGGTCGCAGCCGGCTTCTCGAGGCGCTTCAGCATTTCCACTGCACCGGTGTTCTGACCATTGAGTTCCAGCGACTTCTTGTAATTCTGGATCGCGAGTTCGTTGTTGCCGCTAGTCATGTACGCTTCGCCCAGGCTGTCGTAGGTGTTGAAACCTTGTGGGTATGCCTCGACGTTAAGTTTAAAAATCTCGATAGCCTCTTTGAGTTTCTTCGCTTGAAGTAGCTGGTATCCGAGCTGGTTTAGTTCTGGTTCGCTGAAATCGTAAACGTTCGCCTGGCGCGTTTTCAAATCTCGATACTGCGCAACTCCCGCTTCAATGCCTTTTTCTCCGATAGTCTTCAGCAGCACGGCAGCCAGAGGCATTCTGGGAAGGTCATAAGGCTGGTTGTGGAGGATGTTAGTTAACTCTTTCGTGAGCCGGCCCAAATTCCCGCCCTGCGAAGTGTTATCAAGGAGCACGACCAGATTCTTCTGGGCCGGGTAGCGCGTGATTAGGGTGCTGAACCCGTTGATGCCGCCGCCGTGACCAATCGACGGAATCGTCTCCGTTCCCGTGCCCAACTTCGCCTTAGCTATGGCCCACCCGTAAGCGTAATTCTCCAGATTCGGCTTATACATCAACTCCTTTGATTGGACCGAAAGCACACGCTCTGAGTAGAGCGCCTGGTCCCAGAGGTAGAGGTCCTCGACCGTCGAATACAATGAGCCGGCGGAGTAGGGAAGGGACATGTCAAGATAGGCCGCGTTCACGTAACCGTCGGGTGTTTTTTCGTATCCTGAAGCGCGCTTCTCGAGGATGGTCGCGTGGTGGTCATAGCCCGAGCTTTTCATACCCAGTGGGTCGAAAATCTTCTCCTTGAGAACTCGCTCATAAGGCTGACCCGTAACTTTCTCGATGATCGCCCCCAAAAGGAAATAGCCGGAGTTGTTGTACCTGAATTTGCTGCCGGGCTCGAACTCGAGAGTATTGCTGGCATACTTCTTAACAAATTCGTCGACCGAATACGGATTGCGACTCACATCGTTGAAGAAACCGGGCAGGCCGGTGTAACTGGGAATGCCAGAGGTGTGGTTGAGAAGTTGATGAACGGTCACCTTGTCGCCGACATCTTTTCTGTAGTCAGGAAGATAATCTGAAAGCTTTCCATCAAGCTTGATCTTACCTTGCTCCACCAGTTGGAGAATAAGCGCGGCCGTAAACTGCTTGGTTATGGAACCCAAGCGAAACCTGGTCTCGGGAGCATTGGGAATACTCCATTCCATGTTTGCGAGTCCGAAACCTTTTTTGTAGATCACCTTGCCGTTTTCCGCCACCAGCACCGATCCGTTGAAGAGCCGGTACTTGTTTGCCAGCGTCATCACTTCGTCGATCTTTGCGACCTTTTGAGCCTGGGTCTGGGCAAGTGCGTGGCCCTGAAGTGCGACAAGGATCATGGCCGAGACAATCATCATCCGCGCAAGGGCGGTCGGTTGCCGGGTAAATGTTTTATTCATCTTAATCTCCTGAATGAAATATTAGAGCGACCGACCGGCGGCCGGTGTTTCTGTAGTTTGATGCTTACGATTTTACGGGGAGAATTGTTTCTGAATCGGACTACCGTCAATCGGCAGAATCTACTTTGAGGCCCCTTGCTTTCGGTCGTCAGTCGGTAAGAACGATCCACGAAAGTACACGAAAGTTCACGAAACAAGTTAGTGTTACTTGGTGTGATTTGATGGATCGTTTTGACGCGTTCAATCAGAATCTCCAGATTGCCGAAAAAGGATGGGAGTCACTATTCAGCCACGATGTCACAATCTCAAGTTGCGTAATCTCAAGGTCTGGCTTTCTTCAAATAGTCCTGGGCCTCGCGCAACTCCGGCAAATCTTCGTCAGCCTGTTTCCACTGGTCCAGGAGCCTGGCATAGAAGGCCGCAGCTCCGGGCTGGTCGCCGCTTTGCGCCGTCGCGCGTGCCGCGCCGAGCAGGGAACGCGCACGGTTTGGCTGCCTTAGTAACGCTGCATTGAACTGTTCTACAGCTGCCTCGGGCTTTCCTGCTCGCAAAAGTATTTCGCCATATAATTCGTGTGACGGTTTCACTAGTGGAGGCGGGCCGGAAGGGGAGCCCATCTGTTCTTCCAACGCAATAGCCTTTTTCATTAACTCGGCCGCCTTGTTGTGATCTTGTTGCTTAGAGGCAGCCAGCGCGGTGATTTCCAGCTCTCTTACTTCCAGCATTATGTTGGCCGGACCAACATCGCGCTGAGTTGCTTTCAGTCCCGTAAGGTTCTTCTCGACTTCCGCGGAACCACTGGTAGCGGCTGACAGGCCACGTATGAAAAACGGCAGTGTCTGGCTCCTATTCGAGGCGCGGACAGTAGCTGGTCCATCGCTCGTCACCGGCTGCGTGGTTCCGCCGTGTCCTCCGTGGGCGCCCGTCGTTGCCTGCATCGCTTGCCCATCTCGTCCAGCTGCGGCGCTGTGGCTCTCCCCAACCTGGCCCGCAGCGGGGAAGAGTGTGGCTGAAAGATTCCAGCGCTCAGTTTCGACTACAAAAGCCGCGGCCATGTTTGCGTAGTTGTTCTCGTAAGAGGTAGGCCGTAGTTTGTTG
>JBPCKD010000124.1:0-7085 GCA_051004635.1 Pyrinomonadaceae bacterium
CTTTCATCGGCTTTGTTTTGATGGAATCACCCCTGCGCTCGAAGAAGAGTTCTGGAGAGATACTTAAGACTTTGTATCTTCCCAGATCGAGGTAGGCACAATATTCCGCGCCTTGCGCAGTGCAAAGGGTGTCATACCAAGCGCTGGCGTCACCGGTGAAATTCGACGAGAGGGGAAAGGTGTAGTTGACTTGATAGGTGTCGCCCTTGGCTATCAGGTCGCGAATGCGCCTGACAGCTTCGCTGTATTCGGAGCGCGAAACTAGCGATTCCCACGCGGTTAGATCGTAACTGCCGGCAGTGAATTCCGGCGCGATAGTTGCCGGCGTTGCAGGGGTTGCTGCGGTTGCCGGTTTGTCAAACACTGCCGCCCAGGCCAGGGGAAGGAAACTCGGAGCGTGAGTTTTCAGCGCGTCGTCAAAAGCAGGAGCGGCCTCATAGCTCAACATCAGAACTACCCAGGCTCCTGACTTTGCTGCGGCCTCCGCCGCTTTAAGCAGGGGAACAATCTCTTCGAGTTGGTTGGCGGAATACGTCTTGAGTGGTGAAGGGAAGCGAAGATACAGACCCTTGGCTTGAATGTCAGACGAACCAAAGATCACCTCCGCCATGCGCGGGAGTCTACTACTGAAAGATTCGGGATAGAAGAAGGAGCGTTGGGAGCCGAGTTCCGAATGTTTTCCCAAGACCGTAGTATCAGCGAGATTTATCGAAAGGATAAGAATCTTTAGCTACCATTATTCGAAAACCACACATATAATTACAAGCCTGTCATCGGCAATCATCTGGGCGTTCAATAGTTCGTGCGCCGTTTCTGATAAGACGAATAACAGCTCGCAGCGTGATCGACAATACTGTCGTGCATCAGCCCTATCTTTGGCGAACAACAATTGGTAAGTCATCCCGGAAAACAAAGCGTGGCCACTACTATTCCGGGCTCGTCCAGCAGCCATCCAATCTCTGTTGATTAAGGAGTCTCGAAGATGAGAAAAAGCACCATCCCCGCTTTCTTGCTTTCAATTCTTGCATTGTTCTGTGTTAGCACTCCGGCTCACGCTCAGAGTGCCACGGGTAGGATCGTGGGCACAGTTCAGGACACATCGGGGGCGCTAGTTGCTGGGGCGACTATCATGGCCACCCTCCCGGAAACAAACACAAGTTATAAGACCACCTCAAGTGAGTCCGGCACTTATGGGTTTGAAGCGCTTCCCCCCGGGAGTTACACAATTACTGTTGAACAGACGAGCTTCAAAAAGTATTCCACGAGTCAAAACATACTTACGGCCAACGACACCGTCACAATCAACGTTCCGCTTGAGCCTGGCAGCATCTCCGAGACGGTGCAGGTAGTAGGAACTTATGACAAAGTTCAAACCAGTCAGTCGGGAAACATCGGCACAATTGTTAACGAGAAGACACTTGAAACGCTTCCGATCAACAATCGCAATCCGCTTAACCTGATCGCGATCCAACCAGGCGTGATTCAGGGAGATCCCCGAGATAACAAACTTACTGGCGGCGGCACGCACGTCTTTGGAGCGCGCGACCGCGCGATTAACATCACGCTCGACGGCATTGACGTGAACGAAACGTCTGCTGGCAACGGGACGTTTACTCCCATTCGCACTAACCCTGATTCACTGAAAGAATATCGCGTCATCACCTCCAATCCATCGGCCGAATTTGGACGCAACAGCGGGGCGCAGGTGACGCTAATCACGAAGTCTGGGACCAACGAGTTTCACGGCAATCTTTTCGAGTTCCATCGCAATCGCGCTCTCAATGCCAACGAGTGGGAATTGAACCGTCAGGGGATTCAGCGTAGATTTTTTATCCGTAACCAGTTTGGAGGGAGCATAGGCGGCCCTCTCTACTTGCCGCGTTTCGGTGAGGGCGGCCGATCTTATTCCGACGGAAAGGATCGCACATTCTTCTTTTTCAACACCCAATTCCAGCGTCAGATTCAAACGCGCGAGCAGGTCAGTACTGTCTTTACACAGCAGGCGCGCCAGGGGATCTTCCGGTTCGTCAGCGGCGGCCGTAACAATCCAGCGGGCGTCTCAGGTGCATCAGTTGATACTCAGGGCAATCCGCTGCCAGGAGTAACGATCGCGACTTACAATGTGGTTACCAACGATCCGCGCGCCCTTGGATTAGACCCAACTGTTCGGTCAATCATCGATATCACGCCGCTTCCCAATCGCTTCGATGTCGGCGATGGTCTTAATACGGCTGGATTCACCTCACAGGCAACCCGTACGGATCCGCAACGTGATTTCACCTTGCGTGTCGATCACAACTTTAATGAGCGCCATAGCTTATTCGGACGATACAGTTGGGGGCAGCAAGACACAATCGGCGACACCACCAATGCTGGAGCCGCTCGCTTTCCCGGTTTACCGCCGATTGTGAATACTGGTCGCAGACCCCGCAACCTGGCCGTTGGCTTACGTTCAACCCTGAGTTCGCGGACTGTTAATGAATTGATCATGGGCGCAAACCACTTCGAGTTCGATTTCGCGACCGGATCATTAACAGATTCGCGAACGACTCCAATCGTTTTCTCCGACGTTTCCAATGTCACGGGTGCAAATCCTATAGATCCGCTCTCGAATGCTTTTGGCAACTTTCGAACGATTAATACCTATCAGGTCTTGGACAACCTTAGCCACTCGCGCGGTGCCCACACTTTTCGATTTGGCTTAAATCTGCGCTTGCAGCAACATTTTGACCTTCGGGGATCGGTTGCTGGCGAAAATGTCAACCCTGAATTCCAACTAGGTGGTGCCGTTGATCCAACGACCTTCAAGCTACCGGCGCAATGCAGTAGTACCGTTACGACTAATTGCATCAACACCAATGACCGGGGCTTTCTTGAAGCGACCATCAATAACTTGCTCGGCAAGTTGAACCGAATAGATGTCGGTCTGGTGGATTTTGGTGGGCAGTATGGGCCGCCGGGAACCGGATTCAAGTTTGATGCCTGGTATCCGGAGTATGATTTCTATTTTCAGGACGACTGGAGAATCCGGCCTAACCTGACCCTTAATCTCGGTCTGCGATGGGAACCTAAGCCGAAACCATACGGGCGAAGCGGTAGCAAGATTCTGGTTCCTAACAAACCGCTGACTCTCGGTGCGCCTCCGGCCACTGACGTGACTTTTATTGAGGGGGACCTCTTCAAGAGCGATTGGAACAACTTTGGTCCAGCAATCGGAATCGCGTGGGATCCCTTCAGGGACGGCAAGACCGCAGTCCGCGGTAACTTCCGTGTCGCTTTCGATCGCATTGTGACCTTTCTCCCCTCCGCGGCAGTCTATCCGGCTATTCCGGGGGCCACGCTGGCTGTCATTAATACGGTAATTGGACAAACCGACAACCGTCTTCAAAGCGGAATACCCTCTTTGGCGCCGCCGGCGGGTGTTACCCCAACGACGCTGGCGAGACCGGCCTCACCCAATCTGCTCTCGCAAGAGGTGTTTGATCCCAATTTCAAAACTCCTACAACCTACATGTGGTCTTTAGGAGCTCAGCGAGAAATCGGCTGGGGCATGGTTGCTGATATTCAGTACGTCGGCCGAGCGGGCCGCAATCTAATCGGTGGATACGAGCGGAATCAGGTGGAGATCTTCAGTAACGGCTTCCTGAATGCTTTCAACCTCGCTAAAGCCGGCGGCGAAAGCGCATTGCTCAACCAATTGACATCACTGCACCCCCAGCGCAGAACCGAATCAGGAGCTGCCTTCCTGCGTCGGTTCTTCAATAGCGGCACTACCTCATTGGCGAATAACAATGTCGCTTCATTGGCATCCGCTTTGAACAACACGCTAGTCACCGTCGATGGAGTGCGAAAGCACCTGCCCGATGCAACCGGACTGGGCGCGTTTTTCTTCAACGACTACCCGCAGTTTCTCGGAGGGCTTCAGATCATTGATAGCAACTCGTTCTCAAATTACAACGGCATCGTCTTCCAGCTTCCGAGGCGATTTGAAGAAGGGCTGGAGTTTGGGGTGAGCTACACCTTCTCGAAGTCGCTCGATGATAAGTCGTATGACCCGACATTCACACGCATCAGTAGCGGCACTTCGCAAGCGGCTCAAAGTACACCGCTCGATGCCAATAATCGTCGCCTCACATACGGATTATCCGACTTTGACCGGACTCATGTACTCCAAGGTGGCGGTATCATTGAACTTCCTTTTGGACCAGGCAAGCGCTTTGGGAAAGATACATCTGGAGCTATCGCACGCCTGATTGGCGGCTGGACAGTAACAGCAGGGTTTGTCTACGAGACGGGCTTGCCCTTCAATGTAGTCTCGGGAACGAATTCGTTCAGCAACAGGAATAGTTCCCGGGCAAATTATTCGGGCAGCAATTTCCGGCCACAATACAGGAACGATCCCGCTTCGGGATTGCCGTTCCTCTTTACTGCCGAAGAACGCGCTCAGTTCACCATCCCAGCGCCGGGGGATTACGGAAACCTCACTCGTAACGCATTCCGTCTCCCGCGATTTTTTAATATGGATGCTTCACTGATCAAGCGGATCGCAATCAAAGAAGGCATGCGTATCGAGTTGCGGGCGGAGGTCTTTAACCTGACGAATACCGTTCATTTGGGCTTCCCCACCACTGCGGGTGGAGGCCAAAACGTGACAGTCACCAGTGGCACGTCGGTATTTAGCCGCGACCTTGTCTCAGATTCTCTCGCGCGGGTGGTTCAGGTGGGCTTTAAGTTTAGCTTTTAGCCTGAGGGATCTGCTCCCAAGGATTTTTTTTGATTGCTCGTTGACCTCAGCCAACGAGCAATCAAATTAGACCTTTGAGCGTGACAGATCGGCGTTTCGATTTAGAGCGTCGAGTCTCCCCGCGAGAGTGCTACGCGTGCGTACGAAGTCACGTAAACACTGTCGAAGGAATCTTAGTATCGGTTCACACGAATTTCGCTTGCCGGCGCCTCTTGAAAGCATGAAACACCTTTCTCGATCTAGCCTAATAGTCTTCACTCTAATGGTAACAATTACCAAGCTTGGTTCCACGAGCTTGCTTGAGGCGCGTCGGCTCGACTCACCCGCTTATGATCTAGTTGTCACGAACGCACGCATTGTTGACGGGTCCGGGAATCCGTGGTTTCGAGCGGATGTGGGTATCAAAGATGGCCGTATTACCCGCATTGGCAGAATAAACCCGGCGGAAGCAGAGAAGACGATAGATGTTAAGGGCCAGATCGTGGCCCCTGGCTTCATCGACGTTCACACACATGTAGAATCGATCTACAGTCTGCCTGCGGCGGAGAACTTCGTGCGCATGGGTGTGACCTCGCTGGTTACCGGAAACTGCGGCAATTCGGCCACCGACGTCGCCCAGTTTCTGGGGCGCATTAAAGAGAAGCCGCTGGCCGTCAATCTGGCCACTCTAATCGCACATGGATCCGTGCGCCGCCAGGTAATGGGTTCGGATGATCGTGCGCCCACGCCTGACGAGATGAAGAAGATGGAAGCGCTCGTCGAGCAGGGTATGAAAGACGGCGCGGTAGGTTTGTCAACCGGCCTCATCTACGTACCGGGAACCTACGCAAAGACGGACGAAATCGTCAATCTTGCGCGTGTGGCAGCGAAACACGGCGGCGTTTACGCCACACACATGCGCAATGAAGGCGAAAAGGTGGGCGATGCCATTCGCGAGAGTATTCAGATCGGCGAACAAGCCGGTCTACCAGTAGAGATTTCACATTTCAAGATCAGCAGCAAAAAGATGTGGGGCCAAACTCCGATGACTCTTGGTCTCGTTCGAGAAGCGCGAGCGCGGGGTCTGATGGTCACAGTCGATCAGTATGCCTACACGGCAAGTTCCACTTCCCTCGACTCACGTTTGCCAACCTGGTTACGCGCCGGCGGTTTTGAGGAGGGCAAGAAGCGGCTGGCCGGCAAGGAAATGCGGGAACGGGTAGTGAAGGAGATGAAAGAAGGGCTAAAGCGCAGCGGCTTCAAAGACTATTCCTATGCCATGGTTGCGAGTTACGAGCCCGATCGTTCTTTTAATGGCAAATCGATTGCGGAGATCGCGAAGCAAGTCCGTGGCAAAAGCGATGTTAAGAACCAGATCGAGCAGATTCTTACGATGTATGAAGCCGGCGGGGCGGGCATGATCTATCACGGCATGAACGAAGACGACGTCCAGCGCATCATGAGCGAGCCTTTTACGATGATTGCTTCTGACAGCGGTGTGCGCGAAGTTGATGAGAGTGTTCCCCATCCGCGTGGCTATGGCAATAACGCGAGAGTGTTGGGACGCTATGTCCGTGAGTTGCATTTGTTGTCGCTGGAAGATGCTATCCGCAAGATGACTTCGCTGCCGGCACAGACCTTCGGCTTCCGTGATCGCGGCATGGTGCGCGAGGGGTTTGCCGCCGACCTCGTAATCTTCGACGAAAAGATAATTGGCGATCGCGCAACTTTTGATAAGCCGCACCAGTATCCTGTCGGCATCACTCACGTTATTGTTAACGGCGAGTTGGTCGTTGCGGATGAGCGGATGGCTGGCGCTAGACCGGGTGCGGCGTTGCGCGGGCCAGGCTACTCAACAATGAATGCTGCCAGTCTGGAAATTAATTCTACGAATCCGGGCCGTTAGGTGGACGAGGTACCAACCCTTTTGGGAGATCAACTGAAAGGACGACGGGCCTTGTTAACTAAACCGAAGAAGTGTATTGTCAGCGGCGATTCGTGTTACCTTTCCATCAAATAAATTGCAGTTGGAGTTTGTTTCAAAATAGCTGGACAGATTGACGCCCGGTGCCACTGTTTGATCATCGGCTGTTTCATCCCTAAAAAACGAGAGTAACATTCCTGAGGAGACAAGTCATGAACCAATTAAGACGGCGTGCATCGCACCTTTTGCTCGTGGCAATAATGCTGTTCGCTTGTGTTGTGAGTGTACGAGCCCAAGATACCACTGCGAGAATCTCCGGACAAATAACTGATGCAGCAGGTGCAGCCATTCCCAATGCCGAGATTACACTTGTTAACACGAACACGCGCGAAGAACGTAAAACCAAGACGGACGATAGCGGATACTATGCGCTCACGC
>JBPCKD010000125.1:0-11283 GCA_051004635.1 Pyrinomonadaceae bacterium
AAGAGATTGACTGACGAATCTTCGCGGCATGAGTCACGCTACGCTAAAGGGCGCGGTGCCGTCTGGCAGGCTCGGCTGATCATGCTGGTCATGATCAATATCGCACAGCTTTGGATTCTCGCTGCGGCTGTCGATGCAGCCCTCGCCCATCGCTTCTCGGTATTACTGCCACTGGTGGTCTCGTCAGGCATTTGTTTCTTAATCACTCTCTCGATCATTCGCTGGTGGCGGCCAACTTCCGGCAAGCGCACCAGCACCGGGTATGTCCGTCCGCCCGCCAGAGAAAGATGAGACGGAAAATCACAAGCTTTGATAAGGACGACGAAAACCATTGGCGCGCGATTCTGGAATGCGGCCACCGACAGCACGTCAGGCATGACCCGCCGCTAACATCTCGGAGCTGGGTACTCACCGAAGAAGGCCGACTGTCACGTGTGGGCTTCGAACTCGATTGCAAGCGCTGCGACGAAGAATCCGATAAACAGAGTTCCACTCTACATGGTTAAAGATACGAACCAGCAAGGCAACGCCCTCCTGCGAGCTGTCGCCGACTTATTTCCCGGATATTTCGCTCTGGTGATGGCGACCGGAATAATCTCTATCGCTGCCCACCTGCTCGAAATGAGACCCGTGGCGCTCTCGCTGCTGGTCATCAATATCATCTCTTATGGAATTCTCTGTTTGCTTCTGCTGTTGAGGTTGATCTTCTTCTTTCCACGATTCAGAGCGGACATCACCGATCACGTTCGTGGTCCAGGCTTCTTCACCGTTGTGGCCGGAACGTGTGTTCTCGGCAGTCAGCTCGTGATCGTCATTAATCAATTCAGAGTGGCCGCAGTTCTATGGCTAACGGCTCTCGTGCTTTGGTCAATCGTCATGTACACGTTTTTCACCGCCGTTACCGTGCGTGAGAACAAACCCTCGGTGGAGAACGGCTTAAGCGGGGCATGGTTGATCGCAGTCGTAGCCACACAGTCAGTCTCGGTGCTGGGAACGCTTTTGGTGGACCAGTGGGGCGCTTATCGCGAGCCATTACTCTTTTTCACGCTTTGCTTTTTTATGATCGGCTGCATGCTATATCTGTTATTGATCACTCTTATTTTTTATCGGTTCACGTTCGTGAACGTTACCACCGCGCAGCTCACTCCGCCTTATTGGATCAACATGGGAGCCGTTGCCATCACAACGCTGGCGGGCGCGCGGCTGATTCTGGCAGCGCCTGGATTGACACTGCTTAGCGACTTATTGCCATTTCTGAAAGGATTCACACTGTTCTTCTGGGCGGCGGGAACCTGGTGGATACCCCTGCTATTCATACTAGGATTCTGGCGTCACGTTTACAAACGCTTTCCACTTCGTTACGACCCGCAGTACTGGGGCATGGTCTTCCCACTGGGCATGTACACGGTTTGCACGTTTCAATTATCAAAGGCAATTAACTTCACTCCGTTACTCATAATCCCGCGCTACTTCATCTACCTCGCTCTCGCCGGCTGGTTGGCGGCATCGGTAGGGATGATTCACAGTTTCTTGTTTCAGGGGCAGCTACGTCAGACGAGACAATAGGGGGAGGTCACGCCAAACAACTAATTCTGTACCAGGTAAGTGGCACTTCTGTTCCGGTAGTCAACAACAGTTTCATATTGCACTTCTATTCAGCTGCCCAGTCGATGCCATGAGGTTAGGTCGAAGCGCAGAGACTGATTATGCGACAGATCCCTCAGTCAACTCCGGCGATTGCCCAGAGCGATTTAGCTAGCGGTCTCAGCGCAGCAGAAGCGCGGTTGAGGCTCAGTAAGATTGGCCCAAACGAACCCGTTTCGTCCCAACGAAAGTCGGGCTTGGTTCAGATTCTCCAGCTCTTCCTTAATCCACTCGCGATCATTCTGTTGATAGCCAGCGTGATCTCAGCCGCCGTTGGCGAGATTCTCAACGCTTCAATCATCGCATTAATGGTCTTGTTAAGCGCCGCCCTTAACTTCTTCCAGACGTATCGTTCGCAACGAGCAGTCGAACGGATTCGCAAAGAAGTTGCTCCTACCGCCGCTGTCTTGCGCGATGCGAATTGGATGGAGATTCCGAGACGCGAGTTGGTGCCGGGCGATGTAATCAAACTTACAGCCGGCGACCTTGTGCCTGCCGATGCCTCGCTATTCAAGGTTCGTGATCTACATGTGCAGCAGGCCGCGCTAACAGGAGAGTCGCTGCCTGTCGAAAAGGAGGCTGTTGATCTCAAGTCGATGGACAAGGCGCAAAACGATACTCAGAAAGTATTTCTTGGCACGTCTGTAGTGAGCGGAACTGGAATGGCTTTGGTATTTGCCACCGGGCAGAACACCACGTTCGGCGACATCGCCACTCGTCTCGCCACCAAGCCGCCGGAAACCGAATTCGAGAGAGGCACTCGGCAGTTTGGTTTCCTGATCATGAAGACGACTGTTCTGCTGGTTCTGTTCGTCTTGCTGGTAAGCGTGGTGCTCCATCGCAATTTTCTGGAGTCGCTACTTTTCGCTGTCGCCCTTGCGGTGGGGCTAACTCCCGAGTTCCTCCCCATGATCACGACGGTTACGCTGGGACAAGGCGCTGTTCATATGGCGCGGAAGAAAGTGATCGTCAAGCACCTCGAAGCGATCCAAAACTTCGGTAGCATTGACGTGTTGTGCAGTGACAAGACAGGAACGCTTACGAGCGGCGAGATGACACTCGACCAACACCTTGATCCATTTGGCAATGCAGCCGAAAGAGTTTTTCTACTTGCTTACCTGAACAGCCTGCACGAGACGGGTGTCAGCAATCCACTCGACCAGGCAATCATGCAGAGCCGCAGTGACCCGCTTGATGCGGCGGTCCTGCATCACGATCACCCGGACATTCATGCCTATCGCAAGCTTGATGAGATCCCCTTCGACTTTGAAAGGCGTCGTGTCTCGATTGTGGTGGAACACGAAAGTGAGACTTTGCTGATCACCAAAGGCGCGCCGGAGAGTGTGCTGACAGTCTGCTCCTCCTACGAAATGAACGGTAAACAGTATCCTTTGGATGCCGATTCACGAAGAGGGGCTGAAGCGACGTATCGGGGACTCTGCGCTCGTGGGTTTCGTATTCTGGCAGTGGCTTATGCGAACGTGCCAACGAAGGATGTTTACAGGGCAAGCGACGAAAAGGATCTGCTGCTCGCTGGATTCATCACCTTTTCCGATCCGCCAATGGAGAGCGCGACCCTCGCCTTACAGGCTCTCAATCGCGACGGTATCCAGATCAAGATATTGACCGGCGATAACGAGCTGGTCACCCAACACATCTGCTCACAGGTTGGCCTCGAAGACGGACGAATTATTCTCGGTGACGAGCTGGAGCGAATGACCGATCCCGCCCTGGCCCACATCGTCGAACAAACCTCCGTTTTCGCCCGCGTCTCGCCGGCCCAGAAGAGCCGGATCATTCTGGCGCTCAAGCAACGAAGTCACGTAGTGGGTTACCTTGGCGACGGTATCAATGATGCGCCCTTACTGCACGCCGCCGACGTTGGCATCGCCGTTTCTACCGCCGTTAATGTGGCCAAAGATGCGGCCGATATCATACTGCTTGAGCGCAGCCTCGACGTGTTACATGAAGGCATCATTGAGGGGCGCAAGGCGTTCGGCAATGTGATGAAGTATCTGTTGATGGGGACGAGTTCGAACTTCGGCAACATGTTCAGCATGGCCGTCGCGTCACTTTTTCTTCCATTTTTGCCCATGCTGCCAACGCAGATCCTGCTCAATAACTTTCTCTACGATCTGGCCCAGGTCACCATTCCTACGGATCATGTAGATCAGACCTTTATCCTCAAACCTCAGCGCTGGAACGTTCGACTGATTCGCGACTTTATGCTCTACATTGGTCCGATCAGCTCGATTTACGATTTCACGACCTTCTTTGTGCTGTTGAAAGTTTTCAGTGCCTCGGAGCAACTCTTTCATGCAGGTTGGTTCGTAGAATCACTGGCTACTCAAACGTTGGTCATCTTCGTTATCAGAACGGCCGGCAATCCGTTTCGCAGCAGACCGAGTTTGCCGCTGACGATTACAACGATTCTGGTCGTGATCGCCGGACTTGTGATCCCGTTTTCTTCCCTGGGAAGAATTCTAGGATTCGTGCCATTGCCGCCTGCTTTCTTTTTATTCATTGCGATCGCCACAGGTACTTGTTTATTACTCGTGGAACTGGTGAAGCGAAAATTGATGCGACGTCTGGTGGGATGAAGGTGCGCATAGTCTTGACGACGCCGTAGCCACTAAAGACCCGACGGTAGATCATTTCAGACGAAAGCTTCGCGCGATGACATCCATCTGATCGCGGATGCTCTGAAGTCTGTCGCGCGCGACTGTAAAGCGGAGTGAGTAGAAGATGCGTTTATCGAGCTGAAGATAATAGGCTCGGCCAGCCATTGCCTTTCCGCCGCTAACGTATTCATAAGAGAAGGCCGTGCCGGTGAATTGTCCCTCGAAGGTTTCACCTTTGCATTCGCTGCAAACTACGTATCCAGGCAGCCGCTGAAGGTCCCATTTCTCATCACGCTGAAATATATCGGCGGCTGTAGTACCAGGATCGACGAGTATTTTTCTAAGGCGCAAGTAGCCATTCGCGATGTCAGTTCCGTTGATAAAGTCCAGATGGTCGTGCACATCAATCCGTGCGACGGGTTGCCATGACGATGATGGCAGGTCTAACGTGTATTCAATGCCTTCTTTGGTAAATGTCCGGGTTTGCGCACCGACAGTGGCAGCCAGAAACAACAAACCGAACAAGAGTCCTATTAACAGTCTTCGCATTGCATACCGTCCTTTAGCGAGGTATCGCATAATTCTAAAGTCTCCTACTCAAGTGCTGGTAACTATCGTCATAGATGACTACCTCGGTTCCCACAGGCAAAAGAGCACTCAGCTCCTTCGCGGCGTACATCGGAACGCGGATGCAGCCAGGGCTGGCAGGAGAGGTCGGTATTGACAAGCTACCTTGAATTGCGATGCCGTTAACGATGTAGCTGGGATAGTAGAGAAGCCCGAGCGAGCTTAACCGCCAACCATTGATCTTTCTCAGTACTTTGAAAGTACCTCTGGGTGTATGTGCACGATGCACTTGACCATGATCCACGTAGAGGGCTTCGCTGCCTGTGGACACAGGCAGAATTTTTATGACAGTTCCACCCTCATCGACTACAAACAAAACCTGTCGGTTGAGATCAATTTCGACGTGGGCAGATCCAGCCTGGCGTGACAATGGTCGGCTGGCCTCCTCAAGTACTTTCAGTTCTTTCCACGTCAGCTTTCCAGTGCGCGCGCGTCCCTCGACTTTCTGAAAGGCAATCAATGCATGCCGTGAAGCCGAATCGAAGTTACCGTCGACAGGTCCGGCCCAATAACCGAGCGCCCATAGACGTTGCTCGGCCTCAAGTCGCTCCTGAACTCCCATCTCCTGACGAGGCGAATGGATCAAGGGCTTGGCGACAACGCGCGCACTGCTGAGGAAGACAACGCAGAGAACCAAGAACAGAGTCCAAGTTACAATCTTACTGAGATGTTCGATGTCGACCGTAGCAAGAATCTCAGTTGCGGAGCTCGTTTTTACGCGAACATGTTCAAGCGGCGACAGCATCGGCTGCCTCCCCTACGACGGCCGCGTGGAAGCGCAGCAGCGTGGTAGTGCCATCCGCTGCTTTGATTGCCAGCGCAGTGTCGACGCCTTCATCCGTTTGCTCCAGATGGACCTGAACTGGTTTGGAAATGTTGTGGGTAATGTGATCGTCGGGTTTAGCGCCCATCATGATAGCTAATCGATACCCTGAGCCTTCGTCCCATTCTGCGGTCATGCCTTCAAGCGCCAGTGCTCGACCCTCAACCTGGTCGCCCATCTCGGATCCAAAGACCTCGAGGTTGATCAACGACCCATCGTGCTGCCGACTGAAGTTATCGAAAAATGCCGGCCATTCGGTTTGTTGAATTTCTGTTGTTTGCATGATTAACCTTCCTTTTGAGTTCGGAAATGCCGGGGTTTCGTCAACGGCCTTCGCTGCGGTTATCAATCTCTGAGCCAATTCACGCGAGCCAGTTTGTTCTCGTGCGAAAAATCGTATTGCACGGTTCCATCAAATGCCTTTTCCAAGGCATGGCCTAAACGTTGAGCCAAATGCTCCGTGGTTGTGGTAACAGTAAGTTTGTGACCACCACCTTGTTTCCACTCCAGAACGCGAGCCAACGGATTGTCTTCAGCTGCCCTCGCCGCTTCATTGCGGAGAAGATTCTCAATCTCAGCGAGGTGCGCGGCGACAAAGTCCCCATCCAAGAAAACGAAGCCGCGCGGCTCGCCAGTGCTCTCTTGTTTGCAAGCTGGACAAACTGTCATCTGTGAAGGACGCCAATGCTTCTGCTTGCCTTCTGATGTAGCCTGTGAGGCAGTCCAGCGACGGTTGGCGTATACGGCCCCGCACGTTTTACAAACTGCAGGTTCGCTGATCGCCCGAGAAGGTCGATGACTGCCGGCTTCGTGATCGACCCGTTTGGTAAAAGTGGCGTTTGTATATTTCTTGTTGCTGCGCATACCTAATCCTTCCCTGAGTAAGTAGTAGCAACTCATATACCTTGCGACCTCACTGCGTAGGGCCAAACAAAGCCCCGGATAGATACCGATGCGTTTTGGGAATGGGTGACCGAGGCAAATGTCTAGCGTGTTTTTCCACAACGGGTGTGTAGGTTTTCGCAGTGATAAAACAGTAAGCGCTTGAGACGAGTCTCATTCGGGAGAATCTTCGACTATTGAGGCGGAACGCTTATTGCGAAGGGCATCGGTAGATTGATCTTTCGGTAAGTGATCCAGGACTTGTTGAGATGTTCATTCATGAAATGACTGATTTGGAATGTCGTCACGCTTTAGAGCGGGCAACTATCGGTAAGCTGGCATGCGTCCGCGACAATCAGCCTTACGTTGTACCTATTCATTTTGCATTCGATGGCACGTACGTTTACGGATTCACTACGCTTGGGCAAAAGGTCGAATGGATGCGTGCAAATCCCTTAGTCTGTTTTGAAATCGATGAAGTGGTAAGTGCCCAGCAGTGGATAAGTATAGTTCTCTTCGGCCGGTATGAGGAACTACCGGATGAGCCGAAATACAAGGCTGCGCGTACTCGCGCACACGCGTTTCTGCAAAAGCGGGTAATGTGGTGGGAGCCGGCCTGTATCTCGCAGGAACATCGTGACCAGCCTCACTCCCTGGCACCAATCGTTTATCGTATCCGCATCGACAAGATGACCGGCCACCGCGCCACTTCCGACGAGGCTGAAGCGGCAGCCACCACCATTCAAGCATCCACTAGCGCAGGGGGGTAGCCTGCAGCCAGTTCCAAATTGCTCCCAACACCCAGCCGCTCGCGTATCCGAGCAACGACGTGATGGCGATCAACGTAACTGCCAAACTAAGGCTGATCGTTCCCACAGTATTACGGAGGCTGAATAAAGTGTAGGCGAAAAATCCAGTTAATAAGTTCTTGTGCGAAACCAAGGCCGGACCAGGGTTGACCAGGCGAGGTGCCATAGACCCATGAAGAAACTAACGGCCAGTCCTACTTGTTCTTATTGATCTTGAGGTCCCCCCCGAGTTAGAGCGATTTGGATGACAGCAACCCCCGTCAGTTCACAACGGACGAGGCCGACTGCCTGGCTAACATTTCCTTGCAAGGGAAACCAGACAGCCGGCCCGGTGCGCGCGCCGCTTATGCGGCAGCTTTGACTGATTTCTGTTCCGTTGGTTCTTTGATTTCGAGGTTTCGTGCCTGCGGTTCCATCTTTGGCGCCGGCATTGTTATTTCCAGCACACCATTGCTGAAGGTCGCGTTGGCAGTTTCAGTCTTCACGCCGTCTGGCAGAGGAATCTGCCGACAGAAGCTGCCATAGCTTCGCTCGCTGCGATAGAAGCCTTCGCGCTTTTCTTCGTTCTCTTCCTTCCGCTCGCCGGAGATGGTCAGCATGTCATTGGTCAACTCCACCTTGACGTCTTCCTTCTTTAGTCCGGGAAGGTCAGCTCGCACCATGAGCTGGCCGTCGTTGCGAAGCACCTCGATCTGAGGCGCCCAGGCGACTTTCTCAAACTCGGTGCTGAATGGCGCGAAATCTGTAGTGAAGAAGCTGGGGAAGCGATTTCCCTGAAAGTCTTCAAACAAACGCTCCATGTCCTTCGTGAACCGGCGCATCAATCCGAATGGATTAGCCGTTTCCGAGTTTCGCCTCAGTTCCATTGTTTCGGTTTTATTCATCGTCTTTTCCTCCATCAATTTGATTGCTGTATTTAAGTTTAGAAATACGGATCAACTCGCAGATGATCCCTGACCTGAGTTACACCGGGCGCATGGCCTATCGATCCGATTACGGCCCGTTTTTCCTGCCAGGAATGCACCCGGCCATACAGATCGACCGCGCCATCGTTAACATCAACGCGCAATCGTTCTGCTTCGCGATCCGCACGCCGTTCGAGCGCGTACTCAATGTGTTCGCGAAGTTCCTTCGGATCGACTGGCCGCTTGCGAATCGCAATCCCGTTGATTACACCAACTACGCCAGCCAGCCGCCGAATCGCCTGCTCGGCATCGTTGCGTTCGCGCCAATAGTCCACCTCGCCCTCTAATGTCACCCAACCATTTGACACGGTTGATTGAATCAGCTCATTTGGAACCAATGCATCCCACTCCAGTGCATTCCGAACCGCACCGGCGATTTCTGTGTCCGTTCGTGCGAAGAGATCGAGCGGTTTCACTTCGATGTCATTGGCTACGTCAAGAACGCCCCCAACGCGATGAGCAGCATTCTGGGCTGCCAGTTTCTGAGCATAACTCGACACAGTTCCAGTCAAGGTGGCCACTGCGTCGTTAACCTCGACCTTGATGCTGGCCCAGTCAATGCGCGAATCCCATTTCAATTCGCGCAGTATTCGCTGCACGAGTTCCTTGTCACTTCTTTTTTCCAACATCACTGCCTCCCTTGGACCTGCTCCCAGGCCCGTCATTAATTCACCAAATTATTCGCCACGAGATAGGCTCTACACCGAAGCGGTCGCCCCCGCCGCTGTCGGAACGGGGTGCTCACAGATTGCCTGATAAGTCTTGACGATATCGGCGTAGTCGATTTCTGAAGGCGTTTCGCCGTTCAACTGTTGGGCCTTAAGGACAATGTCGTTCATCGACAAAATGCCTTTCAGTTCGCCTTCCGCGTTGATGACCGGCAAGCGCCGGATCTTGTGTTCCTGCATAGTCTGCAATGCCTGGGTAATGTCGTCATCAGGACTGACCGCATAAACCTGTCCCGTCATCACTTCCTCAACAGAAATGCTCGATGGATTGGCGTCTTTAATCGCCGTCGCCATGCAGATGTCTCGATCAGTAATTACTCCGATTACCTTCCGGCCATCCTTGATGATCGGCAATACTCCGCAATCGTTCTCCCACATCGATTTCGCCGCGTCCGCCAGACTTTCGGTAAGCCAAATAGCCTGGGCGTGTGGCGTCATCACTTCCTTGATCTTCATTAACGGCCTCCTCCACAGGCATCCAAATTATTCAGAGATTGGGCCCTCGGTTTTCATTGACGAAAGACTGCAAAATGCGAGACCCAGAATTCTTTAGCGCACTTCATCACCGCAATGGATGTGCCGTTGGTGCTTGTTCAGAAAACTGCTCTTGGAATTGATTTGTTGGGCCGATTTCATGAGGAAAGTTCCGCACGTCGGTGCGCAGAAACGCGCTACTAAGCGGAAGATTTTAGGACCAATAGATTGGGCCTCACATGTTTTTGGCTTTCGTGACTTTGGCAACTGCAATGTTTGGTCGCGAAATAGTTGCCGCACGATTGATTCCGATCTAATTAGATCTTCTCGCACAAGTTTCTATTGAATCCTAGCGGATCCAATCAGCACTTATTCTGAATTCCAGCATGAAAGCACTGAAAGCTCCAAAAGGAAAAACATACCCGGAGGGTTTCACTCACCAGCAAAACTGACCTCAGGTTCAAGTCTGGTCTCTGCTTTGATCGAGTTGGAGATCAGACAAGCTCGTTCAGCTTTTTCCAGAATGCGACCGGCGCACTGAGCCAATTTCACATGAGCCTATCCCGGCTTCCCGGTACAGTTCGATTGCCAGGGCCTGCCCCGGAGGAAGCGGAAATGTTTTTCGCGACCTGGGACAAAAGCATGCCGATGCCATGGTACTTGCCGTTTGAGTTGGCTTCTCAAGCGAACGGGGGCCATACTGTAGTTAGATAATTGATCGCTTGCTTGGCCCATGCGTGAGGCGGCACAACATCCCAACTGATGAGTGCCGCGAGGGAGTCACAGACGTATGACTTCCCGGCGGTAACAGAACATGAGGCCAAGCTAAAACGAATTCGTTTTAGCGGTCGATCTCACAAAAAGGCTTCATTGCCATCAGGAGGACAATCCTGATGGGAAAAAGCCCACGATCGAAGCCAGCTCGTCTTACAGAAAAACTTCTCCAGATCCGCACCTCGCTCGGACTCTCACAAAATCAGATAATCCGCCGCCTGGGCCTGAGTGAAGAACTCTATCAAGCCAGCATCTCCGGTTATGAACTTGGCACACGTGAGCCGCCGCTCCCAATCCTTTTGAGTTATGCGGAGGTCGCAGGCGTGTGTATGGACGTGCTTATTAATGACAAGTTGGATCTGCCCGAGAAGCTGCCGAGCGTTCCAGATCACAAGGAGTCCGCTCGTGCGTTAGCTGCGCGGGCAAGACAGAAACGGTAAGCGACCGAACAGACGACTCCTTGAATCAAATGCCTGCGCTCTGTTGCCGAAACAAGCATAGGCACAGTCAAGCACCGGAGGTGATCATGACTGCAACCTCAAAACCCTACGCGGTTAAGAATCGGCTTCTGGCTGCCCTGCCTCATGAGGGATACAAGCGTCTCCAACCCGAGTTGGAGTTGATCCGACTCTCAAAGCGCAGAACGCTCTATGAAGCCGGCGATCATATCCGGCACGCATATTTTCTCAACAGCGGCATGGGGTCTTTGCTCGCCCTTACTCAAGGTGGTGCTACCGTCGAGCTCGCGATGGTAGGCAACGAAGGAATGTTGGGTCTGCCGGTGGTCCTCAGAGCTCACAGCACACCCTATCGGATTATGATCCAGATGCCTGGCGATGCGATGAGAATCAAAGCGGAAGTGATCCGAGCCGAGTTCAAGCGAGGCGGCGAGCTGCAAGACCTACTACTCAGCTACACACACGCGCTGATTACTCA
>JBPCKD010000126.1:0-8354 GCA_051004635.1 Pyrinomonadaceae bacterium
GCATAACGTAGGAGGAAATCATGGAACTAGGAAATTTCTCTGTTAGCTTGGCCGTAAAAGATATCGAGGCGTCGAAGCTCTTTTACGAAAAGCTCGGTTTTACAGTTTTCGGAGGAGATCAATCGCAGAATTGGCTGATTATGAAGAATGGCGACCACAATATTGGTTTGTTTCAAGGCATGTTCGATAAGAATATTCTCACCTTCAACCCGGGCTGGAGTAGCGATGCCGGAGCCCTCAAAGAATTCACGGACGTTCGCGAGTTGCAGCGCCAGCTTAAGGCGAGTGGCGTAAACATGATTACAGAAGCAGACGAAAGCTCAACTGGCCCGGCTAGCTTCATGATTGTTGATCCAGATGGAAACACGATTCTGGTAGATCAACACGTATAGGACTAATGCACTGTGCCGGCGTATTTCTTCTCGCCGGCTTCGATGCGAAACGGCAGATGATTCTGTTGCGGCGGCAAGGGACAGGTGGCGTAGTTTGTGAAGGCACAGGGCGGGCTGTAAGCCTTGTTGAAATCAATCAACACTTTTCCGGCCTTATCCGGCGGTGAGACGTAAAGGTAACGACCTGCACCGTACGTTTCTTTTCCCGTGGTTCCGTCGGCAATGATCACAAAGAGATCGGTCTCGCCTTTTTCGAGGATCGGATCGACGCGGTAGGTTATGCCGTCAACGTCGAAAACCAACGCCCCGGGGGAGGTTTCGTCATCCGTCATGCTGAGCACATTCGTAATAGGAATTATTTTCGGCGGTTGGTAAGGCTCAAAGCGCGCTTCGATTCGCCATTTTGGATCGATCGAATAATACTCGAGACCCTTAAACTCCCGTCGCGTCCGGCTGTCTGTGTCCTTAACTCTGACGCCCACGCGATCGCCTCGTTTGATGATATTGAGGAGTAGTGTCCCGAATTTCAATACAGTCGGCCCACCGATCTCCGTATCGTCCTTAAGCGCGAGAGAAGTGACAGGAATACCTCCGGCGGTAATTTCAATGGCAGGGTGCGATGCCATTCGCACCTGACCATCTTCCAGCCATAAGGTCCCGGCGACGAGGGGCGCTCTGTCTTTTGGCAACCTGATGGCGTTTGCGGGATCGCTGCCAAATCTGCTCTCACCCTCCTTCAGCCAGTCGAGGCCGATGACACTAAGCCAACCATCTTGCTTCGTCAGAGTGGCCAGACGATCACTCTGCCACGTCTCAATCTCCTTCTTGTAGGCCGACGCATCAAACGCTGGTGTTGGTGCTGGAGGTGTTGCCGTTTGGCGGCAAGCCCCGGAGAAAATTGAAATGAGCGGAACGAGCAGTACGAGCAAAACGAGTGAAAGTTTTTGGTTCATTGGATAAGGCGTTGGAGATTTCAGGTGGTCAGTTTGGATTAGCGCGCTCGGTTCTGTATTCGCCCTTCATTTATCAAACTGATCCACTTTCAAGTCTCAGCAGACCTCACGCTTGACGTTCCAGATTAAAATCTGCGATGGCGCATAACAAATCCGTCTGCTGAGGCAGCGCATCGAGCGAGGCGCACGCCGCCTGGTGGGTGGTCAGCAAATGTTTTCGCGTAGCTTCAATTCCGTAGAGCGCTGGGTAGGTCGCCTTTTTCGAACGCATGTCCTTGCCGGGTGTTTTTCCGAGAGCTTCAGCCGTCGCCGTGATATCAAGCAGATCGTCAGTGATTTGAAAAAGAAGACCGAGTTGGGCGGCGTAATCAGTAATGGCCGCAAGCTCGGTCTCCAATGCCTCGGCAATGATCGCTCCCGAACGGGCTGCGGCGATGATTAAAGCTCCGGTCTTCAGCCGGTGAATTTGTTCCAACTCCTGCGCGTCAACGTCTCGCGATTCTGCTTCAAGATCATAAGCCTGCCCCGCCACCATACCTTCAGGCGTGCCTGAAGCGCGCGCGATTTCGCGAACTAACTGCATCCGCTTTACGGCGGACAACTCTTCGTCTTCGGAAACGGTCTTGAATGCGAGGGTCTGAAGGGCATCACCCGCCAGAATGGCGGTCGCTTCCCCGAACCGAATATGACAGGTTGCCCGCCCGCGTCTTAGATCGTCATCGTCCATGGAAGGTAGGTCGTCGTGAATCAACGAATAGGTGTGAATCATCTCCAACGCACACGCTGTCCGGAGAAGTTGCTCTTTAGCTGCTCCGAATGTTTTTCCTACGGCCAGCGTGAGCAAAGGCCGAAATCGTTTGCCTCCGGCAAAAACACACCAGCGAATTGCGGCGTGAACCCTGGTGGGAGGGACTGACTCCGCGGGTAAGAGCCGGTCGAGCTCTGCGTTTACGAGCTCCTGATTGTCACCAAAGAATTGCTGCAAGCCCGGCCCGCCCGCCGAGGCCAGGGTTTCAGAAGACGTTTTCATCGTTCTCAGTGCCATTCTCTTTTGAAATCACTTTCGCGTCTTCGAAAGCGCTTACTACCGGTCGGCCCTGATTGTCACGAAGCAGGACTTCGATACGGCGCTCAGCCTGGCTGAGACGCTCCTGGCACTGACGGGAAAGCCCAATGCCTTGCTCAAATAATTCCAGACTTTTTTCGAGAGGCAGGTCGCCCTGCTCGAGCTCTTGGACAATTCTTTCCAGCGCCTCGAGCGACGCCTCAAAAGTCTTAGCTCGTTCCTGGTTGTTCATTACAGTACCTCTAACCTACACACTAAGATACGATCCACTAAATCACACGAAATTACACTAAGTTCTCTTCGTGAACGTTCGTGTATTTCGTGGATCGTTTTTGCCGGCTATCGTTAAATCCAAGTTGAAGCCAGGAAGCTTGAATGCTAAAAGCTCATTCCTCGACGCCCTCCACGCTGGCCCTAAGTCTCCCCTTGGCTAGTCTCACCCTCACTGAATCACCAACGGAAATTGACTTCGCATCACGCAGGAGTCTGCCATCTTCGCTCTGGGCGATCGCATAACCTCGGCCCAGCACTGCCAGCGGCGAAAGGGCATCGAGCGAGACTGCGGCCAGTCCCAAACGCTTTTGCGCTTCTTCTATCTGATGCCCTAACGCAGTGTTGCAATCACTATACGCTGACTCAAAGCGAATTCGCGCTTCGGCCAGGCGAGCGCGAAGCTCTACCGGCGCCAGGCTGCGACTTAGAGGGTCAGCGCGCAGGTGAGCGTCGCGCAACGCCTGGCTCACCAGGATTTGTAGACGATGCCGGGCCGCGTTCGTTGAGGCTCCAGCATCGCGTAATTTGCCGCGCACTTCATCGAAGACCTGCGAAAGCGCCTGGTGCTGCACGCGCGTTCTGGCATTCGCGATCTTGTAACGCATAAGCCGCGAAAGATTTTGTCCCATTTGCGCGAGAGTGGAGCAAAGCTGATCTTCGCGAGCCGCTACCAGCTCTGCCGCGGCCGATGGTGTGGCCGCCCTTCTATCCGCGACAAAATCGGCAATGGTGAAATCCGTTTCATGCCCTACCGCCGAGATTACCGGAATTGACGAAGCTCGAATGGCCCGGGCCACTTCCTCCTGGTTGAAAGCCCAGAGGTCTTCAGTTGAGCCACCACCGCGCCCGACAATTAGCACGTCAACCAGATCCAGATGTCGCCCTTCCTGTTGGGCGCGAGCATGATGCTCGTTAATCAGTTTGATTGCGCGGGCGATGTCAGGTCCGGCACCCTCTCCCTGCACGCGCGCGGGAGAGAAAAGCACATGGACCGTGCGCGTGCGCCGCGAGATGACGTTGAGAATATCTCGAATGGCAGCGCCGGTTGGGGAGGTGACGACGCCCACGCGTCCAGGGAAAACCGGCAGCGGACGTTTCAACTCCTGAGCAAAGAGTCCTTCGGTCTGGAGGCAATCCCTTAGTTGCTCAAACGCGACTTGCAACGCGCCGGCGCCAACGGGATCAAGCGCCTCCACGATCAGTTCATACTCGCCGCGCGTTTCATAAACTGTCAGGCGGCCGCGGGCCCTGACGTGAAGGCCATCAGTCGGTCGGAAACGTATCCGGCTGTTTGCCGAACGGAAGCATTTGGCGCGAAGTTGAGCGCCTTCGTCTTTAATGGTGAAGTACCAATGACCGGATGAATGCGCTTTGAAGTTTGAGATCTCGCCTTCCACCCACACGGACGAGAAATGCGCCTCGATCGCTTTGCGAACTGATGCGGTCAGCTCGCTGACCGTTAGCGGCCGCCGCTCGGTTTCATCGAATAGAGATGCGAAGAGTGGTTGGCTCATTGTGCTGCAAGCGAACGATCTCAGGCTTGAGCATATTGCACTTCGGCGGTGGCAAGGACCTCGCTGCGGAAGTATCGGCTCAGGTCCTGGAGGGTGCGAAGATCAGCCTTTTGATTATCCAGTAACACTGAGAGTTCTCGCTCGATTTGAGCGATCCGCAGAAAACCTGGTGTGTGTCCATCTTCGAAATCAACCAACACGTCTATGTCGCTGTCGGCGCTGAAACCCTCGTGCAGTGCCGATCCAAAGAACGAGAGGCGCGCAATATGACTGCGACGACAGAAGTCGGCCAGCCGACCTTTGTCTACTTGAATTCTTTTCGGCATTGGTTCCTCAAGTTGAAATTATACACTTGCGTTGCGATTTTCGTCCCGTGCTCTCAAAGAGCGACGATCGTTACCAGATGCTTTCAATTTGGGAAGCTTGTCTCTTGCGATCTCTTGTTACTAATGGCAGTGCCAAATGAAGTGCCGTTGCCGCAATGATACGGTCCGGCATGTCCGGAACCGTTCGCTTTGCTACTTCATTGAGACGACATGCGATGTCCAGGCTTAAGGGGACGACGGTAGGAGCAGTATTGGGATCGAGCAAGGAATCGACAATCCTTTTGAAACTCGATTCGCTTAGAGTGCCTTTTTCGACGAGATAGCGTGCCTCAACCACTGAGATAGCGGGCACGTAGATTAATCCTGGATGTGCCTCAGCCTGAAGAAGGGCTGTCCGGGCGACGGAGGAAAGCCGTTTTGGCTCAAATAGGTACCAAATAAGCGCATGGGTGTCAGTAACAACCGCGCTCATTAGATATCCTCACGAGGAAAATTACCCCACATTTCACGCCGCGCTTCTGCGATGTCGTCCTCAGTGATATGAACGTTAAGATCGGAGAAGAGTCCCATCAGGCTACGTCGGGCGTGCGGTTCCGGAGACCCTTTCTGAAGAGACTCAACAAACTCCATGACCTCGCGTTGCTGGTCCGGCGTTAATGCCTGAATCTTCTGAATTACTGATCGTTCGATACTCATATTCGCTTCTTTTGGCTCCCTTGAAATCGAATGGTAGCACTCACCATGCGCTCATCCAAGGAGTAATGCATCAAGGCGTTGCCACATTCACCACGGGACTCAGCCGCACAGACGCTCCCTCACGGTTAGCGCGCACACGGACTCTGGGGTTTCCTGACGGAGTTGAATTTGAAGCGTAAGTAATCGTGTAAGCCGTGCGAAGTTGAACGACGACGTCGTCATAAGCACGATGTAAGTCCTCGAGTCGATGAATGGGATAATAAACGCCGCCGGAAACCTGTGCGAGCTTTTGGCCCTCTTCGTGGGCACGCGTGGTGAGCGTCAGATAGCGTGTCCGGAGTGGATCGATCGTGACTTCGGGCTTGGGGACACTTCCCTCGGGAATCAAACCCGAAGGAACGTACAACGGATAGATCAAGGCGCCTGATTCCATAATTGCTTCAAGAATCGCGGGAAAGGGCACGAACGACCTGTTATCGTCTCCGTCTGAAAGAACAACTATGGCGGTCCTTTCTCCACGAAGTTGCTTTACCGTATTAGCTAAAACGTACCCGAGGGCATCATAGAGCGACGTCGCTCCTCCTGCATCTATGTCCTCGAGTTTCCGGGAAAGCATCTGCCGGTCGGTACTGAAATCAGAGATGATCTGGATGTCGTCACGAAAACTGATGATGGCGATGCGATCCTGCGGGCTGGCCGTGTTCAAAAAATCACGCGCCGCTTTACGGATGAAGTCGATTCGCTCCTCAACGCTGCCCGAGACGTCCAACAAGAGCACCAAATTGAAAGGCTCGTTAGTCGGCACTACTTTCGTTACCTGGCGCTCGACGCCGTTTTCATAAACGGTGAAGTCTGATTCCTTCATCCCGCCAATCGCTCGGCCATTTCGGTCAGTAACGCTGGCGTTGAAGCGAAGTAGCTGCGGCGAGAGCTTGCTCACGAACTGGCCCGGCGGCGATAGGCGCTGGAGTGTGGGTTCCCTCTCAGGCGGCGGCAGAGTTTTGGCGAAATCGCCAAACATCTTCGGGGAAACCTTGCGAATAGCGTCAATCAATTGGCTGTCGCCGCTGCGAACAATGGCGCGGGCTGCTTCAGTCAGTGGCCGTTCGCGCAGATCGCTCGGCGCCATACTCGGATCGACGTTTAGCAAAACAACGCCGCGTTGAGTGACGAAATCGAGTAGAACACGCTCTTCTTTCTTTGAATCCTTCTCTCCCAGCTTGCCGGAAATCGTAGAGACGCCGGCCGCTTTTTCTTTTATCTCCGGAAGCTCGACGTCGCTCAAATATCGCGGCTTGCTTGCGGTCCATCTAAAGTTAAACTTCAGTGCTTCAAGCGGAACGTCGGCGTGAATCGTTCCCGTATTTGTTGCGACCTCTGCAGATTCAACATTCCCGACGATATCAACCGCACCCGCCTGAGTTTCAACTTTGACTTTCGAGCGCGAGGGGATGCGCACGGTGAGATCGATGCGGTCTTTATCGCTGCGATTGCGGACCTCGATATTAACGGCGCCCCCTTTGCCTACGGCTTCAACATCAGTTGAATCTACCAGCGCGCCGGCTGAGCTTGCCTCAATTGAAACCTTCTTGAGTTGATCGTCAGATGCGATCACGCTGACGCGACCATTTCTGCTTTTTACTGTAAGCGAAACTTTGTCGGCCGTTTCCATTTCCCGCGTGTAGCTTTGCGCGGAAACAGAATCGAACGCGGCGATGAACAGTAGCAGACAAATTGCGACAATTATCTTGGGGTTCCTGGATTGATAGCGGCCAGGACTCGCTGGGCGGGGGGTTAGGTAAAGCATCGAGTCCGATCTTGCCCGAGCGGAATGCGCTGGTCAAGCAGTCAATATTTTGAACAGTATTTGGTTGATTTTTGCTACTAGTAACAACGCGCAAGTCTCGCGGATGAAAGCTGCGCTATTCGCGGTCGGCTCGAATGAGTTGTTCGGCGGCGTAGGAGAAAAATTGACTATTACTGCCCTTCCATTCGCTCTAAAGTCCTATGAACTTGCGGCTCAACCACGAACTTCTTATACGCTGCTACGCCGAAATCAGAAATAGCAGCAAAGAACAGCCAGCCAAAACTGAATAACCCTACCTCAGGGCTTGATCGTCCGAACGACTCGCCCAGATGAATCTAGGAAGATAATACTCGCCTTTCCGACACTATCGACCTTAAGTTGCAGTCTCGGTTTTCCGTCTGGATCGGAGAGTGTCACAAGGGATGCACCTTCCACATCTCGTCCTGCAAACAATCGCCGTGCGACAATCTCCCTAGCTGGAAGTTTCGATAAATAGTCCCGTCTAATTGCCTGCGCTTCGGCTTCCGACTTGGCTGACTGTAGAGCCAGCCGCAGGTCGTTTATCAACTTCTCTGCCTGAGGGCTCAGAGCGTCGGGTCGGTCACTGATGATGAGTCCCTGTCGCTTCTGGTCCCCCTGCTGGTCGTATACTAAGCGGATAACTTCATCATTCTTAAACTGATCCATTGTCAAGAGGGACGCGGCATCGATCTTTCCGTCTTTATCGCGCTTTCCGTTATACATAAGGGCGCCAGCTTCAGTTTGATCCTCGTTATAAATGAGCAATCCAGCGAAACTACCCTTGCCTATATCTGCTCCCATCCTGACTCGTGCTTTTCCAGCAGAATCATAAAAAAGCAATCCAGCCGTACTACCCTTGCCTGACTGTGCTCCTATCTTGGCTTGTTCTTTTCCGGCGGAATCCACAAACGTGATCCGGTTCGTCGTAATCTCCTCGAATTTCTGCTCACCGCTTTTTAGCGTGAAAGCTGTGAGAAGAAATATCGCGCAAAAAAGCGTGGCGACGACTGCATAAATTTTCAAGAAGCGCACCTCTTTTTCAGGTTTAGTTTCCATAGCGACAATCTCCCCTCACAAAATAACTCTCATACTAAAACACCGCACAGGCTTTTTTTGTGACAACATTTTACTCGGTCATAAAACAAAAGAAGCCGCCGAACGGCGGAGTTGACGTGGGGCGAAACCGCCACCAAGCCCGCCAAAATTCAACGGACAACGCCAAAACAAAGTCGCTGTTTCGCCCTCACGTCCAATGACTTGTGAACTAAGCGCTGCGCGCAGCTAAAAGCCCTCCTCTTAGTAACCC
>JBPCKD010000127.1:0-10894 GCA_051004635.1 Pyrinomonadaceae bacterium
GTATCCTGAAATTGCCAAAGGTTGGCCGGAAAGCGACATCTTCGACTTAGTGAACCGTGGCACAGCGCGAGAAGCAGTCTCGTCGCTTAGACCCCTTCACCTCGATGCTCATAAGATCCGAGTAGCAAAGCATTGCCGCGACTACAATGTTGCGGATGCGATTTACGCGCTCTTGGAATTTGGCGAACGGCAAACGCTCAACAACCTTAGGAACTATCTCGACCAGGGGCGCGATGTTAGGACAAGCCGTTTCGATAAGCGGACGAAACTCGATTTAGAGACTCTTACAGTACTTAAACTTGTTGAAGGCCTTCCAGATCTTCACCCGTCCAATGAAAGGGTTGCAGCGGCCCCACCCACTTGTATCGGTCAATCGAGAGTTTTGTGCGACGACGTTCAGAGGCTTCTTTCTTATCGAGATGAAGTGCCTCGTACAGTGATGATCGATTATCTCAAGACTGTCTTTGGTCTTCACATCGCGAGTTACACGCTGAGACTAAGTAAGCAACTAACCGGGTGGATAAAAGACAAACAGGCGCATCCCACATGCCTGGAATGTCCAGTGTATGGCTCCATGCCACAGCCGTTCGCGGAGTGCCCTTACCAACTTTCCTTTACCGTCGATATGGGCGGTGACTTCAGATCAAGGATGGCCCAGATGTCGCAGGACTCCGTCAAGGACGCTTATGGAAATCTTATTGATCTTATTAAAGCCCTCTTCACCTTTAATCAGCTACTAAGATATGCCCGTGACGAGCCAAAGTTGGGAATCGCTGACGTACCTGCCGATGTCTTAAAACTGCTGCGCGAAACACCGCCGGATTTCCAGCCAGATTTCCGAGCAAAATTGAAACAACTGCGCGTTCTAAATGAGTCCGCTGAGGAGGAGTTTCCTCCGGAGATTCTGGCAATCCTTGAAAGCGGCATGCCTCCGTTCGATACGTTTATTGAATTGGTTACGCATGTGCGCCAAAAACATCATATAGACTACTTGACCCAGATGATGGATAAGTTGTTTCAAAAGAACACTGATATTGGAGCAATGGTCCAAGGGAAGTCACGAAATAATCCTCGAAGATGGCATCTAGGAGGTCGCCTTTTAGAGGTTCTCGTGCAACTGGCGGTGCTGAGATGGACCGAGAGAGATGGTAGGAAGTTTTTTTATAGTGAACGAATACTCATCGAGGACTTCATTTTGTGGTTAGAAGCAAGATACGGGTTTGTTATCAATGGCTCACAACTCGGCACAGGCAAAGTGCCCGTGACGATGGAGGAGCATAGGGCATTTCGCGAGAATACCCGAGCATTAAAAGATAGGCTGCGTGAAATCGGTTTTTATGATGACCTTAGTGACGCGTACATCGCGCAAACAATTCGTCCTCGATATCCAATTGACGAGAGAAAAGGAGCGCAGTGAGTTACCCAACGCTTCAGCCCTGCACTCCTGAATACCTCTATAGCTTCCTGAGGGAACAGCTCCTTCCACCAGTTCGCGCATCGTTAGAAGTCGCAGAATCCGGCCAGCGAATTCGTATCACTACTTTACCCGCGCCGGTTATGGAAGAGCTGTGTGAAGCACTGCAGGGTGACGAACGTTGGGTTGCGCGCGTGCTCGTCGGAAGCACCCCTAATCGAACCTGGATGGCTACGGCAACTAAGCTGATCGAGTTGCGTAACACGCTCACCAAACCCCTTATGGTCTTCATTCCGCCAGGATTGAGGACCGCCGCAGAAGATTCGTTGGATATTGCGACATTTCGAGAACTCAGTCTTTCAACCTCCGTTACGAATGAGCTGATTGCATCGCTAATTCGAAACGTTCCGTCGCCGCTCGTCGCCTCCGTTTCGGATATCCTTACCCATGTCCGCCGAGAGAAGTGGGCACGAAACGATGATGATCTCGTTAACTATCTTTTGACCGTGCATCTCAACGGCAGTACTTCTGAGGCTGTTGGAGGAGCACTTTTTGTTTTTGGCCTAATTCCCCATTTTAACTTGGCGAGCCAAACGAACATTCCCTATTGGTTGTCGCGTAACCGCAAGATGCAGCAGATCCTTTCGGATTTGCGTCAACCGATCCAAGCACGAATAAGTCAGCTTCCCCTTGAGCCAGGTACGATTCAGCCAACTCTCTTTGCCTATTTAAGGGAGAGATCAGCCCAAGATCCTCGAGCGTGGACCGCTGAGATTGCTTGCGATGACAAATACCAAACGCTGGCTCTGGACCATTGGTCTTTCATCGAATCAGCCGATGATACCCAGCTTCGGATCAAACTGGAGCCTTTGACACTACCAATGCAGTCTGCGGACGTTGTGGGCGGAACTACTCCACTGCCCGTGGTTAATCTTGATGGCAAAGATGCGCTAAAGGTCAGCTTTAGAGCAATCCCCGCTCCCCCTGAAGTTCCGGCCTGGAAAACTTACCGAATCCAACTTGTTTTGGTGGATGGGGATCAACCCACTGTAGTTTGGGAAAGCAACGGATTTAAGAAACCCGCGAGTCGACAAAAGGTCAATCGTACTATCAAGCCCGGTGACCTACAGTCTCTCGAGGAGGGAACCTATTTTACACGAGTCGATGCATACGATCAGGATGGGGCACTTCTCACACAGCCGAGAAAGCTTGATCCGGCAGATCCTAACAGCCGCTCCGAAAACGAATCAGAGTACTTTCTGGTCGTTCGTGAGGGCGTTGAGGTTGTTGCGCCAGCGCCAAGAGCCATTGACCTCTACTCTTTCGCAGCTTGCTGGGTTGAAGCAAATCTGCGTTCGATAGCGGCGGACACGGATGAAGATGCGATCGCACCAAGAGGGTCTATAACAGGGAGTTGGGCGGAACCGGTTGGATCTGCCATCAAGGGGGAGGCACACTTCAAGCTTGAAGGAGAAGGTGTTAGTGGATTCACGGTCATCGTCCCGTCGTTGCTCCGCCGCCTCGAACTATCGAGCCTAGAACATCCGGACCAGCTAGGAAGATTCCATCTTAATCTCGGTAATGTTCGCAATACGACGGATGTTGAAATCAAGCGCTCAGCAACAGAGGTGGCTACCGGAAGCCTCGCATTCGAGAATTTTTTGGAGGCGCGTCGAAATGTATTTGAACTCATCTTGAATCAGCATAGATCACGTCTCGGTGAGCGAGCAGAAGATGCTACATGCAAATCGCTGGTGGAGACCGCTGACGTGCTTGCGCTGAGCGAGGAGATTCAAGATTACGGCAGGAAGTATCTTGCTCTTATCGAGGAGTCATTTCTAGGTCAAGGCCAATCCCGCCAGAAAGGTCTCCTGTTTAAGACATTGGCTTCATTGGATGTGACGGAGGTTCGCTGGAAACCGTCGCTTGGAGATCCCGGACGAGCGCTTCTCATATCGCCTACTCATCCGCTACGACTCGTCTGGCACTTACAGCACTTCAACTTTTGCGAAGGTGCGCTTCGAAGCTGGAGGGAAAGGACAGCCGCTGTTCCATCTTGGCCCGCATTTCTCAGACAGTTGTCGAATGAGCTACTACCGATCAATTCACCTATGGTCATGTTTGACCGAAGAGGGCGCGCTTACGTCGAACAGGGGCTGCTGACAAATCATTGGTCGCTATTTCTACCGGATCGATCGAGTAATTCAGTGCCAGTCGACACAACTGCGTCAAGGGAAACTTGCCGGCGACTCTTCGGCCTTCGTAAATCTGCACCCGTCACGGCTGTAGTAGGTAGCGCAGAAATCGCCACGCGCGCATTCGAGTATCTACAACAGCATCCTTATGTTGAGCAGTTGAAAATCAATGTTTTCAATCCGGGCGATGGACAGTTGATCACAGACGCTCTCCGCGCCCTCGAAACCTTTCGACAAAATATCCACACCGATCATGGGCCGCCGGTTCTCAGATATTCAGTCCAAATGTTCGGGAGTCACTCACAGGTGGAGACCATGGGGGAAGCGTTCGAATCGTTATTGGATCCCGAACGGCAGGTCGCAGAAGATGACGAATTTACACTAACTTCGTCGAATCATCTTCTTCCGAAGCTTATCTTCGCTCGGAATCCGTTGGACGACTTTTCACAACGAGCGTCTGATTTCTCAGCCCATCTGACTATCTTGATCGAGCAGTTTAGTTCACAGGCGAGGCTTGGCCAGGTCGAGCAGATGCGGCGAGGATCGTTTGTAGGCGGGCTAGTGCAGGAACCTGAGACTGCTCTTGGCAGCCGCGAATCCGGATTTGGTTGGTACAAAGGCCTACGAGCATCGACGGGGAATTCCCCCTCAACGATTGAGGCCCTACTAACCGGGTTACTTGCCCAAACACAGAGAGTTCAAGCCGCTTCGGCCACGGGAGAAGTCAACGCGCCGGGCGTGGCTCCACTCCTAGCTTTGCGTCTCGATAGCGAAGGTCAGGCGCTGCTCCGACTAATCCACTCCTACAGCGACTGGGTTCTGACAATTGATCGAAACTTGGGTATCGAATATTTCGATAGTCCATCAGCTCCTGACGACTCAGGTTACTTGCTGGATTATGCCCCGGAGTTTCTCCAAGAGGATAGGCAACGTATTCTGCTAACCACGAGAAGCACGCTTGAGCTACAGAGTGTGATCCGGCCCGCAATCGAGAAGTTCGGCTTGACTATGCCTTTAGGCAACGAAGCTATCATCCTAGATACACTTCGATCTCTTTCTGGACGACTTGCCTTGAAGTTGCTGTCTGCGGAGTCTGCCTCGGCAGAGGTCGTTGGCTTGGTTTTGGCCCGGTGGCTTATGGAGCAGAGCGGTCTACTAGCGGATCAAATCGTCATACCCTTGGATGCCCATCGTGGCTGGTTCAGCGCTACGGGCCTGACAGGACGCAGGGCCGATTTACTGCTGATTGGTCTAGATGCTTCGCTACGAACTGTGAGGTGCGTGATTGTTGAAGTGAAGCTGCGCGAAGAATTGACAGTCGGCGGTAGAACCTCGCTTTACCGTGATATGCACGACCAGGCCGAGGCAACCGAAAAGCGACTACGCGAACTCTTCGATCCGCATCTTTATCCTGGGCCACGCGCGGATTTGCCTTTGAGATCCAAAGAGCTTACAACGGCTCTGGCTTTTTACCTGAAGCGTGCAGCTCGCTACGGCCTTCTAGGCGCCGAAAAATTATCGGACTCCCTTCAATTCATCGCAAATTTGGACAGTGGCTACTCTTTAGGTGTTTCAGCGCTTGGGGTGGTATTCGAGAGGCAGGGATCGGGTACACACATTGATGAAGAGGAGCCGGGGTTTGCAGTACATAGGTTTGGTCTTGATATTGCGCAACGTCTCTTGGATCGGGCTTGCGGTGAATCTTCCACCAAGTTCTCAACCGGGTCTGATTCTTCGCAGTCTCCTTCGCCGTCGCCTTTGTTAGAAAAAAACTCTCCAGCGGTTAGCCTAGGGGCCGATGAAATTATTTCCTCGTTTCGGTCCAGTTTGGAAGTTGCTCCGGTCTCGGAGTCAACTCCTGCCAGTACTACTCCAATACCAAACAAAGCACAGCTCGCAGTGCCCCGGGAGGATTTGAGTTTTAGACCTGAGTCTCTGAGTGGTGGTGCCCAGCAAGGAGCTGAATCTCAAGAGAGTGTGGCCTCACCTGTTAATTCCCAGCCCCCCCGAAATGTAATATCACAAGTCGACCCCTCAGTTGGTGCCACGATACCGATAGATAAGCCCGAGCCAGAGCCACAGAGAATAACGGATCATAGTCTGGAAACATCCCACAGTTTGAAGCCGGGGGTCCTTCTTGGGTCACACGAGATCACCCCGCAGTTTGGGATTATTGGCCGCTACTCAGAAGCCACAGCTGCTATTGATCTTACCGGATGTAATACGATTAGTATTTTTGGCGTCCAGGGATTTGGAAAGTCCTATACGCTGGGAGTAATTGCGGAGATGGCTACAACGGCCGTCCAGGGCATAAACGTTCTGCCGGCTCCGCTGGCTACGGTAATTTTCCACTATCATAAATCCGACGCATACGCGCCGGAATTTGCGTCGGCTCACTTGCCGAACAACAAGGTGCGGGAGGTCGACCGACTTCTCCGGGAATATGGCGCAAGACCGCAGGGAGTGAAGGACATTGTGCTTCTCACGTCAGAAGCGAAAATCGATGACAGGCGTGCGGAGTTTCCAGAGCTTGAGATTCACCCTATCAAGTTTAGCTCTGGAGAGCTGGGAGCTGAAAGCTGGAAATTTCTGCTCGGTGCCTATGGCAACGACTCACTCTACGTACGCCAGCTAGTGGCGATCATGCGACGGCATCGTGAGGATTTGACGCTTAAACGCTTTCGCGAAGAGATTCTTGCAGCAGATCTCAGTCCTCAAGCCCGAAGGCTTGCCGAAGATCGGCTCAATCTCGCAGAGCCTTATGTCGATGATAGTGCCAAACTGGGTTCTCTAATTCGACCGGGCCGAACAATTATTGTTGACCTTCGTGATCCCTGGATTGAAAAGGACGAGGCGCTTGGGCTCTTCGTGGTATTGATGCGTATCTTCGCGTCAACGAAGCACCAAGGTCAGCCCTTTAACAAGCTGGTCGTGTTCGACGAGGCTCACAAGTACATTTCTGAGTCCGAGTTGATTGGACAAGTAGTTGAAACGATACGGGAGATGCGCCATCAAGCAACAAGTGTTGTCATCGCGAGCCAAGATCCACTTTCCGTACCGAGATCAGTTATTGAATTAACGTCCATTTTGATTCTGCATCGTATGACTTCCCCCCAGTGGCTCAAACATCTTAAGGGGGCCATCTCGGGTCTTGATGATACTTCTGAAGGACATCTCGCCGCGCTTCAGGCGGGAGATGCTCTCATTTGGGCGCAGAGAAGCACCGACAAAAGATTCACGCAGCGACCCTACAAGATTCAAATAAGACCCCGCTTTAGCCTCCATGGTGGCGGAACCAGAACGGCTGTACCAAATGTCACTGTAAGGTAACAAAACGGGGCAGGATGAGAGATGCCAATTGTCCAATCCATCTTAAGGTCTAAAGACTTCCTTAGGCACCACGTTTGAGGCCACACTCCATTTGTCGCTCTTCACACTGAAAAGCACCTGCTTGTGTGACTTTGCACTTGACGATTGAAAGGACTTTAGGTGCACTAACGACCGAACTGGTGCCGGAAGACCGATACACGTTTAAACCCGCGCGATCTCCGTCTCACAAGGCTGGACCGATCCCCCAACGGTTTTTAAGAAGCACGATTTAACCGAAGCCCTTAGAAAGGGCTAAGTATTCTCACACCAGGCACTAGGAATTCACTGGAATGGCAGTGGAGATCTCTTATGCAGCGTGGAAACCCAGAAAGGCACCATTCGCTGTCCATGCTCACACACGCTCTTTCCAGTGTCGATCGTGACGCGCTGCATGAAGGACTGCGATGATGATGATGAGTTCTCCCTGGACGCGGTAAACGATTCGATAAGGAAATCGCGGCGGTAGGAACCAGCGCACATTCCGACGGCGGTTGCGGAGGCGGTGAGCCAACGGATTGGCCGGAAGGTTGCCGATGGCTTCGCGGACAGCCCTCACGAACTCAATACCCAACCCCGGTTCTCGCTCCTCGTACCAGGTCGACGCTTCCGCGATATCGGCAAGGTCGTCCGAGCGAATTTCGACGCTGTATCTCACTCTCCATAGCGCGCTTTCAGCCGCGCTTCGGCCTCTGCCCAAGGAATCGATTTCTCCGGGTCCTTTTCAAGGTCGTCCAGACGGGCTTCGAGGAGCGCCTTTTCCTTATCGCTCAGCGGATCGTCGGAATCCAGCCACTCGTTGCCATCGAGTTCTGCGAGCTTTAGGCGGATTTCTTCCCGCTCCTCGGGTGTGAGCTTAGGGAGTTCTTCCAGAATCTCAGTCTGCGGGGTATTTACTAAACGATGCATGACGACATGGCGGCAGAGTCTAGCTGCCGGGATATTGTGAATTGCGGCGAGGAAGCTCACGAGTCATACCCCTGAACACTGAACCAATATTTCCCTTTATCTGCAAACCGCGTAAACTCGAAGGCGCTTACGAAATTCATCAGAGTCGCTTTCCTTGCTTTAGTTCTCAAGATTGTTGCGGTTACTTACGCGAAGCATCAGAAAAAGGGGAAACTACAGAACAAGCACGTCGTCGTGTTCTTAGTAGCGTCATTCTGAGCAAGAACTGGGTCAGGTTTGTGTGATTTGGTACACTGAATGAACGGTAGGCAAAGAATGGCACGCAGGCGGAAGCCATCGTGAGCGGGCCAATTCACCCATGCTGGTGGGTGAGCCCGGCGTTGGCAAGACAGCGGTGATCGAGGGTCTCGCGCGCACCATTGAATTGGAACCGGAGAAAGTCCCTGCCAACGAAATGCTCGAATTGCGGCTCCAAACGAATCGCAGAGATTCTATACGGAATGCCTGCTTTTTCAGAGAAACTCGAGAGAGATCTTGAACTTGGCAAGATTGTTCTCGGCGGCTGTCTCGTCGATGCGAATAATCCGATTTGGCAGTGCGTAGACTGCGGTGCCCCGTTTCCGGAAGCCACAGCTGAACACGTTACTAGTGGAATCTCCCCAGAATGACTTTTCTGTTCCAATGGGATCCGAAGAAGGCCAAGGCAAACCTAGCCAAACATGGAGTCTCGTTTGAAGAAGCACTTAGCGTTTTAGCTGATCCCTTGGCCCGGATCTTTGACGATGAGGAACATTCAGGCGAGGAGCCGCGCGAAATCATAATAGGGCACTCAACTAAGGGGCGTCTTGTCTTGGTATATTTCACGGTTAGAGGCGCCAGGGTTCGCTTAATCGGTGCTCGCAAAGCAACGCGCCTTGAGCGGAAAGACTATGAAGAAAACATCAGTTCCTAAAAAACAGAGGACCAAACGCGACACGATGCGCGGGCAATATCGTCTCGACTACCGCAAAGCGAAGCCGAACCGCTTTTTGTTACAGATTTCGGCAGGTGCGATTGCGGTGGTATTGGAGCCCGACGTGGCGGCGGTATTCACATCCTCGGAAGCTGTCAATACCCTGCTGCGATCCGTGATTGCTGCGATGCCGGAGCTTGAACAATCCCAAGCGCGCTAACTTGGCTTGGAGCCTAAGCATTTTGGTTTGGGGTCCACGGTCAAGCGACTCAGTCCTTGTAGATCAGTCGCATCTTGGCGCATGCCGAGGAGGCGGCGGCGAGCAACTTAAAACAGATAAGCCCGAACGAGGAATCAGGGACAGACATGCTGTTTCAGACCGCTCGCAGAAATGAAGACACTGTCAATCGTGCACACCTCTACGAAATCTTCTGTTCCAAAGCAATGCATCGCATAAAGATTGAACCAATGCCGGGAAGCGAAGTCGCTGATCCGTGCGGGTTGTGGCGTGTTGTTGTTCTCGAGTATGAAGAACCGGGAGCGAAAATTCCGCTCTTCGTGAACGTCGTTGAAGACAATCTACTGTTTAAGGAAGCCTGCGAAATCATCGTTGACCTTGAAAAGGGATTCTATACGGAAGGGGTTTCATAAGAAATCAATTTAAACGACGATCCTCTATCGTGATCATCTAAGGTGTCGTACTCCTGATCCAATATTTCCCTTGGTCGGCAACCCGCGTAAAATCGAAGCCGCTTAGGAGACTCATCAGAGTCGCCTTTTTGTGCTTCGGTTCTCAACGGTCGTTGCAGTTGATTAATGATGGCAGACAAGTATCCTCTACCGGTCGAAAACCGATTGCTGGCCTCCCTCCCAGACGACGAACACAATCGGCTCCTCAGATACCTGGAACCCATTTACTTCGCCCGGAAGCGGATTCTCTACGAAGCCGGTCAGTCAATGCGCAACGCTTATTTTTTTCACAGCGGTATGGCCTCGTTGTTCGCCGTCGCGGAAGATGGCCGCACAGTCCAGATCGCAGTCGTTGGCAGCGATGGCTTTGTTGGCGTGCCTATCATTCTTATGGGGACCAAGACTCCTATTCGGATCGTCACACAAACACCGGTTGATGCAGTCAAGATAGCTGCAGAACAGTTGGTCGCTCAATTCAATCAGGACAGTCAGCTACGACAAATACTTCTGCGCTATTCCCAAGTGCTGCAAACTCAAATGGTGCAATCGGCACTCTGCAATCCGCTCCATAGCATCAGGCAGAGGCTGTGCCGATTGCTATTGGTATGCAGAGACTCTACTCATTCAGACAGCTTCGATCTTACTCAGGAAGACATGGCGAACATGCTCGGCAATCACCGAAACCAAATCAGCATCGAAGCCCGTGAACTGGGGAAGCAAGGATTGATTCAATATGCTCGCGGCCGTATTACAATATTAGATAAAAACGGGCTGGAACACGCATCATGCGAATGTCATCGGACGGTCAGACAATGGATAGATGAGCTCCTCGATGTCTGAGCCTTCTGCGGCCCCACCCAAAGAAATTTGCCTTACTTTTCTTCGCCAATGCACGGCACCGTGCATTATTGAAGACGGACACCGCCTAACCCTCCCAAATATCCTGTTAGTGCCTGGATATACGCCAATCTGTACCTTGTTTGTTGTTTCGTGAGGGCCGTAGACTTGCGCAATAGCCTTACTCAAGGTGAAACCGACGCTCCCAACGGCGTGTTCTCGCATGACTGTACGGCTATTTCAGAATATTTTGGTCGGGCGAGTTGGTCAAGTGCATTTGCCATTAAAAACAGCCAGGGAAAGCACAGGGAACATTGACGAACGGTTGCTCGCATATTTTCAGTCTGTCGAAGAAGGAAGTTCTCAGGAGCAATTGGAGTACCTCCTGGAAAGCGTAGCCAAGCCAATTATCCAACGGATCGTTCACCGCAGTTCGCGATTAGATGTTTCCAGCACAGGGAACGAACCATCTCCACAGGATGTCGTGGGCGAGGCTGTAGTAAGAGTCTTGAAACGCTTGCGCGCCTCAAA
>JBPCKD010000128.1:0-50254 GCA_051004635.1 Pyrinomonadaceae bacterium
GAGCACTGGTTCCGTCCTTACAGGCAATTACTTCGTAGCCCAGTGTGAGAATTCCAATGATGCCGAAAGGCGTTGAGCACCGGTGCCTCCTATTCTTTCCTTTCCTTTTAGCTCGCCTGTGTGCGCATTCCACTGATGCCGAAAGGCGTTGAGCACTCATGGTTTCCCTTTCGCGCCTTTCGAGCGCGTGCGTGAGAATTCCAATGATGCCGAAAGGCGTTGAGCACAAATCCCTCGTCGCTCCACACGCGCTGCAATATAAGTGAGAATTCCAATGATGCCGAAAGGCGTTGAGCACGTAGCTACCGCAGAATATCTTCCACTCCGAGAGTAGTGAGAATTCCAATGATGCCGAAAGGCGTTGAGCACATCTCTCCCTTGTCGTCAACCTCACGAGAATAGGAAGCGTGTGAGAATTCCAATGATGCCGAAAGGCGTTGAGCACTAGCGTGCTCAACGCCTTTCGGCATCATCGTCAACAAGGGGGTGATTCGTCGTCGTGCATCCTCACCTTCTTCTGAGTGATTTCGATCACTGAAAGGTGGAGTTGGCCTGTCAATCCCACGCTCTCGAGTCGAACGCGGTGAAACCCTCGAGAATCCAAGCTGCTGCAGCTCTGAAACGAAAATACTGACCTAAACAGCGGTCACGTCTTATGAACTGTCCCTTGCCTGACGCAGCCGCTGGGCTGCTGATTCGGGAGTGATGTCACGTTGAGGCGTCCCTAACAACTCGTAACCCACCATAAACTTGCGGATCGTAGCTGAGCGTAATAGCGGCGGATAAAAGTGAGCGTGCAAGTGCCATTCAGAATGAGGTGCGCCGTCAGTTGGACGCTGATGAAAGCCCATGGTGTAAGGGAAAGAAACTCTGAACAGGTTGTCGTAGCCGGCAGTAACGCGTTTGAGAATGTCGGCCAGCGCCAGGCGTTCCGGTTCGTTTAATTCATCGAGAGCTGTGACGTGCCGTTTGCTGATGATCATAATCTCAAAGGGCCAAACGGCCCAAAATGGGACCAGGGCAAAGAAGCCGCCGTTTTCGCAAACTGTCCGCGCCTCCGACTTCAACTCCAAATCCAGATAACTGCAAAGCAAGCAGCTCCGATGCGCAGTGTAGTAGTCGCCTTGCGCCTGACCTTCTTTCGCCGCTTCGTTTGGGGCGTTCTCGTTCGCCCAGATTTGACCGTGCGGGTGCGGATTACTTGCACCCATCATCGCGCCACGGTTTTCAAAAATCTGGACCGAGTTAATAAAAGAGAACGCTCCCAGCTCTTGATACTGCGCTACCCAGGTATCGACAACCTGACGAGTGTCTTCAACGTTCATACGCGCAATCGTCAAGTCATGACGAGGTGAGAAACAGACGACGCGACAAGTGCCCCGCTCGGCATGTGCCACTACCAGCCCCTTCTCATCGATTCGCCCTTCAGGCGTGTCGGGCCGGAGGGCGGCAAAGTCGTTCTCGAAAACGAAAGTGCTGCCGTACTGAGGATTTTGCACCCCTCCCGCTCGAGCGTTACCAGGACACAAGTAACATGACGGATCATACTCGGGCTGCAACTCCGGCGCTGCTTCTTCCACTTGCCCTTGCCACGGTCGATCCGTGCGGTGCGGCGAGACTAGAACCCATTCTCGGGTGAGTGGGTTGTAGCGGCGATGCGGATGTTGTTTCAAATCAAACATGGAGTGTTCACATTGCCGATTGCCAATTTCCAATTGCCGATTTCTGCGCGTCACCCAGTGCCATCTGTTCTATCTCGCGCTGATTAACCACGGTGGTCCATGCCAATCGTCAATCGACAGCCCGGCTATGACCTTCCTTCAGTTCACTTTTTGCTCTTAATATGCGAACGATTGATAAATCTCAGTCTCAGGATTCTCGTCAAGCGACTCAACGACCGGATTGAACCGCAACATCTCGCGCGCGCGTTCGGACAATGACGCAAGCGCGGCGCGGGGAATACGTATCGAGACTTCAGGCCGAAGAAGCCAACGTCGGCTGTAGCCAATCACGACCATCGGACGCGGTTCCGCCTTGTGATTTGGAGTGCCTCTATGCAGAGCGCGGACATCTCGAATCATCACGTCACCCAGTTGCATCAGCAAAGGCTCTAACTTGATTTCGCCCGACTCGATACGCCCAAGGCCTTCGTCCTTCGACAGCATGTGCGTGCCACGAGCGATTTCAAACGGGCCATTCTCTTGCCGCACAGCTACGAGCGGGAAATTCACTGCGAGTTGGAATGGCGGCGTCTCCCTGCCCCACTCTGGAAACAACGGCGGCGCATCGCGATGTATGTCCTGGTATTCGGAACCGCGTACTGGAGTATCAATAGCGAGCTGACACATCGCGGCATCGCTGCCCACCAAATCCCAGACGATATTTAGAATGTCGTCGTCCTCAAAGAAATCAGCATCGGCAAATGGAGTGGTGAATGGCAGTGTAACGTAATAGCGGCCAGGGCCTCGGTTCTGCACATCTCCTGCACTGCGGATGTGGTTCTCCAGCAAAGGAGCAAAGGCTTCCCCCCAGGCCGTTAGTTTTTCCGCAGCGAAATGTTCAGGCAGAATGCAAAACCCATCGGTTATTACCGCTTTGGAGAATTCTCCGAGTTGTTTCCTGTTATAGCGAGGCATCGTGACTAGCTGGAGAGAACTCAACGCTTCTTACTCAGCCGATTCTGTACGATCACGACCAGCAGAAGAATTATTCCGCGCAAGACCTGCTGCCACCAGGGACTGATGCTGCCCTCAAGATTGAAAATATTGAAAATTACGCCGAGCAACATCACGCCGACGAGCGTTGAAATAACGCTTCCCTGTCCTCCGGTCAAAAGCGTCCCGCCGACGACCACGGCGGCAATGGCATCAAGCTCCCAGCCAACGCCTGCTACGGGTTGCCCTGTTCCCAGCCTGGAAGCCAGAATCACGCCCGCAAGGCCGGCCAATCCGCCACTAATTGCATACACGCCCAACTTCACGCGGTCCACATTCAAACCCATCAAACGCGCCGCTTCCTCGTTGTCACCTATGGAATAGACGTGACGTCCGAATCGAGTGTAATTCAGAACCACCCAGCCAAGTCCGTAAGCGGCGAGCAGGATCAGCACCGGATAAGGAATTGAGATGATGCCTAAATCAATTTTGCCGCGACCCAGTTCGGTGAAATTTTGTGACAGGCGGCCAACGCGCACCGACTCCTCACCCGTATAGATCAACGCCAGCCCCCGCGCAGCAATCATCATTGCCAGGGTTGCAATGAACGGTTGAATTCGAGCTTTCGCGATAACCAGTCCATTGATGAGTCCCAACAACGTGGCGAATGCTACCGCCGCCACCAGAGCGATCAGCAGTCCGCGGTCAGCAAGATTCGCCGCCAGCACTCCGGCAACGGCAAGGATTGATCCGACCGACAGATCAATCCCGCCCGTCAAAATCACGAAGGTCATCCCCAGCGCGACCAGACCAAGCATGCTGTTTTGACGCAGTACATTCGTGAGGTTGTTTTCGCTTAGGAACTGTGGGTAACGCACGGCCGCGAAAATACAAACCATGATAAGAGCTACCAGGGCCCCCTGCTGCTGGACCAACCGGCTGATATTCGCGCGCGCAAGCCAACCTCTTGATCCAGTGACTTGCTCGACTGTCGTGCTGCCGGCACGTGTCATAGATTTCTCCGCAGTTGAAACGCCTGGGTACGCATAGATGCCCTGAGAGTTTGGTCGCCATCGATTCGCAGCCAATCAAAACGAGCAAAACTATGCAATGGTCCACCGACAGTTAACGCGACGCGGGCGCCTTCGACATAACTGCCGTTTACCCCGCCGAGCAGTTTCAGCCAGCTTTTCCCATCCGCGCTGAAATCAAAAGCATACTTCTCTCCACCGCGGACGCTCATTCGAAGGTAGATCCTTTTTGCCGTGGGCAAAGCTTTAGTCGTCAATACTTCCTGCCTCTCTCCTTCGCGCCGCCAGACGTAAGCCTTTCCTTCGCCGACGGCGACGCCGACTGCTGACTTACGCCAGCTGAAAGCGGCCAGGCCGGCGTGGGCATGCTGCGCCGTACCCGCGAGGTCCACTGCCGTAGTAGCTTCGTAATCACCGGAAGTTGTCGGTCGCGCTAACAATGCTGCTGTCCAGTCGTCAACAGTCCTACTCTCGGCCACTTCAAGGCGAAGAAAGCCGCCTTCCTCGCGAGCGTTTTGCCCGCCTTCCATGGGCCATTGCCATCCGTCATCTCCGGGCAATTGGAACTCGTCCAAAAAACCAGTCGCCTTATGTTGTTCGGCCCCCAGGGGAGAAACGGCCACGGTACTTGGACCATGGCCATCGTTGATGACCGGCCAGCCATCCGCGCTCCACCTGATCTCATCGAGCAAGGTTTCGCGTCCGATATTGAAAGTATCGGCACGCCGGCGATACGAATGATAGAGCATGAAGGTGCGTCCATCCGGGGTGGTGACAATGCTGCCATGGCCGGGACATTGCCAGGCATTGTTGGCAGACAAAATAGGATTTGCCGGACTTTTGTCCCAGGGACCCAACAGCTTTCGTGCGCGCGCCACACCCAACGCATAGTTGCAGCCGCGTCCGCAACAGGCGTTCCCGGAGTAAAAATGATAGAACCAATCGCCGCGCCTAAGGATGAAAGACCCTTCGGTGACGTGGCGCTCCCAGGGTGCGTTGTTGCGCAGGATTTCTTTACGCTTGCCGGTCAGTTTTAACCCGTCTTCAGAGAGCGCTTGGGCCCAGATTGGAGTGGGCTGATTACGATCGTTTCCGTCTTCCTTCCAGATTAGATAACGCTGGTTCGTCTCGTCCCGGACGGCCATCGCATCAATCGAGCCGATGTCCTGGCAAACAAGCGGTCCGTGATCAGTATATGGCCCAGCCGGCGTTTGAGCTGTCGCAACAGCGACACAGAGGGTTCCCTTTTTGCGCGGGCCATCGTTTCGTCGCGCAGTGTAGTAAACATAAAAGCGTCCGCCATCTTCCGATATCTCCGGGGCCCAGAAGTCACCCTTCGCCCAGGTCGGTGACTTCGTAAAAACTGCGCCGGCTTGTCTCCAATTCACTAGATCGCGCGAATGTAGGACAAGAAAATGAGGCGCCCAGCCGCCGCTCGTTGCCGTTGCCCAGTAGTCTTCCCCGACACGGATGACCGAAGGATCCGGAAAGTCGCCGGGTATTACAGGATTGCTGTAGGTTGCCGGACGCTGGGCTGCCACACCGATCGAGACAAACAGGACCAGGAGCAACGTGCCGAGGCAGGAAATCAAAATGGGACGATCCACGAAGGCACACGAAATCACTCGAACTAAGAACTTGTGTTCGTGCTGCTTCGTGTGATTTCGTTGATCGTTCACAAAGTTTCTATCGCTTCAGCTTCTGTAACGAGCGCTTCTTTCGCCAAATAGTCTCGGTACCGGGCTAATTGCACACTCCATCACTACCTCACGCAAGCTTCGGTCGCTGAATGTAGACGGCGACAATGATGATCGCTGCCTTGATTACCAATGCCCACGAAAAGCCGATTCCGTTCATATTAAAACTCGTGGTAATCACCTGCATGATCAGCGCGCCGATCAAAGTGCCAACTACCGTCGCTCTCCCGCCTGTTAGAGGCGTTCCACCAACAACGACTGCGGCTATCGCGTCCAACTCAATGTTCAGACCAACCTTTTGCGCATCACTGGCGCCAAGTCGCGCAGTTTCAATCAGCCCGGCAATGCCTGCCAGCAATCCACTCAAGGCGTACACAGCTATTTTTGTGCGACGAACCCGAATGCCGGCGAGTCTGGATGCGGCTTCATTTCCGCCGATGGCCATAACATAACGACCAAAACTGGTCATGCGGAGGACAAATATCCCGGTCACGACAACCAGCACCATCACCACAACCTGGACCGGCGCTGGGCCCATATAGCCTTTGCCCAGGTATTCGAATCTCGGATTTGTAAAAGGAATTAATTGTCCGCCATTGCTTATTACCTGCGCGACTCCGCGACCAGTAATCAGCAAAGCCAACGTGACTATGATCGGCTGGATGCGGAAGGTTGAAATCAGCGCTCCATTTAAAGCGCCCACGCTCACAGCTACTACGAGTCCTGCTGCGATAGCCACCAAAACGCCCTGATTGAGCAGAACAGCCGCGGTTGCCGAAGCGATAGCCATCATTGAGCCGACGGAAAGATCAATTCCTCCGGTCGCGATGACAAAGGTCATCCCCACCGCAACTAGCACCGTTGGCGAAACTTGCAGCAGTATGTTGCGAAAATTGTTTGAGTCGAAAAAGTTCGGCGTGAGGAACGCATTGACTAACAGCAAGACCACTAGCGCGGCGAGCGCCCCATACGTCGGGGCATACGAGGCGAGTCCACCCTTTGCGGAAGACTTTCTGACTCCTACGCGATCTGCCGGTGTAGCATCAGCCATTTCTGTCCTTCTCTATTGGACCTTGCTTGAGGTGTGGTCAGCGCCTTCCGCCATCGCATGAATGATGGCGTTTTGCGAAATCTCTTTGCCCTGCAACTGGGCAACGCATTCGCCGTCGCGCATCACCAAGACGCGCGCACTTCCCTCAACCAACTCTTCCAGCTCTGAGGAGATCATCAACACGCCCAGACCTGAAGCAGCGAGTTCGTTGATTAGAGACTGGATCTCTCCCTTCGCGCCGATGTCGATGCCGCGTGTCGGCTCATCGAGAATCAGAAACTTCGGATTCTTACAGAGCCAGCGCGCCAATAGCACCTTTTGCTGATTGCCACCTGAGAGTTCCCTTATCTTCTGCTCGGGGCTCGAAGCCTTAATCGCCAGCCGCTTCATGAAGCGTTCGACGATTTCCTGCTGACGCGCGCGCGAGACAATGCCTATTCGCCCGAGAGTGGGCAGTATGGCCAGGGTAAGATTCTCGCGCACCGAGAGGTCCGGGATAATGCCTTCAGCTTTCCGGTCTTCCGACAGAAAAGCCATACCCGCCTGAATCGCATCACTGGGTGAGTTCACATCAATTAAGCGGCCATCCAGGTAAACCTCACCAGCGTCAACGTTGTCGGCGCCAAAAACAGCGCGAGCCGTCTCGGTGCGCCCCGAACCCAGCAAACCGGCGAAGCCCAAGATCTCTCCGCGTCCTACTTCGAAGGAAACGCCGTTCAGTTTCCGACCCCGCTTCAACTTTTCAGCGCGGAGGAGTACTGCTTCCCCCGTCGCCCGTTCCTGAGGTGGGGCAAAGGCGGTCGCGCCTTTCTTTTGAAGTTCGTCCCGTTGTTTTGCCAACATCAAGCAAACAAGATCGAGCTTTTCGAGATCAGCGAGGTCCCTTGTCGCTACAAACTTTCCGTCTCTGAGGATCGTTACCCGGTCACACACTGCGTAAAGCTCATCAAAGCGGTGACTGATGTAAACAACGGCCGTGCCCTCGGCTTTGAGACGCCGGATGACCTCGTAGAGAATTGCTACTTCATTTTCCGTGAGAGAACTGGTGGGCTCGTCGAGTATGACTACTTTTGCCCCGAAGGAAACGCCACGAGCAATGGCTACCATCTGTCTGAGCGCAATATTCAAACTGCCAAGAACTGCGCGCGGGCCGATGTTTAGTCCAAGCCTTTTTAACAGCGCCTCGCTTTCGTTGTTCATTCGCTTCCAGTCAATGAGGCCAAAGCGGCGGGGTTCTCGACCGAGGAAGATGTTCTCAGCAACGGTGCGGTAAGTCAGGAGATTCACCTCCTGATAAACCGCAACCACCCCGGCATCCAGTGCGTCTTCGGGCGAATTAAAATCTACCTCGCGCCCCTCAAGCCAGATGCGGCCGCCGTCACGCCGATACGCCCCGGTCATAACCTTGATGAGCGTAGATTTTCCCGCACCATTCTCACCGACCAACGCGTGGACCTCGCCACGCTCGATAGACACGCCTACATTATCCAGCGCAGTCACACCGGAAAATGTTTTGGTGATGCCTTCGAGACGAAGAAGAGGTTCGGTAGACATAACAGTCAGGTGCGGTCTATTAAACAACCGACAGCTTCTGGTTTTCTCGACAAGGTTTTTTTCAAGCAGATCCCTCGTCCCGTAGGGACGTAATGTTTACCGCAAACTAAAGTTTGTACTCTAAACCTCCTGCCTCAGTATGCTTCATTAACAAACTGCGCCGCGTTGCTCGCATCAAAGAAGCGATCAGTCAGAATGATCTTCTCAGGAATCTTCTCCCCCGCGAGAAACTTTTCCAGCGTCTCAAACGCCAGTGGACCAAACCTCGGATTCGACTCAACGGTAGCATTCATCTCGCCCCGCATAATTGCTTCGAGCGCAGATTTCTGTCCATCAACCGACACTATCAGCACATCTTTGCCCGGTTGGATGCCGGCAGCTTTGAGCGCTTGAATCGCGCCCAACGCCATCTCGTCATTGTGAGCGTAAACGGCGGTGATGTGCTTACCATGGGCCTGGATTAGGTTCTCCATGACTCTCTGACCTTCGGCCCGAGTAAAGTCACCGGTCTGCGAAGCGAGAATCGTCATGCCTGGCTGATCCTTCGTCGCTTGAATAAATCCATCGTGGCGGTCACGGGCGACTGACGCGCCGGGAGTACCGGTCAGCTCGATGATTCCAGCCTTGCCGTTGGTCTGCTTCACCAGCCACTCGCCCGCGCGTTTTCCCTGCTCGACAAAATTTGAGCCGAGGAAGGCGACGTAGTCTTCACCGGGCTTACCGGCAGCTTCGCGGTCGATCAGAAACACAGGAATCTTTGCTTCTTTGGCTGCCTGCAATGCGGGCGCAAGTCCTTCGAACTCCCGTGGCGCCAGAAATATTGCGCTTACTCCGCGAGACACCAGGTCTTCGACATCCGAAACTTGCTTTGCCGTCTGGTTCTGAGCGTCAGTAATAATCAACTCATACTTATCGGCGCGCTTAGCCGCTTCGTCTCGCATGCTCTTGGTTTCGGCAATGCGCCATGGTCCGTTGTTCTCCATTTGCGAGAAACCCACGACACGTTTGCCTCCTTCATTCCCACCGCCGCCACCGCCCTCTTTTCTACAACCAAAGGAAAGCAGCAAAGCAAGTGTGAAGCTTGTTAGCAGTAGCGCCGTTAAAAACCCCCGGCGCGTATTTGAATGTTTCATCCATCTTCTCCTGAGGCAATTTGAACCTTGAAGCCGGTTCGACTCCGTCAGCGGTTGGTCGGAACAATGCGCAACCAGTCATAGAGTGCGCTGGAACCGATCTCTCCACCAGTGACTAGTGCCACGCGCACTCCTCTGTCCCATGGCGGAAGGTAATAGCCGTCCAATTCTTCACCCACGTCCTTCCAAACTCGTCCGTCCGAACTAAAGGCGAAGCGGAAGAAGTGACCTTCCCTCGCCGTCATCCTTAAGTGAATCAGCGGCGACGACGGAGCAGTAACCGTACTAACCGTCCGGGGTTCGTTCTTTTCGCGTCTCCAGAGTTTAATCTGGCCGCCGCCGACACTGGCGCCAAGCGCGTTCTCCGCATCGCCGAAAGCCGAAATTCCCGCTGTGGCTCCAGCAGGCAGGCGCCGCGTATCGATCACGGTGGTGGCAACATAGTCACCCACAGTCGTTGAACGCGCCAGGACTGAGCCAATCGCATTCCCGGAGCCCTCGCTTTTCAAGGAAAGCTCCAACCAGCCCCTGCCGCGCGGCAGTAAACGGAAGGAAGCCTCGCTCGCCTGCGGCCACTGCCACCCGTTCAGCAGACTGTAAGAACGGAAATCGTCAAAGAAGTTGTAGTGAACATTCAGTTGCCTGGAGCCAAACGGTGACCGCGCTGAGGCAGATGGACCACTCCGCCGGTTAATCTCGGGCCAGCCGTTGCTCCAATCAACTTCATCAAGCAGCGCTTGTCGCCCGACATACACGAAGTCGTTAGGATGATAAGCATGGTAGAGCAAAAAATCGCGTCCGCGGACATCACTGACGATGGTACCGTGTCCTGGACACTTCCAGTGATTGTTACCCGCGAGAATCGGGTTGCTCGGGTTCTTTTCCCATGGACCAAGCAACTTGCGGGAACGCGCCACACCCATCGCATAATTGCACTCGCGCCCGCAACAGGCGTTGCCGGAATAGAAGAGGTAGAACCAACCATTGCGACGCACCACCGCCGGCCCCTCAACGAGTTGGGCCTCCCACCCTTCGGTATTACGCAGTATCTCGGTTTTTTGGCCTATGAGCCTGGTGCCATCTTCCGACAACGGCTGGGCCCAAAGAGGAGTCGGCTTGCCCACACTGTTGCCATCTTCTTTCCAGAGCAAATAAAGACGTTCCTGCTCGTCTCGAATGATGAAGGGATCAATTGATCCGACTTCCTGGCAGATTAGCGGTCCGTGATCTTTGTAAGGACCAGATGGCCGTACTGCGGTTGCGACCGCAACGCACAACGGCCCACTTTGCTTGCGCGCGACGTAGTATATAAAATAGCGCCCACGGTCCTGCGCGATCTCAGGAGCCCAGAAATTTCCCACGGACCAACTCGGGCGCTTCGTAAACACTACGCCGGCGATCGTCCAGTTAACCAGATCCTGTGAATGAAGCAACGGAAATTCCGGTCCCCATTCTGAAGACGTGGCTGTCGCCCAATAATCCCTGCCAACTCTGATTACTGAAGGATCCGGATAATCACCGGGGGCAACTGGGTTCTTGTAGGCGGCAGACGGCTGGGCTGCAACTGTGACAGCTGCCATGAATAGCAGCATGCCTATAATCAGCCCGCGCGCGGCCCGCTTGGGGTGGTCGAATGCGTTAATCATAAACCATGTTCTCAACTATTCAGTGGTTCCAGTCTGGGGGAAAATCGGCAACTTCCAGGCTATCGACGTCACTCGGCCTATTATTTATTTTCCCCGCTGCTGATGTGCTGGACGCTTCATCACTTCTGGCGGGAGCAGTAGTGCCCCGAACAATAAGAGAGGTCGGCACGCGAAGCTCGACACCTTTCTCTTCAGGATGCTTAACGGTCAACATCAGCGCTTCGACCGCATAGCTCCCCATGGCGGAGCGGGGCAAAGACACAGTAGTGAGGTTGGCCAGCGCGGCGAAGGCAATATCGTCGAAACCAACGATGGAAATGTCGTGGGGAATCTCAATTCCAGCCGCGCGAAACTCCTGCATTGCCCCGAGAGCCATCAGGTCATTTGCGAACATCACGGCCGTGGGGAGTTTTCGCTCGGCTAAAATATGGCTGGCAGCAAGCCGGCCGCCCTCGAGCTTAAAGTTCCCGTCATAGATCTTCGGCGGGGCTGAGCCAGGTAGATGCTTTGAAAGTCCTTCCGTAAATGCGGTGCGTCGTTTAATTGCTGAACGCAAGTGCTCCGTGCCACCAACAAACGCGATGTCGCGATGGCCCAGGGCGATTAGATACAGGAGCGCCTCTTCGATACCTTCGTGGTAGTCAACCCGAAGATTGCTCCGGTTCACACCCACCGTATCAAGATCCAGGAAAACCACCGGCACGTGAAGACGTGCCAACTGGTCCACCATGGCCATGTCAAACTCTGACGTCATCAGAGCCACCCCGGCCACTTGCCGTTCAATAAACCGTTTCACGTAATGGGAAGTGCGCGCCGGGTCATAATTTGTGTTTGAGAGCATGATGTCGTAGCCCCGCTCGAACGCCGCTGCCTCAATGCTCTTTACCAGTTCCGGGAAGAAAGGGTTGGTGATGTCTGAAATAAGCAGACCGATAATCTGACTGCGACCCGAAGCCAGACTTCGCGCATGTAAATTTGCATAATAGTTGCAACGCTCAATCGCACGCACCACTCGAGCACGAATTTCTTCTGACACATATCTTGAGTTATTGATTACGTGCGAGACGGTGGCAGTTGAAACGCCGGCCTCGCGCGCCACATCTTTTATGCTCATGTCTTCCCTGCCTTGGTTCGGCTTAATGGACTCGTTACATGCCGTTGCGAATTGTGCCGGACGCGCGGCTCAACGGCCGGCGTTCATTCTCGGTAGCGGTTGAGCCACCGTCGAAGGACTGCCAGTTTCAACCATCGGCCAGCCATTACGATAGATCAGCCGATCCATCAGCATTACTCTGCGCACGTCCCTGTCGCCGCTGATATTGTTTTTCAGCAATCGATTTTTGGAATCTATGGCGTGATAGAACATCCAATCGTGTCCAGCCGCGTCTCTAATAACGGAATTATGACCGGGCGCAATCCAGCGTTCATTCCGTTCGAGAATCACGCCGGTCGACTTACCCGTGGCTTGTGCCAACGTTTGAAAAGGTCCGATTGCGCTTCGGGAGCGTGCGACCATCACAGCGTAGTGGGCCTTATCGCCGCAACAGTTATCACCTGAAAAGAACAGGTAGTAGTAGTCGCCGCTTTTGGTCACCCACGCCCCTTCGACGAGACGCTGGTAATTGCCCGGATCGTCATCCCTAAGTGGGGCGATTAGATCCATAGGTTCACTGCGGGGCATAAAACTCATTCTATCTGGCGCTAATTCCTGGACTTTGATCGACTGATGGCCTGAGCCCCAGTAGAGCAGACGCCTGCCGGTTTTCGGATCGTCAAAGGCCATCGGGTCAATATTAATAAAGGATTCACCGCACTTCAGTGGCTTGCCGATATCCACGAAAGGCCCGCGTGGCGATTTGGCAGTAGCCACCGCGAGACATAAGCCCGTCAGCGTGTTGGGATCGGCCGAGTAATATAGATAGTAAGTTTGACCGAATTGGCTAACATGGGGCGCCCAGAACTTCTGCGTTTGGTTGGCCCACGCGGGCTTGGCAGGTAACGCGTCGCCGAGGTGTTCCCAACTGATCAAGTCTTTGGATCGGGCGACCTGTATATTGACCATCCGCCCATTCACGATCGTTTGGGTAGCGTAGGAGTAATACCAACCATCAGACGAACGCATGACCGTCGGGTCAGGGAAATCGTTATCAAAGACGGGATTCGTATAGAATGTCGCTCGAGGTTTTGCAGCACTGATTTTCGCCTGCGGTCCCCGCGCGCGCAGCCCGGGTTGGGTGGTGGCCGGTGCCGGCGAACCTGTAAACCGCACCTGCGCTGGAGCGACTGAGGAAACAAGCAAAGTTACCAGACCCGAAAGAAGCGCCGGTCGTAAACTCCGCCTTGTCGTAAGCAGTACCCTCATAGGTCTTGTTTGCCGTCGCGATTAAATACGAGCTTGTTCTTCGGACTAAGGCTGCTTTGGCGTGACGACCCTCACAGCATCCCAATCATTTTCCGACGACCCATAGCCGTAGAGCATCACGTGGAAAGTACGCGGCATATTCTTGATGACTTTCGTCAATCCCACCTGCGCGTCCTGCGGCGGGCTGTCAGGACCGTTGAGCACGAAGAGGAACTCATCCCCGCGGCGAATGATGGCGATCACCGGATTTTTGATTTTCGTACCTAGCTTGCGATTGTCGAGCCGCTCGCCACGCCCATCCACGATCGACCAAGCCTCAAACGTGCCCTCGCTCGTCAGAATCCATTCGACGCGGTTGCGGCCCGTGCTGTCGAAAAGAATCGTCAGACCAGCGAAGCCGAGCGGCGCGGCTTTTTCGTTCGGTGCCGGCATGGCCGGGCCAACCTTTGCTATCCGCGCCTCGACGCTGTAGCGATCGCCCGAAAACGACTGCCTGGTGCGGATGCCGGAGCGCGTACCGTTGGCGCTCCTGATACGGACCTGCCCATCTTTGACTTCGAGCTTGCCACCTCCCGTGCCCTCAAAGGTGAAGCGCTCCCATTTCGACTCATCCAGCGTATCGCCACCAAATTCGTCGTTCCACTGGTCGTAAGCCGCCGCGGCAGGCTGTTGCACCACAGAGTTTTCCGCGCGAAAAGCGGCTGAGGGTTTCACCGAGACGGTCGCGGCCCCAGAGATAGAGAGAGCGCATGCGGCGATGAAGGTGTGTGAAAACTTCATACTCGATACTCCTTGCCCGATCAGATCTCTAGAAGCGCACCTTTGCGAGGCGATGCACGATATCGCGCCTCTGATTCTGCTCTTGCTCCTTCTGGCCCTCACTAAGTTGTTTAAATTTTTCCAGCTCGGCCTGCCCTTCCGTCTGCCGTTTTAGTCGAATATAGAGACGGCCGAGCTGATAATGTGGCTCGGCGACCTTGGGATCGAGGGCAACCGCGCGTTCCAGAAGTTTGAGTGCTTCATCCAAACGGTTCTCCCGAAAGTAGAGCTTGCCCAGGGCGAGCATCGACGACGCGATTGAGGGATCCAGATCGATAGCCCGGCGCAAGTGCATTTCCACTTTCCTGGAATCCGGCGTCGTCTCCCGGAGCAGCGCATCAGCCGCCAGGTAATGGACCACTGGCAATTTCTCATCAAGCGTCAGCGCTCGTTCGTAAAACTCTACCGCTTCCTGCGAGCGACCTTGCTCCCGATGGACCAATCCCAGGTATGCCAGCGCCGGGGCGAATTTTGGATCAAGCGTTAGAGCATGCTGAAAAGCCCTGGTTGCTTCATCTGATTTGTGTTCAGTAAAGTGCGCAATACCCAGCGCAAACCAAAGCTTTGGGGAGCCAGGAAAAATCTCCAGTGCTTCCTTCAGCCTTATCACTGCTGCCGCGGGTACGTTGGTATCAGTCAAAAGCATCCCGTAACGGAACCGGTACTCTTCATTTCGCGAATCTTGTTGAATTGCCAAACGCATTGCCGGAATCGCATTCTCGACATGCCCGCTCTGTTCATAAACTTCCGCGAGCGTGGCAAAGATTGGCGCCGCCTCGATGCCGCGCGCGACCGCCGCTTCCAGCACCCGGCCGGCTGCCGATATATCCTTGCGGGCAAGATACGCACGTGCCAGCAACTCGATGAACTGAGCATTGTTGGGCTCAGCAGCCGCGGCGGCGCTCAGTTCTTCAATTGCTTCTGAGTTAAGTCCGGCAGCAAGTAACGCGGTCCCTAATTCCGCCCGCGCTGAGGGGTCAAGCCCCGGGCTGGAAGGAGATCCAGGTAGTTCACTGTATCGACGAAAGTAAACTGCGGCAGCGGGCCGGTCATCAAGGCGTAAAGCAGTGATCACCAGGGAACGCATGATCTCAAGATCTGGCGCAATGGCCCAGGCACGTTCGAATAACTCGCGGGCGTGTTGAACACCCTGAGGCGAACCACTCTTAAACCGGATCTGGGCAAGATTAACAAGCGCGCTCGGCTGATTTTTGTTAAGTCGCAGCGACGCTTCAAACTGCGCGTCTGCCTGCTTTATGCGGCCCATCCGAAGCAGAATCCCACCGTGGTTATTACGCGCCTCCGCGGAAAGCGGAGCGGCGGCGGCGGCGGCGGCAAAGTGTCGCTCAGCCTCCGGTAGATCACCGGCGCGATCCGCCAGTACGCCCAGGTAAGTATGTGCGTCGCCGTCGTGGCGATCGATTGCCAACGCGCGCTCGAAAAATGCTTTGGCGGCTGTCGGGTCGTTCCCTTCGAGCGCAGTCACACCCTGGGCCACAAGCGAAGCTGGCTTTTCATGTTTTGGCCGAGACTGAACGAGACCGGAAGCTGCACGCGCGTCGAGGGTGGGCCAGATAGAGAGCGTCAGCAAGATGCCGACCAAACAAACGTCCAGGACCAGGTTAGTTAGGTACTTCGAACGCGCCATAAGGAAATCTGGCATGTCGCTAATGTCGCTGTCAAAGACAGACGGCGCGGCAAAAGTCGTTAGCGGACTTGTTGCCGCGCGGTTGGATGTCTGCGATGGTCGGGCCTTCCTCGATCTAATAAATGAACCTTAGGCGCAATTGAATCTCGCGCGGGCGGTACCCGGAGTCGATGCCCGAGAAGCCGAAAGCGCCGGGATTGTTCAAGTCACTGTTTGGCTGGGCAAAACGGTGTCGATTGAACAGGTTGAAAGCCTCAGCGCCGAGTTCGAGCGCCATTGACTCGGTGAACCGAATTTTCTTGAGAATGCTCAAGTTCTCACTCAGAAACGGCAAATCGCGCGCATGATCCAGCACGGGGGGGGCACTACCGAAGAATCTGTTCGGGTCCGCGTAGAAGGCAACGTACGCCGGGTTAACATTACCGTTGGCCAAACGCTGGGCCGGCGCACCCTCGTTATAAACCGGTGGCGTAGTAAACGCGGCCGGGTTGATGATCCTCACACGATCGCCCGTGCGAGCAACGTTGGTCAGGATAGGTTGCCCAGTTAGCGATGGGCGAAGGTCCGTATTGAACCCCGTCGTGTCGGGACCGAAAGCGCTCGACCTCGTAAAGCGGATGACTAACGGCAAGCCCGACTGGTAACGGTGAATAGCGCCAATCTGCCAGCCTCCCGCAATCTTATCAACCAACCCGCCGTGGTTCAGAAAGCGGCGTCCCTTGCCGAAAGGCAGCTCGACGATGTAGTTGACAACGAAAACGTGCGGGATGCTATTGGGTGAGACTGTGCGCAACGATTCGCGGTCGTAGGGGTTCTGCAACAGACTTCCGATCGGCGAAGCGCCCAGCAGGTCTTCTGAAGCATTAGTGATGAGCTTTGCGAATGTATATGAAGCGCCAAACTGGAAGCCCTTCGAGAAACGGCGGTCCAGTTTGATCTGCATAGAGTTGTACCAACTCTGTCCCTGGCTCTCGAGCTGGTTGTTGATGGTCCTATATTGCGGGAAGCGGCGCAGCGACTGGCCCACCGTACCAGTGAAGCCAGGGAAAACGGCGTTGTTGTTTGCAGGCAGCGCCACCCCAGCGCTCCCGGCGAAGGCCCGCTCGGAAGCGTTCACGTCTGCAAGCGGTCGGTTGAGCAGTTCAGCACCGAGCTTGAGCGCGTTAAAAGGAATGGCATTCAGGCGTTCGAAGTTCGAGTGTAATCTGGTAGCGCGGTGACCCACATAACCAATCGATATTGCCAGGTTCCACGGCAACTCACGTTGTAAATCCAAACTGTACTGTAGCGTCCGCGAGGTCTTGAAGTCTGGGTCGAAATAATCGACGTCGCTCCCCAGGAACTGTCCATTAGGATCGGTAGGCAGGACAGCACGGTAATTGCGCAAGAAAAGATCGGGTACGCCACCTACGCCACCATTGATGTTCGGCTGGACGGGTGTGTTAAAGCCGATGGTCCCCCCAGTCAAATTGTTCTGACCACCCGAACCGTAGACGATGGGTGAGTAATAATACCCAGCTCCGCCCCGCACTACGGTGCGGTCGTTCCAGGCGTAGGCGAAACCCAAACGCGGCCCGATGTTTGTCCGGTCGGGCGCGGCCAGCGATTTATGTTTGGCCTGGCCTCCCTGCCCGCCGGCGCCAACAATGGCGCCCAGTCGGCCTCCGGCGGCGGGATTCGGAGCGAATGGATCAAAGCCCCGGAAGCGGTCCTTCGATTCGGTGCGCAGCCCAGGCAGGTCGTACCGTACGCCGAGGTTGACGGTTAGATTCGGCCTTACCTTAAAGTCGTCGTTGAAGAAGTAGCTGTGCGAAAACTGGCGCCAGCCCGGATCGATGTTCTGCACACTGTTGAATGAGAACTCGGTCGCGCCAGTTATGAGACTCGCAATCGGCCATCCTTCATTATCTCTGTCCCTGTTCGAGGTCTGGTTGTGGCGAAAGTTAAACTCACCGCCCGGGTGCACCAGTTGGCTGACGTTGAACTGCTGGATCCTGACGTCCCCACCAAACTTCAGGGAGTGGCGTCCGCGGACGTAGCTAACGAAGTCACTAAGCTCAACTGCATTGTCGCCTGACTGATCATGAAAGAAAGTTGAGGCGATTCCCTGATAAGAGCGCGGATCACCGCGTGGGTCTGCCGGATCGCTGTAACCGGGAAAACCGATTAGGGGAAATGCCTTATTCTGTGTCGAGTTAGGTCTGAATCCCAGCGTTGTGTTGTCGAACCCGATGGTCGTGTTCTGATTGCCTACTTTGTAGCGAGTGAAGCCGGCGTTGAAGTGGTTAAGCACAGTGGGGCTAATAGTGTAGTCGTGCTGAAGACGTGCGAAGTGCGACTCGAAGAACTGGTTCCAACGCCCCGACGCTATGAAAGGGTCTGGAAAGCGGGGCGCGCCGCCCTGAATCGTAGTCTGTTTTCGGAATGAATAGCTGAAACCCAACCTCTGCATTGGAGTAAGAATGAAATCCACTTTCCCGACATACTGGTTCATTGTGAGAGGCCGGGTGGTTTGGGCCCGGTAGTTCTGGAACACACCGTCGCGGGTTGGATTCGGGAAGAAACGCAGGATGTTAAGCCCGACGGGATCTATGATCGTCCGTCCAGTAGCCGCCTGATACGCCGGGATGTTGTTACCCGGAATCGCGGCGCGGGCGCCGAATCCTCCGGAAGTAGGATCGAAAATCTGCACTCCGCCAGGACCGAAGCGCGCAAGTATTGCCGGGTCGGTGAATAACTCGCCGAAGTCGCCCTGGCGCATCCTGGCAGTTGGCACAGTCAGAAAAACGTTCTCCGATTGAGCGAAGCGGTAACCTTCGTAGTTAAAGAAGAAGAAGGCCTTGTCCTTGCCGCTGAAGTACGATTTGCCGCCCTCGCCGAAACGCGGAAAGTAGATCGGTCCACCGACGTTAAAGCCGAAATTGTTTTGGTGGTCCCGCGGACGGGGCAGGAGGGGGTTACCGGCTCGGTCACTACCGGCGGCGTTGTTTGTGAAGCTGTTGGCATTAAAAGCCTCGTTGCGATGGTACTCGTATCCCTCACCGTGAAATTGATTACTGCCTGACTTGATCGAGAAGTTAACGATCCCGCCTGAAGAGTTGCCGAATTCCGCCGAGTAGCTACTCGTCGAAACGGTGAACTCCTGGAAAGCATTCGGACTGGGGGAGACTTCGGTGAAAAAAGTGCCGTTCTGTGCTCGCCGGGTTGCGGCCCCATCAATCAAAATCTCAGTGCCGAGGCCTTGACCGCCGCTTACGCGAAAGTTGGTGGCGTTGGTGCCGTTGCCAGCTGCGGCCGTAACGTTGCTGTCGAGAAAAATAAACGCGAGAGGCGAGCGACCTGCCGTCTCTGAACTAACCTGTAGCGGCAACTCTCGCACCTGACGCTCGTTAACGTTGGTTTGCCGCGCGGGAGTATCGGTTTGTAGCACCGACGTATCTTCACTATTGACGGTTACCACGCTGCTGATTTCGCCAATCTCTAAGGTGAAATCGGCTCGCCGAGTTACTTGCACTGCCACGACGATGTCTGGAGCAGTCGATGTTTTGAATCCTGGTGCCTCAATCGTGACCTTGTACGAGTCAGCCTTTAACTCGGCCAGGGTGTAATTGCCCTCGTCGGAGGTGGTCACCTCTCTGGATTCATTAGTACTGCTATTTGTAGCAGTGACCTTCGCGTTAACGACGGCAGCACCCTGAGGATCAGTGACCCGGCCTGTGATTGCACCTCGGTCGCTCTGAGCTGAAGCGATCGACACGGACAAAAACAAGCACGCAAACAGAGTTAACGATACACGGGCATTCTTCATAACACCTCCTGGATCCAAGAGCATTGGAAATGGTCACCGAATCAATTACGCAGCGGCCGGACGACAAAATCGCTGTTCTTGCAAGGGTGGCTAGGCAGTAACTGCGAATCTACTCCGACTAGCTGTTCCCCCGAAAAGGGTAGAAGCCCGGCGATGAAACAAAGCCGACTACCCGTCCTCTGTAAACTTCTAGGTAAACGCTTAACTGAAGTGTTTATGCTTATATAACGCAAACAATCTTACTGTCAATAACTTTGCTTAAATAACTTACCTAACTGTCAGTGGCGGCATTTCATTAATGGCAACGTGGTGAGAACTAACACGCCTTGGTAATTCAACCAGGCTTATCGGTACCAAGGCACCGATTGCGAACTAGTTGAATTCAAGGAAGGAGCAAGGAGAGTTAGTTTGGACCAATTGAACTAGACACAGGTCTCCAGTTCCAGCCCCTTACACAGAGAAATGAAGGTATCTGGTTAGCGAATACAATAGGGCATTGAAGAGCATTCGATTCGAACTGACGAGTGGCGCGTTGGAGGCGGAGGAAACCCTTAATTCAGCCAAGAGAACGCTAAAGAGAAGGACTTGGGCGTGGAAGTTATTGCTCACTCCTCTCTGCCTACCCCCAAAGCATCCGCCACCCGATTGATGTAGTTAAACCACGACGCGATCAGCGTGATCTGTAGGATCGCTTGATCATCAAACCCAACTGCTCGCAGGTGCTCGTGATCCTGACGGCCAATGCAGGTAGCATCTCGGGTGACTTGAGCCACATAATCCAACATCACCCTTTCCTGTTCCGAGATTGGGGCGGTCTTGTAGTCAGCTTGTAACGCGCTTACCAGGTCTTCATCTAAGGTAACTCGACGCAGAAACTCTGCGTGGGACTCGATTCAATAATGGCACCGGTTGGTGACGGACACCACCGTGGTAATCATCTCGTGTTGTCGTCGAGTTAACGGTAAATCAGGCGACATCAACGCGCCGAAGGTAGCAAATGCATGATGGAGAGCGTCGGGTATCAAGCTGTGAGAAGCGACAATGCCAGATGTTTGGCCATCGGGTGTGGGATGGACCGGCTCGGCATATTCAATTGGGTACAGTTCGCGCTGCGCTTCCATAGCCCGGCGCAGTTTCTCATCAGCTTCGGAGAAATCGATAGTCTTGATCCAGGTCATACAAAGAAGTTTCCTATCATTCAAGAAGTTCAGAGTTCAATCTTTAGATTTCTTTGTCCGCGCCACCAAGCTAAAGCTTGTACTCTAAGCCGCTTGACTCATCGTTCAGCCGGTTCGCGGCGAAAGAAAAAGTAGTATACGGGTATCCCCAACGTCACCACAGTCACACCCAGGAAGGACTGTTTTGGATTATTGCTTCCCAACAGAAGAAGTAACAAGCCGACAAGCAGCAGGAAAATGACAGGAGTAACGGGATAACCGGGAGTCAGATACCCCGAGTTCTTTGCTTGCTTTCGTCGCAAGATGAAAAGCGCCGCTACCGTCATCGCTATAAAGATTACGACCACAAAGACGAAATAGGAGATGATTTGGTCAAAACTGCCGAGGGTCACGAGTATGCTCGCGAGCAGCGCCTGTAAAGCTATAGCACGTGCCGGCGTGCCGAATCGCGGGTGAAGAACTGCTGCTGCGGGAACGAATAATCCATCGCGGGCCATGGCGAAATACACCCGGGGCGCGGACATAATTAGCGCAGCGAGACTGCCGAGGATGGCGACTACAACCACAAGCGAGAACATCTGTCCACCTGACTTTCCAAAAAGAACCTCTCCGGCTTGAGCGGCAAAAATTTCGCCTGACGCCACTCCGTCAAGCGGGACGAGGTAAAGAAATACAGCGCTAGTCAGGATGTAAACGACGGTGACAATCACCACTCCATAGACCAAAGCTCGCGGCAGTGTGAGTGCCGGTTCGCGCACTTCGCCCGCGAGCTTAGTGACATCCCACCAGCCGCCGAAAGAAAAGAAGGCTGCAACTATCGCACCCGCTAAGGCCCCCAGGAGCGGGGTTGAATTTGACCGCCGCGCGACGAATGGAGTGAAGTTTGACCAGTCACCAAGTTGGAAGCCAAAGGCCCAAAACAAAAGGAACAGAAGTAGTCCGAGCTTCAGAACTGTAAGCCAGCGCATAACCCAGGCACCGAGCCTGACTCCAAACATGTTGACGGCTGCCAGCAAAGCGACGACGCCGATGGCCACTGCTTTGATTCCCGTTGGAGAGAGGTTGAGCATGTAGCCAACGTAACCGGCCATGCCAACGGCGAGGGCCGCCGTGAGACCTGGATCCATAACCAACAGCGCCATCCAGCCATAGAGGAAAGCGATGGGGCGGCCATAAGCTTCGCGCAGGTAAACATAGCCGCCGCCTGCCTCCGGATATCTCGCGGCTAACTCTCCGTAACAGAGAGCGCCGCAAGCCGCCATAGCTCCCATAACCACCCAGACCACCAGCAACCAAAACGGCGACGCCAGCGATTTCGCCATGCTCGCGGGAGTCAGAAAAATGCCGACGGCAATGACTTCACCCACCACCAGGGCTGTGGCAGTGCGAAGGCCAATCTGTCGTTTAAGTTCGCGAAAGGACGTCAATAGGAGGTCTTTTTTTATGTCCGTTTAGACAGCGGACTTGTCCGCCGTCGCGGGGCACAAGTGCCCTCACTAAACAGGACGATCAGTTTCACTGGATCTTTAACTTTCGCGCGCTGCCGTCATCCGTAATTGTGACTGCGGCAGGAGTCCGGCGCTCCGACTTGATAGCAAAACTTAACTTGCGAGCGCCTGGATTGTAGCGGCCTTGCGGGGCGGCGACGGTTACGGTGAAGCCGCCGACACTTCGGTCCGCACTAACATTCGTCCGGCGAAAACCTTCCTGCTTGTAAGCGGGACTGAGCCCGTCGTCTTCATAGAGAATGGCTGAAGCTGACCCTTTTTCGTCCGGATAAATATTGAAGGTGATCGGGTCGGAAGGCTTTTCGCCCACGTAGTTCATCTCCGGCCCCATGGGAATAATCGCCCCACCGCGCACAAACATCGGCACAGTCTCCAGAGGAGCATTGACCGAAATCGTCGTTCCCCCTTCATACTTCTTGTTGGTCCAGTAGTCGTACCAGATGCCCTTCGGCAGATAGACCAGACGACGGGTCACATCCGGTTTTAGTACCGGCGCAACCAGCAAATCGTCGCCAACCATGAATTGATCATCGAGATTGTAGGTGTTTGGATCGTCCTGATAATTGAGTACCAGCGGGCGAAACAGCGGCACGCCTGTGCGGTGCGCCTCTTCCAAAGTTGTATAAAGAAAAGGCAGCAACTGATAGCGAAGCTTCAGATACTTACGGATGATGTCCTCGTAGTTCTTCCCAAAGCGCCAGGGCTCCTGATCGTAGCCATCTATCACTTTGTGGTTGCGGCAGAACGGCGCCAGAAAGCTCACCTGATAAGAGCGCGTGAGCAATTCACCATTGCCCCGACCCATAAAGCCGCCGACGTCGCTGCCGACAAAAGGTTGTCCCGAAAGCCCTAAGGTGGTGAACATCGGAATGTTTAGCGCGAGCGACTCCCACGTGCTGTTCGTATCCCCGGTCCACATGGTTGAGTATCTTTGGATGCCGGCGTAAGCGGCGCGCGTGATGACATATGGGCGTCGATCAGGTCGCAGCCGTTCGAGGCCTTCATAGGTTGCGCGCGACATCAGGAGGGCAAAAACGTTTCGATTCTTCGCGTGAGTTGATTTCTCTCCCTCGTCATAGCTGACGACATCGATCTGGTTCCTGCCCGTCTGATCCACAAAATCAGAAGGTTCATTCATGTCGTTCCAGATTCCGGCCACGCCATTGTCGAGGTATGTCCGGTGTAGATCACCCCACCACGCGCGGGCACCTTCAAGCGTGTAGTCGACAAAAACACTATCGCCTGGCCACACTTTCGGAATGAACAATTCCCCGCTCTTTCGTTTCTGAAAAAAGTCTTTCTGCACTCCCTGGTCGAAGACGTAATAGCGCTGATCCTGTGGCTCGAGTTCCGGTGTGGTCGAACTGATTAGCGCCGCGCTTTTTGCAACTGGTTGATACTTGACCCCAGGGTCGACGATCGTGATTAGCCTGACCCCCTGACGCCCGAGTTTCTCACTGAGCGCCTTCGGATTGGGAAAGCGCTTTGTGTCCCAGGTGAACACGCGGTAGCCCTGCATATAGTCGATGTCGAGATGAATCACATCGAGCGGCAGATCGCGCCGGCGATATTCCCGCGCAACTTCCTCGACCATTGTGTCGGGATAGTAACTCCAGCGACTTTGCTGGTGGCCAAGGGCCCAGAGCGGCGGAAGCGGCATGTGACCGGTCAAATCACTGTAGCGGCCGAGGATCTTCTTTATCGAAGGCCCATAGAAAAAATAATAATTGAGCTCGCCGCCTTCAGCGCCAAACCACACACGCTGCTGAGAAGACTTCGCGAAATCAAAGTAGCTGCGGTAGCTGTTATCAAAAAAGATTCCATAAGCTGCACCGCTCTCGAGGCCCAGATAAAAAGGCACGGTCTGATAAATCGGATCCTTGCCTTCGGTGTAGCCGGGCGTATCCGAATTCCAGTTAACAAACGAATTGCGGCGCTTATCGAGACGCGCAGCCTTTTCTCCCAATCCGTAAAAGTGCTCGTCGAAGCCAAACTTCTTCGACGCCGCAACAAAGCTGCCGGCCTTAGAATCGAACATCATTCCGTTGAGTAATCCCTTTGCGTCATAGGCCATTGGCTGCTCGTCGGCATTGATCAGCTTCCGGGTCTTCGCATCGCGAAACTCGACGAGCAACGGTGACCGATTGACGGCTATTTCGATTTCATCCGTCGTGATTACAACGGCAGCCGTGGTTTCCGACAAGCTCCAACGCGGAGTGGCCCAGTCCTTCTTATCTATCGCCCACGAATGATCTCTTGCCGGCAGGGACTTGGCGAATGAGGCACGTATGCGAACGAGATCGGGAGCCAAAACGGTGACCTGAATCTGGGAGTTGTCGCGGCAGTTGAAAAGGACTGCCTTTTCGGTCTTGGTGAAGCTGAGAACCGGCCCGATCTTCTCCAGCGCGGTGATGTCCTGAGCTCGAGTTGCTCCGGCAAATCCCAGCAGACAACAGCAGATTGCTATGTATTTTTCCATTTGAGTTTCTGAGTACATAGGACCTATATGACCTATAGAACCTATTCGTCGGAGCTCCTCACCGCTCCTGTGTAAAAGCCAGCCGCGCGGCGCCCAACAATCCTGCGTCGTCGCCACATTCTGCGGGGGTGATTTTCACGCGTTGAGCCGGAAGCGGAAACGCCCGTTCTCGAACCTGCTGGTTCATGTGTTTCTCAAACAGTTCCCAGCCGGCGGCCACGCCGCCCCCAATGACAATGATTTCCGGATTGAGTAAGTTCACAAGGCTGGCCAGACCGATTCCCAGATACACACCCATTCGCCTCAACACTTCAAGCGCCAGTTCATCGCCTTCCATACCCGCCTCATAAATTTTCTCCGAAGTAAGACCTTCGCTCATGTGCAGCACGGAATTGGGATAGCGCGGTCGAGCTTCGCGTGTCATTCGCACAATCGCGGTCGCCGATGCATAGACTTCGAGACAGCCACGACTGCCGCAGGTGCACGCAACTCCGGCAAAAGGATCCACGCCGATGTGTCCGATTTCCCCTGCCGACCCATCAACGCCGCGCCAAAGTTTTCCATCGAGAATAATGCCGCCGCCAACTCCCGTTCCGAGTGTCACGCAGACCATATTGCGATAGCCTCGGCCCGCGCCCTGCCACATTTCACCGACCGCGGCAGCATTCGCATCGTTCTCGACAATCGCGGGCCACCTGAGTTCACTTTGCAAGGCAGCCCCGAGCCGAAACCCGTCTAGACAAGGGACATTCGGCGCCTTGACCACCACGCCTTCTTCAAAGTCGACCGTTCCGGGCACAGCCACCGACACGGCGGAAATCTTCCCACCGCGTGCCGTGCATTGGACTTCGCATGCATGGGCAGCATCCACTAAGGCATGCACAATTTCAGCCGGCAATTCCGCCGGGGGGGTTGGTTGTTTGAGACGATGATGGATCCTCCCATTCCGGTCGACCGTGGCTGCGCGGAGATGAGTGCCTCCCAGATCGGCAACGAAGATGAGATCAAATTCTGAGCTGGAACTATTGTGGGAAGACGACATCATCAGTGTCCCTGTCTCTTCGCGTAGCGCGCTGCTACAACGGCTGGAGTCTCGTTATTACGTCCAATTTGCAGGTTGATGGCGAGACGGATGAATTGAGCCATGGACCACGCTAACGGGGTAGCGGATCCAGTGCCTTCTCCAAAACGGAATTCAGGTGAAGGAGTTTCGCGCCGATCCCAAATCTGTTCGGGAATCATCATTCCCTCGTTCGCGAAATCCATCATCGCGTTGAGGTGGGTTCGAGCACCCAGGCGATTGCCACGAGCCAATTCGTATTCACCTCGCTCCCCCGTGAGCAGACTCCACAGGCGTCCTCTTCCAGTTCTCCCGTCGTAGTTTCCGCCAACGTCAGTTTCACCATAGGCGTCGTGGTTATAACGATACCAGCCAGGCCCATTCCGAGTTTGCACTTTGATCAGTTTGTCGACCACGGCCAGGGAGTTGACGATGTTTGGATGTTTCGCGGGCTTGATTCCCAGGCGAACTAATTCAAGGAATCCGGCATCAACAATCTCACGCTCGTCGTACCTCCCACCCCCACTGTTTATTTCGATTTTCGCGCCATCGTTTGGATCATCATTCTCAGTTACGCGAATGTAATAATCGAGTTCAGACTTGAATCGGGTGGTAACGGTCCAGCGATCCACCTTCAGAGCCCATTCGTCTGCTGTCTTGAGATACCTGGCCGCGGAGCCGCGGTCAGCGTTAACGAAAGCGATGTCAGCCGCGCAGACCAGTCCCGCAATCTCGGCCGCTATGGTGGAGGGCGAGTATCCACCCTTCTCTTCCCAGCGTTCCTGCTGAGTGGCTGGACCATTGCCAACTATGAAATCGGCCGCCGGCTTGATGTGTTTCAACCACGTCTGGCGATCGTTGCGCTTGAGTTGATAGGCAAGGATGAGCGGAAAGGCAATCTGGTCCATCTGCAAGCCACCACCAATCGGGCGGCCGTCGACCCAGGAGTTTTGTGGAAAACTACCATCCACCCTTTGCTGTACCTTGAAGAGATAATCGAGCGCGCGATTGGCGCTGGCTACATCACCCATAGCCAGAAAAGCTGTACCCACGTGATAGAGATCACGTGACCAAACAGCGTGGTAGCCGCTGATAGTCGGCTCATTAGCATTTGGACCACCACCCCAGGGAATCGATGGCGAAGCGATCATTGCTCCACGATAAGTTTTGTCTTCCAGTGCCTTCAACACCATCGCTGCCATATTAAACTGTCGCTGGTGTTTAGAATCGACGGCGGGCAGCTTCGTGGAGTAAGCATGCCAGCCCGCCTCATACTCTTTGCGGACTGCGTCGAATCCCTTACCCAACGAAGCTCGGGCGTTTTCGCGGGCCTCAACAGGGTTTCTCCCGAACCCCAGGGCAATCGTGACGCTGATCCCATTGCTCAGGATAAATTTCGGTAAAGATAGCCGGCCCACCTGAACGACATTTCCGTCGATAGCGCGCGTGTAGACGTTCCTGAGGCTTTTTGCTTCGCGCAATTGCGTGAGGCCGTCGTTAATTCCGAAGTACCCGTTCGTTGTTTCAGCAAGAGCCGGTTCGGTAACTAACGCTGAGGCCTTATCGCTGTCGCTTGCCAGCAACGCGCCTCCTTCGGACCACGCGGAATCGTGCATGCCGCTGTTATTCAGTGAAGGGTCGTAGTAAACATAAAGCTTGTACGCTGCGGACTCATGCACCCACGACTTGAAGAAAACACGTAAGAGCAAGGAATTTCGTTTCGGGTCGGTCACGTAGTCTTTTACAAGAATATATGCGCCGCTCCTGGCTGTATTCTCCTGCCGGAAGCTGAGCGAGCCAGGGTCGTCAAACACTGTGATCGAATGCGTTGTATCTTCACTCTCGGTTTCGACCTTTCCCTCCGGCGTGACAATAATTAACTGCAGACTCTGCACATTGGGAACATCGATGGTGGGGTAATAGACCTCTGTCATGACACCATTGTTGAGGGTAAACCATACCTTCGAGCGGAGCGTGTTTGAGGTGCCAAAGCCATTCTTCGCCGCGCTGGGCCAATGCGAATCCATACCGGGAGCGCCGGGGGCCAGATGGTTGGTTGTCTGCCCGAACAAAGCTGTGCAGCCGAGCAACGAGATAGTGGAAATGAGAATCGGCCGAAACATTGATTGGGGTTTTTAGTTGAAAGCTTCTTCGTAAGTCCGATAGGTCATATAGGTCCTATTTTGAGCCGTTACCCACGCTTGCGCCCTGCCATATCAAGTCCCACCGCGGCCACCAGAATAGCTCCCTTGATAATGTTTTGCATGTAGGGCTCCACATTCTTCAGCGACATACCATTGTCGAGGCTGGCCATAATCAGCGCTCCCAAAATGGCGCCGAAGACAGTGCCCCGGCCACCCATCAAGCTAGTGCCGCCAATCACGCAGGCTGCGATGGCATCGAGTTCAAGAAGTTGGCCCGCATCCGGAGAAGCGCTGCCGACTCGAGCGGTGTAGATAATAGCAGCCACACCTGTAAGAGCGCCCATAATACCGAATACTGCCAGGAGATGACGGCGAATGTTGATGCCGGAAAGTCGCGCTGCATCAGGATTACCCCCGATAGCATAAAGGTAACGACCAAAGGTGGTGTTCTGAGTCAGAAATGCACCGGCGAGAGCTATCGCGAGAAAGATGATTACGGGAATAGGAATGCCTGCATAACGGCCGGGCGCGATCTCATACGAGTTCATCATGTAGATGAAACCCACCACCGCGATGGAGGGGCCAAGGATCCTCATCAATTTAAGACCCAGGCCGGCGGCCTCAAGTCCGTGACGGCGACGCGCACGACTGCGGGCGAGCGAGAGCCAAACGATGGCAGCGACGGCGATGGCGGCAATCACCCATCCAACCGTCGGCCCAACGTAGTCCTGGCCAATTGACTTGAAGGCCGGCAACCTTATGGGAATGGTTTCGCCACGGCTGAGTCCCAGAATTACGCCACGCCAGGCGAGCAGACCACCCAGCGTAACGATGAATGCGGGAATGTTAAGGTAAGCGGTCAACCCGCCGTGGATTCCGCCAATGGCAATTCCCACGGCAATGCCTGACGCTAAGGAAGGCACCAGGCCCCAACCCAACCAGCCTTGAGCGATTGCCGCAATGCCACCAGCGAGCCCGACGACCGAACCAACCGAGAGATCGATCTGCCCAGTGACGATCACCATCAGCATGCCCACGGCGAGCACGCCAGTGACCGCAGTCTGCCGCATTAGGTTTGAGAAATTTCGCGGGTCGAGAAAGATTTGGTCGGTGGAATAGTGAAAGTAAGCCCAGATGGCAATGAGGGCGAAGACCATCGTATAGGCACGAAGGACATCGGTGGAAATCTTAAACTTCCCGATTGTTGTTACCGCAGTGATCTCGGCAGCCTCCGGCAATGGCGCTAGATCAGAAGTGGCCGGCGGTCTTTCAGTATTGGGTCTATTTGTTGAGTCGCTCATCGTCGCCGCTTATGAGGCCATAGGACCTATCCGACGTATATGACCTATTAACTACCGCCCGTCAGGCAGCGCGTTGTGCCTGACCGGTGGCGCAGGCCATGACATTTTCGGGTGTTGCTGCTAAGCGAGAAAATTCTCCAGTCACTTTTCCTTCATGCAAAACGAGAACGCGGTCAGCCATACCGAGTACCTCAGGTAGTTCCGAGGAAACCAGCACAATGGCCAGACCGGCCTTTGCGAGGCGGTTGATCTGCGCGTAGATCTCCTGCTTTGCTCCAACGTCAATACCCCGAGTGGGTTCGTCAAGAAACAACACACGCGGATTCGTAAGCAGCCATTTTGCCAGAACAATCTTTTGCTGATTGCCGCCCGAAAGAGTACCTGCAACTGTAAAAACAGAATTCGCTTTGACGCGCAGTTCCTTCATCGCGCGTTCACCAGCGGCTGACTCAGCATCGATGCTGGTAATAAAGCGTCCCGAAACTCGCCGCAGACATGCTAGCGTCATGTTGTTTAGGATTGTCTGATCAAGCACCAGGCCGAAACGCTTGCGATCCTCCGTTACGAAACCGATCCCCTGCTTAATTGCATCGGCTGGACTTCTGATGTGAACACGCCGGCCTTCAAGCTTGACCTCACCCGAAACGCGGCCGGCGTGCGCGCCAAAAATCGCCATTAGCAGATCGCTGCGGCCCGCTCCCATCAAACCGGCAATCCCAAGCACTTCTCCACGGCGTACGGAAAAGTTGACGTTGTCGACAAGCCTTTTGCCCGTCACGACGGGATCCTCCACGGACATGTTTCGTACCTCGAAAACAACATCGCCGTGGTCGTGATCCACCTGCGGAAAGATGTCGCCGACTTCCCTGCCTACCATCCGCGCGATCACTTGTGCCTCAGTCCACTTGCTGGTGACGTCCGTGTCCACCGTTTTGCCATCGCGCAAAACCGTGATTCGATCGCTTATACGGAATACTTCATTTAGCTTGTGGGAGATGTAGATCATGCCGACGCCTCGCGCCCGCAGTTTGTTGAGAATGACAAACAGTGTCTCCACTTCGCTATCGGTGAGCGCTGCCGTGGGCTCGTCGAGCACCAGGATCCTGGCATTTTGCGAAAGCGCCTTTGCGATTTCGACTAACTGCTGCTGGCCAATGCCAAGGCTGCGAACGGGAGTGAGTGGATCAATCTGTAAGTGTAGATCGTCAAGCAACTCCCGAGCGCGACGATAGAGTTCTTCCCAGCGAATCACACCAAGCTTGCGCGGCTCACGCCCCAGAAAGATGTTTTCACCGACGCTCATCTCTCTTACCAGCGACAGTTCCTGATAAATAACAGCGATTCCGGCCTTCTCAGCTTCGCGCACTCCACCGAAATGCTGCTCGTTTCCCTCAATGAATATTGCGCCTCCATACTGCGGGTGCGAATACACGCCGCCGAGGATTTTCATCAAGGTTGATTTTCCGGCGCCGTTTTCGCCAACCAGCGCATGAACTTCGCCTCTATGAAGATCAAAGGTTACGCCATCGAGAGCACGAACGCCGGGAAAAGTCTTCGTGATATCGCGCATCTGCAGGAATGGTTCGGCAGGGGGCATGTGGTTTTTTGGTTTTTGGTCTTTGGTCTTTGTGCTTCGGTCTTGAGTTTGTCCCAGGCGTCATAAGTCCTATTGGTCCATTGGTCCTATTGGTCCTATTGGTCCTATTGGTCCTATTGGTCCATTGGTCCTATTGGTCCTATAGCCCTACGGTTTCGGACACTTCTCCGGTGGCAAGCCGGCACAAATCCCTTCCAGCGTGTGGTAGCCATCCTTGACAATCGTGCTGATCAGATTGTTTCTATCAACTGCGACAGGATCGAGGAGTATCGCGGGGACCTTCTTAAAACCGTTATCGATCGTTTCTGTGGTTGCCACCTGCTCGCCACGCGCAAACTTGACTGCTGCATCAACCGCACCATACGCCAGCGGTTGAATCGATTTGTAGATTGTCATCGTTTGCTTGCCCTCGACAATGAGTTTCAGCGAAGCCAAATCCGCGTCCTGACCAGAGACCAACACCTTGCCAGCCAAGCCCTGGCCCTCGAGGGCCTGAATAGCTCCTCGCGCTGTGCCATCGTTTGAGCAAACAACTGCGTCCACCTGGTTGTTGGACTGCGTCAGCGCATTCTCAACGATATTGAGCGCCGCGCTGGCCTGCCACTCTTTTGCGTATTGGTCGGCGACAATTTTTACTTCGCCACGATCCACGGCCGGCTTCAGCACGTTCATCTGTCCCTGGTGCAATAGCAGGGCATTGTTATCAGTTGGAGACCCTCCCACGATCACGAAGTTGGCTGGCCTCTTGGTGACATGGTCCAGCAGATACTTTGCCTGCATTTCACCCATCCTCACCACTTGATGGGAAAGGTAGAGGTCAACATCGGAGTTTTTGATCAAACGGTCATATGCTATTACCTTAACGCCCTGACGGTGTGCCGCTTCAACTATCGACGCAGCAATGTCCCCGTTATGCGGCGCTACGATCAGAACGTCCACACCCTGAGTTAGCAGGTTTTCAGCTTGCTTGATCTGCAGATTGTCGTCGCCGTTCGCCACTTGCACGTTGACTTGTATGCCAAGTTCTTTAGCCCGTTTCTCAACCAGATCCTTGTCACGCTGCCAGCGCTCCTCTTTTAGTGTGTCCATCGAGAACCCGATTACTACAGGCTCGTTGGGACCCTTCTTCTTCGCCGCTCCCGTGTTGGTTTGTTGCGTGCTGGAAACGCAACCGCTTGCTACCAGCGCGGAAAGAACAAGCAGAACTATGAATGAACGTCTCATTGGATAACCTTCTTCCCTTCTCCGTTTGATTTAGCCTGATGTAGGACAACAAAAGCATTCCCGCCTTTTCAGTTAAAACCCCGCATTCGTCCTTACTGCGTTCGTCTTTGCAGGGTGGCGGCTAACTTTCAATTGTCTGGAAAATACTGGAGCCAGCGATTAATCTTTAAATCTGATGTCCGATGGAGCTACAGCTTAGCAGACTCCTGACGGAATTACATTAGCGATGTTTCGATTTTGGGTATCAAAAAAACACAAAAGTATGTATTCTAGCGCAGATACGAAAACCCAAAACCGTTGTATTTTGCGCAAGCGTATATTTTCCTCTAGATAGCTGGTAGCCGGCTCCTCAGCGAGATGTCAAAGTAATAGTCTAAAAAGTGGTGGGAGCCTGGCGCGTAATGCTGTGAACCATCGGGTGGCCTCAGGAGGGCCTTGTTATGAATAGAAACACGTCTCGTTTGGTTCGCACCTTAACGTGCGGACTCATTCTTTTGTCTGCAATAGTCACTGTCCAGGCTCAGTTCAAGGCTGGAATTCAGGGCACGGTTACTGATTCGGGAGGTGGCCTGGTACCCGAGACCAAGATAACGCTCACTAACAATGAAACCGGTCAGTCGCAGACGACCACTGCAAACAGCGAAGGCTTTTACCGGCTGACAGGTCTGCAACCCGGGACATACACATTGAGCGCCGAAAAGAGCGGCTTTAAGAGACAGCTATTCGACAATGTGGTCATCAACGCCGAAGCGGCACAGGGGTTTGACATTGGCTTAACAACCGGCGAAATTGCCGAAACCGTCACCATTACGGAAACTACCCAGCAGGCGCTTGAAACCGAAAACGGCAACATCTCCAGGGCAATCACAACTCGTGAGATTCGCCAGTTGCCGCAGGTAGGCCGCGATCCTTATGAGTTGTTGCGCTTGACCCCCGGGGTTTTCGGCGATGGCGCACGCGGAAGCGGCGGCGGCGCAGTCAATCTTCCCAACACCACCGGGCCAGGCGGCTCGAACAATTCAATTTTTCAGACTGAGAATCAAGTCCAGATCACCGCGAACGGCCAGCGCCTTTCGAGCAACAACTTTCAGATTGACGGTGTCAGCGTCAACAGTTTCAACTGGGGCGGGGCCGCGCTCGTCACACCCAATCAGGAGTCGGTAAAAGAAGTCCGCGTGCTATCGTCGACCTATTCCGCGGAAGACGGCCGCAATTCGGGCGCGCAGGTGAAGGTCGTTTCAGTAGACGGCACCAATACCTTCCATGGTTCGGCATTTATCAAGTACAACTCTAAAAAGCTGAACGCTTTTAATAAGTATGGCGGGCCGGGCGCGCCAACGGCGCGAGTCAATGATTACATCCGCCAATTCGGCGGGAGTTTGGGAGGACCGCTCTATCTCCCGCGTTTCGGAGAGGGCGGCCGTTCAACCATGGGCGGCAAAGACAAATCATTCTTCTTCCTCTCTTATGAGGGTCTGCGCAACACGACAAATGCCGTCGGTCGACGTTACGTCGAGACTGCTGCATACCGAGAACTCGTGCAGCGACTGCGGCCGAATGGAGTAACTGCCAGAGTCTTCCAGGCCGCCGGCATCGCGCCACGAATTATCAACGTATTTACGCCAAACTGCGGAGCGTTTGGCAACGACCCAAACCGCTGCCGCGTCGTTAGCGGCGGCCTCGACATCGGTTCGCTAACCGGTGCGACTGGCCAATACGTCAGCATCAATAGTCAGGCGCAGGGCGGCGGCTTCGACGGCATCCCGGATATCCAGGAGGTTCAGTTCGCGCTGCCCAGCCAACATCGCGGTAATCAGTACAACGTGCGGCTCGATTTCACGCCGACCCAAAACGACTCGCTGACTCTCAGCACGTACGTTACGCGTCAGGCTAACCTTGGCAGCGACGGAGCCTCGGCGGGTCGTCCGATTGGCGATATTCTCTCCGAACCGCTGAACACTTCCGGCACGATCCTTTACCGTCGCATCATTTCCCCGACGACATTCAACGAAGCGCGTTTGAACGGGACTCGCTTCGCTGTGGACGAGACGAAGACTGCCGGCACCACGAATTATGGTATCCCGCGCATCGAGGTCGAAGGCCTGCCGTTTGACCGTATCAGATTTGGAGCGCCTCAAAGTGAAAACACGCCCGCGCTTCTGGCCCAGAACATCTTCGAGTTTAGCGATACCTTGAGCACTCTGATTGGCAACCACTCCCTGAAATTCGGCGCAGTGGTTCGCAAAGAGCAAGACAACAGCGACGGATCGGGCGGTTCACGTCCGGTCTACTCGTTCCATGGAATATTTAATCTGGCCAACGACACACCCATCTTCGAGGCCGTCAATGCTGACCCACGCACGGGCCTCCCCGCGGACGGGCAACGCTACTTCAGTACCAACTACTTTGCGGGCTTTGTCCAGAGCGACTGGAAAGCGCGCCCCAATGTGACGCTCAATCTCGGGCTCCGCTATGAATATTACGCGCCGCTCAAAGAGAAAGAGGGACGACTGAGCAATCTATTTTACGGATCGCGGGGATTGGTGAACTCTCAGGTGCGCGTCGTGAGCCAACTCCATAAACCCGACCGAAACAACTTCGCGCCCCGGCTCGGATTTGCTTACAGCCCGCGATATAAAGTTTTGGGAATGGGCAGTGGTGAAGGGGACAGCACGGTAATCCGTGGCGGTTTCGGCATCTCGTACAACCGCATTCCCGTCGCTCCTTTGGCTAACGTCCGTGGCAATCCGCCGTTCTTCGCGCGATACAGCATCTGTTGCGGCACCTCGGCGCAGGACTTCAGCACCCCGTTCGCAGGCGGTCAGATTCTCTACGCACTCGGTTCAAGCAACTCTGTCACCAGCTATCCGCGAAATCCTGCGCTGGGCCAGGGGATCAATCCCATCACAGGGGCGCCAAACAGCGGCTCCGTAGAAATCTACGGCGCGCCACAGGATTTACCGAATCCGTATGTCTACACTTACTCGCTCGAAGTGCAGCAGGAATTACCCGCCAAGCTGACTGCGACCGTCGGCTATCAAGGCAGTGCCGGACACAAGCTGATTCGGCTCGTAAATCAGAATTTTATTTCCCCGGGTAACCCTTCGTTCTTCGCCGTCTATTTCACGACGCCGGATGTGAACTCAAACTTCCACTCGCTTAACGCCAATCTCGTGCGTCGCTTCTCGGGTGGCGTTCAGGTACAGGCAAACTATCGCTTCAGTAAAAGCATCGACCAACTCTCCTATGAAGGTCCGGGCTTTGTCACGAACCAAACATATCCGCAGGACAACCGCACCGAACGCGGCCCTTCGGATTTCGACGTGAAGCATTTCTTCAACATGTCGAGCCTCTACGAACTGCCCTTCTTCCGCGGGCGAAGGGATCTTGCAGGCAAGCTGCTCGGGGGCTTTGAAATCACGGGCATCGTGACCGCGCGCACGGGCTTTCCCTGGACGCCCGTTGTTTTCGGCGACGGTACCAGGACACCAGGCGGCCCGACACTTTCTCCGTTCCGGCCACAGGGATACATCGGACCAGGCGACCTGGATACATCAAACGATGCGTTCATCACTGGAAGTAATTTTCCCGGCGGCGGCGGGCCTTTCTTTATCGTTCGCAAGGCAGCGGACGGTACTGTGGCGGCGCCCGGCATCGGTCGGAATATATTTAGAGGACCAAGTTATTTCAACGTGGACATGAGTTTGGTGAAGCAAACCGGCCTACCAGGCTTTCTCGGCGAAACAGCAAACCTCGAATTGCGCGCGAACTTTTTCAACATCTTCAACAAACTGAATTTGGCGCCGTTTTCCTTTGGCAGCGACCCTACGAAGATCGGTGACTATTGCGGAGGCTGCAACAGCGGCGCGGGCCAGCTATTCAGCAATCCTAATTTCGGGCGAGCGACCACCGGCCTTGCCGGTCGGGTCGTAGAGTTGCAGGCGCGGTTCCGCTTCTAGGCTGGCCGCTGGGAGCGCAGGCATGTCGCCTGCAGAAGCGCCGCAGGAGAGGGTTGATCGACACACAACCTTGGATGACCCACGCAACTAAGAGCGCCTGTCGGCGCCACTGCAGGCGGGACGCCTGCGCTCCCAGCTCGATGACTTAAGAGACTCCGGGCGATTGTGATTCGGATGAGGTGTTCTCGGGATTTTCAATGTCATCTTGTTCACTGCGAGGACGAGCTTTGCGATCGGCTTCGAGCTGCTTGAAAATAGCGAGTTCACGTTCGGCCTCGTCCTTCAGCCGCAGCCGTGAGAACGCAATGAACATCTGATAATGGACACCGGGGTTACGGGCTTTCAGCGTTGCTGCGTGCTTGAGGACTGCCAGGGCTTCTTTGTAGCGTTTCAATTTCACCAGAATCCGCCCCAGGTCGTAGTTCGCGTAAAAGTGCTTATCGTTGATCACAATCGCACGACGCAAGAGCTTTTCAGCTTCAAGCTGCCGGTCGCGTTCTCCTACGATGAAACCGAGTTGGGCCAGCGTGTCGACGTTATCGGGTCGTAACGCAAGGGACTTTCGAAGCTCCGCCTCGGCCAGATCATAATCAGCTTTAGCTCGAGCAGCGATGCCGACAAAGTAATGGGCTTCTGGCAACTTCGGGAAACGTTTCTGGCCGCGGCGAAAGACTTCCAGCGCCTCTTCCGATTGCCCCAGCATCACGTATGCACCCCCGAGCCGAGCGTAATAAACAAACTTACCTGGATCCTGGTCCAATGCGCGCTGGTAAAACGCGATTGAGGCTTCGGCTCGGCTATTCTTCCTGAGAGCTTCGCCCAGCATGAAGTTGGCTTCAGGAAAGATGGGCCGTAACTGGACAGCGCGGTCCCAGAAATTCGCTGCCGTCTCGTCCTGACCGCGCGCCCACGCAATCAGCCCAAGGTAATAGAGCGGTTCGGCTGAGTTTGGCGAGAACGCCGAAGCTGATTCAAGGGCAGTCGACGCCTCGTCATATTGTTTCAGATTGTATGAAGCGAGACCGAGATTGTATTCAAGCTGGTAACTGTCGAGGCCCAGCCCGCGCGCAAGTTTTAGCAGTGGTGCTCCCCGCGCGTGATCGCCACGAGCAACAAACTGCAGCCCAAGATTGAGAGTTGACTGAGGGTGATGAGGTGCTTTGCGGAGGACGCTTTCAAACGCCTTCACCGCTTCGTCAGACCGGCCGGTGCGGGCTAGCAACACCCCCAGGTTCGCAAGCGGTGAGACCATATTCGGATTGAGACGGAGCGCTTCGCGGTATTCCCGTTCGGCATCTTTGAACTTCCCCCGTTGGTCCAAAATTGTCCCGAGCAGGTTGTGAGCGTCAGGATGGCGTGGCGCTACGGAGATCACCTGCCGAAGAATGGGTTCCGCTTCGTCCGGCTTGCCGAGCTGGAGCAGTCTCGCAGCTTCACGCAGTTGTGATAGAAAAGACTCTGAGGAAACTGTTCCATCTGCCTTAGTTTGCGGCTGGGTTCGCTCGGCTGAAGTTTGGCTGAAGACACGAGTAGACGTGCATATAAGCAGGCCAGTAAGGGCAAATAGCATCGGCGTGCGCAAGAGGCGAGTGAGGACTGATACTGTGTTACAAACGTTCACGGTTTTATTCTAATTAGGCTGGAGCGAATTAGCAGTATATGACGATCCACGAAACGACACGAACTAACACGAAATCTGCTTAGTGCAATTTCGTGGGGTTTCGTGGATCGTAATCCAGAAAACGCACATAACGGCCTGTGTTTAGCGAGAACTCAAAATGAACCTAAATAAATTAATTCGCTTCTTATTCGTGCTGCTAGTTGTTTTCATCTCCCTAACAGCACCTGTAACTCATTCCCAGTCGCAGCGGCCCATCAGTGTCGAACAGCGGATCAATCTCCTGCTGGCTAAGATGACCCTGGCGGAGAAACTGGGCCAACTACAACAACTCGATGGCGAAGCGAATGGGAATTTCCGGCCGGAACACCTCGAGCTTGTCCGGAAGGGTCTACTGGGCTCCACTCTGAATGTCCGCGGTGCCGAGCGAACCAACCAACTCCAGCGAATCGCCGTGACGGAGTCACGTCTGAAAATTCCACTCATCTTTGGATTTGATGTGATCCATGGCTACCGCACGATTTTTCCGATTCCGCTTGGTGAAGCGGCGAGCTGGGATCCGGTCGCCGTAGAACGCGCCGCCGGCATAGCCGCAGGTGAGTCAAGGGCTGCGGGTGTCCACTGGACCTTCGCGCCGATGGTCGATATCGCGCGTGACCCGCGTTGGGGCAGGATTGCCGAGGGATCCGGCGAAGACCCATATCTCGGTGCGGCGATGGCCCGTGCCCGCGTACAAGGATTTCAAGGAAGTGACTACAGTGCGAGCGACAAGGTAGTCGCGACCGCGAAGCATTGGGTCGCTTATGGAGCGGCTGAGGCGGGCCGTGATTACAACACGACGGATGTTTCCGAAAGAAACTTGCGCGAGATCTATTTCCCTCCCTTCAAGGCAGCGGTGGATGCGGGAGTGGGTACGTTCATGAGCGCTTTTAATGATCTGAACGGCGTACCTACTTCGGCCAACCCGTATACCCTCACGAAGGTTTTGCGCGGTGAGTGGAAGTTTGACGGGTTTGTTGTAAGTGATTACACCTCGGTCGAAGAACTCATGAACCACGGAGTAGCGGCAAACGGCAAGGAGGCAGCTCGCGAGGCGCTCAACGCCGGCGTCGACATGGAAATGGTCAGCCGCTTGTATAACAAGCATGGGGCTGAACTGACTAAGGAAGGCCAGGTTTCCGTCCGGACAATTGATGAAGCATTGAGGCGCATCCTGCGCATCAAGTTTCGCCTCGGATTATTCGATAAGCCATATGCAGATGAAGCGCGCGAACGCGCGGCCATTTTTACAAATGGCAATGTCGCCGCCGCTCGGGAGATTGCGGCGCGTTCAATAGTCCTGTTGAAAAACGACAACAATGTATTGCCGTTAAATAAGACAGCCCGGTCAATCGCTCTCATTGGACCACTGGCTGATAGCCAGAAAGACATGCTTGGTTCCTGGACTGGGGACGGCATTGCGGCAGATGCAGTCACACTGCTTCAGGGCATCAGATCGAAAGTTCCGCAAGCGAAAATCAATTACGCCAAAGGTTGCGAGATCGACTGTCAAAAACCCGACGGTTTTGACGAAGCCGTCAGGGCCGCCAGATCGTCTGATGTTGTCATCATGGCCGTCGGTGAATCGGCGGAGATGAGCGGCGAAGCGGCATCGCGCAGCTCGCTTGAGCTTCCGGGCCGCCAGTTGGATCTGGTGAAGGCTGTGCAGGCTACCGGTAAGCCTTTGGTAGTTGTGCTTATGAACGGCCGTCCGCTGACAATCAACTGGCTCGTTGAGAACACCCCGGCAATTCTGGAAACGTGGTTCGCCGGCACGCAAGCGGGTAACGCAATTGCCGATGTCCTCTTCGGCGATGTGAACCCCGGCGGAAAGTTGCCGGTAACTTTTCCCCGGGCCGTGGGACAGGTCCCGCTTTACTACAATCACATGAATGCGGGACGACCGCCGGACGCGAAGAACAAATACACTTCCAAGTATCTGGATGTTCCCTGGACGCCACTCTTTCCTTTTGGCTACGGACTTAGCTACACGCAATTTAAGATTACAAACCTGCAGCTCAGTGCCGGGCGCATAAGGCCGAACGGCAACGTAACGGTCAGCGTCGATGTTGAGAATGTGGGCAAGCGTGCCGGCGATGAGGTGGTCCAACTATACATCCGCGATGTTGCTGCCAGCGTGACTCGGCCCGTCAAGGAGCTAAAGGGTTTTCAGCGGGTTACGCTCCGGCCGGGTGAAAAGAGACGGGTGGAGTTTGTGCTCGGGCCTAAGGAGTTGGGCTTCTACAACCGCACGATGAGTTTTGTGGTTGAGCCCGGCGAGTTCAAGGTGATGGTTGGACCAAACTCGGAAGATCTTAGCGAGGCAAAGCTTGAGGTCTACTGAGGCGGAGAGCTACGTTTCTTAGGCATGTGGGGTCATGATCGAAGAGACAAGCAGACGATCCACTAAATCACACTAAAAAACACTAACGGTTCTTCGAGAGATTTCGTGTGGCTTCGTGGATCGTTCTTACCAACTGAATGCATTCAGTAAAACAGAGTACATTATCTGGTTCACGTCCGATTGTCGCAGTTTTATTCCTGCTACTTACGTGTTCTTCAGTTATCACCCGGCCTCTGGTTTCCTCCGTCGCGCTCTCTTCTCCTCAGCTTGTACCAGCCGCTCATAAACTCTCCAGTGAAGACGAACTGTTTCTCGAAGACATCGAGCGCCGCTCCTTTCTATACTTCTGGGAACAAGCTGACTCACAGACGGGACTCGTTGCCGATCGAGCGCGCATGGATGGATCCGCTCTGGACGAGAGTCATCACAACGTCGCCAGCATCGCTGCGACTGGTTTTGGTTTGACCGCGCTTTGCATCGCCGCCGAGCGCCGCTGGATCAATCAAAATGAGGCCCGCGAACGCACGCGTAGCACGCTGCGATTCTTTGCGAATAGAGCCTCTCACGAACGCGGCTGGTTCTATCATTGGATGGACTCGAAGACAGGCGAAAGGCGCTGGAAGAGCGAAGTTTCATCAATCGATACCGCTCTCTTGCTGGCTGGAATTTTGACTGCACGACAGTACTACCGGGAAGACCTGGAAATTGTCCGAATGGCTACGCGCATTTACGAGCGGGTGGATTTTCGTTGGATGCTGAATGGCCATCCACTGCTCCTGTCACACGGCTGGAAACCCGAGACGGGTTTTCTAAAACCTCGTTGGGACACATACAGCGAAGAGACCATTCTTATTTTGCTCGCGATCGGCTCACCCACCCATGCCATTTCGCCGGCATCCTGGTACGCGTTATGGCGGGACCGATATCGCTACGAAGGCTTCGCCTACTTCACGACAATCGGCGTTCCCTTGTTCATGCATCAATACGCACACGCGTGGGTCGATTATCGCAATCGCCGCGAAACCAAAGGCGACCGAATCGACTATTTTGAGAATTCCGTAAACGCCACCCTGGCCCATCGGAACTTCTGCATGAACCTGGCCCACGATTTTCCCGGGTATGGACCGAACGTCTGGGGCATCACGGCTTCCGATAGCGCCAAAGGTTATCTGGCATGGGGCGGGCCTCCGCGAGATCCGGCAATCGACGGCACCGTCGTCCCTTCGGCTGCCGGGGGCTCGCTAATGTTTACCCCTGAAGTTTCAGTAGCTGCCCTGCGTGCCATGCGCGAGAAGTATGATGACAGGATTTACGGCAAGTATGGCTTCGTCGACGCGTTCAACCCCAACACCGGCTGGATCGATACTGATGTGATTGGAATCAACGCCGGAATAATTCTGCTAAGCGCGGAAAACTTGCGGACCGGAAGCGTCTGGCGCTGGTTCATGCGCAATCCGGAGATACCACGGGCGATGCAGAAGGTGGGTTTACTACCGTACAGAAAGCGTCAGGGAATGGTTGGTCAACGTTATCGAAAAGCTGCCTGACTCAAATGAAGCACTGAATAAAACCATTGCTGTTTAGACAGAACACTTGTGCGCTCAAATAAAACGACTGCTGTTTAGAGAGCGCACTTGTGCGCCCGTGTGAGATAAGGACTTTACTGATGAGACGATATTTTCTTATGAGTGTTGCATTCATTGTCTTTTCCTTCTGTCCTAATATCGATGAAGTGTTCGCGCAGGCGGTGGTTGGCCGGTTTGAGGTTGGCGGGCAGTTCTCGCTGATTTCTCTTGAGCCGGCTCAGGGGTTCAGTCCTGCCTTTACCGGTACTCTCCAGTTCCGGACTTTTCCAGTGAAAAGAACGGAGCCGGGCGTCGGGGGCAGGTTTACGTATAACGTCAAACGATATCTGGCGATCGAGGCGGCAGTTAATATCTTTCCCAGACGATCGAATACTTTCGAGAATGCAATAGTTCCGTTAACGCGTGGCGGACGCATGTATCAGGGACAGTTCGGCGTTAAGATCGGTAAGCGCTTTAGCAAAATCGGGGTTTTCGGCAAAGCCCGACCTGGCTTCGTCGGATTCACAGAGGTCAGCCAGTTAGAAAGCACCGTCACCAGTGTCATCGGTACACAGACTTTTCGTGTAGGCAGGTTTCGCATCGGAAGACAGACTTACCGATCTATGGACCTGGGAGGAATCGTAGAAACTTACCCATCACGCAGGATCAGTGTGCGGCTGGATCTAGGAGACACCATTATTCGATATAGCACCCTACGAGTTGCCGGCATTTTTCTCTCCAGAGCCATCCTCGAACGGCCTCCTGAGACCAAGCACAATTTACAGTTCAGTGCTGGAATAGGGGTTAGGTTTTAGGTTGAGACTTAAACGGCCACAGCGACCGACAGCTTTCACTTCAACGTCCGCCGATACATACGATACCCCCAGGCATCGAGCGCTACGACCGGCAAGCCTACCATTCGCTTTCTGGCTGATTGTTCCGGCGCCGGAGCATCTGGCGGCAGCGGTGATCCAACATCGGGTGTGACATCTGCGTACCCAGCCGCGCCTGTAGTTTCAACCGAACCAAAAAACGGGCGATTCGAAAAATTGATCGCCACCAGCACCTCTTCATCAGGCGCTCGGCGCAGGTAGCTCACTATTCGTGACTCATCGGAATTGTGCAGCCATTCGAGCTTGCCGCGCCTCAACGCACTGCTCGAACGGCGCAACGCCATCACTTGTTTGTAGAATCTCGGAAACTCCGGTCGGCGTTCAGCTATTGGCCAAAAGATTGGTAGTTTCTCAAACAGAGCTGGTGCACCTGATTCAGTGGTATCTCCCACTTCCATCCCGTTATACAGGAGCGGCACTCCGTCGAGCGTGAACATCATTGCCGATGCTGCCAGCGCAGCCGGTTCCCCAAAACGCGCAATCGCCCGGCGCTCGTCGTGATTATCCGAGAACCGCAGGTGCAATGAATTGTGCGGCCACTCCTTCACCTCGCGTTCCCATGCATCTCGAATCTCCGACGCGCGGCCGCGGCCCTGCAAGGCGTTAGTCAATGCGTTATGGAGCGGCCAGGAATAATCGAAATCGAAAGCGTTGACCAGCAGCTCCGGCTTGTGGGCCTCCGCCAGCATCACGATGTCGGGCTTTATCCGCTCCAACTCGACGCGGGCGTTTTCCCAGAAGTCGGTTGGCAATTCCCCCGCGACATCACAGCGAAAGCCGTCGAGATCAAAATCCCGGATCCAGTACTTAAGCATATCGGTCATGTACCGGCGCAACTCCTGATTGCGGTAATCAAGTGCGGCAATGTCGAACCAATCGTAGGGGTAAGTGATATTCCCTTTGGCGTCGCGTTTGTAGAACTCAGGATGCTTCATCAGCACACTGTCCCACGAAGTGTGGTTCGCGACGATGTCGATGATCACCTTCAGGCCGCGCCGGTGGGCTTCAGCAATTAGCTTCTTGAAGTCTTCTTTTGTTCCGTAATCAGGATTGACGCCGTAGTAATCGCGGACGGCGTAGGGGCTGCCAATAGTTCCCTTCTTCTTCTCCTGACCGATGGGATGAATGGGCATCAGCCAAAGAATGGTGACGCCGAGATCCTTCAGGTCGTCGAGGCGGGCGGTGATCCCATTGAAGTTTCCCTGCTGCGAGAAGGCGCGCGGATAGATCTCATAAACAACGCCATCGCGCACCCAGTCGCGGACCGGCCGGGCCTGCTGTTTGGAAACGTGGTTCTCAATGCGCGCCTGCGGCGGTGCAGCCAGGCAGACGGAGAGAACCACCGCAAGGATGAGAACTATTCTATTGAGCGATCGAATGATCTGTCGCATGCTCATTTAGGAACCTCGCGCTTCTGCCGCGCATAGACGGGCCGATAGAAGCCAGCGCGGTTAATTATTAGTTTTAAGGGTTCGGTAACGTCGCCCGCAACAACTTCAACTGGATCAGAATGTGTTGCGGTCCACTTACCCGCGACCTCTTTCCGGTGTTCGGCAGAAACGAGATACTTGTAACCGGCGAAAACCTTGAGTTTAAAGCGGCCCTGGTTATCTGCGCTAAACGTCTCTGACCACGGACGCTCGGTGAATTCCAGCAAAATTAATGCGTTAGGCACTGGCGAACCATCGGGGAGAAAGACCATACCTTCAACGCCTCTCTCGGCAAGCGGTGCAGGCAGCCGAAACTCGGGAGCCTCATAACTTTGTCCTTCTGATATCGTGATGACTGTTGCCTGAGATGGATCGATCACGCCGGGCAGGTAGGCACGAGCGTAAGGCGGATCGTAGCTTCCGGGCTGACTTTTAGGGTTAATTGCCACGCGGTAGGTCCCGGGAGCGACCCAATCGAATTTGTAAACGCCGTCAAGGTTTGAGTACGAATCAACCGTTCCTTCCGCTGGTCCCACCACCTCGCCCTTTTCATTCAACGAGACCAGGCTCACACGGATCTTCGCGGGTTTGCCCGATTGATCAACCACGCTCCCGGTAACCGTTGACAAAGAGGTCACTGTGAAAGCAGCGCCATTACAGCGGCCTTCGGTGAGGGCGACGTTCACAAATTCGGGTCCGTACAAATTGCGGAGCTCAGGCGGAGTCCTGGCTGTAACGCGATACTTTCCAGGGGCCAGTCCGAAAAATCGAAAACGGCCATCGGGACTAGTTTTCGTTGTCAGCGAGCTTCCGTTTCCCTCAACAACAACCTCGACACCTTCTATCGGTTTTTGTGCTCGGTACGATGCTGCACTCTGTCGCGTTTCGCGATTTACCACGCCTACGAGACTAGGGAGTGAATCGCCACGCGCCACGGCGCGAGCGAACTCAAGATCAGCCGCGGCATATTGCATGGATTTTGTTGAGCTGCAACTGTGTGCATAGATCAACCCGTCCTGAGGATCGCGTGTGCCATAAACGAAATACCGTTCTCCCTCTTTGAAACTGAAATCGCAAGAGGTACCCCGTTCGACCGTTTCCACCATATCGCCACTGACGCCGCGAAATGCATCGTCAACCCTGAAACGAGTTACGCGCCCATTTGTCGAAAAGGATTTACCGTCGCTTCCTTTAACCGGAAGCGCTGGCCCAACTTCGGTTACTGTGCCCGCGAAGACAACATTTGCATTCCAATAAGCGGAGCATGGCTGGTACTGAATAAAGCTTACGAGGCAACCACAAGCGCGAGCCTCTGTTGTTAGCCCCAATAATAAGACCAGGCTGCAAAGAATAAACTTCAAAGCACGATTCATATTTCTGAACTCTCTGAGCTTGGCAAACCCTTACTATTCCTTATCAATCAACCCCGTGCTCGGCACAGGTTGGACCGCCCCAGGCACAGTCATAAATTCCTTCTCATCAGCTTTCAGCACTGCACCTTCAGGCACATCTTCACCACCGACGTCCTGGACGATTGTTACCAACGCAGCGGCAATCAACATAAACACCCCACCTGCCATCACCATGTAGAGTGGAGCGACCGTGCTGTTCTCGCCAAAAATAGCTCGGATGATGCGTCCGAAGAACAGCGACGCAATGATCTCGGGGATGACAATGAAGAAGTTGAAAATGCCCATGTACACCCCCATGCGCGCCGCCGGCAGCGCGGTGGAGAGAATAGCGTAGGGCATCGACAGGATCGATGCCCAGGCGATGCCGACGCCGACCATCGTCAACAGCAACATCCATTCGTCCTGAATGAAGTAAACCGAAATGAGGCCCAGACCGCCACAGATTAGCGAGACAGCATGCACGGTTTTGCGGCTGGTTGCGGACGCCACCTTCGGCAACAAAAAAGCGACCGCGAAGCAGACGATCGAGTAAATTGCAAACGCATTACCGCCCCACTCCTGACCCAGTGCAAAACGTGGATCGTTGCTGTTGGCCGCGCCGAACACGTGGTACGAGGTTGTCAGGCCGAAGAACATCCACATACAAAAGAGGCCCAGCCACGTGAAAATCTGAACCACAGCCAGTTGCTTCATTGTCTTTGGCATGTTCCTAAAAGCATTGGCAATTTCTCGCAACAACTCGGCGACGACCTTGAAGACTTTGGCCGGACCAGTGGCACTGCCATATGTCTTTTTTCGCGCGCGCTCAAACTCCTCAATGTTTTCTGGCGGATATTCTTTCGTTGTGAGGACAGTCCAAAGCACTGCAACCAGAAACACCACCGCGCCAATCTTGAAAGAGTACTGAACGGTGTGGGGTATGCCGCTTGGAGTTGTGCCTGTCACACCGTATTGCCGAAAGAGGTACGGCAGCGCGTTCGCGAGTGACGCGCCGATGCCGATGAAGAAACTTTGCATTACGAAGCCGGCGGTGCGCTGGTCCACATTCAGCTTGTCGGCGACGAAGGCGCGGAAAGGCTCCATGCTGACGTTGATGCTGGCATCGAGAATCCATAACATTCCGGCGGCCATCCAGAGCACGGAAGAATCGGGCATGAAGAAAAGCGCGATGCTCGCCAGAATGGCCCCAACCAGGAAGTAAGGGCGACGCCGGCCCAACCTGTTCCAGGTCCGATCGCTCATCGAGCCAACGATAGGTTGCACCAGCAGCCCAGTCATTGGACCAGCCAGCCATAGCAGCGGGACGTCGTCAGGACTCGCGCCGAGATAGGTGTAGATGCCGCTCATGTTCGCGAGCTGCAATCCCCAGCCAAACTGGATTCCCATGAAGCCAAAACTCATGTTGAAGATTTGCCAGAAACTCAAACGTGGTTTTTGCATTACCAGTCCTCCTCAATTTGCGCCATGCCTCTTAAGGTTCCCCATCGTCGCGGCTGTGCCGCCTGATGTGCGGAAGGTCTCCGACGTCTCCGACCTTCCGATCCACACCTGAATTGTCCTGGGGCTCTGCCCCCGTTGAATCTCAAGTCAAGGGCGTAGCCCTGTTCATCGCCGCCTTCTCGGAAGGTCATAGACAGTCATAGACCTTCCGCACATCAGACGGCGAAGCCGCGATCCTTTTCCTATCGCGTCCGGTGTCGCGCAACGAGCACACAAGTGTGCTTTCTAAACAGGTCAAATGAAATTACCTTGGCACAAAGATAGCCGCTGAGCGCTCAGATAAATTCACCTTTACCTTTCCATTCTCAACCCGCACGTCTTTGCTGGCCCCTAAATGATCGGTCAGCACCGATCCATCAGCCAAGCCTAGTGGCTTAACGTCAAACTCAACTTGCGCGGCCTTTTTGTCGTTATTGATTACCGTTACGACAGCCAAAGACTTCGTCACCCGCGCATAAGCATACTGCTGCTCGGATAAGTGGAGATTCCGGAGCGAGCCTCGTCTTAGTGGCTCGAGTTCCGCGCGTAGTTGCGTGACCTTTCGAATGTATTCAAACAATTCCTGCTCATCTCGGCTGCGTCCCTCTTTTGAGAACGCATTACGCTTGTCGCCAGGAAAACCACCCGGAAAATCTTTGCGAGCGGTTGGCTCATCCGGACCGGTCATCGCTATCTCGTCGCCGTAGTAAAGCTGCGGCACTCCGCGCGTGGTCAATACAAACGCATTCGCGAGTTTCAGCCCGTCGATCGTCGCCCCCTTTTCGCTCATGAACCTGCCGTCATCATGGCCGCCAAGCAAAGTGACCAGAATATCGGAGTTTGTATAAAGGTAATCCTTGGCGAGAGTTTTCGGGACGTCATCTAACTGTTTGCCTTCAGCGAACGCATGTCGAATCGGATAAAAGAGCGGGAAATCAAGCAGCGAGTCGAGGCCCGAATCAACGCCGTCAAATCGCACCCGTCCTCCCTGAAAGAATGAGGTGTGAACGACGTCGCTGTCTTTCACTTCGCCTACAACTTTGAAACTTGGATACTCGCGTTTGAGGGCTGCGTTCCAATCGCGCCAGAAACTGTTTGGAACATACTGCCACGTATCCATGCGAATCCCATCGAGCCCGGTGATCCCGATCCACCAAAGAGTGTTCTGAATCAGATAACGCGAAACCTCCGGGTCGTGCTGGTTGAGGTCAGGAAGAAAATCGAGGAACCACCCTTCCATCGTCTCGCGTTTCAAACTCTCAACCGGACGCGGATCGTGGAGCTCCCAGGTTTGAAACACATTTTTTAGGTGACGTTCACGCGTGCCATTGAACCACGTGGGAGTGGGCGGGTCATCCACCCATGGGTGATAAGGACCCGTGTGATTGGCGACGTCGTCCTGAACAACTTTGATGCCCAACCGGTGAGCTGCAGTAACCAATTCGCGCAACTTCGCGAGCGTCCCGAAATGCTCTTCAACCGCGTAGAAGTCCTGCGGGTTGTAACCGTGAAAGCCGGTGCAGGGCTTCCCTTCTTTCAGTTCGATCTCATTCAGCCGGTCGTAATTGTCATACCACGGCGTGAGCCAGATAGCGGTGATGCCGAGGTCCTTTAGATAGCCAAGCCGGTTAATAACACCCTGGAGATCGCCGCCGTGGTAGTAATACTTATTCTCCCTGTCGTAGAGGCCTTTTGATTGCGGGGGATCGTTGTTCGACGGATCGCCGTCGCTAAAACGATCGATCATGAGCAGGTACATGACGTCTTCCGGCGAGAATCCCTGGAAACGACCGGCACGGCCTAACGGCCTCAGAATCTCGAACGCGGCCTGTGTAGTCCCGCCAGAGGTGGTGATCCGGAGCTGCCTTTCCCCTGCTTTGGCCTGCGGAGCGATTGCAACGTCAACGAATAAGGAGGTAGCCCGATCATTTGTTCTTGGAACGCTGACAACGCGCAATCCGCTCCCTAAAATCTGTACACGAGCGCCTCTAAGGTTTTTGCCCCGAACCAGCAGACGCACCGGATTAACCGAACTTCTGGTCCACCAGCTCGGCGGATCGATTTTAGAGATCTGAGGAGCGCCGGTTTGTGACGTGCCGCAAATGCTTGCGGAGATGAAGATAGCGAGAAGCAGAGCAAGGCGTTTTATTTGTAGGAATCGCATCTCGTTACACCACCTTCAATCCTCATGTAATGCCACACGCGAACCCTCTTGATCTATCCGTTTAGAAAGTGCCTTGTGCACCCCTGGGGAGGACCAATCCACTCTCAAAACGGATTCAATTGGCGTCCTTTGCTCGACCATACAAATCGGTCAACCCCTTCAATCGCGTTCCCATCTCCTCCGTCAACACTTCCGCTTCGTAACGCCACGACCAATTCCCTTCCGTGCTGTTGGGAAGATTCATCCGCGCTTCGGTTCCCAAACCAAGCAGATCCTGCAATGGAACGACTGCTGTATTCGCAACTGATGCCAGCACGGCCCGTATGAAGTCCCAGTGAATCTCATTGCCCTCAGTGTTCAAATACTGCATGCAGAACTTTCGCTCGCCCTCAACCTGTACGGTCGTGCGCGTGGATCCTTCACCGGCAACGCTCGAAAACCAGCCCGCGGTTGTATCGTTGTCATGAGTGCCGGTGTAGACAACCACATTGCCATGATAGTTGTGGGGCAAGTCGTGATTCTTTGAGTCGCTGCTGAATGCAAACTGCAGGATGCGCATGCCGGGAAAGCCAAAGTCATCGCGCAGGGTCTCCACATCCGGAGTAATCACGCCCAGGTCTTCGGCAATAATCGGAAGCTCGCCCAGCGCTTCACGGATTGCGGTGAACAGCTCTCTTCCCGGCGCTTCAACCCAACGTCCGCGCTCGGCCGTCTTGTCTCCACCCGGAATTTCCCAACATGCCGCGAACCCGCGAAAGTGATCGATGCGCACGATATCCACTGTCTGTAACGTGGCGTTGACGCGCTCAATCCACCACTTGAATCCGTCCGCCCGCATTTGGTCCCAATTGTAAAGCGGGTTTCCCCAGAGCTGACCGGTAGCGCTGAAGTAATCCGGCGGCACGCCGGCCACGACAATAGGACTACCATCCTCGTTTAACTTAAACTGATCGGGATTGGTCCAAACGTCCGCCGAATCATGGGCCACAAAAATCGGGATGTCGCCGACTAACTTAATGCCCCTATCGTTGCAGTAAGCCTTAAGCGCAAACCACTGCCGGGAAAAGAGGAACTGATAAAACTTTTGGGCTTCGATCTCCTCATGAAGTTGCTCGCGAGATCGACCGAGCGCAGCGTCTTCGCGACTTCTCAGTGCCGGTTCCCACTCGTTCCAGGCAATACCACCATGAGCATCTTTCAAGGCGCGAAACAGGGCATAGTCGTCAAGCCAATTGGCCGACTCCCGGGTAAACGCTTCAAAAGCATTGCGCAGAGCGTTGTCGCCAGGGTCACTGTCTCGCTTGTAATTTTGATAGGCCTGGCGAAGGAGATCGTCTTTGACCTGGTGAGCTCGCTCAAAGTTAACGCGCTCCCCAAGCGCTGAGACCTCTGCGGGTAAATCTGACGGGGACAACAATCCATCTGCGACTAACTGATCAGGGCTGATGAGCAGCGCG
>JBPCKD010000129.1:0-33870 GCA_051004635.1 Pyrinomonadaceae bacterium
TTCGAGCAGCCCAAAGCGGACCGTGTTGCTGTTCCGACGATGGTTACGAACATAGTGGTGACGCTCAAAGGAACACAGCCGGAATCTGAAGGCCGGACCTACGTTGTTAGCGGACACTATGATTCGATGTGCTCAAGTCCTATCGATGCCAAATGCGACGCGCCGGGCGCAAACGACGATGCGTCGGGCACGGCAGCGGTTTTGGAAATGGCCCGAGTGATGGCGAAGCAGAAGTTTGACGCTACGATTATTTTCATGGCCGTAGCGGGCGAGGAACAGGGTCTTCTCGGTTCAACTTATTTCGCCGAGCAGGCGAAGCAAAAAGGAATGAACATCGAAGCGATGTTTACTAACGACATCATCGGCAATTCGCTTGGTGGCAATGGTGTTCGCGATCGACATACGATCAGAGTTTTCTCCGAAGGCGTTCCATCAAATGAGAGCACCGCTGATGCTAATGTGCGGCGCGGAGTGGGTGGGGAAAACGATTCAGCTTCCCGGCAGTTGGCGCGGTTTATCAAAGAAACCGGAGGGCGCTACGTGCCGGGTATGAATGTGATGATGGTCTATCGCCGCGATCGTTACTTGCGCGGCGGTGATCACAGGCCATTTCTCGATCGTGGCTTTGCCGCGGTTCGGTTTACCGAGATCAATGAAGACTACCGCCATCAACATCAAAACGTGCGCAAAGAAAACGGCGTGCAATATGGCGACCTTCCGGAGTTTGTCGATTTCAGCTACATCGCAGACGTCGCGCGCGTTAATGCTGCTTCGCTCGCTACACTGCTACTAGCGCCGGCGCGCCCGAAAAACGTCGTCCTGGTTACAGCACGATTAACCAACGATACGGATCTCAAGTGGGATGCGAACAAAGAACCCGACCTGGCTGGTTATGAAATTGTCTGGCGCGAGACGACGTCGCCCGTCTGGACTAACGCGCGTGCTGTCGGTAATTTAACGAGCTACACGATGAAGGGCATGTCCAAGGATAATTACTTCTTCGGCGTCCGTGCGGTGGACAAACAGGGCAATCGATCTCCCGTCAGCTTTCCGCGTCCGCTACGGTAAGACTTCAGCATTGTTAGGTTTGTTTACTGGATTCTGCGATCGAATTGAATAGCTGATGGATGGTTTCGATTCCCCTAATCTCACAACCTTAACGGAGATACTATGGGACTTCTTAAATTAATCACAGGTCGCAAGCAGGAAGTAATCCTGCCTATCTCAATCGGGAAGGCTGTATATATTGTAGCTGGAGAGCGTGGTTACGAAGGAGATTTGATAGTAACCCAAAATGTCATCTATTATTTTCCCCATACCGACTTAATCCGCCGACGAATTAGCAACACTGCGAATCTTTCCGCCGTCCTACTAATGGGTGGTGGTAGCCTAGGTGGAATTCTCGCAACAGCCTTAAACAACAATCTTAGGCGGTCCCAGCAAAGAGACAATTCGGATCTACCCAAAGGCGAAGACATAACGGCTTCGTTGGAAGAGAGACTGGATGCCTACATTCAAACTAGGAAAGAAGAAAGAAAGGATGCCCTACTTGGTGAATCTCTCCCTTTGCCGATGCGTTTCCAAAAAAGCGGAATTGAAAGAATCCGACTTACCTCCAGAGGGTTCGCGTTCGATGCAAGCTTCGATAATCATCAGTTCATTCTTCGTAATTCCTCATTACTAAAAGGCGCCCTTCAAGCTGGTGCTTATACTACGTAGCGTCTTCAAAGCTTTGCCCCGCGTGCATTCCCTCGGCGGCTAGCATTAAGAGAGTAATCAAGTATTTTTCGGGCCCTTCAGTAGAGATATTTTTTCGTTAAGGTATTTGATCCATTTCACACTCATTGCTTTCAGCCTAGCGGTTTCTGATTTGTCCAAGTTTTCGTGCAAATCCGTTATCGCTCTAATACCTAGAGTTGCCATTCGGTTAGCGCGTCCGTCCGAATGGGCGCAGACGCTGTTGCGCATATCCAAAACTTTTTTGTGTAGCTCGGTTTCAGATTCGTTCAAGACTCTGCAAATCTCTTTCTTAAGTGAGGATGATGGCTCTCCTTCGAAATTCCGATTCTTGGAGAACGGACGCGAGTAAGAAACAATCAGTGAGGTATTAAATGCCAGATGGACTAATTGTTGTTTCACTCGCGCTTGCTCTGTCTTTCTCTTCTCATGCAACCCTTCTTTAAGGATGTACGCAGCAACCTCCCGAGCCTGGTAGAAATCCAGCCGATCGAGATACGAGCGGGGCAGCCGCCACTTTGCACTCGCAAGAAACGCGTCGTCTAACGGAGGAATATCGGAAGTATCAATTTCCTCATCCGTCATTTGATCGACGCGTGCCCAGTCAGTCGCGGAAACCTTGTTCAAATTTCGTGCGTTCATGTTTCAATGCCTTCCGCAAAGAGATAATTCGATTAGTGTCCTCGCCGCGGTGAGTGAAGGTCACCACCACAATTAGATTTTCTAGCAACCCTATTCCAGTCCAGCGTTCCTCGCCATAATACGTTCGCATGTCAAGTTCATCCAGTAACGGAGTCTCAAACACCTTCCAAGCATCGCTGAAGTCAAAGCCGTGTTTACGAATGTTCTCGCGGTTCTTGTTCTCGTCCCATTCAAAATTCACATCGAAAGCTTAATCTGGCGCGAGTTGTCCAGCAATCAGTTCGGAGCGTGGCGACCGGTAATCCACATGAAAGCTCCCTTGCAATATCGCGCCGGTCAAGCACCAGTCTTTTTCAACCTTATTGGCCAAAGGCGCGTCTAAACGTTGGCAGAATGATATTCTGAAGTGGCTGAGACTTAACTCCACCAGAGAGAACAAGTCACCGAATTTAATAGATTGAGGCCCTGTTGATATGAAAAGCCCAAATAATTCCTTGATTTCTCATCGAAGCGGAATCGCAATCGGCGCCATCACGTTTGTCACGTCGTTTGCCCTTCTCGTCACCACACTCTCGCTTGGTGTGAGCGCGCAGCAGAAGGTGGCCGAGCACAAGAGAGTTCTGAACGAAGACCAACGGATCGTGCACGTCCTAAACCGGCTGGGCTACGGTGCGCGTCCTGGGGACGTCGAGCGCGTCAAGAGCATTGGTCTGGATAACTACATCAATCAGCAACTCAGTCCGGAGAAGATTGTCGATGCGGCGGTCCAGGATAAGATCAAGGATTTGTCGACCCTGAACATGACCACCGCGGAGCTTTACGAGAAATTTCCTCAGCCGGGACAACTGCTGCGGCAGCTTGAGCGCCGCGGCGAACTGCCGGCTGGCCTTGCGGCCGCGCGGGATAATCGAGTCAAGGATGGCGGCGCGAATGCCGTGCCCGCCATGCAAAATGGGCCGAAGGGCGACTCTTCAATGAAGAGCGGCGACGAAATGCAGATGACTAGCCAAAATGGCTCTGCCCTCAAGACGGATGCCGACAAAGGCAATGCTAATAAGGAAAATGCCAACGGCGATCCGCGTGACAACGAAAAATATCGTCAGGCCATGCGAGAGTATTATCGGCAGAACGGCCTGCAACAACCCCAAAAGATCACCTCTGAGTTGCAGGCTTCGCGCATTCTTCGAGCCGTCTACAGCAAACGGCAGTTGCAGGAAGTGATGGTTGATTTCTGGACCAATCACTTCAACGTCTTTGTGGGTAAGGGTGCTGATCGCTGGTTGTTGACCTCGTATGATCGCGACACGATCCGTCCAAACGCGATGGGTAAGTTTTCAGATTTATTGCTGGCGGCGGCTCAAAGTCCGGCAATGCTTTTCTACCTGGACAACTTTCAGAGCGTAAGCCCAACGGCTCAGTTAGGCCGCTTGGGAGAGGGGGCAGCACGGCGTCCAGGTAGTCAGCGTGATGGCTTGCCGGGTCCCCTGAACGGAGGTGGTCGCGGTCGTCAAGTTCCTCCTCGAGTTCCACAGGATCGCGCGATGGATCGCTATCCGAATGGATCCGCGCAGCAACAAGCTGGCGAAGCAAAGCTCCCTCAGGCGCCGCCAAATGCGCAAAGGCAGAGACGTGGGATTAATGAGAACTACGCTCGCGAGCTAATGGAGTTACACACGTTGGGCGTCGATGGTGGCTACACGCAGAAAGATGTGCAGGAAGTTGCGCGCTGCTTCACGGGTTGGACTATCTTCGCACCACGCGGCGGCGCCGCTGCCACCCAGGAGATGATGAACGGACCACGGGCGGACATGTTGCGGGAGAATGCCGGCAAGTTTTTCTTCAATCAACGCGCGCACGACGACGGCGAAAAAATCGTCCTGGGCCACAAGATTCCTGCGGGGGGCGGGTTCAAAGACGGCCTGGCGGTGCTCGACATTCTTGCGCACCATTCGTCGACGGCAAAATATGTGGCCACCAAGCTGGCGCGCTACTTTGTCTCCGATAATCCACGGCCAGCGCTTGTCGATCGTGTTGCTGCTTCGTTCACGAAGAGCAATGGTGACATACGCGAAACGCTGCGAACGATTTTCTCTTCGCCTGAGTTCAATTCTCCTGAAGCTTATCGGGCGAAGGTCAAGCGGCCTTTTGAGCTCACCATCAGCGCCATAAGAACTCTTGGCGGCGAAACCAACGGTGGGCCACAACTGCATCAATGGATAGCCCGCATGGGCGAACCCCTTTATGGGTTTCAGACGCCAAACGGTTATTCGGATACGTCGGAAACCTGGGTTAACACGGGCGGTCTGCTGGAGCGAATGAATTTCGGTCTGGCGCTCGCCAGCAATCGCATACCCGGAACACGAGTTGATCTAAACCGATTTCTATCGAATTCCGAACAGGGGCAATCTCTAAGCAAGACGCAGATCATGGATCGCTTCCTGAGCTTGATCGTCGCAGGAGATATCTCTCCAAAAACCAAAGAAACGCTGCTGAAGCAGTTTAATGAACAGCCGATCGTAGTTGCGGGACCGACTCCGGAAAACGTGCGAGCGAGCGGGAGCATGGGGGGCGAGATGATGGATGCGCCACCCAGGCGCCAGCAGCGCCTGCAGTTAGCGCGTGCTGATGCCAACATCACGGATCCGGTAACAAAGATAGTGGGGTTGATCTTGGGTTCGCCGGAATTTCAACGGCAGTAAAAGAAAAGATTTGAGCTTCGTACTATGATCTTTGTGTTTTGAGTTGGTGTTGCCTTAACCAGTAGCCGCTGCAGCAACGAAGACAAAGTTCGAAGCACAAAGTACCAAGTTCAAAGTACAAAGTACCAAGCACGAGGTTTAGTTATGAATCGAAGATTCTTTATGAGGTCCGGTGGGATTGCGCTAGCCAGCTTCGGCCTCATGCAGGCAGCGCCATCATTTCTCCAGCGTGCAGTGCTTGCTCAGGCTCGAGAGCGTCTGACGGGTGGACGTCGCAAGACTCTGATTGCGATATTTCAGCGTGGTGCGGTGGATGGCCTGAACATGGTGGTACCCTACGGCGAGCGGGCTTACTACGATTTGCGGCCAGCGATTGCAATCGCGAAGCCGGAATCCGGCAACGTCGAATCGGCAATCAGTCTTGATGGCTTCTTTGGTTTACATCCTTCGCTCGGGTCGTTTAAGTCTTTGTGGGACTCGAAACGCCTGGCAATAGTTCACGCGGCAGGGTCGCCAGACAACACGCGGTCTCACTTCGATGCGCAAGACTACATGGAGTCAGCCACGCCCGGTCGGAAGGGCACCCCGGATGGTTGGCTTAATCGTTACCTGCAAAGCAAAGCCGATCCGGGTCCCAACATTTTTCGGGCGGTATCGATGACGCAGCTTACGCCGCGAGCTATGCAAGGGAAGGCCCCAACGCTGGCCATCTCGAATCTTGCCGATTTCACAATTCGCGCCGGTCAGAGTTCTTCGAGTGTGCAAGGCGGATTTGAAGCAATCTACGAGCAGACGGCAAACGACAAGCTGGGTGGGACGGGAAAAGAGACGTTTGAGGCGGTCAACTATTTGAAGAAAGTTAACCCTGGTCAGTACCAACCACAAAACGGCGCACAGTATCCGCGCACGCCGTTCGGCAACTCGCTGCTCCAAATTGCTCAATTGATCAAAGCAGGCGTGGGCTTGGAAGTAGCTTTCACCGACACGCCCGGGCTGAATTGGGACACCCATGTCAACCAGGGAAATGGTCGTGGACAACTCGGCAATCTCCTGCAACAGTTTAGTAACGGAATAGCTGCGCTTAATACCGACCTGGGCCAGCGTATGGACGATGTAGTGATTCTGACGATGTCTGAATTCGGCCGCACCGCCCGAGAAAACGGAAATCGCGGAACCGACCATGGTCACGCCAATGCGATGTTTGTCCTTGGAAATAGTCTTCGCGGCGGGAAGGTCTACGGTCAGTGGCCCGGACTGGGGAACGATCACCTTCACGAAGGTCGTGACCTCGCTCTAACCACCGATTTTCGGGATGTCTTTGGTGAGATTGCTAAAAAGCATCTGGGAAATCCCAACTTGCAGACAGTGTTTCCCGGATACGCTTCCAGCGAAGCGAAGTTCAAAGGGTTTCTCGGCTAACAATCCTGAGCCCAAGCGATTCCTCAAACTGACAATTAATATGACGGTCGTTTAGACAGTGCACTTGTGCTCCCACGCGGCAAAGGGGCAGACAAGTCTGCGATCTAAACGACGCACGGAGCAGACAAGTTATCTATCGTCCCAACAAACTCCTTCGCAAGCTAGCTGAGAATGATTACCACCTCAACCGGCCGAAGCGGTTGATGAAGTAGAGCATCACCACGGCAATCAGCGAGACAATCACGGCGAGGGTGAATGCCTCGTTGTCGCGTCCGGCCTGAATGGCGTCGTAAATAGCCACGGACGCGGTTTGAGTTTTGCCGGGAATGTTTCCGGCAATCATGATCGTGACGCCAAAGTCTCCAAGTGCGCGTGCAAAAGCTAGCGCAGTCGCCGCGAGCACGCCGCGTGATGCGAGCGGCAGGGTTACGCGAAAAAAAATGAGACGACCACCCAGGCCCAAAGTCCGAGCGGCTGCTTCGAGTTCTGTGTCAACGCCCTCAAATGCCGCCCGCAGACTTTTTGTAACCAGCGGAAGAGCATGAATGGTGGCGGCTATGATCGCTGCTCCCACTGTAAAAGTCAGTCGGATACCAAACCGGTGATAAAGGAATCCGCCAAACGAGGAACGCGTCCCCAGCAAAGTGAGCAGGTAGTATCCGAGCACGGTCGGTGGCAACACCAAAGGCAGCGTGATCAGGGAATCAACCAGGTTGCGTCCGGGAAATCGTTTTCGTGCGAGCAGCCACGCCAGTGCCGAGCCGGCGACCAAAGCGATAATCGTGGCCGCCGTAGCCACAGCAAAGGATAGCCGGATCGGGAACCAGTCTATATTGCTGCCGAAATCCATTTGATTACCTTCGAGTCGGAATGATCGCAACGATTCGCAATGGCCCACCGCTGCCGCCCTTAATTTTCATGGGTAGCGCTATCACGTAAAAGCCTTTAGTAGGAAGCTTGTCCAGGTGGGCGACGTTTTCAAGCGCCGGAATGTTTCTGGCGAACAAGGTGCGATGACTTTCAAAGAGCGTTGATTGCCCGTAGTCGATGCTCGCGGTATCGAGACCGATGGCTTTGATCCTTCTGTTTTGAGTTAACCAACTCGCAGCATCTGGATGCAGTCCCGGAAAGTGAAGATTTGCGACGGCGGCGGCGCCGCGCTGGTCAGTTCCGAGGTATCTCTTTCGATCGGAATAAAACTTTCCGAATCCGGTGCGCAGAAGCACTATTGTCCCCGCTGCTATCTTTCCGTTTCGTCGCTCCCAATTCTTGAAATCGCTTTCGGTGATCAGGTAGTCAGAACTCTTTTCACACTGCCTCGTCACGTCCACTACGACACCTGGCCCCATAAGTTGGGCGAGCGGAATTTCGTCGACAGTGTTTTGCCCTTTTGCGAAATGAACCGGCGCATCGATATGAGTTCCGCCGTGTTCAGCAGCAGAATACCTGTAGGCTGAATAGTAATAGCCCTTCTCGGTAGTGCCTTCAAAATCCTTTTCAAGATGAAACGTTTCGGCTGTAGGCCAATAGACGGTCGAGGAATCGAATGCGTAAGACAAATCAACAATCGTTCCGGAAGGAAAACCGGCCGTTCGTTGCTGCGCATTGGCTACAGCGGCTGCAAGGGCAGTCACCAAAGCAAGGGAAAGCAGAAGAGCTAGTCTATTCATCGGTGAATCCTCCTCTTAGTTGACCCGACTTCTTTGAATTGCAGGAGGCATGTTAGCGCAGACTATGTGCTGGGCGCATAGAAATCCTGAAGCTGGTTGTTAGTAACGCTTATCAGAACCGGGAGCAGTAGCGACCGGGTCTCAAGTGGGGGTAGCTGACACGTGGTAGAGATGGCTGGCGATGGCTTATGGGCCGCGCCATTAGCTCACGGTTGCGTGACAGCCAGGCCGGTCACCCGGTCGCTACCACCACCCCAAGCGGCTGCCCGCTTGGGGACCCCGGTCCGCTGCCGGTTCTGATAAGTGCTGTCTGGTTAACGCGGGGTCTTGCAGTTACAATCCGGCTGCTCTGCCGTTATCCAAACCAGCACTCGAGCGCTCGAAGGGTCAACCCCATGATTGAGAGTGGTGAGACTAGGAAAATGAGAGCCTATACTCCCCAGATTGTGCACTTCGATTCGTTGCCTTCGACAAATGTTGAGGCGGCAAGGCGAGCCGTCGAGGGCGCTCCGGAAGGATTGTGCGTCGTAGCACGTGAGCAGACAGCAGGTCGTGGCCGGCTCGATCGACTTTGGGTCTCACCGAAGGATGCCGGACTCTATTGCAGCATCATCCTTCGCCCTCAGTTCGATCACAGTGTTTGGCCGCTGATTACATTGATGGCCGCGGTTGCTGTGCACGACGCGTTGCTTGATGCGTACGCGCTTGAGACTGATATCAAATGGCCGAATGATATTCTCGCTAATGACAAGAAGCTTTGCGGCATACTTGCCGAAACGGTTGAGACGCCCCTGGGTCGAGCGGTCGTTCTGGGTATCGGGGTAAATCTAAACCAAACCTCGTTTCCGGCCGAACTCGATGGAGTTGCCACCTCAATAGAAGCGGCCGCTGGCCGCAGTGGTGATCCGCACGTTGTCCTTGCAGCCATTGTCGACTCACTCGCCAACTACTATCAAATATTGCAACGGTCAGGCGGGCCGGAAGAGATTGTTCGCGAGTGGTCCACGCGATCGTCCTACGCAAGCGGAAAACGAATTCGCGTTGCAAACGGCGACGAGATCTTCGAAGGCACAACGCGCGGACTCGAACGCGATGGCGCATTGCGTATTGAAACGGACACTGGCGAGATCAAGACTGTTCGAGCCGGAGATGTGACGAACCTGCGATGCAGGTGACAGGTTCGATACACTTTAGTTTGTCGTTGCCGTATAAAGCGACAAACTAAAGTATGTCGGACAACAAAGGCCCGTTGAAAATGTATTCAGCACACTAATGACTCCCCAACGCATCGTGCTATCAACCTTCGGTTCATTCGGCGACATCCATCCGTACCTTGCAATTGCCCTGAAGCTAAAGGCGCGTGGCCACTCCCCTGTGATTGCAACGTCTGAAGTCTACCGGGAAAAGATGGATGCTTTGGGGCTGGAGTTTCGTCCGGTGCGTCCTGACATGCCGTCTTATGATGACACGGAGGAACTAATCCGGCTCTCGGCCGAGTTGATCGATCCGAAAGGCGGCACCGAGAGGGTGATGGAACTCTTCACGAAAAACCCACGCGAGGTTTATGAGGATTTGGATGCGGTGGTGGAGGGTGCGGATTTGTTACTAACGCACCCCTTGCCGCTCGTAGGGCCCATCGTAGCGCAGAAGCGTGGAATGCCTTGGGTATCAAGCGTGCTTGCGCCAATCTCGTTCTTCTCGGCATATGATCCCCCAGTGCCGCCGCAAGTGCCAGCCCTTTATCATCTGGTTCGACTGAGCCCGGTTCTTGGACGTCTGTTTTACCGCATGGCTTCCCACAGACTGGAAAAAGTTATGGAACCGGTTTATCGTCTGCGCGCCGAACTGGGCCTTCCGCGCGGTGAACAGCCACTCCTGGCTGGTCAACATTCCGGAGCGATGGTGCTGGCATTGTTTTCATCTGTGCTTGCAAAGCCGCAGCCCGACTGGCCGGCACACACGCGCGTCACGGGTTTCCCGTTTTATGATCGCAGAGACTTTTTCGGTGAGACTGAAACGCCGGCTGAGCTAATGGAGTTTCTCGAAGCTGGACCACCGCCAATTGTTTTCACGCTCGGTTCGTCTGCTTTTTGGGTAGCGAAGGATTTCTACCGCGACTCAATTCGGGCAGCGCAGGCATTGGGCCAACGGGCGTTACTATTAATAGGTCATGCCCGCAATCTGCCGGCTGAGCCGTTACCGGAAGGCGTAGCGGCTTTTGAATACGCGCCTTTCGGTGAGGTGTTGCCGCGAGCGCTGGCAATCGTGCATCAGGGCGGCGTTGGGACCACCGGACAAGGGTTGCGCGCAGGTCGCCCGGTCTTGATTGTGCCCCACGCTCACGATCAATTTGATAATGCAGCTCGCGTCGTGCGGTTAGGTTGCGGGCGGATGATCCATCGACCGCGTTACAATTCCCAAAGCGCAATTAAGGAGTTGGGAGCTTTATTGGAAAACCCCGATTACGCAACCAAAGCGTTTGCAGTTGGTAAGCAAGTGCAAAATGAGGACGGCGCCAGCTCCGCGGCGGATGCAATCGAAGAAGTGCTGACAACTGGAACCATATCGGAACCCCATTATGCTGCTGGTTATTGATGCTGGAAACACAAACACCTCGCTCGGTGTTTTTAACGAAACGGCGCTGGTTGCCCATTGGCGCCTCACCACCGCGCGCTCGCGCACGGTCGATGAGTATGGTGTCCATGCTCGCAACTTGTTTGAGCTCGCGGGCCTGGATTTCAAAACCATCAATGCGATTGCCATCGCTTCCGTCGTGCCGCCGCTGAACTACACCTTGAAGACCATGGCAGAGACTTATTTTCAACTGACCCCGCTCTTCGTGGACCACACGACCGACACGGGACTCACGATTCTGTATGAGCCTGCTTCCGATGTTGGTGCGGACAGGATCGTAGATGCGGTCGCGGCGATTCAGAAGTATGGGGCGCCCTGCATCGTCGTTGATTTCGGCACCGCCACTACCTTTAACGCGATTAATGCCAAAGCCCACTACGTTGGAGGCGCAATTACACCTGGCATCATGATTTCATCGGATGCTTTGTTTGAACGAACGGCGAAGCTGCCGCGAGTTGATATCAGGCGGCCACAAAAAGTTATTGGCTCGTCGACGATCGCGGCGATGCAGTCTGGGCTCTATCACGGCTTTGTCGGGCTGGTAGACGGCGTGCTCCGGAAGATGATCGATGAGATTGGCGGAAAAGCTCGTGTGATCGCCACGGGAGGACTCGCTTCGCTAATCGCGACAGGGTCCGAATTCATCGAGTTGGTTGACGATACGTTGACGCTCGAAGGATTACGCCTGGTATACGAACGCACCCAGCAACACTCCATTTAGACAGCGCAGTTGTGCGCCCTGGGGTTAGATATTCGTTGCCACGACGCGGCAGACAAGTCCGCTTTCTAAACGGTTCGGCTTAGAATTAGATTCTTTGCGATGAACTATTTTAACTATTTCACCGAGATCGAAGACGCGTTTGTTCGGCGACGCGGAAAGCATCTGCTCGTCAGCTCCATGGACTGGGCGCTGATTGAGACCTGGAAGGAAATGGACATTCCGCTACACGTGGCTTTGCGGGGGATTGAAAAGGCGTTCGATTCCTGGGAATCCAAACCTCGCAAACGCAGCATAAAGTCTCTGCTGTATTGCCAGGAGGAGGTCGAAGCACAATTCGCAGAGTGGCGCGAGGCGCGCGTGGGCGCAGGGGATTCGGAAGAGCAGGGGCAAAACGGAGATCAGCCGGAGAAAGCTGGACCGTTTACCCGGGCCGCAATCCTGGAGCATCTGAAACGTGGCCGCATCAGTTTGGTTGCTGCGCGCGAACGTCGAATGATAACCGGCGCCGACGATTTCTCGGATGCACTCGAACGAGCCACCGCTCTGCTTTCAAAGCTGGAACAAGACCTCGCGCCGACTACGGTGCTTGACGCGCAGAAGTTGGAAACATCGCTGACTGGCCTGGAAAGAATGTTGAGTGACTCGGTTCGTTTAGCGGCGGGTGCTGAAGACATCGCAACGATTGAAAGGGAAGTGAAGGAACAGTTGAAACCTTACCGTAAGCAGATGGAGCCCGCAGCCTACCAGCAGACCTTTGACAACCTGCTGCTCAAGCGACTGCGAGAACAATGTGGCTTGCCGCGGCTCAGTTTGTTCTATTTGTAAGGCGATCAGAGAGCAGAAAGTGGAGGAAACGATTTCGTTTAAGTTGTCGCTTCAACTGTGTTCAAGTTTAAGGTCCAGGCGTTCGCTCGGCGGTCCGACAAACGATCCACGAAGTAACACGAAATTTCACCAGGAAAGTTTAGTGTTGCTTAGTGTGATTTGGTGGATCGTTTACTTTCCTTAAATTAGTGCACTAACGCTCAATTTGGAAGTGGGAATGAGTTTGGCTGAACTAGAGAAAAAGATTCTCGAGGTAGAGATCGAGCGGCTGCTGCCCGGGGGCGTTGGTTTGGCCCACGCCGAGGGCCTGACGCTGTTCGTATCGCTGGCTGCTCCAGGCGATGTTCTTCGTGTAGTGATTGATCGGATTCAGGGCAAGGTTGGTTTCGCTTCAATCATAGAGATTCTCAAACCGTCTCCTCTTCGCGTCGAACCTCCATGTCCCTATTTCGGTCGTTGCGGCGGATGCGACTTTCAACAGTTAACGTACGAAGCCCAACTCGACGCCAAAGTTGAGATCATCCGCGACTGTCTGCATCGCATCGCAAAAATTGATATCTCGCTCGATATCGCCATCCATCACTCGCCTAATCAATGGCACTATCGCGCTCGCGCAATGTGGCAAGTTGATTCTAACGAGACACTCCTGGGCTACTTCGAACGCGGCTCCAACCGCGTTTGTGATGTTGAGTATTGCGCCGTGCTGGTTCCGGAGTTGCAGACAACGCTCGGACACGTGCGAAATGAAATTCGTGCAGAGACTGCTTCCGAGCGCTTGAGAGAAATTGAAGTTGTTGCCGGGGATGAAGCTGTTTCAGTCGCTCCGCCTCTCGCTGGTTTCAAGACTGACATCGTTAGCCGCGTTATCGGAAACGAGACTTACCATTTCAGCGCGGAAGCCTTTTTTCAAATCAATCACGAGTTGCTGGAGCCGTTGATTGCCGAAGCAATGCGTCACGCCAACAGAGCAGAACACGCCCTTAAAGAAGACGCTCTCGGAGAGACCAACGGCGACCCCAGCGGTGCGGCCAAAGGCGAAACCGCTATAGATCTTTACTGCGGCGTCGGACTATTCACGCTTCCGCTGGCACGGCGATTTGAGAGAGTCATCGGCGTTGAAGGTAGCGCACGCGCTACCGAGTTTGCGCGGCGCAATCTCGAGTCTGCCAAACGGGCCAGTAGCACGACCCCGGAGTCCCCGGCCGGGCAGCCCGGTTGGGGTGGGAGGGTCAGGGAGGGCGTAAATCGCAAGTTAGGCGATGTTGAGGTTATAAGCGTGCGCGTAGGTGATTGGTTGAAGCAACATTCACGTTCGTTTGGACCGGTTGATTTTCTTCTGCTCGATCCGCCGCGTTCAGGCTGTGAGAATGCCGTCATTGCCGGAATACTCGCGCTTCGTCCGGCGCAGATTACTTACGTCTCGTGTGATCCAGCGACGCTGGCTCGAGATCTCAAAAAGCTAATCGCTGGGGGTTACTCTATCGACTCAGTGGTTGCCTTTGATATGTTTCCCCAAACCCACCACGTCGAAACCATCGCCCACTTGAGCAGCAACACAACTGATGCCGTTGATTTTAGCGAAGCGGCATAGCGCCGCCCAGGTTTCAGCCGTGCGCAGGGTCCGCAGATGATCAGAGAAATGCTATTGACGAGTCATTTCATCTGATCCATCCAGCCCCGGCTTCTGACATACGGCGATAATGTTTGCACCGTAGTTACGACCAAGCTTCCTCCCGAAGAAATCAGACACGGGCAACAAGGCCCGCCATAAGTGGGGTATGAAGGGGACGAACGTGGACGTATAAATATCCCGGACTGGCATGAACTCTGCGAGGTGAGACTGACATTCAGAGAATGACCACTGAAAGTAGTGCTCCCTGGCGATTTCTTCTTCCCTTCGCTTTAAGTAAGCGGTCCGGGAAAGCATGACCTTCCACCACGAGCGGCGGTTGTTAAGCGTGAGGATGAAGATGCCCCCCTTCCTGAGCAGCCTGCTGACTTCGCTCAGTGCCTTCCGGTAATCGGGGACGTGGTCTAAAGACGCGATAGATAGAATCACATCAACCGACTCGTCAGGGAGCGGGATCTGTTCTGCAGAACACTTGAGGCAAATGTAACTCGGGTCTTTGAGCCTCTCCAACGCCCGACCTGACAGGGCGATGCGTCCGGGTTCAATATTGATGTACATGCGGGCGTTATTTTTCACGCGCACGTAAAAGGCGCCGGTGCCCCCGCCAAGCTCCATCACGTCTACCGGGCCGCGTAAGGCAGCTAGTGCCACTTGCCGTCCAATTATATCGAATAGAGTTGTTGCAACCGTCGCCGTGTAGCCATTAGCGAGCGCCTGTTTTATCAGGCGGTTTTCCTGGAATTCGATAAGACCCTTCTCCTGACCGACGGGGTAGCAGGGTTGGCCATATTCGTCGTAGTGAGTGGGGCTTACTTTTAGCTCAAGGCTGACCATGTGCTCTTGTCCTTAGTTCTTCAGATCAAGTCTACAGGTCGCGGTCGATAAGAAAATAGTCGGTAATTTACACGAAGCGGCCGACCAAAAAGAAAACAATCTAAGGCTTGAATTAGTCCCGCCCGACGACAGCGACGACTGGAATGAAACCAGAGAAGGTGGATGAGGCACGCTGGTTCCGGTCCTCTTCAGGCGTCTCTATTTTGCCGTGGGACTGGCTCGCTTGAGGTAATATGTCAACTCCATTTTGCGAAAATTGCCTGTGAACTTTTCCTCAGCTCGCACCGCCACCAATTCCCAACCTTCTGAACCAAGCTGGTTGAGCTGGGCAGGATTATCCCCATGGGAAGAAATTACGGCATGCGCCCATTCGACTTTCGGCGCTGGGGTTTCGTTACCGCGCACACTCCACCCAAAGAAAGCAACAAAGCTAATTGCTGCCACGATCAGCAGGAAACGTATATTCGACTTCATGAGCTACTCCTCCAGTCAGGGTAATGGGAGAGAAGACACACCAGCCACGGGGCGTAATGATTGAGCCTCACTATACGGCATAACGAAGGTTCATTTAGCCCTGATTTTGGATAAGCGTCTTGAGGCAAGCTCGCCAATGAGACGCTCGCACGCCCTAAGATATCGTTCAGAGACGTCAACATTTAACCACCCAGCTTTGCGGATTCCCCCTTGCACGTTCGCTCAGTTGGCTGATATGTTCCCGCAGTCTTACTAAATACCCCGCTTAACCTGTCCGTACTTAAAACCAAAGCCGGCTAATCACCCTCAGCCGCTTCGAACCAATGATGCAGACAGGATGTCTGCGCTCCCAGTTCACAATGCAGAGCCGTACTCAAGCGCCTCGGATTGCTATCGCCCACACTTCGGCGCAGCCGCTTGCTGCGCATCCGTTGGCATTGCTCGCGGTCCCGTTTGCTTTGGGAATTCTGGGCGGACCGTATCTCGCAATTCCGATCTCAATTCCCATTTCCAGCGCCGGTTTATCGACACTTTTCGCGGTCGCGGCGCTGCTTAGAAGGCAGATGAATCTCACCGTAGCGCTTGGCATCTCCGCGATGCTTTTCCTTGGGCCTACTTTGGCCTCGATCGAAAAGGACAACGTTCCGAACAATCAACTCAAACGCTTGCTCACTGAGAGAACGACTGCGCAGGGCTCGGCCGACGACGGGACGATCGCCGTGGGCACGGGCGGCGAGGGAACGATCGGGGTTGGTGAGCCTGTCGAAATAACGGGCGTGCTGGAACGTGAGCCGGAAGTCGCGCCCGAACGCTTGTACCTGTTCCTAAGAGTTGAAAAACTAAGGCTCAAATCCATTGAACGGGAAGTATCGGGCGAGGTCGTGTTGCTTGCCCCTGTTTCAGGTAAGTTGGCTGAACAGGAGTTTCTTGAGCTTGACCTGCGCTATGGAGCGCGCGTTCGCGTTATGACCAACCTCGAACGTTCGGACAGTTTTCGTAACCCGGGTGTTTCTTCGTTTACCGAGTATCTTGACAGAAAGGGCTATGACGCGACGGGCTTTATCAAAAGTCCTCTGCTGATTGAACGTCTGGAAAATACGCGTGTGTTCCTGCCGCTGGCCTGGCTTTACGAATGGCGACGCAAACTCCAGGCAGAAATTGATTCGCGCTTTTCGTTCGAAACAGCCGGCGTGCTTAATGCTGCGTTTTTGGGAAACCGCTATAACCTTTCCCACTCGACAGCTGAACGGTTCAGAGAGGGCGGGACCTTTCACGTGCTTGTCATCAGCGGACTGCACATCACTTTTCTCGGCGGTCTAGTTTTTCTGATCGCTAAACGACTAACCAGGAATCGAGCTTTGCAGTTCCTTTTCCCAGTCGTTGTTTTGTGGTCCTACTCTGTGGCTGTCGGCGCCGACCCGTCCGTCGTTCGTGCCGCGTTAATGTTTACCGTCGTCCTCCTGGCGCCGCTCGTTTCGCGTCGTGCTTCTTCTCTAAATGCGCTTGGAGGCGTCGGCATAGCATTGCTCGTGTGGCGTCCCAGCGATCTTCTTGATCCGTCTTTTCAACTGACGTTTGTTTCAGTGCTGGCGATCGTCACACTCGCCTGGCCACTACTACAAAAACTTTCGGACATTGGTTCATGGCGGCCAACGCGTGAGACACCCTACCCGCCCTCATGCGCGCCCTGGCTACGAAGTTTTTGTGAGAGCCTCTTCTGGAGCGAACGCCGTGCACAACGTGAACTCGAAAAAGCCAACTACAGCTACCGGCTCTTCAAAACGCCAATGGTATCCACGCTGGAGCGGCTCCATCTGCAGCGTCTCCTGCGATACGGGTTCGGCGCTGTGGTTGTTTCCTCAGGTGTGCAGTTGGCGCTGCTGCCGTTCCTGGTAATCTATTTCCACCGGCTGTCGCTCGCTTCATTTCTGCTGAACATTGGAGTCAGCATTTTGATGGGCGCTGTCGCGGCTACCGCCGTTGCCGGGTTGGTGATTGCCCAACTTAGCTTCACGTTGGCCGGCCCCTTCATTAGCGCTGCTAACGCCCTGAATTCGTTAATGGTGCATAGCGTTGATCCGTTTGCCAAAATCGGGGCAGCTTCGATTCGCTTGCCGGAATACAAGGGTTGGGGCTCGGCAGTTTATGTTCTGTATTACGTTCCCCTGACGATACTGGCGGTTTCGCTTTGGCGTTGGACGCCTCTGAAGCTTCCGGAATCAGATAATCAAACTTTGCGTTTTTTTGCGAACCCTTTGCGCTCTTTACGATTAAAGAAAAGCAAGAGGAAAAACCTAGCCGCAAAGAATCAGCAAAGGAGCCCAAAGGTCCCCCGCACGACCGGAAGAGTGCTGAGGTTAGCGCTGTGGGCACAGATAGCTGCGGTAGCCTTGATTGTCTTCCACCCGTGGAGTGAAGGCCGGCCTGAAAGGAAACTCCGAATAGACTTTCTTGATGTGGGCCAGGGCGACGCAGCACTTGTGACCTTTCCGGATAACACCACTCTTCTAATCGACGGCGGAGGCCGGCCAGGGCCCTTCAAAGGCAGAAAGTCTGGCGAGGACAGTGAGGGGGAAGTTGGTGAGCAGTTTGAGCGCGACGGGCGCAGTATTGGTGAGTCAGTAGTATCGGAATATCTTTGGTGGCGCGGATTGAACCATATCGATTACATCCTGGCCACGCATGCTGACGCGGATCACTTAGATGGATTGAATGATGTAGCCCGAAATTTTACTGTGCGAGCGGCGCTAGTCGCCCGAACACCCAGCCGGGATCTTGAGTACTCCAGGTTTTCTGAAACCCTATCGACCAGAGGAATTCCTATTCGCGTTCTCGGGGCAGGGGATGAAATGAAATTTGGCAACGTTTCGGTGAGCGTGCTGTGGCCCATCGCTTCGATGGATCAGAATGCGTCGTCGGGCAACAACCATTCGCTTGTACTTCGATTGGAGTATGGCGACCGGTCGATCTTGCTGACTGGCGATATTGAAGCGCCGGCGGAGAACGCCATGCTGAAAACCATGGGCAGTCTCCGCGAGCGTCTCAGAGCTGACATCGTTAAGGTTGCGCACCATGGAAGTAAAAGTTCCTCCACCGAAGGCTTCATCGCGGCAACTCGGCCCAGCTTTGCAATAATCTCTGTCGGAAAGACTTCGGTGTTCGGTCACCCAAACAGGGCCGTAGTTGAAAGATGGGAAAGCTTCGGTTCGCAGGTATTGACGACCGGAATTAGTGGAACGATTACGGTGACCACTGATGGCGAGGATTTGAAAGTAGAGCACTTTATCGCAGCCGGAGATGAAGGTCCCAGTGCTCAACAACCGCGCTAGCGTATTCGCACAGTCAGCCCAACGCTGCCGGTATTATTCGGCGCGGTTTGGCTTAAACTTCCCGCAAAAGACCACCTGATGTTTGTGACAACGCGATCGTAACCGGCGGGGGCGCCGCCCGCGCCGCTTACGGGCGTGTAAGTCCAGGTCGTTCCGCCATCGTTTGAATACTGGAAGGTGGCCACCAGGCCAGTTGATCCCGGGCTGCTCGTTAACGATCCAACTTTTAAGTCGACGTCACGAAAAACTCTTTCGGCCGGAACTATGTTTCCCATGTTGGGATCGTCGATGATGAAATTGTTTGCAGGCTGTCCGCCAGTATTTGAGTAAACGACTGTGTAGAGAAGGTCGGTGCCGGGAATTTGTGATCCATTGGGGCTCACGCTCTTGACCAGGCTAATGCTTGGCGGCGCGGCCGGATTGATTGTCGTCAGATCATTGGCAGTATCGTTGGCGGTGTTGGTCTCGCCGCCGCCGGAGACAGAAGCTGAGTTAGTAACGCTGGCGGCAGCGTTGTTGGCGACGGTCACGGTGAGGGTGATGGCCGAATAACTGAGCCCGGCAGCAAGTGCATCGCTGCGGGTACAAGTCAAAGTTCCCAGCACGCAGGTCCAGCCACTGCCGCTGATGGCTGTCGCGGTCAGTCCTGCCGGCAGCGTGTCTGTGACTGTAACCGTGCCACTGGTCGCTGCGAAGCCAGAGTTGGTGGCGGTGATCGAGTAAGTAGCGCCGACTTGCCCCTGCGTGAAGTTGCCACTGTGCGTCTTGGTGATGGTCAGATCAGGCAACTGGTTGATGGTCGTCACATCATTGGCAGTATCGTTGGCGGTGTTGGTCTCGCCGCCGCCGGAGACAGAAGCTGAGTTAGTAACGCTGGCCGCAGCGTTGTTGGCGACGGTCAGGGTGAGTGTGATGGCCGGATAGCTGGCGCCGACAGCGAGTGCATCGCTGCGGGTACAGGTCAAAGTTCCGAGCACGCAGGTCCAGCCGGTGCCGCTGATGGCTGTAGCAGTGAGTCCTGCCGGCAACGTGTCTGTGACTGTGACGACACCACTGGTCGCTGCGAAACCGGAGTTGGTGGCCGTGATTGTGTAAGTAGCGCCGACTTGCCCCTGGGTGAAGTTGCCACTGTGTGACTTGGTGATCGTCAGATCAGGCAACTGGTTGATGGTCGTCACATCATTGGCGGAGTCGTTCGCGGTGTTGGTCTCACCGCCGCCGGAGACAGAAGCCGAGTTAGTAACACTGGTGGCAGCATTGTTGGCGACGGTCACGGTGAGGGTGATGGCCGGATAGCTGGCGCCGACGGCGAGTGCGTCGCTGCGGGTACAGGTCAAAGTTCCGAGGACGCAGGTCCAGCCGCTGCCGCTGATGGCCGTAGCAGTCAGTCCTGCAGGTAAGGTGTCTGTGACTGTAATGGTGCCACTGGTCGCTGCGAAGCCGGAGTTGGTGGCGGTGATCGTGTAGGTAGCTCCGACTTGCCCCTGCGTGAAGTTTCCGCTGTGTGACTTGGTGATCGTCAGATCAGGCAACTGGTTGATGGTCGTCACATCATTGGCAGTATCGTTGGCGGTGTTGGTCTGGCCGCCGCCGGAGACAGAAGCTGAGTTAGTAACGCTGGCGGCAGCGTTGTTGGCGACGGTCACGGTGAGGGTGATGGCCGGATAGCTGGCGCCGGCAGCGAGTGCGTCGCTGCGGGTACAGGTCAAAGTTCCCAGCACGCAGGTCCAGCCGGTGCCGCTGATGGCCGTCGCCGTCAGTCCTGCCGGCAAGGTGTCTGTGACTGTAACCGTGCCGCTGGTCGCAGCGAACCCGGAGTTCGTAGCGGTAATCGTGTAGGTAGCTCCGACTTGCCCTTGAGTGAAGTTTCCGCTGTGTGACTTGGTGATCGTCAGATCAGGCAACTGGGCCGCGGGCTTCAGCGATACACCGCCGATGGCCCACTTTTTCGAAAAGCCTAACGTCCACGACATCGTTACCGTTGACGCTCCAGGCTCGGTACTTCCGGCACCCAAGACTTCGGTGCTAGTGCTTCCCGTGGTCTTGTTCCACCGTTGCGTTTGCCCCGCGCCTACACTAGCTGAAATCGCATCTCCTGTAGCGACCAGAGTGTCGATGACAACCTCGCCCGTTGCGCTAGTCACATTCACGGAAGGGGCAGTGCTTGACCCAGACGCCGACGCGAACGTGCCATTCGGTATAGTTTGGTCAACGTTGTTAAAGGAGACTGCACCACCAACTACCCTCGTAGCCGCTGAGGGCGTAACCACGATACTTGCTGTTCCTGAGGCAGGAGCCACCAACTTCCATATCTCCATGCGAACCTTGTTCCCACTATCGGTTTGTCCCCCGATGCGAGTGAGGGCCGTTCCACCGTAGGTGACGCTGCTGACTGTCAAGCCTCCGCCGAAAATTGAGACACCAACGATTAGGATTCGGTTCGATCCCGTGCCCACGGTGTGGGACCACGTGAGGGTCGTTACATTCGCACCCGCGACCCCTGCGCTACTAGTGTTGTCAACCGATATTGCCTGCGCTTTTGCCTCCTGGCAATTCAAAATAAGAATAAAGAACGCGAAGCAAGCCCACACTCTTATCCAGTGTTTGCTTCTCATCCTCGTGGCGTCCGAGATCGTGGCTTGAACGCGCGCAAAAATACCGTGGCGCAGCATATGCATCGAGCTTTTTGCTGTGGATCTCAACGTCTGTTACCACTGCTGTTCTGGGGATCATTCGCGCTTGCTGCGAGTCCCGCCTTCGAAGTCCCGAACAGATTGAAGAGGTTCGACAGTTTCGAAGAGATCGTAAAGTAGAACCCGCGACGTGTTGGTAGAATCTGTGCGCCGGCAGGTTCTTTGGCTGAAGTAAAGTTGTATCCGACGCCTAATCGCATGTCGGGAAGCACCCAGAAGCCGGCTTCGGTTCCATACACCGAGTGTTGAGTGTGCGACGACGGTTGCAAAATGAAGCGGGCTTCGGCGGCCCAGTCGAGCCTGGTCGTCAAACGATATTGCACGCGAGCCTGGCTTAGATACGTGAGAGTAGAAACGAACGGCAGATCCTCCCGGCCATTGGCTGCAAATCGCAGCGCGAAGCGGCCGTAGACCTCGAGTCGCTTCGTGGCCTGGTAATATCCATCGGCAGCCGCGGTGTTGAGTCGGTCACGTGTCGCGGGCGCACCGTCGAGAATCGATTGCTCGACCGAACGATGATTGAAACTGAAAAGCAGTCCGGCACGATCTGACTTGAGTGGCCGGATAGCCAGTGCCGCTAGACCATCAACCGATGAGGCATCCCGGCCGGCGAAACTGTTTTTAGACCAACGCATTCGAGAGAGAACAGTGACGCCCTCGGTCAGTTGTCCTGCTGCACCGAACGCCAGCATTTGCCCGTTGCCGCCACGGTCGCGAAACTCGTAACGGGCGTTCGCTTTAAAGCTGTCGTTGGGTGTCCAGCGGAAGCCAAGAGTTGCGCTATTGAAACTTTGGCCATTGCCCGACAGATGAAAGCCTCGTTCGAACCCTAGTTCCAGGGCCACCTCTTTGGTAACCGGCAAGCGGTTTTGCAGACCGATTACTGCGAAACTATCCGCACCGCTGATGCCGTTTTCCATTTGATAACGTCCGACTACGGAGGTGTATTTACCGAAACGCGATTCCACTCCCACGGCTGTTTCACGTCGCGCTGATGTTGACGCGAACCCGGTTTGTGAAAAGTCACCGATCGGCAAGATCGCAGCCGAGGCCAGACGTTGTGTCAGGAATATCTTAGTCCAGAGGTTTACCTTATAGTTTGCGCTAAGGGTTGTTTGGTTCGGATAGCTGGGATCGGCTTTGCCGATATTTTGCTCACGCTTAACGGCCAATTCCAATTTGTCAGTTACCTGAACCTGGGCCCCGACGGTTACCAAATCGGAGTTTGTTGTTTGTTGGGAAAGATCGTCGGTGAAGTTGCGGTGGTCATATCCAAACTGCAAGCGTATTCGCTCTTTGATGATTTGCTCGCCAGCGACAGAGAGGGTCAAACGTTTATTATCAACGTTGGCCGTGTGATTATCTTCTTTGGATAAACCGAAGCGCAGCACTGCGCCCTTTCTGGGTTTGAAATCCAAACTGACCTCACCACGCCGTGAACCTGGCGTGACGGTCGCTCCAAAGGGATTCAGGAAACCGGCGGAAGCGCTGGCAAATCGTGCATGCACGACCGCTTCGGCGAAGTTTAGAGGTTGCTGTAAATCAACACTGAATGCATTTCCATCGTGCGCAGAGTCAGAGTCGTCGAGAACGGATCCATTGACACTATTGCTCAGTTCGCCGCGAGTCGTGGCCCAGGCCAACCGGAGCAATCCGCGGCGAGGCAAGCTCTTTTCCAGGTCCAAGCCACCGACCATGAAACTACCATTAGTATCCTGTCGCTGCAGTATGGTCGAGAATCCAAACTTCAGCCCAAGTCCGTCGAAATTTTTCCGACCACGCGCAGTATAGACACTGGATCCCATACCGCTCGCTTGATGCTCATAAGTAACAACGATCTGTTTTAGATTGAGTCCTGAATCAAAGGTAGGAATGACTCTTAGTAGGAGAAGTTCTCCGGTAGTTGGCTCAAGGTTATAGTCAATAGATCGGGCCAGGAATTCTCGGGAAAGAACGATCTCCGGATTCCGTCGGTCGCGCACTTCAACTACCACAGTTTCTGAACCCTGTAAGATGTCTGCGAAGGCTAGTCTAATAATGCTGAATCCTCCGGCGGGAAAAACGTCGCGCGCAAATGTGGTATCGGGTCGCGCGCCGGTTACGGTAACAAAGTCGCTCCCGCTGTTTTCCAAATGAATTTTGACACCTGTAAGTTTCCGGGTGTAACCAGCCAGCGGAACATCGCTCATATCGGCGTCCAGATCGCCAAACATTCCATAGGAGCGTTTGTGATCGACGCGAGCATAGAGTTTGGAATTTGATTGGGCGGATTCAAAACGAGTAGACGAGTCACCAAAAAGCGGATACGCGCGGTCCAATGGGTCGAGTTCGAATACGCGATTGCGACCGCCAGTGCGATTGATTGGGCGCTGAGAATCGTAGGACAGCGTCAACGAGCTTTGTGCGAATAACGGACCGCTATAGAACAGGCTGATCCGATTCCGTGAATTGCCTTGTTCACCGCGTAAACCTACTTCGGGAATGGAATTACCGAAGGAAACTTCGGCCAGGCCTAACAAGATTCTGGGTCTCACCTCAGGAAGAATGCGAATCTTCGACTCAGCTTCGAGTTTGCCTGCCACGACGTGAAGCCGCGCTTCTCCAACCTGGCCGGGACCGATCAGGCGAACCGAAGCCTCGCCATTTTCCATTGGTACTATTAAGTTGCCGACATTCTTCTTAACGTCGCGGGCCTGGTTCTGAAGCGAGAGATCGGCATGAGCGACGACCTTACCCGGAAGGATCACGGAGCCATCATCAGCAGGCTTCTGGTCAAGACGGACCAACTGGCCCAGGGAGGATTCGATCGCAATCTGACCGTCGTTCGCTGGATGTCCCCACTTATCCAGGCCGCGAATTTTGACGATGGTTGAATCACGACCTCCAGCCTGGATGGCGGTCTTCTCCGGCACAATTTCAAGTCGCTCCGCTGGACCGCGTCCCTGGACAATCAGCTCCTGCGGTTGGCCTGCAATACCGTCGGGACTGATCGGAGTAACGCGAACACGGTTTGGGCCAGGATGAAGTCCGATGCTGACGTAGGTGAAAGTGGCAACGCTATTCTTTTGATCAAGACGCGTTGTGCCGATGTTTTTATCCGATACCTTATCTCCGTTGACCTCTAGTTTGACAGTCCACTTCAGTGGGACGCGAGCCGATACTTCTAATGCTGGACGCATAACGACCGCATCGGCAACCGGCGAAAGGATTTTTACTGTGCCTGGCGTAATTGGGTCAATTTTTTCGTCGGTCACGAATTCATAGGTTCCAGCGGTGGCGGGTGTAGAAGTGGAGTTCTGTTTATCGGCGCTGGATGACTGCTGCGGTGCGGTTAATGACTGAGCGTTAGTTTGTCTCGTCGTGCTCGGTTCTGCTTCGCCATCTTGGTCGACAGTCGCAGCAATAGTTGCGTTCGATTTAGCAGAACGTACCAGCACAAAATTCTGACGTAGAAGGGAGCCGCCACCTATCGGAGTACGCAGCAATCTGGTCCAGCTTCGCCCCGCCACGCTGCCCCCGTCCTGGAGGAGATAACCGGAGGGGATGGTAACGGGATCAAGTGCGATGACCATGGATCCGTCGCCAAGACTGGGAAAGTTGTACAAGCCTTGCGAGTCGGTAATTACGGATTGTCCGGAGGTGAGATAGAGACGAACACCGGGAAGCGGTTGATCATTGGAGTCGAATGAACCGTTTCCATTAACGTCGTCATAAACACGGCCGATAATTACCTGCTGGCTTGAAAAGACACCGCCGCCGACACGGACTGATGCGCGAGCGGCTCCGGTTGAACTCCCCTCGCCAGATGGAAAGACTCCGGAACCGACGGCAACATTTTCCCGGTCTCCAGGTTGAGCATTCGCGCCAATCCGAACCCGATAAAGCAAACGGGCTCCCGCACCCGGGGGGATCGCTCCTATGTGGAATAGCAGATCCTCTCCCACCGGTTCGGGGTCAATTATTTGTTCGGGTGTAGAGCCGACAACAAGCCTCGCAGTGCCCGGTACATAATGAAATGATTCCGGCAAGTCATCGCGAACTGTGACGTTATTAACTGGCGTGGCTGTTGGGTTGCGGACGTCGATGTGGTAAGTGACCACATCTCCAATCTCGGCCCGTGGTTGGTCCACGATCTTGGTGATCTCAAGGCCATGTTCCTCAAACACAGGGATGTTGAAAGCAATATCGGCGAGGTTATCGACAGTGACGTCTTCCTGGATGAGAGTAAAGCCTCCGCTGGTAGCCAGCGGCTGACCGTCGAGTGCGTGCTGCGTAACTGAGAACAAACCTGACTCACCGGGGCGTACAGTAATCTCTATCAAACGCGGACTAAATCCCTGGGCCGTTACTCGAAGATAGTATTTTGCGGATGAAGATCCATTTGCCACTTGCAGGTCGCTCAACCTGAAACTGAAGTGCCCAAGGTGGTCGGTCGCCAAAGGATTGATGTTTTCAATGTTTGGTGGGAAGCCATTTCCGGCCTGGAGTTGCAGAAGGCTTGTCAGAGTTAAGTCACTGGAGAGCGATACCAGCGCCCCAGGGACGGGTGAGCCTGCTCCACCCCTTCCGGAAAAAACTGTTCCAAAGGGATCTGCCAGAACGACAACCGAATTCGTCTTGGCTACGGTCACATTGTCTGCGGACAACTGGGCAACGCTGGTGATGCCTTTGGCGCTCAAGGCCTGGTTACCCAATTGCGCCTTAAATGTGACGCGAACAACTTGTTCCGGTGCTACTTCAGCCAGCCGTACCTCGATGTGCCGGCCGCGCACGTAACCTTCATCAGTGTCCTGCGCGTCGCTGAGGTCTTTGAATGCCAGATTTTCAAGGCGTAAAGAGCCGGCGACATAATCGATCTCGGCCGGAAGTTCATCGGTGAGGACAAGGTTGCGAGCCGAAACGTCACCGCTGTTTCGAAAAGCTATCGAGTAAGTGAAGGGATTACCGCGGGTGACGATGCTTTGGCTGTGGTCGTTCACAGTCTTCAGCGGCGGCAATGCAGCGCTGGTTGGGTTGGTAAGCTGTGGTCCTCTACCCGCCGAGTTGATGATGGTGCCGTTGTCTTCAGCTCTACCGTTTGCTGCTGCTGTCGCATTGGAACGTACTTTCAAATGAATTCGCAAAAGGCTATCTGCTGGAATGTCGAGTGTATCAACTAGAGCCAACACCCCGAGGCACACTCCGGGCGCTACCGGCGCGGATGGTGTGGAACCGATCTCGATCAGAGTGTCATCTGGCGAAACAGTTCCGGTCGAATCATTATCGAAAGAAAAATTGACCAATTTGGAGGGTGAGGTGACGTCTCCCTCAACAATGGTATAAGCGGTCGTAACGTTCCCTGTATTGCAAATCCGGAACAGGCGTGTGATTCGTTGCTGTGGTCCAATGCTCGCCGATGGAATAGTTTCTTTTGGTCCTACTGTCAGGCTTGCGACCGAGAGAACCGTAAAAGTGATTGTTTCCGAGGAGGTGTTGTAGGTTGTCCCGTCGCCGCCTTCATAAGTCCCCTCGGCTCGGTTGGTGATGGTGGTTCCGCTGGGGGTGTTGCCAGCAGGGAAGCTCGTACGTGAAATCGCGATCGCTGCAAACAGAACTGTGACAGTTAGGGCACTGAGCGCCTTGCCGAGTTTTGTTTTACACGCCAGCATTAGTGTATCCGTGCGATCCGACTGAGAAGTTAAGGTGAAAGCGACGTGCCGGTTTCCAGTTGCCAAATGGTCCAGGGAAACCGCCACGTCGCTTCATGAGACGCGGATCATGTCCGTGTTTTAGTTAGTTGATTGAACGCTTGAACGTGAACACAGCCGAACTACTCGGAGCAACGGACGCAACAGTGTCTGTGTACTTTGTTGCGCTTACCGTAACTACGACCCCAGAGCCTGAATCGGAAGGCGTACCCGAGTTGGTCGTGTTGCTGCCCCAGTTATTTGGCGCCAACAGGCCGTCTTCAGTAATGACCAGGTTGTTGGCTGTTAACTTCACGCAGTTGGCATCACCATTCGAACTCGAGATGTTCTGATAGGTGATGGAGTAGGTGATTACTGCTCCCGGCACAGCGTCCGTAGGTCCGCCAACTCCCGTTGCATTGGCGACACTCGCCGACTTCGTGAGTTGCATGAACCCAGTGTAAGCACGATCGATGGTGCTATTGCTTGCAGCTGGGGTAACCGTTGAAGTGGCGCGGATCGTAGTACTAAACGCGGTTAAGACGGGTTTGCCGGACGGCACCGTTACTCGAACCTGGATGTTTGCAGAGTTGCCGAAGGCTATTGCCAACGAAACCGTGCCTCCACTCGATACGTTTGTGTACGACGTTCCACCGTTCGTTGAAATCTCAACGGTGAAGCCGGCTGGAACCACGGGCGCATCGAGGGTGTAGGTGTCATTCGAGTTACCGTTATTGAGCAAGGTGTTGACGTAGACCAATTGCGCCGACGCGGTAGTGTTGTCACCCGGGGCAATGTTGCCAGGGTTTGTCGACTTGTTGGTGTAGTCATCGTTCTGATCGGTTGGGCCAGCAGCACTCGGAGCGCCGGCGGGGCCCAACAAGGGGTAAGCAACCTGAGTCAGCGTGGTCTGTTGAATTACGCCGTGACCTGCGCCTGCGACATAACCTTCGTCGAAGTTGGCATTGCCGTCGCCGTTATTAGACGTCGCATCGCCTGATTGATCAGTGATTATGTTGTTGAAAAAGTTTTTGCCAAACGCATCGCCGATTTCATCGATTGGGATCGATGTGTTGATGCCGGTGTTTACTGTTACGACCATATTGATCGCCGAGCTGGAGGAGCCGGCCGTCAGAGTCGCGCCTACAGGGAACGCGAGGCGCGTTACGGTATTCAACGATCCGGGTGCTGAGCTCGACCAGGTGGCTGCCAATGGCCCAGTCGAAAGTGCATCGGTTGAGTAAAGAGTGCCGGCGGGGAAGGTTTGTCCTGACTTGAGAACCGTCCGCGCAGGGATAGGCGCAATGATGTAGACCTGTGTCAAAGCATTGAGAGTGACGCCCGTGACGTCTTGCGATCCGGTGTTGTCTAGCTCCCAGGTGTAGGTGATGTCAGAGCCAAGGTTAACCGGTCCGGCCGGCGCTGTTAGGCGCAGTCTTAAGGCGCCGTCGGTCACAACCGAAGCTGAGATGTCACCACGTGCTTCGCGCTGTCCGTTCACCGATGTTGAAGAAACTGTCCGAACTTCATTTGCTGACAAATCAGCAGCCTGGTTATCGACTGCCGCGTCACCCAGTAATACCTGGACAGACTGGCCGGCCGTGGCGCCTGCATTGATGCTCACCTCGACCAGGACATGGATATTGCCGTTCTGCAGGATGTTCGCCGAATCAACCGCGGCACTCATCAGGTCCGTGTCGCCAGCGTTGATGGTTCCACTGTTGTCCACGTCGATGACGGCCTGCGTCACCGTGCCTGGACCAACAACGCGAACACTGGCGCCGCTCGCCAGGAAATGAACTTTGTCCGTGAAGTTTCCGGTGTTGTTAACAGTGAAGTTGTAAAGCACACCCGTCTGGGAAGCCACAACTGATGTCGTGGTGCCCGCATCAGGCGTGATTGTGATACCGGAGACACTCGACACCGTTACCGTTACCGTATTTGAAACGGTTGAATAGCTGTTGGTCCCGTCTGAATAGGTAGCACTTGCCTGGTTGGAGATCGTGGTACCACCCGGCGTTTGTGCAATTATCGGTAAACAAAATGTGCAGAAAACAGCGAGCAGTGCGACGCTGCGGCACAGGATAATAAAGGGGAGTTTTGCAAGTCTTTGAATCATGATCATTCCTCGTTAATACGGTTTGGAAAATGAGAGAGAGCCAACTGGGTTTGCTCCCGCCAGTTAGGTTGTCGCTAATTACTTCAAGCGAACTTTGTACGAGGCTGTAACCGTTTGACCTTGATTGAGCGGATCTGACCACTCATATCGGACCTGCGTGTACATAGACAGAGGCGCAGCTACTTTCTTGATTGTGCCGTCGGCCTGTCTCTCCTCAATAGTTGGAGCCGGTGAGAAATTTTTCCCGTTGTCGATGCTGTAGCCTACCGAGGCTGACCCTTCGGCATTAGCACTACCCGCAACGAATTGGGTGCCGTCAGGAATCTTCGCCACAGTGCTGTATTGGTTCGCCGGCGCATTGCCTTCGTTAACCGACCGAATCGTCCAAACCAAAACCTCAGCCGGTTTCACAATGGAAGCTTTTTCAACTGGAATATTCGCGTTGTCACGCTCGACCGTTCCGGAGAGGACGACTTTTACTTCCGGACGACCGGCGCGCAACACCATCAAGCTTCTTTGAGAAAAGGCTGCGACACTGCCCAGAATCAAAAGGCATATGGCGAGGACAGGCAGTGTGGACGCGTACTTCTTAATAGTTCTCATTTTTTCTCCTGCGAGTATCTGAAATTCAGCCCCGGCCGGAGCTGGACTGTTGGAGTGTCTCGATATGGATTTTTGCCCCAGAGCTGGGGCGTTCTGACGCTCTCTTCTGCCGCAAGCTGGGCAAGGCCCGTGCCTCGCGGTCAATATGATTGGAATTTATTGCCAACTGAAGGGACGAACTCTGCTGCTTCTCTTAGAATGGGCAGCATATAGTCGAAATATGCCCGGCAATCTTTTTATAATTTGATCGAAGCGGATATCAGTTGCGGTTCGACATTCTTCGCCAAAACCGTTGATAGTGACAAAGTCTGATACCGCCGGTGTGACGATGTTTGTGAGTCGGAGCCCTGCACTGACCCGCGATCGGTTTAAAGGGACCTGCAAGGATTCCGGCGGGCCTGCCACTCGAAACGTAGCGCCAACTGTGCGAGATGTTCAGCAAAAAGAGGATTATGGACAGCGTAACGCCGTGTGCTGAACCCCGAAGTTAGATCAGGATTCCGATCTGTGGGAAAACGCTTTGGAGATCGATCTTCGTGCTGGCGGTTTGTGGTATGTGGGGGCCCAGCCTGTTTTACTTGCTGGGAAATCTCTTCACTTCAGGTGCCAAAACCGTCACGGGAAAGACTACATCCCCAGTTTCGCTCCCTACTAGAACCTTGACTGAGAGGGAGCCGCGAATTGATCTAGTCTGGTCCGGAAGCGTTTTCTCATCTACGAGAATTACATGCTCTCCGGGCGGCAAGTCGCCAATCAGGAAGTAACCGTTCGAATCAGTCAGCGTATCGCGGCCGCCATAGGTAACGATGCGGACGTCAGCCAGTGGCTGCTCACCTTCATCGACCGGGCCATTTTCGTTGACATCCATCCACGCCATGCCGCTGACGCGGCCCGTGCGAACCAGGCGAAAGTCCACCACCGAGTCGCGCTTGGAAACGAGCGCTACTTGTTGCTGAGCGCCGTCCAGTAACGTCAGATCTGCACGCACTGAGAGCAGCTCAAGATAAACCTGATGCTCTCCTGTTTGGACAGTATCGATGCGATAGTTTCCTTCCGGATTGGTAAGCACATAACGGTTGCCGTCTACCCGCACCTTGACGGTAGCCAGCGGTTGGTCGATGTCTTTATCGAAGCGGCCGTTCAAATTCACGTCCTGGTAAACCCGGCCCCCCACTGCTCCGTAGGAATTGACCTCGGCCACCGGACCATTGATAGCCCGCTCGGCCCGGCGTGAAGAGAAAAGAAAGCCGCGCAAACTGATCAGAAGTGTCGGGCTGGTTTGAGTTCGCACGTAGCTGAATTGCAGCACGCTTTGCCGAGGTAGACCCGCGGATGCCGTTACGTGTTCTGTTGTGCGGAGCGGGGAATTCTCACTTCGCTTGTAACCCAGACCGCCCCCGATATTGAGCCGTTTTCCGAGCAAGCTGGAAAGTTGCCAGGAGGCGGTTCCGTTGAACAACCCCCGACTCCCGGCTGCTTGGCTGACTTCAAGTGTATTCGACTCGTTGATATGGAGGCTGGCTCCTGCTTGCGCGTTAAGTGTCGCCGGGCCAAACGTCTTGACGCGCGTGGCGTTAACAAACAACCGCCAGTTCGAGAATTCTTTGGACGCGCTGGCCAAAGTGAAAGCGGCGCTTTTGAGCTGAAGTGTGCTGTCTGAGTGTGGGAGAAGAACGACGTGGGCAATCGGCGGCTTGGTGTTAGATTCAGAGTCGCCGTTGTGAATCGGTTGAAATCACCCGCACTTCCAAGTTGCCCGCTACTGCCGCTCATTGAAGCGGTAAGCCATCGCTTTGGCTGCCAGGAAATCCCGCCGGCGGCGAGCTTGATCGGATCTAGCAGCCCACTCTGCGCGCTGAGAAAGTTTGCCCCCACATAGGCGTATCTGCCCTGCACGATCAGTTGATCCGTCAACTGCAAGGAACCCGAAAGGTTGAGCGAAGCCCCTAAGCCATTAACGCTAAGATTATTGCGGCTGCGCCCAGAAAACTCGCCCGCTCCGAGGTCGGCTTGAAAGCGGTTTCGACCGGAGGAGAACCGAAGGCTGCTACTCAGCATATCGCCACGTCGGTTCGGCCCGTCAAAGGCTCGATACCGGAAGAGAAAAGCAGGTCACGTTCACCGCGACCTTTGGCGTAGGAGCCGGCATTGATGTAAGCGCCAAAGACGTTTGTATCGAATTGGGGTTGAGCCGAGCGCAGTTGGCTCTTTTCCAGCAAGTCTGAGGTAGGGAGGATTAAAGCATCCAACTGAGTGGGATTTAATATCCCTGAAATTGAGCGACCGGCAAACAGATTCAATCGCATCTTGCCCAGCGGCAGTTCTGCCGATGCGCCACGCACTGTGTTCGACATAAACTGCAAATCGGTACCTGTGCCGAAGTCACCGAGGACGAAGGTTTGGCCATTTGGCCGCTCGAGACTTAAATGCCCCCCCTGCAGATTGGTCGGTCGCGAATAGCCACTCGATTCCGCAAAATTCGTGAGGAAGCTGAAACGGCTGTCAGCCAGGCGACCCGTGCCGTTCAATGTCAAACTGTGATTGGACAAAGATGAGTACCGGCTGAAGTTGTAATCATACTCGACTTGGAAAAGCTCCCAGGGCGCATGACGAGTGCCCGCGCGAACTGTCTCAGCTTGGGCCTGCCCGCGAGTAATCGTGATTGCCTGTCCCTCGTCCCTGCGGATTGACACCTCGAGCAACGCAGCCACTATCTCCACAGGCAGCATTAACTCATGAGTGTCAGGTGGAAAGATAATGTCGGCACTGGCCGAGACTGTCAGCGTCACTGAGCCGTTTTCGCGGACCTGATTTAGCTGCGCGCTGAAGTCCGCGACAACGCCGTTCTGACGGCGAACCGTGACCACGCGCGACGCGACGTCTGATTGGATCACGTCTCCGAGTGCCTGAGCGATGCTGGCTACGGGGAGAAATAGACGACCACCGCGCTCTTGGGCTGTACTGTTTGGCCCCACAAGAGACCGGCCGTTAACGATAATAACCCCCCCCACCTGGCAGCTTAGTCCCTTGGGCCTCGGTATTGTCACGTGCATCAATAATTGCTCGGGCAAACGTTGCACCTTCAGATTCGTTGGCAGGGGCTCGATCGATTGAGATAAGATGTCGCGACGTGTTGAAAAGCAGATCAAACAAATAGCAGTTGAGGTTAAGCCTTGGTTGGGCAAACGGTTGACAGTGACAAACTCTGACACCGCTTGGGTGCCGATCTTTGTAATGTTGGTGTTGCATTGCGGTTATTCGAGACGCAGTGAAGTACCAATTCAGGTAAGTCTCAAGCTGAGAGATCACCTCCAGCGATGTTCATTGGCTGCTGTGAATGGAGGACGTTGAGACGCTTGGTAAGAGTGGTGAGGATTAGATCACGTCTTCGGAGTCATCGGGGACGTAAAGATCAATCTTCGCACTCCCGGGTTTGAAGGTATGTAGCACGCCGAGTGGTGGCGCATAGACGTGAATCGTCACCAGGTTCTGACCGCTGACGTCTGGATTACCCAGTTGATGAATGTCCGGAATATCGGAACCGGTGACGGTCCCTGGGGCGTATTCGCGCGCGGATTTGTATTCAAGGCCCTTCACCGGATCGAAGCAAAAAGTTGTTTCCCACAACATACCTTCGAAAACTTTTACCCCGCCGTGGGAACCATTGTGATCATGAATCGGAGTTCGTTGGCCGGGGCGCCAACCCAACACCAGCATCTCCACAAACTCGTTGCGACAGACACGATGTCTCCAGTAGTTGCCTTGTTTGAAGCCGATGTAGGGACTCAACTCTTCCGCTGATAACTCGACAGTCTCGAGCCAGTCGTAAATTTGTCCGAGCGAAGGAACGCCACTCTGCGATTCGAGCGCTTCCATAAGGGCAGGTAGGGAAAATCGATTACCCTTGATGTCGTCTGTTTGAGTGGTTTCGACGTAAGTGGACAAGCTGTGCGGTCTCCCCTGGATGGTTTTGCCGGGTCAGTTTCTGACTTGAAGCACCTGCCCTTATATTCTCTGGAGAGGACGGAGTCAAGGAGCTTTGTAGTTTGGTGTCGTTAGCACATGATATGTCCGATCGAATTAACACATGAAGTGTCCGATCTGAGCGGAGGAGGTCAGAGCACATGACAGGATGCTGTTATGAAGCAAATGACACCATCCGCGGTGGAGCGGGC
>JBPCKD010000130.1:0-14703 GCA_051004635.1 Pyrinomonadaceae bacterium
ACGGCGGCGCCCCCACACGGGCAGCCTGTGTGGGGTGTTAGTGTTGGGCTGGAGGTCGCAACCGCTTCGCGGTATTAGATCTGGCATCGCGCTAACTCTTTAGACTGTCCAAATCTGGGCGAGCACCCGCTTGAAGTTTCCGCCCAGGATTAATTCAATGTCCTTCTCTTCCGCCGGGATGTCGTCGTAGCCGTCCAAGTCCATGTCGCTGCCGACACCCACGTGCTCGACCCCCACGAGTTTCACGGCATGATCGAAGTGATCGAGCGCGTGCTCGACGGTCGTAGGCTCATCAGACTTCACGAACATGCGTACGCCCGTGATTCCCATCACGCCGCCGGTCGCGGCCATCTTCTTGATTGCTTCGTCCGTCTTCAAGCGAGGATGTCCGGGGACGAGCGTACGGCAGTTGGAATGCGTGATTAGTACGGGCTTTTTTGACACCTCAAACGCATCGAGGGTCGTATGGTCGCCGCAGTGCGAAACATCCACGGCCATCCCAACCTTATTCATCCGCTCGACGATAGAAACACCGTAGTCACTTAAGCCTTCGTCGCGCCGCTCGGTGGCGCCATTGCCGATAAGGTTGCGGGTGTTGTAGGTGAGTTGAGACACACGCTGGCCGAGGCCGTGAAAGAGGTTTACGTCATCCGCGCTTTGGTAGTGTTCAGAATTCTGTACGCCGAGTAGAACGCCCACTTTGCCTGAAACTTTGACTCGATCGAGATCGGCAGGGCTGTCCACACGCATCAGGTGCTGATCGTGGTTAGACAAAAAACTGTTCCATCCGGCAATGAACCTCAGGGTGCCCAGGTGAGCGTCACGTCCACCAGTACCGACGGCAATGTGGAAGACGTTGATGCCCGAGTTCCTGAATCTCTGGAGGTCGGCTGCGGTGAAGCTGTCAGGATTTGAAAACCACTTCGCGCCAAGCGAGCGACTAATGATGAACGGGCTGAGCATGTCGATGACGGTGGCCCGCTTCATCAACTCCATCGCCCGTGCGGAGTATGTAGTCGCCGAGTAGGCGAAAAATCGAAAGCGCCCGCGATTGATCATCGGCGCAGCCAGCGCAGCCGCGCTGGCGCCTGCTGCCCGCTTCAACAGCTCGCGACGACTCATTACATTTCTTTTTTTATTTGAGATCATGTCCGAACCGTTCTGCGGTGATTGGAACAATCCTGCCCTGATCGCTGTCCTTGCCCGTTGAAGATCAGCGGCGGAGTACGGCACTGTCACGGACGCGTTGCGACCTTCGGCATCTCTACAGTCTTGACGTCAACGCTAATCTCTTTGAGTCTCTGCGCTACCTCCGGCGTCATTTCCTCCTGATAACGCCCGCCGAGGTATTTGGCTAAGAACTTCTCCGCTGCCGCGAACATCGCCATGCTGTTAACGGGGCGCGAGAAGCCATGTCCTTCGTCGGGCGCGACAATGTATTCGACCGGGAAGCCGCGCTCGCGTAGGGCCACAACAATTTGGTCGGATTCAGCTTTTTTCACGCGCGGGTCATTCGCACCTTGCAGGACCAGCAGCGGCGTCTTTATCTTGTTCGCGGAATTCAGCGGCGATTGACGTTCGAGTTGCGCACGTCCTTCAGGAGTACTGAGGTCGCCCATGCGCTTGTTGAATAACATGCGAATGGATTCCCAGTAAGGCGGAATAGAGTTCATGAGCGTGATCAAGTTTGACGGGCCGACGATAGAAACTGCCACAGCATAAAGATCGGGCGTAAAGGTAACTCCGGCAAGAGTCGCATAGCCGCCGTAAGAGCCGCCCATGATGCCGATGCGCTTTGGGTCCGCGATGCCCTGTGAGACGAGATGTTTGACGCCCCACGTGAGGTCGTCCTGCATCTTCTGCCCCCACTCGTTGTTGCCCGCATTGATGAAACGTTTGCCGTAGCCGGTCGAGCCTCGGAAGTTCGGTGACAGCACGGCGTAGCCGCGGTTGGCAAAGAACTGTGCGAAAGAGTTGTATCCCCAGAAGTCGCGCGCCCACGGGCCGCCGTGCGGATACACTACGAGCGGCAGGTTCCTGGCCGGTACACCTTTCGGCAGCGTGAGGTAAGCGGGTATTTCCATCCCGTCCGAGGATTTGTAGCGGATTGGCTTCATCTCCGCCAGCGCTTCGCGCGGCAGCTTTTCGCGTACGCGGTACTGCTGAGTAAGCTTTTTGGTATTGCGGTCGAAGAGATACACCTCGCCGGGTTCCGTGTCGCCGGTGGCGGAAATCAACCAGAGTCGCTCGTCCTTTGTCGAAGAGTTGAAGTTAACTTGTTTGCCAGGAAGTTTCTTCTGCAACAGTTTGTAGTCCGCGTCATAGTCTTTGTTCTTCCAGTAGAGGCGTCGCTTTTCGTCAACGTAAATGGTAGCCAGGAGTTCATCCGTCAGATCGGAAAAGGACGCACCCGTAAAATCAACACGCTTGAGCGGGTCTGATTCGACCAGTTCCTCTTTGCCCGTTGCGGCATCGAAGAGGATGAAGCTGATTAAGTCAACGGTGTCGCCCTTGTTCGTCATCAGGTAGACGCGCTGATTGTCTTTGTGAAAACGTAACGGGCTGCAGGCTTCGAAGACGTTGCAAGTGTAGACCTTGTTGAACCCTTTATCGTCCACGCGAAGAATCTCGGTGTCGCCATTGGCAGCCGCGCGTGTGGCGAGTCTCAGTTGACCCTTGTGGTCAAACACCCAGCCTGTGATGCGCTCAGTGTTTTGACGAAGGAGCGTGCGTTCGCCCGTGGAGATCTTGACCCGGTAGAGATCGTGCCACGCCGCGTCACGGTCGTTGAGCCCGACGTAGATCGTGTCGGTATCAACGCGCGGAACGTTGTAAATGAAGGCGCGCGCATTCTTCGCGTCGGTTAGATTGCGCGCCGGCGGCACATCCTGACCGGCTGTGGGCTGCTCCGAAGGGTTGACGGCATAAACATTGAAATTCTCGTTTCCGCCCTGATCCTGGGTGAAGAGTATGTACCGGCCGTCGCGACTCCAGAAGTAACTCGGAATCGGCCGCTTGGTGTCGTTGGTGATTGGTTTGGCTGAGCTGAACGGCTGATCCGCACGTTTGACCCAGATGTTGCGCGTCCCCTTGTAGGGTTTGATGAAGGCGATAAATTGACCGTCCGGCGAGATTTGTGCGGCCGCGATCTCGGGGTCGCCGAAAAACTCCTGCCGGTCAATCAATGGCGGGAGCGAGCCCGTTTGCGCCTGCGCGAGCCGCACCGGCGTCATGGCCAAAGTTAACAAGAGGGCGAAAAGCGATAGTGTGTAAAAACGCATCGAGTCAGATAGAACCTTTCGTTGCCACTCACAGTCTGATGATCTATTTCTCATTTCTTCTGACCTTTCGTTATGGATTCGCGGGGGGTTAGCCTGAAGGTTGCGACGCCGTTTAATAGACAATTTCTCCATCCATCAGCATTTTCTCGAGCTTGAATGCAATCAAGACTCGAGACTCTTTTTGGTCGCGAATTTTGGGATGAGGAAACTCCAATTGCAGGGCTTTGTCCTGGGTGCGAACAATCGGGCGGCCTTCATACGTGCGTGGAAAGACGAACTGAAACTCCCGGCTGGCGCCCTGCGCTACCGCATAGCCCGACAACGGAATCTTCTCTCCTCCGGGCAGAATCAGAAAGACAAAGTTCTTCAGAGTGTCCGTGGTCTGCCCTTGCCAGTGGCGCGCAAGGTCACGTTCGTCAATTGGCACGTTCGAACTGTAGGAGACGTAGAGAATGAGCGTATCCGGAAACTGTTTCGCCAGGAAGGCTTCCGCATTCTTGTCAAAGGCGAGCTTCTGTTCGGACGTCATGTCGTCGTACTTCGCGTTGATTTGACTGAGCCGGACGATAGCCTGTCGAATTGGCAGCGCGGATCGGAATTGGGCCTGGTATTTAAGCTCCGGCCGCGCCTGTCGCGCCCGCCCCGTGTCCTCTCTCGCCAGAGGCTCCGGCGACCGGGCGTTGTCGATGTTCCCACCGGGGCTTCCTAACGGGCGCGACACGCTCGGCGATTGAAGCGGCTGGATAATTGTCTGGCTCAACGTGTGGCTTCGGGCCCACGGTGAGTCGGTCAAAAGCTTTCTGCACTCCTCCTCCGACCACTGTTGATATGGTTTTTTTTTCCAGAACTCCTGGCCACTGGCTGCCGTTGCAAACGAAATCATGAGCGCCAGCAGTAGGAAGAAACTTCTTTTCTTGGAAAACTTCATAATTCCTTACCAAATCAATGTAGTTCGTAGTATTGAGCGAAAATAGGCGCGGCGGCTGTGGAAAAGACACGCCGCGCCTGTTGGTTGAACCTCAGCGATCAGAACTCGAATCTGCCGCCGACCTGGATCCTCCTCGACCCGAAGGCCCCGGTTATGACGCCAAAGCCGGCCTGGTCTTGGAGGAAGAGGAACGGGTTGTTGAAGTTCACGCGGTTAAACAGATTGAAGAAATCACTCGTGATCGTGAACCTCGCGCGCTCTCCGATCTTCGTCTCCTTACCGACCGAAAAGTCGAAATTCCACCTGGAAAAGCCGCGCAACACTCCTCGCCCGGAGCGACCGTCCGTGGAAATGTTAATCCTGCGGAAGCTGTTGAATACCGCCGCCGGATCGGCGAATAGATTCAAACCCGTGCCGCGTGTGGCTGGATTGCCAGCGGTGCCGATGCCGCCGGAGCCTGCGACCCCGCTATGGAGGCTATTGCCGACGTTGAGTCTGGTGATCGGTATGGCGCCCGTCCCGGCTCCGAAGATCGCGCCGGCCCCGAAGACCTGAAAGCCCTGCACGACGGTGAGCGGTACGCCGCTCGAGGCCGTGTAGATGCCCGAGAAGTACCAGCCCCCGATCAGTTTATTCGCCCAGTTGCCGGAGCTGAAACGCCGGCCTTGCCCAAACGGCAGGTCGTAGACAAAGTTGACGTTCAGGTTGTGACGGCGGTCGAAGTCCGACGGGCCGTAGTCCAGGTCCTCGTCGAAGCTGCTCGAAAGCTGAGTGACAAAGTTCTGAATGCCGCCGATCTGGTCCAGCGACTTCGACAGTGTGTAGTTAACATCAAACGTGAGACCGCCAGACATCCGTTTGTGCAGGGTCGCAAACAATGCGTTATAGCTGGACCGTCCGTTGCTCGTGCGAACGAACAGATCGAGCGACTGCTGATTGTTAAACGAGGCGGGCGTGAAAAAATCTATGAAGGTGTTCCATAAGTTGTTCAGGTTGCCGTTGATGAAGCTAGCTCCCTGGTTCGCCGCAAGGAACCTGGTAGCCCCGCCGCCGAGTGCCGGAATCTGATTCTCGGAACCATGGTTGTGGCGTGACGGCGCTCGCCGCAACGCCGGTTCGCAATTGCCCCGCCACCGCGTCAAACGCTTCGGAGAATCTCTGGCCTGACGCCTTGTCCTTAAAGAAGTAGGGAGCGGAGTTGAGGTTCAGGTTCTGGAAAAGATTTCGCGCGTACCTTCCCAGATAGCCCACCTCGATCGCCATATTGGCGGGCAACTCCCGCTGAACGGTGAAGTCAATTGCGTGATTGTACGGATCCTTGATATTCGGATCCAGGGTGAACGAGAGCAACTCGCCGAAACCCTTGGCGGGCACAACAGGCGAGGTCACCGCCGTGTTGACTGGGACTGGAATCGGCCCATCTATCCCAACACGGAACGGCTGGCCCGCGCCGTTTAGGGGCGCCCTGAAGTTGAGCGTCTGGGCAAAGCCGACTCCGAGCATCGGAACGACGACGCTCGAGACAGTATTCAGGCGGTCGTAAAGCCGCCCGTAGCCAAAGCGAAATACCGTGCGCCGCTCGCCCAAGGCGCTTTCCAGCAATCCGTCGTTGAATGAGGGCTGCCATGCGAGCGACAAGCGCGGCGAGAAGTTTTTGCGATTGATCTTGAACACATCCTTGCCCGCCGCCTTGACCGGCACGTAGGCAATGTCGGGGTTGAAGATCTCGCCCTTCTCAGCCGCCTCCCGCTTCTGTCGCAGGTAATCCCTCGGATCAATCAACTCGAGGCTGCTCCTGTAAGCCAGAAGTGTTTGGCGGTCCAGCTCATCTTTGGGCGGCGTGTGCCACTGGTACTGTACCCCGTATGAGAAAGTGAGCGAGGGCTTCATCCGCCAGGTGTCGGCGACGTAGAATTCCCAGTGACGAAGCGCCGCGTTGTTGATGAGTGGTGTGCCAGGGGGATTTGGCCCCAGGTTGGCGTCACGCGTTGCCAGGAACGAGACGTTGTCCACGATGCCCAGCAGCGAGGTGAAGAGCGCATTGTATCGGGCTGCATCCGCAGGTCGTAAGCAGTTTATCGTAACGGTGGCGCTGCACGCGGTTGGACGCTGGGAGTCGCCAACCACCAGGCTACCAAAGTTGCCGATTGCTGCGACGGGCGTGCTGAGCGAGCCGATCACCTTGTCGTTCCTGAGGTGGTACGTCTTAATGGCGCGCAAGGTGCCTCCGAACTGAAAGGTGTGCGTCCCCTTCGTCCAGGTCGCATTGTCTACATACTGCGTGGTGCCGCCTCCCAAGCTTTGCCTGCGGGCGCGCTGCGTGTCAACATCGATCGCCTCATCAATGCCAGATACGTCAGCAGCAACATTGAACCCGGCAATCGTGCTCGGATCGATGACGCCCAAGACGAAATTATCGTAGGCGTGCCCAACGCGGAACTCATTGACCAGGTTGGACCGGAGGGTTCCGGTGACGCCGACTGTGAAATTCTTCGGCCGCTCCGTGATGGCGGCACCCGGCTTCAGGTCTACAATGTTGACCTGACCCGCTTGCAATTGGATTAGACGGTATAACGAGGTCCGCGCCTCGACCGACCAGTTAGAGTTGATCTTGTGGTCGAGCCTGAGCACGCCAAAGTCATCCCTTAGGGTGGTAGGAATGTTAGCGATGAATCCGCCGGTGTTAAGGCCGCCATCGCCTAACGTGAGATCGTTTGGCAGCGGCAACTTCTTGAGATACGAAAGGATCCCCGGATTAGAGCCGAGCCCGCGCGGGTCGAACGTCCTCGGGTCGAAGGTGTTCACGACGCCGGAGGCGTCTCGGAATTTCAACAGGCCGTCGCGGAAGCTTTGGGTCGGAACGATGCGGGTAACTTGCTGCGAACCGGGCACCCGGCGGCCTTCGTAGTTAAAGAAGAAGAAGGTGTGGTCTTTCCAGATCGGCCCTCCCACAGATGTCCCGAACCGGTTGTCTTTCGCCTCAGCCCTTCGCAAACCGAGCCGGTTATTATTCCACGTGTTCGCATTGAGATTGTCGTTCTGATGGTAGGCATAAACCGAGCCGTGAAAGTCGTTGCCGCCGCGTTTAGTCACGAGCGTCACCTGCGCTCCCCCCGAACGTCCAAAGGTCGCGTTTGGGTTAGCTACCGTGACGCGAAACTCTTCGACCGACTCCGACGGTATCGGCACAACCGTTCCGACTGAGCCTCGGAAGCCGACCTGATCGGAAACGTCCAGGCCGTCAAGGCTATAGGTGTTTTGATCGGCGCGTGAGCCTGCAACCTCGCCGCCTGGCGAGACCCCCGGCTGCAGGATAAGAAGCTGGGTCGCCTGGCGATTGGTGATGGGCAGTCGCTCGAGGCGAAGCTGTTCTATGGTGTTGCCGACCGTCGCATCGTCTGTTTTCAACAGAACATCTCCGGTCGCCGATACCGTGACCGTTTCGCTCACGTTGCCGGCCTCCAACGCCGCGTCGCGAATAGTCGCGTTGGCGATGTCCGCCTTGACATCTGAGAACACTGCGGTGCGGAACCCCTGTAGGGTGATCGTGATGTCGTAAGTGCCCGGGTCAATATTGGCGAAGGCGTACCGGCCTTCGTCGTTGGTTGTCGTGGTCTTTTCCGCCTTGGTTGTTTTGTCCAACAGCTTGACGGTGGACCCGGGCACAGCCGCCCCGTTTGCATCCGTCACCAGCCCGGATATTCTTGCCGTCGCCGCCGTCTGCCCGAAAACATTCGCGGGCAACAGACAGGCGACCGAAATCAGAATTAGGGAGCAAAGAGTCTTCGGGAAGCGATAGGCTTTCATATTTCCTCCATTTGCAGAGTGGTTAGAGTTGGGGTCATCCCACATAAAGATTTGTTGCCTTCGAGAATTGCGAGGCGCAATCTCACAGTCTCGGAAACAGGGTGATGCTCGGCCCTGGGCCCTGGATCAGAGTCAAGCTCTTGACCTTGCCTTCAGCCATTTCGAATTGTATGAAGAAGCCAGAAGGTGCTCCCTCAATACTGAAGCGATTCGCACCCACAGGCAGAAGCGTGTAAACGGGCTGGCCCGGCACTGTTGCCTTGAGCTTTCCGCCCACGATCTCTACGCTCACTTCGACTGGCGGGGTCTTCAATTCGTACTTGCCTGCAAACTTCTTGAGCTCCTCTTCGCCCAGAGAAACTGAGGCGGTGGTGGCCGTGTCCGCTGCTCGTTTGAATGGATATTCCGCCACCCCAGGCAGATTTATTGTCAGCGTTTCTACTTTGCCCTGCGCGTTTAGCGCGAAAGTTATAAAAGCTTTCGCGCCACCCGCAGCGACGAACTTTGCCTGGAAGGTGTCGTAGTGCCAATGCTCTAAACCGCTGGTAAACGACGGGCCAAAACGCACACCCAGCTTGCCGTTCTCGTGAGTTATTTTCACTTCGCCGTAAAGGTCATTCTTGTATGTCCCCGCATATTGGGCCAGCGCTAGCGACGGTCGGGTGTCTTTGACCTGCTCCGCTTCTGCCTTCTTCTCCGCCGCCTTGCCTTGTTCCTCGAAGCCCTTAATGGTCTTCAACATGTCCGCGCTCCAGTCGCGTTGCTGCGCGCCCAGGTATGCGTCGAAGATTCTGTACATGAGAGGAAGTGGGAGGAGAGTGCCGCCCATGTTGGTGAGGATCACCAGGCCGAGTTTTTCTTCTGGGATCATTGCCACCTGGGCCCTCATTCCGTCGATGGCGCCACCGTGCTCAACGACCTTGCGTCCGCGGTAGTCGTGCAGGAACCAACCCAGTCCGTAATTCAGGAAATGAGCTTCAGGATAAAAAAGCGAAAAGGGAGGCTCGACGCGCATCACCGTTTGCGACGTGTGCATCTCCTTCGCTGCGCCAGAGCTGATGAGGCGCTGCTTCTGATAGTCCCCTTGCGCGAGTTGCAGCCGCACCCACTGGGCCATATCTACGACACTGGAATTAATTGAGCCTGCGGGAGCGATGTTATCGATGTTGCGCCACGGGATCACTTCAATTTTTTCCTCAACCTTGGCGTGAGGTGAAGACACATTGTCGGCGTCTTTTAGATCTTTGATGCTCGTGCTGCTCGCGGTCATGCTCAATGGGGTGAACATGCGTTGCCGGATGAAGTCATCCCAGCTCTTGCCGCTCACTTTGGCGATGAGCTGTCCGGCTGCCAGGAACATCAGGTTTTGATAGCCGAACGTGCTCCGCAGACTCCAGGTCGGTTTGAGATAACGAGCTCGGCGCAAGATTTCGTCGCGGTCGTACTCACTGCCGTACCACAGGAAATCGCCGCGTTCGAGTCCACTGCGGTGAGACAGCAGATCGCGGACTGTCAGTTCCCGAGTGACATAAGGGTCGTAAAGCTCAAACCCCGGCAGATATTTCGTGACCGGATCATCCCACTTCAGCTTGCCTTCATCCACCAGCATCGCAATCGCCGCCGCGGTGAAGGCCTTCGAGGACGAGCCGATGGCAAAAAGCGTGCGTTCGCTGACCGGCGTGGGATCACCGAGTTTTCTTACGCCGTAGCCTTTTGCCAGTACGATCCGATCGTCTTTGATAATCGCTATCGCCAGGCCCGGCACTTCCCATTCCCGCAACGCCTTGTTGACGTAATCGTCAAATCCATTGAGCGGTGCCTCCTGTGCGTAGGCAGGAAGGAAGGCGACCAACACAAAAAGCAGAAGGGTAACTACAGGAGACAGTCGTTTGGCGGTCATAGGTATTTTCTCGATTGCCCGGGGGAGCTTGTTTGGACTGGCAACCATATACCGCAAGTGCTGCACAATGTCAATAGTGCGACAAATGCTGCAAGGTGTCTTGTCTGCTGAGCAGCGATTTGCTATCTTCCCTCCTCAGATTTAGGTTTAGTTGAAATATGCTGCGAAACGTTCCTGGAGTTGGAGTAGATAACAGAAAGCACTGGAGAAGGAATGGAGAAGGCTAAGTCACGAAACAAGAGACGCAGCTCTTCTAATGGTTCTGATGGTGCTGAGGGAAAGAGCTCAGCCCTCGAGGTGCGTTTTGCGCAAGCGCAATCAGGGCTTAATCCGCGTCGCCAGCGCTTAGTCCGAGCCATCCTTGACTCAGCGGAAGAAACTTGTTTCCTGTCTTCCCGTGAATTAGCCAAACGCTATCGCGTCGATGCCACGACGATACTCCGAGCCACCCAGGTGCTGGGTTACCAGAGTTATGCTGACTTCTCAGCTGACCTGCGACAGCACTTCGTAACACGAATCACACCCTATACCGCCTTGAAGGCCGCCACGCGGGAGAAGCGCAGTGTCGTCAATCACATAGATCATTCTCTGGAGAAAGCGTTAGACAACATAAATGCCTTGAAATCGGATCTGGATAGGCAGCGCATCATCGAATTGGCCAAGCTGATCAAGCGTTCGCGTCGAATTCTAGTTGTGGGCGTAGACTTCGCCGCTTCGTTGGCCAATTGCCTGGCTTACGGGTTGTTGGGACTGGGGTTCGATGCTGGGGCTCCGATGGGGGGTACTGGGAATCTGCAACATAAAGTTGAAGTCTTGACGCCGAAAGATGTCCTCGTGGCCATCAGCTTTGGGCAATGTTTGAGGGATACGGTTGAGGCGGTGCTACAGGCCAGGAAGCAAGGCGTGCCGACTTTCGGGATTACCGACAGCGATACGACACCGATTGCACGCTACTGTGACGCGCATGTGGTTGCTTCCGTCGTCAGCCCATCATTTCTCAATTCCTATGTGGCTCCCACGGCTGTCATAAACGCCATCCACGTTGCTTGCTCTCATATTGATCCCAAACGCGCGCTCACCAGGCTGAGGCCAACTGATAGGGAATACGCGTCTGGTCCACGCTGGTACCGGGAGCCGAAAGGGTCAAACGGAGATCTGTCCTGAATTTGAAAAGTCATCACTACTGTGTCGAGCGCAACTGAAAAACCGCTTATCGTCATCCGCGACATCGTGCTTATCCCAGAGATGCGAGAGGTTGAATCGCTCCAAAAGGAAGTTTGGGCGTGTGACGACCGCGACATTGTTCCTCTTACCATGCTCGTCGCTACCAAGGAAGTAGGGGCAATTCTCGTTGGCGCATTTGATGGATCATCGCTCGTCGGTTTTGCCTACAGTTTTGTTGGCGATGAAAACGGGCAGCCCGTGCACCATTCGCACATGCTTGCGGTCAGGCCTACCTATCGCAACGTCAACCTCGGTTACAAACTCAAGTTAGCGCAGCGGGATCGAGCGCTCGCTCAAGGAATCACCCGGATGACATGGACATTCGACCCCTTACAGAGCCTGAATGCCCACTTTAATTTTAGTAAACTTGGTGTCCTTGCTGATCGATACGAAATGAATTTTTACGGCGAAGCGACCTCAAGCTTTTTGCATCAGATTGGCACAGGCACGGATCGCCTCTGGGTAAGTTGGCCGCTCGACAGTCAGCGTGTCCGCGAGAAAATGCAGACAGTGGCGAACTGGAAAAAAACGCCGCCTGATACTGAACGCATTGTTCCCATCGTGCGAGTGGGCGCAGATAATATTCCGCAGAGAAACGAGTTACCCCAAGTCTCAGGTGAGGAACTCCTGGTCGAAATCCCGGCAGACATCAACACGCTCCAGCGCGAGAGCCCAAAATTGGCTGCGATGTGGCGAGAAGCGACACGGTGGGCCTTTACGGAGGCGATAGATTCCGGATACTTGATCCAAGAGTTCTATGGTGGATCACGAAGAGATCAACCGATCGGGATCTATCTACTTAGTTTTGGGAAGAGGGTTGCGGACTTCGTTTAGCAGATCAATTAGCCGATTGAGATCCACTATCAGTTCAGAGCACTTACCGAGCGGCGAATGAAGATTCCAAAGGAAGATCGACTATGAAAACAAGAATACTAAAAATCCGCGCGGGAATGGCCCTTCTCTTTCTTCTGATCGTGGCCGTAGCTTCTGTCGGTCTCTATCAGCAGCGAGCACAGGCCCGGCAATCTTCCACCACCGGGTCCTCGTCGCAGCCGACATACACAGTCAAAATTGAGTTTAATCAAAGGGTGAGGATGCGCGACGCGACGGAGCTGTCGGCTGACATCTACCGCCCTGATGCCGAGGGCCGCTTCCCGGTGATCCTGTCACGCACGCCGTACAACAAAAACGGAGCGAGCCTGTTGAATTTAGCTCGCTATTTCGCATCGCGGGGGTATGTGTTCGTCGCGATGGATGTGCGCGGGCGTGGCGACTCTGACGGCAAGTTCATCCCGTACCGTAACGATGGGCGCGATGGGTACGACGCGATTGAATGGTGCGCCGCGCAAGGTTGGTCCACCGGCAAAGTCGCCACGATTGGCGGCTCTTACAACGGGCGCATCCAATGGCTCACGGCCGTCGAGCAGCCGCCGCATCTTGTGACAATGATCACGCTGGTCACACCATCTGATCCTTTCGTCGAATGGCCGACCGGCGTGCCACTCCCGATGGACATAAGCTGGTATCACTACACCGCAGGCCGTGTGCTTCAGAACATGGACGCAGTCGACTGGGCCAAGATTCACCAGCACCTGCCGCTCGACACCATGGATGAGGCGGCAGGGCGACCGAACGTGCGTTGGAAGGAGATGTTCGATCATACGAGGCTCGACGACTGGTGGGAGCCTCTTCGCTATCAGAATAAATATGAGCGCGTGAAAGTGCCTGTGCTACACATCTCCGGCTGGTATGACGACGAGCAAGTCGGCACGCCGTTGAACTTCGTCGGCATGACCACTAAAGGTGCGACTGAAGAAATTCGGCGTAATCAGAAGCTGCTGATGGGGCCGTGGCCGCATGCTGTGAATTCAACCTCAAAACTCGGCGAGGTTGATTTCGGTCCGACAGCGGTGATCGATCTAAATGGATATGAACTGCGCTGGTTTGATTACTGGCTCAAGGGCATCGACAACGGAATCACAAGTGAACCAAGGGCGCGCATCTTCGTGATGGGCGATAATGCTTGGGTTGATGAGAATGAATGGCCGATAGCGCGCACGCGATGGACGAAGTTTTATCTGCACAGCCGAGGGCGCGCCAACAGTCTCTTTGGCGACGGCGCGCTTTCGACCGCCGAGCCTGTCAGCGAGCCGGCGGATAGTTACACATACGATCCAGGACGCGCCGTGCCGTTCATCACCGAGCCTTCGTTCGCGCAGATTGGCGGACCTGACGATTATCGAGCAGTCGAGCGCCGCGACGATGTGCTCGTCTATACGAGCGACCCTCTCACGGAAGACACAGAGATTTGCGGGCCCATTCGCGTCGGACTGTATGCCGCATCCTCGGCGCGCGACACAGACTTCATGGCCAAACTTCTCGACGTGTGGCCCAACGGATTTGCTCAGCGTTTGATTGACGGACTGGTACGCGCCCGTTTCCGTGACGGGATGGACCGGCCATCGCTTATCGAGCCAGGTCGTATCTATCCTTACAAGATTGATCTGTGGAACACCTGCCAGGTGTTTAAGCAGGGGCATCGCATCAGGCTTGAGATCGCCTCGAGCGCCTTTCCCAAGTACGACCGTAATCCGAATACAGGTGAAGCTCTCGGCAGGACCACGCGAATGGAGGTGGCACGGCAGAAGATATTTCACGATCGTGAGCACCCTTCACACCTTGTGTTGCCGATTGTGCCGCGAAAACCTTAAGTCTCTCCGGGATTCATATCCAGTTTCAGAGGGCACACGATGAATCACCTGGATTCGACTCAACTAATGGCGATAAATGCTTCTCTGGTACGCAGACAAGAAGAGATTCTTACCTCGATTTGCAAGCTTGTCGAAACTGAGTCGCCCTCAGGGGACTTCGAGGGCAGCCGCGCCGTCGTTGACCTCCTTATCGAGATTGCTCGCACAGTCCCGGCGATCAGGTCCATCGAAAGAATCCCTGTTCCTCACTATGGCGAACACTTGCGGATGCGCGCTTTCGATGGCCATGCAGAGGGTACGGGCACCACGTTGGTGCTTGGGCACACTGATACCGTCCATCCGCGCGGCACGTTGTCAACGCAGAGTGTGCATGCGGAATCAGGGCGACTGTATGGTCCAGGCATTTTCGACATGAAGGCCTCTTGTGTACTCGCTTTGGAAGCGTTGCGAACTTTGGTAACTCTAAACTTCATTCCAAAACGACCCGTGGTGTTGCTTTTGACATGCGATGAAGAGGCAGGAAGCCAAACCGGTCGGCAGCTGGTGGAAGCAGAGGCACGGCGCGCGGCGCAGGTGCTGGTGCTTGAGCCGCCCGCGTCTGGTGGTCAGGTGAAAACGGCACGCAAGGGTGTGGGCATGTGGAAAGTGACGGCCCACGGGATTGCGTCGCACGCCGGCTTGAATCCCGAAGCGGGGGCGAGCGCAATTCTGGAACTGGCCCTTCAAACCGAACAGTTTCACTCGATGAGCGATCCCGTGAGCGGCACGAATTTCAATGTTGGCGTTGTCCGAGGCGGCACCCGAAGCAACGTGGTCGCGGCGGAGGCGGAGATCGAAATCGACGTCAGATTC
>JBPCKD010000131.1:0-9768 GCA_051004635.1 Pyrinomonadaceae bacterium
CGGCAATCAGATCTGCATAACGCTGGCGCTGGCGAATCTCCGGATCGTGGATGCCGTGCATCTTGTCGGGAAGGGGCAGCAGCGCCTTTGCCAAAAACTGTAGTTTCTGCACGTGGATGGAAAGCTCCCCTGTTTTAGTAATGAACAAATAGCCTTCGACGCCAATAAAATCGCCATGGTCCAGCAAACCAAACAACTCCCAACCATCAACCTCTCCGCCACCGGCATCGTTGCTAATACCCACGACGTCGGCGCGTCGCACGTAAAGCTGCAAACGCGTGATCCCGTCAGACAAATGCACAAACGCAGCCTTGCCCATCACGCGGGGCGGCGAAGCAATGCGTCCGGCGAGTCGAACGGTCACTTTATTCAGTTGCCTGTTTGCTCGTTCAATCTCCTCCGATGCGGGACGCTCCCCTTCGGACGTTCTTGGTTCAAACGCGCGAAACTTCTCGACGATGGCCGTGATCGTATCCTCTTTCCCGGACTCTAACGTTTGGCTGCGTTCGAACTTGTTAGGGTACGCGTTGCCAACAAGTCGGCGCAGAGCTGCCAAATGCTCCTGCCGGGCTTGGGTTTGATCGTTCTCTTCTATGAAGGGAATAGACAAAATCTTGCTCCAAAAGTAAGGCGACGATTATAGAGAGCGACGTAGAACAGAGCAATAAGGGAAGATAGGACCTGGATGACCTATTGGACCTATAGGAGTTATGACGCCGCTCTTCCATCATTTAGCACCAGCGCCGGCTCATGCTAGATTGTTGTTTATCAATGATCGAAAAGATTCTGAGCCTGGACGAACTGCTCGGTATGCGCCAAGGTCTGCGCGCAACGGGCAAAACTCTGGTTTTTACTAACGGCGTCTTCGATCTGCTCCATGTGGGTCATGTGCGCTATCTTGCCGCGGCGCGCTTGCTCGGTGACGTGCTGGTAGTCGGAATTAACAGCGATCGAACAGTGCGGGAGCTGAAAGGCGAAGGTCGGCCAATTGTGAACGAGCATGAGCGTGCCGAGATTCTCGCGGCACTCAGACAGGTGGATTTCGTCACTATCTTCGACGACGTCTCGCCCCGATCATTAATCGCCAGGCTGTTGCCCGACGTGCTTGTCAAAGGCGGCGACTATGGGCTCGATGAGATTCATGGACGCGAAGAAGTGGAAGCGGCAGGTGGTCGGGTTGTGAGTTTGCCTTTCGTCGCAGGCGCATCAACGACAAATATCTTAGATCGTATGTCGCAGAGTAAAGTCACTCAATAGTTATTTCAATGACGACAACGGCAACAAAACCTTCAACGCTAAAGAATGTCTTGCGTCCAATTACCGAAACGCCTGAGTTCAAACGCGTAGTTGCGGAAATCAATTGTGGCGCGCGGGTAGTTTCCATAAGCGGTCTCGTAGCAGGCTCTGCTCGTGCACTCGCGCTCGCGGCCCTCCAGCGCGAAACAGGGAAACGGTTTGCGATCGTCACTCAATCAAATCGGGATCTGGAACCATGGGAAGGCGACCTGCGTTTCTGGTATTGCGCGCTGTCAGGAAAAAAGCGCTGCCAAAACGAGGTGCTCATCCTGCCCGCTTCCGAAACTGACCCATACGCCGGCTCCTCGCCGCACCCGGACACGCTGGAACGCCGCGCTCTAACCTTGTGGCGCCTGGCTCGCCACCCGCAGGATTTCGTTCTTCTAACGGCACGCGCTTTAGCACGCCGGACAGTAACACCTGAGGAAATCACGCGCGCGGGGGCCCTGCTGGCGCGCGGGGACAACCAGTCGCCGGAAGCGCTGGTTGAACACCTGGTGGCGGCTGGATACGTGCGCGAAGATCCGGTGGGAGCAGTCGGAGAGTTCTCGATGCGAGGCGGCATTCTCGACGTGTGGTCGCCGGGACAGGAAAAGCCAGTGAGGATCGAATTCTTCGGTGATGAAGTCGACTCCATTCGGGAGTTCGATCCCGAGACTCAACTTTCCACCAGTCAACTGAGCTCAGTGGAGCTTGTTCCTATGCGCGAAGTCCTGGTCCGCAGTCAGGACTTTAGCAAATGGGCTACGGCGGCTCGAGCGCGTTGGAACGACGAACGGTATGCGCGCGCGCTTCGCGACCGCACGGTGTTTGCCGACGAAGGAGAAACCTTCGCCGGGTGGGAATGGCTCATGCCTATTATCCGCGAAAGAAGCGGCAGCGTGTTTGATTATCTGAAAGACGCCGTACTGGTAGTCGATGAGCCATCAACAGTGGAGACGTATCTCGGCCCGGCCTACCAGACGCTTGACGATCGTTACGCTGAGACTGACGCCGTGGACGATATTGCGTTGCGGCCTGACGAGCTTTATCTGCCTCCGGACGACTTACGCGCGAAAATCGATGAGCGACAAAGGGTCGAGCTTCGGGTGCTGGGGCGCGCGGCTGCTGAACTTGATCAGGCCATTGCCCTGGATGCTGAGGCGCCAAAGGTCCAATTAGGTCGCGCTCGCAGTGTACGCAGGCCCCTCTTTCTGTTTCCCGTCGCGGAGCAAGCGCCCGAAGTCGAATGGAAAACACAGTCGGCTCTCAAGTACCACGGCCGCCTGGCTAATCTCGCCAAGGATCTTCTCGACGCTCGCGAGAACGGCACGACAACGCTCTTTGTAATGCCGAGTCTGGGAGTGGCGGAACGTATTGCTGAGATTCTTGCGGAGTATGAAGTCGATGTCCGGCTGGCATTGGTGGAGGAAGCGGCTGAGGCATCTGAACCGTCGACCGCTCCTCAGACAATTGTAACTGTCGGTCGTCTGAGCAGCGGTTTTGAGATGCTCGCAGCTCGACTATTAACGCATGTTGAAGCCGACTTGTTTGATGAAGCCGGATCGCAAGCGCTTGAACGGCGCGCACCTGGAGCAGAAGGCAGTAGGCAGAAGGCAGAAGGCAGAAAGAGGAAGTCAAAAACCGCGGCCTTTCTTTCTGACTTTCGCGATCTCAAACCTGGCGACTACGTCGTCCACATCGATCACGGCATCGCGCGTTTTGGCGGTTTGCAAGTGCTCGATCTCGGCAGCCGGAGCGGCGAGTTTATGCTGCTCTTCTATGCTGAGGACGCAAAGCTTTACGTGCCGGTCGAGCGGCTGGATTTGGTGCAGCGTTATTCGAGCGCGGAAGGACATCAACCAACGCTCGATCGTCTTGGAGGACTAGGCTGGCAGAAGACCAAGGCCAAAGCAAAGCGGGCAATGCGCGACATGGCCGACGAACTCTTGCGGTTGTATGCCGAGCGCAAGCTTGTAGCTGGTTATGCCTTTGCCGCGGACACACCGTGGCAGCGCGAGTTTGAAGATGGGTTTGAATATGTCTTGACTCCCGATCAGGAAACGGCAATCGAAGATGTGAAGCACGACATGCAGGAACCGGCCCCGATGGATCGGCTCTTGTGCGGAGACGTAGGTTACGGCAAGACCGAAGTCGCAATGCGCGCTGCGTTCAAAGCGGTCATGGAAGGCAAGCAGGCCGCGGTGTTGACGCCCACGACGGTTCTTGCTTACCAGCATTACGACACCTTCCGCAGCCGGTTCGCGCCATTTCCGGTGAAGGTGGAATTGCTCTCGCGCTTTCGTTCGGCTAAAGAGCAGAAGGAAGTTGCCAAGCGAGTGGAATCAGGCGACGTAGACGTGGTTATCGGAACGCATCGCCTGCTTTCAAAAGACGTGAAATTTAAAGAGCTGGGAATCGTCGTTGTTGACGAAGAGCAGCGTTTTGGCGTGGCTCACAAAGAAAGATTGAAGCACCTCAAGAAGCGCGTCGACGTCTTGACGCTTTCGGCAACACCCATTCCGCGCACGCTCAATATGTCGCTAAGCGGACTGCGTGATATGTCCCTGATTGAAACGCCGCCGCGCGATCGGCTCGCAATTCAGACCCAGGTCGTTCAATTTTCAGAGAACGTCATCAAGTCGGCGATTGAACTTGAGCTCGGTCGCGGCGGCCAGGTGTTTTTTATACACAACAGGGTGGAAACCATCGAAACCATTGCTGCGCTCGTCCAGCGCCTCGTGCCTCAGGCGCGCTTGGTCGTCGGCCACGGGCAGATGAACGAAAAAGAGATGGAGCGGGTAATGCTCGATTTCATTGAGCATAAATACGATGTCCTCGTGGCTACAACCATCATTGAGAATGGGATAGACATCCCCCGGGCCAACACAATCATCATAAACCGCGCCGATCAATATGGTCTTTCTCAGCTTTATCAGTTACGCGGGCGTGTGGGCCGTTCGAATCGCCGCGCTTACGCTTATCTCTTGATTCCCGGCGAGCAGGAGCTTTCGCCGATTGCCAAGCGCCGTCTGGCGGCTATTCGTGAGTTTTCGGATTTGGGCGCGGGCTTCCGTATTGCCGCACTCGACCTTGAACTCCGCGGTGCTGGAAACCTTCTCGGGGGCCAGCAGTCCGGCCACATGGATGCGCTTGGGTTTGATCTTTACACGCAGATGCTCGAGCGCACGGTAGCCGAGTTGCGCGGGGACGAGGTGGAAGACGAGACGAGCGTCTCGATTAATCTCGGTGTTGATGTGGCTATCCCGGATGATTACATCAACGACATGGGCCAACGACTCCGAACTTATAAGCGCGTATCGTCGGCCAGGGATGAGGATACGCTCTCGAGCATTCGCGAAGAAATTCGGGACAGGTATGGGAGGCTTCCGGAGTCAGTCGAACAGCTCTTTGGTTATGCCCTCTTGCGCCGGCTCGCGGAAGATATCGGTGTTCTCTCGATTGATAAGACAACTGACGGCGTCGCCTTAAAATTTAGCGAAAAAGCACGTATTTCAACGGACAAACTGGCCAAATTCGTGAGCAGCCGCGACGGCAGACTCTTCTCGCCAACCGGCGTCTTGCGGCTGAATCTCAACGACGACGAGCAGGAGCTGGTGCTTGAAACGGTGCGTGGCGTATTGCTGGAGCTTAGGCCGTGATCAGTAGCCCGTCCGTAGTACACCATAGACGGTTTCCGTTTGTGATTAATGACATCTCTATGGTCAAATCTACGGCGACCACAGTACTAAACCAGGCTACGACACAACGAACTGGGTACAACGGCCCACCGAAAAATCATTTAGGAGTAATTTTGTGAAATCTAAATTCGTATCGCTCGCGTTGGCGAGCATCTTTGCACTCACCATATTGGTTTTTGTGCCACAGTCAGCTTTGGCGCAAGAGGGTGAGCTCCAGGTCGTTGATGAGGTGATCGCCCAGGTCAACGATGATGTGATTACGCTCTCTATGTTGAAGCGCGAATCGAAAGAACGCATTGAAAGCCTGAAGCAGGGGGGCATGTCTGATCAGCAAGCTGCCGAGGAAGTCGGCAAGCGACAGGCCGAACTGATTGCAACGCTTGTCAATGAGGCTATTCTTTTGCAAAAAGGAAAGGAACTGGAAATGTCGAGCGAAGTGGAAGCCGAGGTTAACCGGCGCATGCTCGAGGTGGCAAAGGAGCAGGGAATCCCAACCATTGAAAAGCTTGACGAGGCGATGCGTGCGAGTGGCGTCGATCCGGTGGCAACTCGACAGACGCTTCGCGTGGAAATAATGAAGCAGTCGGTGATACAACAGGAAGTTGATCGCAAGATTTTCTTTGGACTCACCATGGATGAGCTGAAGAAATATTTTCAGGCGCACCCGGACAAGTTTCGCAAGCCTGAGAATGTGACTATCTCCGAGATATTTTTGAGTTCCGCCGGTAAAAACGAGGCTGAAGTAAAGGCCAGGGCGCTGGAGTTGGTCAGACAATCGCGCGCGGGAGCAGATTTTGGCGCGCTGGCCTCGGCAAATTCGGAACGTGAAATGAACGGCGTGCGGATCGGGCCGCAAAGCAAGGGGAAAGTTGGTTCGTTTGAAGCCCCGAATCTACGCGAAGACATTGCGACCGCCGTCAAGAACGTAGCGGTTGGTGGTGTCAGCGAGCCACTTCGTAGCAATGACGGTTATCAAATACTTCGAGTGGATGAGCGGACGGCCGCGAGCGATGCAGCCACCTTTAATGAGAACCGGGTTCGCGAGGCCATTACTATTGAACGAACACCAAAGGGGCGCGAAGACTATCTGAAGACTTTGCGCGACGATGCTTACATAAAAATTTCCGAAAGCTATCGTGCGGCAGTGGCACCGTTGTTGAACCTGCCTCCGGAAAAGACGGCCGCTGCAACCACGGGACAAAAGCCGGAAGAAAAGAAGAAGGGTAAACTGCTCGGGATTTTCCCGAAACCGTAGAGCCAGGGGCAGGCAGCAGGAGCAGGAGGCAGGAAGCCAAGGGCAGAAGTGCTAATCACTCGGCCGTCAATCTGCTATCCGGACTCAGTACTCATCACTACTTACTTCTTTCCGAATGCGCCTCGACCTCTTCCTCAAAGCGAGTCGTCTCTGTTCCCGGCGAACTGTAGCCCAAAAAATTTGTGAGGCGGGTCGCGTCTCCCTCAATGGAAATTCGGCCAAGTCTTCGCACGCCGTCAAACCGGGCGACGAACTTGTTATACGTAGAGGCGACAAGTTGACTAGTATTCGTGTTCTTTCCCTACCCACCACACGGCAGACCTCTCGAAATGACGCCCGCACTTTGTACGAAGTGCTAAGTGAGGAATCTTTGGATGACTGACCTTCTGGCAGTTTTGAATCGCCAGCTACAACCTACGTAGTAAGTTATGAAAACGCGAAGCATTCTGGTCGTCAGACGGATTCTTGTTATTTCGGTCGTTCTAGTTTGTCTGGCAGGTCCGGCGTACCCGCAGACACCCAGCATCGTACGCCAGCCTCTCCAGCAAAGAGGAGCCTTAAAACTCCCGCTGAGAGATCCGCGTATTGTCGTCATCAAGAGCAAGCGACTTTTGGAGTTGTACTCCGGGGTAGCTGTGGTTCGGAGGTACCATGTTGGGCTTGGCCTGAACCCGGTCGACGACAAAAAACGTCAGGGCGACCGTGCCACTCCAGAAGGTGAGTTCTATATCTTTACGAGAAATAGCCAGAGCGCATACTACTTGTCGCTCGGTGTCAGTTATCCGAATGTTGAAGACGCCGAGCGTGGATTGCGTGACGGGTTAATTTCCCGACCGCAGCATGACGCGATCGTTAGGGCCATCAAACGAAAAGCGACTCCGCCCCAACACACCGCGCTTGGCGGCGATATCTATATTCATGGAAACGGCGCGAGCAGCGATTGGACATGGGGATGCGTGGCGTTAGAAAATGAAGACATACGGGAGTTGTACGACGCGGTGCGTGTGGGAACGCCTGTGACGATCAAGCCTTGAAGCTAACTATGCCGGAAATCAAGCCATTCAAGATCCGTGACATCGAGATCAATCCGCCGCTGATTCTTTCGCCGATGGCCGGTGTGACCGACGTTTCGTTTCGGCGTCTGCTTAAACGGCGCGGCGGCGTCGGTCTGAGTGTGTCTGAGTTCATTTCAGTTGAGGGCTTGACGCGGAGCAACCCAAAATCCAAGCGCCAGATGCGGTTTTATCCCGAGGAGCGGCCCTTTGCAGTGCAGATATTTGGTGGCCAACCTGAACGCATGCGACTGGGCGCCGAGATGGCGGAAGAAATTGGCGCCGACATTCTCGACATTAACTGTGGTTGTCCGGCGCCCAAAGTCGTGAAGCACGGCGGCGGCTCAGGTCTGCTGAAGGACCACGAACGACTCGAGACGATTCTTACGGACATTAAGAAAGCGATCACAATCCCACTAACGATTAAGATTCGAGCAGGATTCTACGATCACACGATTAATGCGGTCGAGACTGCGAAGCTTGCCGAAGCGTGTGGTGTGGAACACATTGCGCTACATGGTCGAACGAAGGAACAGGGCTATCGCGGCCTCGCCAATTGGGATCTGGTCAAACAGATAAAGGAAACTGTTGGTATTCCGGTGTCTGGTAGCGGTGATGTAACGACTATCGAACAAGCGTTTGCGCGTTTTCGCGAAACAGGTTGCGATGGAGTCTTGATCGGACGCGGGGCAATGGCTAATCCGTGGATCTTCCGACAGATTGAAGACGTTATGCACAGCCGCGAAGTCTTTCAGCCGACGTTGGCTGACAAGCGCGCAATACTGCTTGAATATTTCGACATGCTGCGTGAAGACATGCCTGAAACGCCCGCCATCAATCGCATGAAGCAGTTGGCTGGACAATTCACGCGTGGGTTACAGGGCGGCGCACTCTTTCGCACCTCGGTCTACCATTCTCACTCGGTGGAGGAAATCCTTAATCGCATCGAGGAATACTTCGAAGCCATTGAGACAGGGCGTCCTTACTTCGGGGAAGCCGGCGCGCCGGTCCAAGAAGCTCCAGAACTGGATTCCTGCGAAGCTGCGACGGCTGCTTAATTGTGGCAGGCCAGATCTATTCCTTTTCACGGCCAGCATTCAACTCTTTGGAGTGCGGTGACCTGTCACCGCTTTGGTCAGTCGCGACCTGTCGCGACGACGGTTCGCTAGAGTCTAGTATAGGGCTCCGGCGCCAGGCCGCCGGAGGCCAAGCGGTGACAGGTCACCGCACTCCAAAAAGTCTTTCGGGGGGATAACGAATGCGAAAAGTGACGTTTGGCGGAGCTAACAGTTTCGACAATTATTTCGCTCGCAAAGACGACTCGGTTGATTGGCTGATATGGACCGATGAAGTGTCGACGATCATGGCGGAATTTTGGAAATCAATCGACACGGTCGTGATGGGACGCAAAACTTACGAAGCCGCACTGCGTATGGGCGTTGGCGGAGGCGCGTTTCCCGGCGTGAAAAACTATGTCTTCTCGCGGACCATGAAGCCGAGCCCGAAGAAGAAGGTCAAGAATCTGGAGATCATTTCAGAAGACGCCGCCGAGTTTGTTCGCAAACTGAAAGCCGAGGAAGGCAAAGACATTTGCGTAATGGGTGGCGGACTGTTGGCTAAGTCGCTATTCGATGCGGACCTGATTGATGAAATCGGTTTCAACATTCATCCGGTGTTGCTCGGTTCAGGTATCCCGGTCTTCCATGAAATGGACCACCAGATCGATCTGGAACTGCTGGAGTGTAAGGGCTTGAAGAATGGCTGCGTGATTATTACCTATCGAGTGAAGCCGCCAGGCGAAAGGCAAAAGAAGAATTTGACTGCCAGGAAAGCTAAGAACGCAGAGAACCAAAAGGACGCCCGCCAGACGAAGAGTGGCAAGGTTGCGATGCGGCGCAAGGTACGAAAATGACTAAGCGGCGAAAGATCCTTGTCTACATTGCCACCAGCGCCGACGGTTATATTGCGAGGCTGGATGACAGCGTCGATTGGCTCAACACGCGAAACGCTGGCGATTACGGCATGGGCGCGTTCTTCAAAACAATCGACACAATCCTGTGGGGAAGTAAAACTTACAGGATTGGTTTGGAAATGGCGGGTGGCCTGGGCGTTTACGGTTCCATCAAGAACTACGTCTTTTCGCGCCGACCGCCGAGGAAGCACTCGCCAGACGTGGAGTTTGTAAATGAGCCTATTAACAAATTTGCCCAGCGCCTGCGCGCGAGTCCCGGCAAAAACATTTGGATGATGGGTGGCGGCGGGATTATCGCGTCATTTCTGGATGCCGGTGAAATTGACGAATTCATCATTCATGTCATCCCTACCTTCATCGGCGAAGGCATTCCCCTCATCGCACCAAAGCATCGCCTGGTTCCCCTCAAGCTGCTTTCCGTTCGCGATTATCCTGACGGCGTTTTGCGACTTCACTACGCGGTTGAGCGAACGGAGGAGAAACCGAAACGCCCTGCGAAGAAACGGACACTTA
>JBPCKD010000132.1:0-15167 GCA_051004635.1 Pyrinomonadaceae bacterium
GGAAAAGTGAATCTGCCACGAAACACCATGGTCCTCCCCGGAAGGAATACTGCTGCTATTGACTGGTGGAAGGAAAGCGAAAGGGGTCAGTGATCGCCCGTAAGTTTTTATCTATCCGCCCGCAGGCGGATTCAGTTCAACAAAGCCTTGCAGCTGACGGTGCGACAGCGTGCTTCTCAAGTAATCTTTTTCAATCAGGCTGGATGCTGATCGCGCGCCGCAGCTGAAGGCCAGCGTTATGCGTCTTAAGCTCTTGTGGCAAAGAAGGAATACCAAATGTTCAATCCTGATTTCTTGAAAGCAATAGCAATGGCCAATCGCTCAGTCGCGGGCGGCGCTTTTGCTCAAGCGGTAAAACCACCACGTATGCTCATCTTTGCCGACTACTATCACGAGCGCATCCAGCTCGAAATTGAGGAATATGAAAAAACCTTGAATGAAGATCAGGAGCTTGCTATCGAAGTTCCGTTGATTGACGGCACACGAATACTTGTCCAGTGGTTCGGTTATCGTAATCCCAACATGATTATTATCGTGGGTCGTGATGGCAAGAATAATGACGTGCGAGTTTTGATACCTCATACAGACATTCATATCATCATGACGAAACGTGACGTGCCTGCGAAACAAAAGAAAAACCGGATTGGCTTCCAGGCTCGAAGGCCGGAGGCAGACGCATAACAAATCGTAGGACGCGAGCGGCGGGAGCGTGTTTCGCATCATGACTGGTCCGGCGATGCTTGAATGAATTGGCGCCGCCGCGTCAACTCAACCGTTCGGTGGCTTGAGATCCTGATGCCAGAGTGGATATACACACTTACTGTTGACGCTTCGTACGACGCAGCAACCTACGTCGTGGGCGTGGGAATCGTTGTTCAGTCACGCACTGGCAGCAGTGGACGCGGGCCGATAATCGCTCAAATCGCTGAGGCCCACACGTGTCTTTCGAGTGGAATGGGCGAGATGTTTGCAGTGCTACGTGCGCTAGAAATCGCGAGAGCGCGCGGCTTCAATAGAATCAAGGTCCGTTCCGATTACAATTCGATGAGAAGAGATCTTCGGAAACGCTTTCGTTCTGAGGCCGCGGGCAAGAGCGACCTCCAGCAAAAGATACTTGAATTGGCAAGTCAGTTTGAGTGGATCGATTTTGGTTATGTTCCTCGGCGGAAGAATCAAATCGCACATGTGCTTGCCCGAAGAGGTCGATACACCGTGCCCACGTGCGTGGCAGGCAAACACGAATGCCCCGCCGCCGAACAAAGCCTTGCAGCTGACGGCGCGATAGCCTGCTTCTCAAGTAATTCGTTTCTTCGCTGATTGAATGCTGCTCGCGCGCCGCGCCGATGCCGGGCGTTATGCGCGAGCGCAGGTCAAACGGAAGTCTTGACTTAAGTTTAATCTGGTCCACACGTACAACGGTAAAATCGAAAGGAGTCAGACCACGAAAACGACTCGACGGTCTTACTCGCGGCGTCTGGGGCCCAGGCCGCGAACAAGGATTAGCATTAAGCAGTACAACCGGCGAGTGGCCAGCGGATACCTATTGCCTCATGTAAAGCACTCAAAATGATATTGACAAGCAACGTCACATCGGATAGATCTCGGTGCCGATGGCCTTCAAATGCACCGGCTTCGACAAACCTCCGACACCGAGTCAACTGCCTCCGGACGTGATCAAAAAGGAATGCGACGGTGAGCGGACCTCGTGCCTCCTTTGGGAGTACGACCTGAACGGTGACGATCTGAAATTTAAGACGAGGATGCTCGTGCGAAACGATCTGACGAAGAAGGAACTGTCAGACGTCCTGGACCACGAGCGCCAGCACTGGCGCGACTTTAATCGGCGGGCCATCGCTCTGAAGGACGCCGTTGAGCAGGCGATCAAAGCGGGCAAGGACCCAGCATTGGTCGAGCGCCTGGATTGGATGAAATACGACTACTGCACGGACAGCGCGGCCTTCCACCGCAGGATTGAACGATTTCCGATCGCAGTCTGTTTCAAGCCCAGCAGCGACAGGCCGAGATAGAGCTAGCGGGTTGCGTGGGAAGGGCGGCGGTCGAGCAAGGTGCTTCCCCAGTCAAAAAAGTCGCTTTCCGGACTCGTCTCCGGGCTACTCATAGTCACCACCAAACAAGGATTCTGTGACGCCATGCGTGTCCATTTTTTCGCTTTCTCTAGTTAGAATCGAAAGGCCGTGTCCAATTTAAGCGTCCCCCGCTTCGTCGTGTTGGTTGAGGGAAAATCCATCCACGAACTTACACCAAATTTTCACGAAAAATGTTCGTGTGGTCGCGCCGGCGTTGCCTGTCTTGATCGATACAATGGTGTCATGTAGGCTGCTCCTTTCGTCTTGCCAGGTTAGTTGTTAGGGCGTGATCGGCGTGAATATACCCAGTCAGATAAGCGCTGGGAAACGAGCGCGTCCAGTAATCAGTCGGTTAGTTTGGAGTGCGGTAACCTGTTACCGCTTTGGTCTTCGGCGACTTGTCGCCGCCGTCCTCCGACACACTGCGCTGTGCGTTTGTACGGGCTTGGTAATTTCATCGACGTCTGCGACAGGTCGCAGACGACCAAGGCGCTGACACCGGGGTCCCCAGCCGGGCAGCCCGGTTGGGGTGGTTGTAAGGTCAGCGCACTCCAAAGAAATCTGAGAAACAAACGCCCTGTGGGGAGCGTACTGTTTGCCATGAGCATCCCCTACAACGAACAACCCACCGCACTGACCCCCGAACCGGATCAACATTCGACACGCCAACAGCCGACAACCAATGCTCCTCGGAAGCCGCTTCGGCTTTGGCCCGGCGTCGCCGCCGCGGTGCTGCTGGCGCTGGCGTGGTTTGTCGTTCCCTATGTCTTACCCCAGGCGGCTTTTTACGGGTTGCTCGCCGGCGCCGTGAGCGTATTGGCTATTCTCTTGTGGTGGTTGCTCTTCAGCCGCGCGCGCTGGTACGAGCGTCTCGGAGCTGTCGCCCTGATCGTCGTAGCGCTGATTGCGACGAAGCAACTCGTTCACACGTCGATTGCCGGTGGCGGGATGGGTGGGCTGATCTATGTTATCGCGGTCCCGTTCCTGGCTCTGGCGCTGGTCTCATGGGCGGTAGCCAGCCGTCGCCTTTCTGACGGACTTCGGCGCGCTTCGCTGGTGGTCGTCATTGTTCTCGTGTGTGGCGGGTTCATGCTGATTCGGACCGGGGGCTTAACAGCAACTCTCGATAACGATTTCCACTGGCGTTGGTCCAAAACTCCCGAAGAACGGCTCCTGGCCCAGACCGCGGACGAGCAGGCCGCGCTCGCGTCGGCTCTGCCGGCGCCTTCATCGACTTCGTCAGGTGCTAAGACCGGCGCCGACTGGCCAGGCTTTCGCGGAGCTAATCGTGACGGCATTGTTCATGGCGTGCGGATCGCGACCGACTGGTCTGCGTCGCCGCCAGTAGAAGTGTGGCGCCGGCCTGTTGGACCAGGCTGGTCTTCGTTCGCGGTGAGCGGCGACCTGCTCTACACACAGGAGCAGCGCGGCGCCGAGGAAGTTGTCGCTTGCTACAACGTAACTACCGGCAAGCCGGTCTGGAAACATGGCGACACGGCCCGGTTCTGGGAGTCGAATGGAGGAGCCGGTCCACGCGGAACGCCGACACTCAGCAACGGCCGCGTCTACACCTTGGGTGCTACCGGAATCCTGAACGTGCTCAAGGCTGACGACGGCTCCGTCGTGTGGTCGCGCAACGCCGTGTCCGACACAAAGTCGAAGCTACCGATGTGGGGTTTCTCAGGCTCACCGCTGGTAGTCGGCGACATAGTCGTCGTCGCCACTGCCGGCACAATGGCCGCTTACGATCTCAACAGCGGCCAGCCTCGCTGGGTAGGCCCCGACGGCGGCTCCGGTTACAGCTCGCCACAGCTATTTACTATCCATGGCGTCCCGCAGATCGTGATGCTGGGTGGAAACGGCGCGACCAGCGTCACGGCCACCGATGGCAAGGTGCTCTGGCAGCATCCGTTGACGCCTGGCGCGCGCATTGTGCAGCCGGCCCTGACCGCAGAGGGCGACGTTCTGGTCCATGAGGGTGAGAGTAATGAGATGCGCAGCCTTGCGGTCGCAAACGGACCCGGCGGTTGGACCGTCGCAGAGCGCTGGAACTCGTTTGGCGTGAACCCCTACTTCAACGACTTCGTGGTCCACAAAGGTTATGTCTTCGGTTTCAACGGCAGCAGCGTCGCATGCATGGACCTTAAGGACGGCCAGAGCAAGTGGAAGGGCGGATACTACGGCCACGGCCAGCTCGTCCTGTTGTCCGATCAGGACCTGTTGCTCGTGCTGTCGGAGGCGGGTGAGGTAGCGTTGGTTGGGGCGACTGCTGACCAGTTTAAGGAGCTCGCTCGAATCCCGGCGATCAAAGGCAAGACATGGAACCACCCTGTGCTGGTAGGCGACATGCTGCTGGTGCGCAACGATCAGGAGATGGTGGCGTTCCGCATGTCCCTCGCGAAGAGCTGACGGCGACTTTGCACAAAAAGTCATTCGGCGACGAAATCCAATAGCCCGCGGTAGCGGGCTTTATGCTGTCGCCCGCTACCGCGGGCTGGGACTCGGTATCCACTGTTGGAAGTCTTCTCGCAGCCCAATCTCGACTTTTTGTGCAAAGCCGCTGACGGTAGTTGCCTCGCGGCTATCGCTGGTGCCGGCCACCAATCGCTTGCGGCAGACCGGAATCAGTGAGTACGTCTCAACCGACAGCTTACCGCGCTAGATAGAACCGCTCAGCGAAAAAAAGTAGGGATTTCGCGTAACAAGAGCTCGCAGCGGACCGGGATCAGGGTGTCTCTCCAACGGAACTTGCCGCGCTAATGATCAAAGGGGCAGTTGTCGCTCGGCGCGCCGTTAGACGGTCAAGTCTATATTGCTGGTCTCGAACTTGATGCTGATGCTGTGGGGTGCACCGTTCCTGAGACTGGGCGGAATGGGAATGGTGAAGCCATGCGGCGCATTATCGCCGAGATAAGCATTCACATCCGGGCGCAGTTGGTTAGCCGGCAAGGTCGTAATGGGCGTGTCTCCATCATAGAGGCTGACACTGATCGAGGTGTTGGGCCGGTTGCGATCTGCTGCCCAGCCGCGAATCGCATAGGAATTTGCCGAATCTACGTGGCCGATGTAATCCGTGCCAGGCTTGGTCTGCGGCTCACCGTCGCTGACCAGGTTCATGTTGCTGGTCTTAAGGTTGATATGTGTCCCCTCGAAGCGGATCCGCCATTTGTGAGGGCATATGTTGAAACTGTGCTTGACGCCAAACTGTTGAACGAAATCAATAGCGGATATCTTTAATTGGTTCGCTCTTCCAAATCGCATAGTTCAAACTCAATTGGTCGCGGCTCGATCCGCGCCGGTATTCCTCCCACCATAACTCACACATTGCCCGCACGTTCGCCCGATCATGCCATCGTGCGATGATCACGTTCGTGTATAGACCATTGTGTGCCGGATAACCCATCGCGCGATACCGCTGCATGTGTGCATTGATGCGCGCGGAATCATCAAGCCGCAACGCCTGGCACACTTCCGCCTCGTCGTAAATGCAGTCTCGCTCCTCATGTCGACAGATCATCATATCTGCGCTGACCGGGAAATGTTCCCGCATGAGGGGTCGAGATTACAGTTCAGCTCCAACTGAGCGCTGAGGGAAAGCGAAAGATCGTACCCTTTCAGATATCGATGAAAGAGGATCTTGTGTTTTGTCGCATACTTTTTGTGTTCGAGTTGGCGGTCGGCGCGGCCACGGGGGGACAAGCGCACGTCCCAAACATCAGAGCGAAGCGTGGGGTCATCGGTGAAGCAGATGTAATCCCAACCCGGTGTTATGATATTGGGGGATTTCAAATTGTCGTAATCGCCAAAGATGAACGTGTACACCGCTTTGCGCCTGGCGTTGTCAATGCGCCTACGTTGAATGTGTTTGAAAATGTTCACCTGGCCGACTCCTATTAGGACTTTGCTCGCTTGTTGAAAGGCGACCCTTAATATGGATAGATCGATGATATCCGACAGAGTACCCGAACTCCGAGGCATGCGGTCCCGAAATGAAAGCCCCGATATAGACTAATAAGTCGATATGAGAAGAAAAAAGAAAAGTGCCGATGTTAACCGCGAGCTGCTCCTTGCAGAGTTACAATCGGCTAACGAAGCTGTGCGCTCCAAGGCAGTCCGATCGTTATGCCCTTGTGATAAGGGTTGGAAACTGTTCGAGCAACATGTTGACATCGTGTCTCAGCTAACAAAAGACAGTTCTCCCAAAGTCCGCGTCAGCGCTTTGCACGTATTTGACGATGCCGTACATATACAAAGCATCGGAGACGCTGAGTATCGTTTTCAGTCCGTCGAAGATAAGCTTCGCAAAAAGCGTGCGCCACTGTTAAGAAGTGAAGAAGCCGAGTTAGAGGTGAGGCGCAGTGGCAGATTCAAGAAGCGCAAAGGCAGTTTCGTCCTACGATAAGCGTTAGACGCAGCATGATGGAAAATGTACGAAACTTGAAGCTGGCAATTTTCGATATTGATGGCACGCTCACGAATACGAATAGCGTTGATGATGAATGCTTCGTCAAAGCTCTGGCTGAAGCTCACGCTATTACTGAAATAGACAGGGATTGGGGTGCATACCCGCATACTACCGACTCTGGAATTACACTACATATCTTTCAAGAGAAATTTGGGCGTAATCCTGAAGAAACTGAGTTAGACCAATTCAAAAGCTGCTTCGTAAATATGCTTATCGATCAGTACAACTCTAATTCATCGAGCTTTGCTGAAATTGCCGGTGCTTCTATTGCGCTAAATAGGTTGAAGCGAGAATCTGATTGGGCTGTTGCTATCGCTACAGGTTGTTGGCGCGAATCGGCTTTATTGAAGTTGAGAGCAGCGAAGATTGATATTGACGGCATACCGGTCCGCCTATGCTGAAGATGGGTTGTCGAGAGAAGAAATCTTACAGGCGGCGGTATCGCAGTCTTTGGTGCATTATCGGGTGAGCAGTTTCGAAAAGATTGTCAGCATTGGTGATGGTCTATGGGATGTGCGCACTGCTCGGCGTCTTAACTTTACATTTGTAGGTGTTGGTAGCGGAGAGTCAGCAGCGATGTTGCATCAAGCGGGAGCAAAACATGTGGTTGAAGATTTTGCTGCCTACGGTGAACTAGGCAGCTTCCTGAATAACGCAGAGGTTCCCACAGTAGAATATTTCTGATAAACACGCCTCCGAACAGGCCAGCGCACCTAGCGCCTCGATAGCCTGCCTTTCAGGCAACTCGAAGTCTGTGCTCGACTGGCCTCCGCTCGGCGCAGGTGAACAGCAGCGTTAGGCGCACCTTCTATTGAAATGGTAAGACTGGGATGAGCAGGATGTTGAGTTTATTCCTGGTAGGCCTCTTCACTATTCTACGTCCGCCGTTTCAAGCGCAGGCTGGACCGCGATCTGATTGCCCGCGGCGTATCATGCCCAAGCCGCCAACCTCCCATGCTCCCAATCTGTTGCTGAGCAGTCCGAGATGATTCGAAAGGCGCAAATGAATAAATATATCACCCGCCGGCTCGAGTTCATTGGTAATGAACACATACGTGATGGTGTTTTGCGGAGAAGGATCCTGTTGCAAGAGGGAGAATTCTTAAACCGAGGGATTTTGATCAGGAGCCTTATTAACGTGAGCAAATTGAAACTGATTTACCCCGTTCGGCTTAGGAATGTGATTGTAAAGTTAGACAACCAGGAGAAGACCATTGATGTGCTGATCTGCTTTAAGGAAAGGCGCAGAGTTGAGATTAAATAGGCATTACGAAGAGCGTCTACCAATTCGTTGCAGTTGAGCCCGGGATACCGAATTACTCAATTAGCTTTGTCCGGCGCGGCTTGCGTGTCACCGCCCGCGCCACCTGAACTCAACCGTTACGCTCTTCCTTCGTGACGTTATTAAATTTCCGGGCTCCTTGTAAGCTGATGAAGTCCCGTTCCAGTGGATGTATGGAGATGTGACCATGGCTTCTTTGGTAAGTGAGAAAGACATAGCTGAGGCTTTATCTAATGGTGATGGAGCGCGCCTGGCACGTCTGGCTACAGCCGGACCCATCCGGACATTGGCGTATCTGGACGGGTGGATGCGCGGGCTGATTGTGGGACCGCGACCCGCTGCTGAGTTGGAATGGCTTGTGAAGATGGACGTTGTCTGCGCCGCGGGCTTTCTTTGCAGTAACTTCGTTTTACCAGGGGCACATTTACAAACTAATCAGTCTGCCTCTCGGACTCGTGATCTTCATCATTTTCAGCCTCTGGCCTGCCGGTGGTCGGATGATATATGGTTGGCTCCTGGATCTCTCTTAAAAAGCAGATAGCAACCTCGCACGAAAGGAATGGGCTATGCCTCTTAACATTGTCGCAAATCAAGGAACGGCTCCAACGCCACAGATTGTTGCTCCCCAGGTTGTTGTACGACGGGCGCAGCAGGGAGGGAGCCCGAATGCCGCACTGGCCATAGGTTACACGCACCCGATCATTACAATCGATCAAACCGCACTCAGCTACCGGCAGCGACAGGGTCCATCCGGGCTGGAATTCAGCTTCGACACAGGAACACTGACGCTCACCTTACGGCAGGAGATGTCGATCTCCAGCGCTCTGTCCCGTTGCGCGCAACAGAAGTGGATCGTTCATGAAAACGGCCATGTTCGTGACAACCAGACGGTAATGAGCCGGATGGACGCTGCAATTAGGGCGGACCCCACCCTGAGGAGTATTTTCATTAACCCGCAATGGACCCCCCGCAGCAGGTTTCAGGCAACTCAACAAACGATCTTCAATACGGTCTCTACGATTTTCAGTCGCTTGACCGCAAGCGCGGCTACAGCCCGTGATACACGTGCTGAATATATGCGGGTTGGCCGTGATATTTTACTGAACTGTCCCGAGCCTTACATTTATGAAGTAAATAGGGGTGACACACTGGGCCAAATAGCTCAGTTCTTCTATGGCCGCGCTTCAGCGTGGCAATCCATCTATCAAGCGAATCAGGGAGTCATCGGCAGTAATCCAAACTTGATTCGACCGGGTCAGCGGTTGGTTATCCCGCGCACACCCTAACCGGAGCGATGATTTCTTTTCTTAAAGGAGAACAAAGATGAGAGGCATTCTGCCATCACTCTTTATCGCAATAGTTTTGCTTGGAGGTTCGCAATCTGCATTTGCTTGTACCTGTGGCGGTGAGCCGGGCAAGTTGAGTGAGAAGAAGATCAAGGCGGCAATTGCCAGGGAGTTTAATGAGTCGGCGAGTGTCTTCTCCGGCGAGGTAGTCGCGCTGGATACCTTCACGGTTAAATTCAGGCTGATCACAATGTGGAAGGGGTCGGCTCTTGAAGAGTTCACCATCTCCACCGGAGCTAAAAAGATCAGCGAAGATTATTACCGTCGCTCAGGTTGCGATTACAACTTCAAAGTGGGAGAAAAGTATTTAGTGTATGCGCGGGCGACTGATGATAATCAACTGGTTGCGCGATGGTGTACCAGGACGAATGTGCTGCATGGTGGAGATGCAGACACGCCGGAACTGGATATCCTGAATCCCGATGCGTATCACGCGCCCGCACCTCCGCCTGTAGGTTGGAAGGCTGCTTGCCCGGCCCAGGTGAATTTCGGCGTTCGGCCGCTGGGGCTCCGTAAATCTGCACTGCGATTATAGCGCCATGCCGATTATGTACTGTCCACCAAGAGGTCCAGGACCACGGCTACGGCCTGGTGACTTACTTCAAGGTTCCGGGTGGGTTGCGGTCCAGCTTTACTAACCGAAGTATGAGAAGTGAAGGGATCCCATGACCCAAAAACACTTTCGAACCTGCAACCTGTGTGAAGCCATGTGCGGCGTCGTTATCGAGCACCAGGGCGACGAGATCTTCTCGATCCGCGGAGACGAAGAGGACGCCTTTAGCCGAGGCCATATTTGCCCAAAGGCGGTCGCCCTGGCAGACATTCATAAAGACCCCGACCGCCTAAAGACCCCAATCAAGCGCACAGCGAACGGCTGGGAAGAGATCTCCTGGGAGGACGCCTTTGACCTCGTCGGCGACCGCTTACGAGAGATTCGGGAAAAGTTCGGGCGTCACTCAATCGCGGTCTATCAGGGAAACCCGACGGTTCATAACTACGGCTCTATCCTCTTCGGTCAGCTCTTTACCCGAAGCTTACACAGCAAGAATAACTTCTCCGCGACCTCAGTCGATCAGCTCCCTCATATGCTGAGCGCGCTCTTGCTCTTTGGGCATCAGCTGTTGATGCCGGTGCCGGACGTAGACCGGACCGACTTCTTTTTAGTGATCGGAGGCAACCCCCTCATCTCAAACGGCAGCATTATGACCGCGCCTGATATCAAGAATCGCTTAAAGGCCCTTGGTCAGCGAGGAGGAAAGCTGGTCGTCGTCGATCCAAGGCGCACCGAGACCGCGCAGATAGCAGACCAGCACCTCTTTATTCGTCCGGGCTCGGATGTGCTCTTCTTAGCATCCCTCTTAAACGTTTTGTTTGAAGAGGGCCTCACTCGATTAGACCGCCTGGGCTCTTTCACCGTCGGCCTGGAAGAGGTGAGGTCGGCCCTCCTACCCTTCACCGCCGAGAGATGCGCCCAGGCCACAGGTATCCCTGCGGAGTCTGTTCGCACGCTGGCCAGAGACTTCGCTCGCGCTGATCGTGCGGTCTGCTACGGCCGAGTCGGAGCCTCCACCCAGGAGTTTGGAGGCTTATGCGGCTGGCTGCTAAACGTCGTCAACGTCGTGACCGGCAACCTCGATCGAGAGGGAGGCTCGATGTTCACAAACCCCGCCGCAGACATGGTGGGCTTCGGCACGCGTATCGGGATGCAGGGACGCTTTGGTCGCTATAAGAGTCGAGTCAGGGGTCTCCCAGAGTTTAGCGGGGAGCTTCCTGTGGCAGCGCTCGCAGAAGATATGCTGATGCCTGGCCCAGGACAGATTCGGGCGTTGGTCACTTCGGCGGGCAACCCTGTGCTCTCTACGCCCAACGGGCGAAAGCTCGAAGGTGCCCTGCAAGAGCTCGAGTTTATGGTCTCGATCGACATTTATCTTAATGAGACGACTAAGCACGCTCATGTTATTTTGCCTCCGACCTTTGCGTTAGAGCACGACAACTACGAGTTAGCCTTTCATCTGTTATCGATCCGAAACACAGCCAAGTACTCCCCGGCGCTATTTCCAAGACCAGAGAACAGCCGCCACGACTGGGAGATCTTCTTAGCCTTAGCCTCACGAATGGGCCCTGTGCAAGGACCTCTGGGCAATCTAATCACAAGGGCCAAGTCCTTACTCGGCCACAAACTGGGTCCGACCACCCTCTTAGATCTGGCGCTGCGCACCGGTCCTTACGGAGATCACTTTAATCCGTTTAGTAAGCAAGGCCTCTCGCTTAAGAAGTTAAAGAAACACCCACACGGCATCGACCTGGGGCCCTTGCAGCCAAACTTTCCAGAGAAGCTTCACACCAGCGATAAGAAGATCCACTTAGCCCCCAAGCCCTTTCTCGAAGACCTCTCTCGCGCTGATGAGAAGCTCCTACAAATGCCCTCAGCCTCTGGGCTCCTGCTGATCGGGCGGCGCGAATTACGGTCTAATAACTCGTGGGGCCACAACAGCCTGCGCATGGTAAAGGGTAAAGAGCGCTGTACCCTGCTTATGCACCCGGAGGACGCCTCTATGTTGACGCTGCAAGATGGGCAGCGAGTGAGGGTCAGCTCTCGGGTGGGCAGCGTCGAGGTCCCTCTCACCGTCTCCGATGAGGTGATGCCAGGTGTCGTGAGCCTCCCTCATGGCTGGGGACATAATCGAGAGGGTATGAAGCTCAAGATTGCCAGCCAGCATCCTGGAGCCAGTATCAACGATGTTACTGATGAGTCTCGTGTAGATTTATTAAGCGGGGTTGCGGCGCTGAGCGGAACTCCGGTGACGGTGACGGGGTCCTAGAGAGGCCTCACCCCGGCGACGCCGCTCTTGTCCCTGACGCGAAAGGGGAGATTGCATGGGAATTTCTGGTGGACAAAGGTCGGCCCGGCAGGCCAAAGCGTACGCTGCGAAGCGATCGCGCGCCCGTAGGGATCGAAATATCCCGGCGAGCTGATTGTGGCTGCGAAGAAAAGTAAGCGGATGTATAAGGCCTCGATTATTAAGAAATCATCGCTTTTGCTAGCTACATCTTTGATTTGTCTAGCGATGGCCGAGGTCTTTCTTAGAATGTATCTGCCGGATGATGCAGCAAGTGTCTATACTCTCGACCAGTTCTATCTCCACAGGCTAATCCCTAATTCCGGTAAAGTTTTGGTCCACCATAAGAATAATGGTGGTGGAACTGTCTCCGCGAGAATCAACAGCACCGGATTTAGAGATCACGAATTTGCGTTATCAGGTGATAGAACAGCCAAACGAATCGTGGTTTACGGGGATCATTCATAGAAGCTGAATTCACCCCTCTGGAAGAGAGTTTTACTAAACAACTTGAAAAGCATTTGAAAGCAATCTCTAAGCAGCCCGTTGAGGTCATTAATGCAGGCGTTGTTGCTTATGGGCCGGACCAAATCGATCTACGAATTGGAGAGGAAACGGAACCACTGAAACCAGACTTAGTGATTGTCTCAATTTTTTCTGGCAACGATTTCGGCGATTCGGCTGGCAGCCAAAGAAACGCGGTCAGCAAGTAGGAGTGTTTTTTTCTCTTGACGCCCTTTCATAAAACGCCCTTTCATAAAACAACGGCATGCACCCGACCGCGAATAGCGGGGCTTTCATGCGCGAGACTTGGCCGTATCGGCGTTGTGTCCGCGGCGGGTGATGCCGGGCGTTGGGCGGCTACCTCGATCAATCTACCTTGAAAAAGAGGAAATAAATCCATGAATATGATCTCCAAAATTCTGATAGGTATAGGACTTCTCACCTCCGTCGCGGGTAATTTGGTAACCCGTTATGGACTTAACACTTTCATCAAAACTATGGCAGTATCTGCAGAAGAAGGCATTGCAGCTCCCGCTAGGGCGATAGATATGGCATTTACCTACAACGCTGTCAGCCTCTTAGGATGTTTCCTTCTGATTGTCGGACTAGCTATAGCTGCTTTAAGTAGAAGACAACGACCTTAATGTGTTTTGTATTTTAATTTGGGCGCCGCCCAACTCATTGAACCCGACGCCTCGATAGCATCTCTTTCATCGTCAACTTGTCGCACGATGCAGTTGATTCCCGCCCGGTTAATTCGGGCGTTGGATTGCTCACTTGGCCTAACGAAGACTATTGGCTAAACTCTCTTATAACTAAAGTGAGCCTCATGATGAACAACGAAGAGTTCGAAAGAAAAATGTCCTTCATCGTCGAGCAGCAAGCTCAGTTTGCCGTCGATATACAGCAGATGCGTGAGCTCCAAGCGCAAACCGAGGATGTTGTCGGACGGTTAGCCCACGCAACGCTCGAAGGCTTCAGAGATGTGAATGCCAAAATTGATTCCCTGGTGGATTCCCAGATTAGATTAACGGAAGCCCAAACTCTCACGGACGGAAACCTTAGAAATCTAATTGCTGTAGTCGACCGCTACTTCAGTGAAGGCCGCAATGGCAAGTAGCTCGTATACCCGCGGCCGCAATCCAACAAAGCCTTGCAGCTGACGGCGCGATAGCGTGCTTCTCAAGTAACCTTTTCAATCAGGCTGGATGCTGATCGCGCGCCGCAGCTGAAGGCCATCAGCGTTAGGCGACACAACCCGACGGGTAAAAACCTTATGACATCGCGAACTCAAAGAACCATCGGAATGACCCCGACATCGGGACGCGAACGATATCAGTTCCTCGATATCCTGCGAGGTTTTGCGCTCTTCGGGATAATCACCGCGAACATGATCCTCTACTCCCTCTACCTCTCCTTACCTGACTCCGCAAAAGTGAGCATGAGCACCTACCCGACGGACAGGGTACTCGATTTCCTCGAACTAACCTTCATTGAAGGAAAGTTCTACACCATCTTCTCCGTACTATTCGGAATAGGGTTCTCGATCCTGCTCACTCGGGCCCAGGCAAAGAGCACGCGGTTTTACCGGTTCTTTCTCAGGCGCATGTTTTTCTTGTTTCTGATCGGCGTGGCGCACGCGGTTTTGTTCTGGCATGACGACATACTTCAGTTCTATGCGGTCTGCGGAGCACTGCTTCTACCATTCGTGAGAGTTCGGAATCGCACACTAATCGCGTTCGCGGTTCTCGCGCTGGCAATCGGCGCGGTTATCAAGCTCACCGGCGCGATTCCCCTTGAGTCACTTACGGGTCCGCGAGATCTGCTGTTTCATCGCTTCGGTTTCACGCACGATAGGCGGATCGATATTTGGACGCACGGCAGTCTTCTAAACATATTCCGGCTGAACCTCAGTAGCTGGTTCGGTCAAGTGGACTACGTCATTTCAAGCGGAATGTTCTTTAAGATCTTTGGATGTTTTGTGCTGGGCTTCTATCTCGGCCGGAACCAAATACATAAGAACCTGGAGAAGTACCGCCTAACTATCAAGCGCGTGGCGATTGTAGGACTCGCTATCGGTATCCCGCTCAACCTTATCTATGCATACAGCTTCTCATCGGAGCAGTCCTGGGTGCGAAATTTAAGCGAAGCCTTGGGCATCCTGCCGTTGAGCGCTGGGTATGCATCCCTACTTTGCTTGCTGTGGCTCAGTCGGCACGGGGAGACGCTGCTAAAATATTTCGCTCCGGTTGGCCGAATGGCGCTGACTAATTACGTGGGCCAGAGTGTGATCTGCACGCTGATCTTCTATGGGACAGGGCTTGGGCTGGGAGGAAGAATGGGGCCGACACTGTACTTGCCGATCGGTTTTGCAGTTTATCTCGCTCAGGTTGCGTTTAGCCGGCTGTGGCTCGATCGTTTTCAATTTGGACCCCTTGAATGGATTTGGCGCATGCTGACGTACGGCAGTTGGGTGCCCTTAACGAAACAAGCGCATGTGTGACCGAAGGATTGTCGCCTAACGTTCTAAGAATTCGTGTGGCGCGGTAAGTTGACTCAACCCACCCTAGACTCAAGAGAGCCGCCACACAATTGTGTGTTGAACTAAGCCGGTGGTGGGTGGGACTTGGAGTTTGCGCGGCC
>JBPCKD010000133.1:0-5699 GCA_051004635.1 Pyrinomonadaceae bacterium
ATACCTCGAATCAGTCCTTCTTCGGATACTTTTGGCACCGCGTTGGCTTATAATCTAAATCGCTCGCCGACACAATCATTTAGTTTGGATCATTTAGTTTGGAACATCATTTAGTTGGGACTCCTTAACTATTATGAACAGAAAAACTGCATGTCTCTTTGGCGCTGCCTGTCTTTTGGTCGCTCTATCACTGACTGCTGGCTTTTCGCAAACACCGCGATCACTGCAGTCTCTGGTTGATGAAGCTGCCAGGACCACGCTCCAAAAGTTCGCCGATAAGAAACTGGAGGAAAAGCAACTTTCGATAACCCTCATCGATTTGCGCGATCCAAAGCGTCCGGTATCGGCGAGTTTCCGGGGAAACGAAAGAGTCTATCCGGCGAGCGTGGTGAAACTGTTTTATCTCGTCGCGGCTCACCGTTGGCTGGAAGACAAGCGTATCGAAGACACGCCTGAACTGCGCCGGTCTTTGAAGGACATGATCGTTGATTCTTCCAATGAAGCAACGCAATACATTGTCGATGTGCTGACGCACACAACCGGAGGGTACGAACTTCCGCCGAGGGAGATGAAGGAATGGCAGCACAAGCGCGATGCGATGAATCGCTACTTCGCTTCACTTGGCTACACTAATATCAATGTTAACCAGAAGACATTTTGCGAAGATGCTTACGGGCGTGAGCGAGTTTCTCGCCTTCCAGACGGCTCAAACCGAAACAAACTGACCACCGACGCGACGGCGCGTTTGATGATGGAGATTGTGACGGGAAAAGCTGTCACTCCCCAGCGTAGCGCCCAAATGATGGAATTGTTGAAGCGCGATTATGCGGGTACCAGCAAAGACGCGGATGATCAGGCGCACGGCTTCACGGGTATTGCGCTCGCCGGCATTGAGGGTGGACGACTATGGTCGAAGGCCGGCTGGACCAGTACGACGAGGCATGATGTTGCCTACATTGAGCTGCCCGACGGTGCGAAGTTTGTACTCGCGACCTTCACCACCGATCACGCAAACGAACGCGAAATTATTCCGACCGTAGCGCGCGTTGTGCTCGATGGAATCAAGCATGTCAGGTAGCGCGCGCCGGCGCTTCCAGAGAACAGCTCGAGCGATTATCCGCGGATTATGCGGCGCGGGCTCTCGGACGGCAGACAATGGTCTTGGCTTGAACCATTCAATGAGCCCGCGGGCGGCAGCATAAGGTTCAGAGTGGAGCGCAACAGCGCAGCGGAACCCTGTGTAGGGAGGCATTTATCAACTTATCATCAGCCAATCTCTGAGGTGAGTGTTCTTACTGCTAAGTTCAACACAGTCGGGAACATCTCTTTCCATCCCGCGTCTAAGTAACAGCATTTAGTAGAAATATTCTTGGATTAAGACGGGTTTGTCTTAAGACGAAGTGGAGGAAATGTTCATGTCTCACAATACTTCAGGAGAGAGCAAGCCGTTCATAAACGTCACACCGCTAATAGACGTGCTGCTTGTTGTCCTCATTATCTTCATGATAGCCGCTCCCCTGAGACCTCATAGCTTTGCAGCGAAACTTCCTGCTGAGCCGGACGGTCGCGTCCTTCCACCAGATCCAAAGACTCTAGTGGTAACAATTGAGCCTGACCGAACGCTTAAATTGAACGGCGTTTCGGACATGGGCACGGTCGACGATTATTCAAAGCTAAGCCATGCTCTGGTTACGCTCTTCCAGCAGCGAAAGATGAATCACGCCTACCGGGCTGACATGTTGTCCCGCGTCGATGTTCCCGAGGACTACCGCATCGAGAAGACCGTGTTCATCAAAGCACCGCGCTCAATACCCTACGGCGAAGTGACGAAAGTGATTGATGGGTTAAAGGGAGCCGGCGCGGATCCAGTCGGTTTGCAGCTGGACGGTTTGAACTAATAACGGTTACCCGCAGATTGCGTAGATTTCACGGATTAGGGAAGAAAATCCAACCCAACCGTAGGCTTCTGAACCTCCTGTTGGATTGATTTTGAATCTGCGAAATCTGTGTAATCTCTGGCTGGCAACTTCAAACTAACAGTTGCGTTACGATGAACCCGCGGCGAGGGCTTCGGCGGCAGCTCTTAATTCAGAAAAAAGAGTCCTAAGTTGCTTCGCCTGGTAATGCGCGTTCAGCCCGCTGGGATTAGGCAACACCCAAATCACCGTCTGACCAATCATCTCTTCCTGGAGTCCAATAACTGCATTTGGTTTTTCAAACGCTGTGCGGTAAGCACCGAGGCCAAGTATTGCCAGAACCCGCGGGCGATACTTCTTCACTTTCGCAGCCAATTGTTGGCCGCCCTCGCGCAGCTCTTCACGAGTCAGCCCGTCGGCAGTGGCCGTCGTCCGCATGACCACGTTCGTTATTCCGTACCCGCTTTTCAAAAGTTCTCGTTCATGAAATGGAGACACCAAACGCTCGGTGAATCTTGCCGCATATAGGGCCGGCCAGAATCGATTACCGGGACGAGCGAAATGGTGCCCGACCGCTGCGGTGTAAAGTCCGGGATTAATTCCGCAAAAGAGAACTCGCAAACGCGGGGCGATTACGTCCCCGACCGTTTTACCTTCAGCGGCGAGAAGCTGTTCCTTAGTTGGTCGCCAGGGTTTAGCCAATGATTATTAAGAGCCTTAGTGAATCGATAACTATTCGATCTCGAAGCGACTTTGCTGCGAAGTACTCTTTTTCGAAACGCGATCGACGGCCGTAACCTGCAAGACATAACGTCCCGCCGGTATTCCCGTTAGCGATAACTCAGCCGCAAAGGGGAGCCGGCCGAGATCCCCAACTTCTTCCACAGAAACTTTTCGCAGAGGACTTGTGATCACAGGCTGATCATCACGCACCACTTGCACCTGAAGGGCGACGTCAGGTTTCGAATCGGCGGACGCGCGTGCCGCGTTGTAAACAACTACCATGAATCGAAGGAAATCCGTGCGCGAAAACCGATGCGTTATGCGCAGCTCAGTTGAAGGCTGAGAATTCTGAGTCGCTGCTGAGGCATTGCTAATAGTCGCCGGGGCGCGCACTCCGATGACCAGGGTGCTCAGCGCCAACTGCCCGGAAGAGAGATCCGGAATCTCGATCCAGGCATGGGCGCTGCCGGAACGCCCGGTTCTCTCATCCCTGGCGCCTACGCGAACCTGGTAAAGGCCGGGTCCAATATAAACACTATGTCCATAACCCGGATCTTGCCCGATTGCAGCCGAGATTGAAGACGCCTCTATCGTCAGTCGATTGTTAAAACCTGCGCCCGGCTTACCCTTGTCGTTAAGCACAGCTCCAGCAACATCGAGCATGGCAGTCTGTTTTCCGTTAGCGGGCACGAAGGACAGAAACGCATTGGGCACCTGCATGAAGACGGTAAGCATTGCTCCTTTGTTAGCGGTATTGATATAACCCAGGCTTAACGAGACCGGAAGATCGCGATTGGGAAAGGGAGCGAACATAACTTTTCTAAGAGCAGCCACCGGCGACTTCTCGGCAGGGGGTTGCGCGTTTGGTTTGTTCCCTTTCGCAGTCTTAGGCACAGGCGGCTCGGGCTCGACATCGAAGTACCCGCGCCTTACCTGCACCGTCAGGTCGGGCTGACCCACGACCTTCACTACAATCCGGCGAAATTTACTCGCATGCTGTCCTTCTCCCTGGGGTTTCCAGGCCAGAAGGTAATAGACGGAAGTTTCTTTCAAGGCCCGAGTGAGGCGCGGTCCCAGCGAGTTGGTGTTGAAGACAGCTTTTCCTCCAGTGTCTTTAGCCAAGGCGTTCAAGGCGTCTTGTGAGGCGAAAAGCTCACCACTTTCAGCGCGTTGCAGCCGGCCGCTGAGGTCAATCTGTGCTTCGGTGCTCGCATCCCTAAGACTTGCTACCAAGCCTCGCGCGTCCATCGAGTAAATGACCACGCCGCTGCGCGCTGCCGCACTGGTAATTCGTCGCAGCTTATCGGCGGTATCTGAGCCTCGCTGGTCGAGAAAGAAACCGCCAGAGACAAAGAACACAAGTTTGCGTCCGGGAAGCTCCTTTGCTGAGCGGACCAGACCTTCAAGTCCAGCCAGAGTATTTGTGGTGACGTTTCCCGCTTGCTGCGTTAATGCACGAGCGCGATTCGTGACCATGGCCTCAGCCATATCGCGATTGATTCCGGGATTCTTTCTAATCGTCTCATCGATGAAATACTCCAGGATATCGCGATCGTAACTTTCTATCAGCAAAGCCTGATATTCGGTCATCGGGGGACTCTCAAAATCACGAACGGAATAAGGACGAACGCTGAGTCGTTTGAGAGCCGCGCGAAGTACGGTCTTGTCGTGCGTTAGCTGTTGCAGAAAACCTATCTGCCCACTTGCAGATGCGATGGCAGCTTCATCATTCTGGCCCATCTCCTTCTCGATGAATTGAGTAATCAATTCTCGTGTTGCCTTTAAACCGGCTAAATCAAGATGGAGATCGTCGATGTAGAAAAAAACTGGGCGTCCGCGATCGAGAGGGATTGAGTCAGGAGTTTTGGTGTTATTTATTCGAGACGCCGAACCACGCGCTGCCGCAAGTTGGGATTCCTCGTTGATACTTCCGGCAGTAACTTTTTCGAAAAACTCAATGGCCTTCGGTTTGCCATCGATTCGAAGCTCAAAATCTTCTCTTTTGAGACCAGGCACGAATCGCCCCTGCTTGTCGAAGACCATTACGTCCGTCTGCACCAGTTCGGTGTAGACGCGCAAGACCTCCGACTGATCCTGGGGCTTCGACTGCTCGATTGTCTGTCCCAGGAAGCCTTGCGGGCAAGAGAGCACACAGACCAAGCCGCTTATTTTTGCTAGTCTGATCAAACGTAGCCGAGGCATATTCTCTACGCAAATCTTGCGAGCAAGTTCTGGGGAGACGCTTGCGGAGATAACAACTAATGGCGCAGCCAGAGAAACCGGGCTCGTGCTTTCGTCTTGATTAATTTACGAACAGCCCTTGGTGTAACTATGTATCAGATACCGTCTGCACGCAACCGCAAAACATTGCTGTTTCTTCCTTCGTAATAGACCTGACGTACAAAATTTCGTACTTGAGCTGATGTACCGAGTATGGCCTGGTTAATTGCAACGCGCGCGCGAAGAAAAGCAGCCAAATGAAGAAAGATTCCGCTACAGTCGTGCTTGACCACATCACCAAGAGCTTTGGCGAATTCACCGCCGTCAGTGACCTCAGCCTGGCCGTTCGCGCGGGAAGAATCTATGGCCTCCTCGGACCAAACGGGGCCGGAAAAACCACAACCATCCGAATGATAGTCAACATTACCGCTCCTGATTCAGGCCGGATCACAGTTTTTGGACAGCAGATTACACCGGAGTTGCAGGATCGGATTGGTTACCTCCCGGAAGAGCGTGGGCTTTACAAGAAGATGAAGGTGGGTGACCAGCTCAAGTTTTTTGCTGAGTTGAAGAGTGTTCCTGCCAGGGAAGCCGAGAAACGAGTGGACCGCTGGCTAGCGCGATTGAAGTTAACGGAATGGAAAAACAAGAAATTGAGCGAACTATCGAAAGGCATGCAACAGCAGGTTCAGTTCATAACTGCGATCACCCACGAACCCGAGTTACTGATCCTGGATGAGCCTTTTTCCGGTTTGGATCCGGTAAATGTCGAGGTCTTGAAAGAGATCATTCTCGAACTAAAAGCCGCCGGCAAGACAATCATTTTCTCCACCCATCAAA
>JBPCKD010000134.1:0-9605 GCA_051004635.1 Pyrinomonadaceae bacterium
CTTAGGAACCCGCGAAGGTCGTCCGGTAGAGCAGTCCCGCGACCGCCTGGCAGAACTAATCGCGGTGCCGGAAATAACTCCCATGGTTGCGCTGCTAGGCTTGCTCATCGCTGCAGGTCTTGGTGCGCTACATGCCTTCTCACCCGGCCATGGCAAGACGGTAGTCGGAGCTTATCTTATCGGCTCAAGAGGCACAGCACGACACGCGGCATTTCTCGGTTTGACGGTCACGATCACCCACACCCTGGGCGTGTTCGCGCTTGGCATGGTGACACTATTAGCGTCCCAATACATCTTGCCCGAGCGGCTTTATCCCATAATTAGTCTGCTCTCCGGTGCGATCGTCTTGGGCCTTGGTCTAAGCTTGTTTATTGCCCGTTTGCGTGGAGCGCTCGCAACTGCAACGGACGCTCATACACTTGAGCTCGGGCATTCTCAGGACGAACATCTGCACGGTCATACACATGAACATGATCACGAGCATGCACGCGCGCATGTGCATACTGCCCACGTTCATGAGCATCGCGACGATCCTACGCTGACGCACTCACACGGAGGAAGCGCGCACTCACATCTACCGCCTGGGGCTGATGGCACTGCTGTAAGCTTGCGGAGTCTACTCGCCTTGGGAATTTCCGGCGGGTTGCTGCCATGTCCCTCTGCATTGGTCGTTCTACTGTCGGCCATCTCGCTGCACCGCGTCGGCTATGGCATGTTTCTAGTCCTGGCATTCAGCCTGGGACTCGCCTGCACACTGACCGGGATCGGATTAGCGTTTGTCTACGCGGGCCGTTGGATTCAAGGTTCGGCGTTCAGTGGCCGGCTCGTGCGAATCCTCCCGGTTGCGAGCGCCTTCATCGTCGCCTGTATTGGTGCGGCCATCTGTTACGACGCGCTCAACCAAGCCGGCCTTAATCTAAGCGGCTCCATTGTGAAATCTGTGCAGCACAGCTCAGGGCTGTTGAGTGGAGACATTCCATCGTTCACTTCTTCGGGAGCATTTGCCGTCCTGGGTCTCGGGTTCATCTTCGGTCTCAAGCACGCGACCGAAGTTGACCACGTCATCGCCGTCTCGACGATTGTCAGCGAACAACGCAACATCGTGCGCGCAGCGCTGGTCGGAGGGCTTTGGGGAGCGGGTCATACTTTATCGCTTGTGATAGTCGGCGTGGTTGTGCTGGCTTTGCGAGTTGCTATCCCGAAACTGGTCGCCAACTGGTTAGAGTTCGGCGTGGCAGTGATGATTATTGGCTTGGGCGTCAATGCCCTCGTGCGAGCGCTGCGTCGCCGCTCGGATGTTCACCTGCACGAGCATAAACATGACGGTATGCAGCATACGCATGTTCACTTTCACGAAGACGGAACTGAACACGCAGACTCCATCACGGTGCATACGCATGCCATGGCTCGCATCGGTCTCAAGCCCCTGCTGGTCGGCGCTATGCATGGCCTGGCGGGATCGGCCGCTCTGACCCTGCTGGTTCTGACTCAGATCGATTCGTTGCTGGTCGGATTGTTGTACCTGTTGCTGTTTGGCTTCGGCTCAATTGTCGGAATGCTGCTGATGTCGGGTTTGATAGGGCTGCCCTTTACCCTCAGTTCCCGCAAGCTCATCAGCGTTCATTATGCTTTGCAGTTGGTGGCGGGAGGATTAAGCATCGCCTTTGGAGTTTGGTACGCTTACGAGACTGGCATTGCGAGTGGTCTCCTGAGAAGAACGGTCTAGAGAAGGTCTTGTAGCCGGTGAAGGTTTTTGATCGCCGGCCGTTTAAAAATTTTCAGATATTGAATTAAAAGAGGTTGATTCAATCGCGAAACAACAGCATGCTCGAACCAGCCCCTTCCGCTAATATCGGCTTAGGTCTCTTCAGCCGATCTCATCCGCGCTTGTCACCCGTATTGCCGGAAAAACCACTTGTCACGGGTGGCCCAGGCAAGTCTCAGGGCGGGCTGAGCCTGAGTGTTCTGTGGACGTATCGTGAACTCCTTTATTTCTTGACCTGGCGCGATATCAAGGTACGATACAAGCAGACCGTGATGGGAGCTGCATGGGCGATTATTCAGCCACTCGTCACAATGCTCGTTCTTACAATCTTTTTCAACATCTTCGTCGGCGTTCCTTCAGACAATCTTCCTTATCCAGTTTTCGCTTATGCCGGGCTCGTTCCATGGGTGTTTTTCTCCAATGCGGTTGCCAATTGCAGCACCAGTTTAGTCGGTAGTTCCAGCTTGATTTCAAAAGTTTATTTCCCGCGGGTGATAGTCCCGGCCGCGGCCGTCAGTGCGGGACTCGTTGATCTCGGGATAGCCTCTTTGATTCTCCTGGCGCTGACGATTGTTTACGGTATACCCATGACGCCGAATCTGGCGATGCTGCCTGTCTTATTGATGTTGACCCTAGCACTTTCTCTGGCTGTTGGAATATTAGTCTCTGCTTTGACCGTCAAATACAGAGACATACGCCACGCGCTGCCGTTCGTACTTCAGACATGGATGTTCGTGTCGCCAATCATCTATCCGCGGAGCGTTGTGCAACCAAAATGGCGTTGGCTGCTAGCACTGAACCCTTTGACGGGGATCATCGAGGGTTTTCGTTCTTCATTAGTCGGTCAAGAGTTCAATTGGCCCCTCCTCGCCGTCGCTCTCTTTGAGACCTGTGTCGTGCTCACGGTCTCGGTTTATAGCTTCCGGCGCCTGGAGAAGAGCTTCGCCGATTTAGTTTAATGATGCTATGAGGCCGATCATCAAAGTACAGAACTTGGGCAAGCAATATCACCTGTCCGGCTTGCATCCCTCTTATCGAACCTTCCGAGAAGCTTTAGCCGGAGCGATGACCCGACCTCTGAGAAGACTGGGTGGGTCGCCAAAGTCACCGCAGAAAGCATTGTGGGCTCTCAGGGATGTCAGCTTCGACGTGAAGCCTGGTGAAATAATTGGTTTGATCGGCCACAATGGAGCAGGCAAATCAACGCTGCTCAAAATTTTATCGCGGATCACGGAAGCGACCACCGGCAGCTTCGAGCTATACGGTCGGGTCGGCAGTTTGCTGGAAGTTGGGACAGGGTTTCACCCGGACCTCACTGGGCGTGAAAACATTTTCCTGAACGGTGCCATTCTGGGCATTAAGAAAGCAGACCTTGCGCGCCGCTTCGATGAGATTGTCTCCTTCTCAGAGATCGAAGAGTTTATAGATACTCCGGTTAAATGGTACTCCAGCGGCATGTACCTGCGATTGGCCTTTTCGGTCGCCATCCATCTGGATTCGGAAATTTTGACGATGGATGAAGTTCTGGCCGTCGGAGATGTTTCATTCCAGCATAAGTGTTTGGCCAAAATGCATGAAATCCGTCAGCAGGGGCGGACCATCCTCTTCGTTTCGCATAGCATGGAATCGGTGACGCGTTTATGCCAGCGAGTGATTTGGATAGACCAGGGACAGCTTGTTAATGACGGTCCCGCACATCAAGTCGTCAATGATTATTTAAGCTCAAGCTGGAAGGTCACAGCCGAGCGGGAATGGCAGGATCCTTCCAAAGCTCCCGGCAGTGAAGCTGTGCGTATCAGGAAGGTCCGAGTCTGTACGGCCGAGGGGCTTACCACAGCGGCGGTTGATATTAGACGGCCCGTCGGAATCGAGATGCAGTACGAAGTGCTCCAATCGGATCAAGTGTTGACGCCGAGCTTTGATCTCTTCAACGAACAAGGCGTGCATCTTTTTCCCGTTCATGACATTGGGCCGGGCTGGCGTCGCAGGCCGAGACCTGTCGGGCTTTACACAAGCACCGTGTGGATACCGGGTAATACTCTTGCTGAAGGTAACATGCTGGTCCAGGCTTCAATTCTCTCGTACCTCCCGTTCACCAAACTTCATACGCGCGAGCCCAATGTCGTGACTTTTCAAGTAATTGATAGACAAGAGGGGGATTCCGCCCGAGGCGATTACGTCGGCGCTGTGCCGGGAGTCATACGGCCCTTGCTCAATTGGACCACTGAATTCTCTGAAAATCGCGTTCCAATTCATTTGGTCAAGAATGACGGACGTTCACCCGGGAGCTTGACTGGGGCAGTGAAACGGGGCTCGTACAAGCTCGGACGGAAAAAAGCATTGATGAAATAATGAACTTGGTCATTTGAAACGGACTTACGCCAAGGTTTTAATGATGGTAACGACTGACAAAGAAAAGCTCCCTATGTCGGAGCAGCAGCTTCTAGAAAACGAGCACCACTTTCAAGTGATTGCGCGGCAGTGGCTCGTTAAAGAAAGACAACTTGAGGAGCTCGCCGGGCAAGTTAGCATTAAAGAAGGTCAACTCCAAACGACCACATCACAGCTTAAGATCAGAGACCAGGACATTGAAACTCAAGGCTATCAACTTCAAGCAAAGGAAGAGGAGCTTCACAAACAAGGTCAACAGCTAGAAGATATTACACGGCAATTTCAAGAGGTCCATCAAAGGTTACAAGAGTTTTCTCAGCAACTTGAAGAAGTACGGGGAAAGTTGAATACCTGGGAAAGCTATGCTCACGAATTACTTCATTCTCGTGCTTTCCGCATTGGTTCAATGCTGACCTGGCCCGCCCGAAAACTGAAAAATAGCCAGTTATGGAAACTCCGTTTCGGGCCGGGAGGCGAGGCGAGCCAAAATAAAATGCTGCACAGTAGCCCCGCCCGTTCACCGGAACGGATCGTAAAACGCAAGTTGAATGACAACGTGCCGGTAAGAAATGTCGGCACATTGGTGATCGGTATTGTTACATTCAATAATTCATCGCGCCAACTTGCGCAGTTGATGCAGTCGATTGAATTCGCCTCGGACAAGGCCTGGAAGTTGGGAATCACAGTCAAGGTGTTCACCGTAGACAACGGTGAAGAGTGCGTATGGTCTGACTCAAATATTCCGCTTACTCGATTTGCGTCCGAAGGTAACATCGGTTTTAGCCGGGCAATGAATATCCTGATGTCGGCGGCCTTCTCCCACCAGGCGACGGAGTGGTTCTTGTGTCTCAACCCTGATGGCGCCCTGCATCATAAGTCGTTAGAGGAAATCCTATTGAGTAGCCGAGCCCATCCGAACAGTTTGATCGAAGCTCGCCACTTCCCCGAAGAACACATCAAACATTACGACCCGAAAACACTTGATACGGCGTGGGCGTCGGGTGCTTGCTTATTAATCCGTAAGAAGCTTTTTGACATGATTGGCGGCTTTGATTCCAACTTCTTTATGTACATGGAGGACGTAGACTACTCGTGGCGGGCCAGGTCAAGTGGATTCTCCGTCAAAGTTTCACCCAACGCACTCTATGGGCATGCTGTCTTGCACCGTGAACATGATTCGAATATCGATAAGCTTTTCCTCCTATCGGGAAGGTATTTGGCCTTCAAGTGGAAGGATCCCAAATTGTTCAGTTGGGCTGAGCAAAAACTTATCAAGCGCGGCTATTTTTCATCTCCATCGGATTTACCCCGATTACCCGAATTGAAACTAGATTCAATTGAGATGGACACTAGTTTGCCGGACTTCAAACACTATTTTAATTTTGCGCCGGCCAGGTGGTAGCGCCTCATCAGTTGAGCTAACTCATTTAAGAGGCAGATCGGTCAGCTGGAAAGCTTTAGAATTCAAAGGGGACATCAGTGCGATCGGTCCAACACTTCGCGGCTCAAAATCGCCTCAAAGACGGAGAGCCCTCTCACCTGAGGGCAGTGCCACGCGCGAAGACTCGCCTTTATGACAATGCGACTCTGAGCGTCATAATCCGCTTTCATACTGAAGACAGATTGGCGTTTTTAGAAGAAGCGATATTTTCCCTGGCGATCCAAGAGTGGGTAGACTTAGAGATTTTGGTGGTTCTTCAGAATGGAACGGAGGACCTCAGGCAGGCAGTCGCCGAAATCGTAAATCATCAGCCTTGGCCGGTGGGTCCGCAACATAAAATCATCACCGTTGATATACCGGGAAATATTGACGGGCGAAGCACATTGTTGAATCGCGGTATCGAGCATGCGACCGGCAGGTATCTGGCCTTTTTAGATGATGACGACTTTGTCTATCACCATGGATATACCACCCTGATACGACAGCTTATGAGAGGCGAGCACGCTATCGCAGTTGGGGGCTGTCGTCGCGCGGTGGTCCAGTATGAATCCCAACACTGGTTTGTTCAGACAAAAGATAACTTCTTTAATTGGGGACGTTCTCGATCCGATTTGTTCAAGGAAAACTTTGTACCGATTCATTCATATGTGATAGATCGCTCCCGCATCAGCACCTTTGAACTGTCCTTTAACGATTCATTATCATTGCTGGAGGATTATGATTTTCTGTTACGCCTCTTCGCAGAGTTTGAGCCAGACTTCTCTACTTTAGACGTGCCAGTCTGTGAATACAGAATACGAACGGATGGTTCAAATAGTATCCCGCATACTCCCAATGCGTCGCCAGAGGCGAGAGCTAAACTGAAGCAAGCGCAGCAACACATTCATGAGAGAAAGAAGAGCCTCATCTCTCGAATGCCGCTCTTCGAGCAAATTGAACTGACAAGGGGTTTGAATCTCGGCAATACGGTTCAGGCTCCAGAAGGGTCAATGGAGAGCAGACGTGTGATGCTCAAGGTAGCGCAGGAGATCTACGAGTTTTTCAGCCGGCATCCGTGGTGGGAAGAGCGACTCAGTAAGGCTCTGCACAACGGCTGGGAGGTTTATAGTAGACATAAGCAAAAAAGGATGGGCAAACCTCTCGCAGGTTAGCTGGCCCCATCGTATTAACTGGCCCTGATGTTAACCATTCAAAGGGATGACCGTCTAATGCAAAAAAGAACCTGGATTAATCATACAGTAGGGACTGCGCTTCTATTGCTGAGCCTGGTTAGCCAAAGCGCCTTCGCTCAAGTTGGGGAGGATGATACCGATTTGGATGCGATGCTCGTCAAAGCGAAAGTCAAGCGACCTCAAAGAATTGACAAAACTCCATTCGTAGAACTTCTGGCTAAAGCAAAAAAGATGAAGGATAGCGGTGAGCTTGATCTAAGCGGTACGATTGAAATGAGTATCGCTGCCGACCGTAACCCGACCGGCTCACTCTCCAATATAATGATTGCACAAAAGGATCAGAAGCCTAAACTAAAAGAACTCGCCACTGACCTGGTTACTCTCGTCAGCCAGAGCCGTGTGCTGGATTTCTTGGAGGGAGCCAGCCCATTACAAGTGACGCTTCGCCTTGATCAGACTAAAGTTACCATCAACGCTTCCACCGAGGTGGCTTCCGAAAAGAGAGCGGCGCAACTGGCACGAGTCTACAATCTGTTATTTTATGCTGGGAGTGTCGTCAAACGAGGGCGCGACGAAGAAGTTCTTTACAAGAGCGCTCAAGCCTCGGCCAAGGGTAAAATGATTACCGTTAAATTTGACGCTGCCCGTCGGATTATTGCCACCCTTCTCTCGAAGCACGTGGAAGCTCCCTGAAACAAATGCCGGGCGCTATGCTTATAACGCGAAAAGCGCCGGCAACGATCAAACTCCTCGGTCGGGGGACGTGATCGTGACAACAATCGAGGTGAAGATGAGTGAGTCGCGTGCCTACAGACTCGCAGTCATGACGGGCATCGACGTCTGTCGCTTTTTACGCCGTGTTTTTCACTGGCGAAGCACACGAGCATGAACTGCAAGAAGCGATGAAGGCCGGCGCAGACGCTTACCTGGTCAAGCCGAATGACATCAGCAAGCTCACGGAGACAGTGAACTGGCTACTAAGCAAACGGAAACCTGCTGCCATGCGCGACGTACCACTGAAGCCTTATGTCGGACGGCCGACCTGAGACCAAGCGAACTCCATGAATCAAAGGGGTACCAATGGTGACAGCTCGCAAGATTTGCTTAGCTTCGCCCGCCCATCAGCGTCCCCTCGCGCAGGAATAGCAGATAGCCCGGCGGCGCGAAGGCGGCGCACGCGTCTGTATTCAGCAGACGTTTCGTCTCCTTCGAGTCGAGTGAACCGATGACAATCCCGCTGTTCCCAGGCTGCACGCTGCGGGCGAGGTACAGGAAGTGGCGACCGTCCGGCAAGAAGCGGGGATGGGCGTGAGAAACTTCCTTGCGTGATGCGTCGGGCGTTGTCAGTGGCGTTGGCGCGCCGCCCGCCACCGACACGCGGTACAGCACGTCTGTAGGTTGCCTTGAGCCACTTGTTAATGAGCCGCAGCAGGCTTCGGTCAGCGATTCTCAGGGACAACAACTCCATCAACCTTTGGTGATCGATGTGGTCGAAGAACCCCTTGATATCCGCTTCCACCACGAAGTTGTAGCGACCGAACTGGAGCTTGATCGTCAGTTTGTCGACCGCATCAAGCGCACCTTTGTTCGGGCGATACCCATAACTACACCGCAGGAAGTCCTGCTCGTAGATGGCTTCGAGTACCGCGTGACCGCAAGCTGCAGCAGCTTGTCTTCGACTACTGGAATCCCCAGCGGACGCATATGGCCATCCGGCTTGGGAATGTAGTGACGACGAACCACACGAGCGCGGTAGCTCTTCCTCTTGAGTTTCTCGATGAGGTCCCACCGCTTACGGCTATTAAAGACATAAACACAAGCATTACCGTATTCGATTGCTTTTCTATTTTGGTTTTACCTCCTCGTTTCAAATTTAAGGATTGGCTTTGACGAATTTCATCGTGCCGGAATCGGCAAAAAGGTCAATATACAGAGCTTCGCCTTCGATTTTGTAAGGTCGTTTCCTCTCATTCCGCGTAGGAAAATTCATCTGTGGTTTTACAGCAAAATCTGAATAGAAGGTTGACTTGTCAGAGGAGCGATGAGCTTCGGCAGAAGTAACACGGCCGATAACAATTAGCCTAACTTAGGTTTGCGGGAATCTCTGAGAAGTTATGAGGCCAATCGTAACTGAAGGCTGTGGCAGCTATCTCCGGTCCCACATAGTGTACGCCAGGACCCATGTCATATCTCTTGCCGACCGCCTCTCTTCTAGCTCGTTCTACGGCATTGGTTGGTCCTCGTGGTATTGAATCAACGACAGGCAAGTCAGCGTGGGGTTTGGCTAAACGCTTCTGGCGTTCAAAAGCGGCCTTCTGACCAGTTGGTACGCTCTGCGAGAAAGCGATACGGTAAAAATAAAATAAAAGTAATGGCTATAGACACAAGTGTCTAAGTTCTAAATTTTGTTTTGTTAAGAAAGCGGTCAAAAACACCTACTAAGACGAACGCACCCCAGCGTAAAAGAAGCGCGCTGGTTGGGCGCACGATAGATGAAGCATGCAAGGCTTTCGAGTTCGCCAAGCCGTCATTGACAGTTCGCCCCGAGGAAGGTATGTTATGGCCTCAACGCCCAGCGCCAAAATTCGAACAGGGGGGATTATTATGATCAAGGGTAAGTTTTTCTTTTCGCTACTAGCTTTTACAGTGCTTAGTCTCAGCAGCGGGATTTCGGCACGCGCAGACATCGTCGTTGTTGCAGGTAACGTGCCGCAAACCGATGAGAACGTACTGCTCAACAATAGTTTGGTTGGAAATCCGATCTTCGGGTTGACCAACCAGACTCAGCTTTCGGTGCGCTTTGCGGGACAAGAAAGTCTCACCGCTCCTGCTAACG
>JBPCKD010000135.1:0-42218 GCA_051004635.1 Pyrinomonadaceae bacterium
TGGGATTGTTTGCCGGAACTGTCGGCTCGTGGCTGGCTCGGTTAGGACGAGCGAGACGCATAGCCGAAGTGGTGAGCGGCATTGCTCTTTTAGTCCTTTCGGTCTACTTCGTAAGACTGGCGCAAACGCTATAAAGGCATGCCCGATCAATCGAGCACGCCCTCCGCATCTAAGTTTGGTTGTCTAGTGTCTAACCTTTGACGCTCGCCTTGTAGCCCATGTTGTTGATCGCGTCGACGATCTTCTCTCGTGAAGTGGCCGACGAGTCGAACTCGATCTTGGCTTCCTTCTGCTCGAAGCTCACGTCCGCGGAGACAACACCGGGCGTCCGTTTTAGCATCGCTTTGACTCCGCTGGCGCAACCTCCGCAGTGCATGCCTTCAATGGCAATCACGACACGCTCTGTCTTCGGAGTGACGACGATAGTGTTCGACGCTGCCGGGAACTGCGCGCGCACTACTAAACCAAAAGCACCTGCGACGGTGAGCGCGAAGACCCATGCGACTGCAAGAATTATGCGGATGTTTTGGCCGTTCAGACGCGCTACGTGCATTTCTTGTTCAATCATTCTCTTAAATTCCTCCCACATCAACACAACTCAAAATGAGTCTTTGAACCTCACAAGATATACGCATTAGTTGATGAAGCGTCAAGGCAAGATGCTTCCGCCGATTCGAGAGCTCGGCATTCAGCGCGTTAACTCGTCATCAACCGCTTGAGCGCTTGATTTACTTCTCCGACACAGCACGCCCCCGACGGATTTCTGGCTGGGCAAGCGCAAATTCCCTGTTTAATCAGCGCGGCAATGCGTTCTGGAATGGTCGAGTTCCCAGTCTCAGCGATTTCTTCGCGCGCGTCCTTCTCATCAAAACCGAAGCAGTAGCAAAGCGGGATTGGATCGATGCGTTCTTTCAAGCCGACCCGGATACGAAGATCGCTCGTTCTGAAAGTTATCCCTCCGTTTTCCGGGAAGTACACCACTTGGCAAGCTCGATCTGAACAAAAGCGATAATCAGAATTGTCGATGCGATCTAAGTGTTCTGGCTTGAGCATCAACAGCATTGTCTTTCGCGTTACAGCGCGACTCGCGCCTCGACAATTAACACACTTTCGATCCGGATCGTCTCGCGGTTCGGGCGCATTGACGGGGTCGTATGAGAGAGCCTCGGCGATTGCTGACATCTCCTGCGATGTCTCTACACAACAATCCATCTTCGTTTATTTATTCTCCTTGACGGTGTAGCTGTTACGTGACTTCTTAATCTGAAGCAGCTTTTTCGTTTCCTCCGCGAACTTGACACCGTTGAGCAGCCGCTCCGGCGGTTGTCCATGAAGTTGGTGCATCCAGTAGTCGGGAACAGGCGACTCGGTGTTCCACTCGACCCCTCGATTGAAGGCAAAATAGACATCCCACGCGGGCTGTCCTTCTGGCAGTTTCAGGATCCGCGCATAACTTTGCCCCAGGTCACCTTCGCCATCCCAGAAATAACTCACACGTTTGTCAGGGAGTCGCTTGCTTGCCGATGGGACGCTGCTTTCCTGATCACTGCGGAGGATCGGCAGATAGACGGCATAGATGCGCATATTTGGATCTTTGATCGTTTCAAGTACCTTGCTCTGGAATTCGGAGGCCCCCCGAAGACAACCCGGTCAAGTGGGCGAGAGCAACAGTACGAGCCGCACTTTGCCCTTATCCCGATTGAACTTGTCACGCAATTCTTTCATGTCTGTCGAATAGCCTTTGTCATTTAGCTTCTGCGAGACATCCGTGCCGGGAGAATTGCTCCTGGCCCGTGGATAAGGGTTTGCAGCCAGAGCGACAATTGCGATTAGAATAAGTGACAGGATTCCTGCTTCTAAGTGTCTCCGTTGCATGTTTACCCTCCATCTTGTTAATCAGGCACGCTTGATTTTGACGACGGGACATTGTGCATCCTTCCCGCGTTGTTTCAATTCACGCTCGCAAGATTGAAGATGCGAGCTAAGAGTTCGACGAAAGCCTCGCATTGCTTTTATGCGAAGGTCGAGTTCCGATATCTTTGCTTGCAATAGCTCGCTTACTCGCCGGCATTCATCAGCTCCTCCACCTACTGTCAAGAGTTCCTTGATTTCTTCCAGGGAGAGTCCAATGCCTTGCGCCTCCTTGATGAAGTGAATCTGCCCAAGTACTTCAGGCGCGAATAGCCGGAAGCCGCCATCGCTGCGCGCGGCACGAGGAAGCAATCCCCGCCGCTCATATATGCGCACTGTGTCGATACTGACTCCAGCGCGTTTTGCAAGCTCACCAATCTGAACGCCTGCCCCAGCCATACACAGAATTATAACCTCTGGAGTTAAGTCTAGAGTCAAGTGGATAAGCCGCTGGCGGCTGATAGCAAGGAAATAGAAGAATCATGGGATTCCGCAGGGCTTTCGGTGGCAGATACGTTCGTCTTTCCTATATTATGCTCACGATGTTATTGCGGCGTTCCCCATTCACGCGGGTTGGAGCGATGGCATTGCCGTTGTGTCTTTTGTGGGCCTTCGTGGCCTGCCTGGCGCTATGCTCAGATCACTATGCAGAGGCGTGCGAACATTGTGCTGACGAAACCCGTCAGAGCGTAAGCGAATCGCACGATGATGGAGATTGTCCGATCCCAGCGTCGTCTTTCATCCTTCCTCAGCGGCAATCAGATGTTTCGCCTCCGCAAAGTACCGCTGCCATTCATGTGACCTTCGCGCCGTCCAGGTTACCAAAGAGCGATCTGCCCCAGTCTATGACCCGCCCGTCAACTCTGTCTTCCACTTCCGATCCACCGCTTGAACGGCTTGGCATCCTTCGCATCTAGAGTCCTCCAGCTGAATAGTTCCTTCTTAACTTCGCGCTGCCTTCCGATTGAATTGTGATTGGCGGGCACTGGATGTCTAACTCAGTCAACGGAGGTTTGTCAGATGAAAAGAGTAGTCGCAGGTTTGTTGTTTTGCCTGGCTGTAGCAATGCCGGCGGCAGCGCAAAGCACGGGCGTCCGGCTGGAAGGTCAAGTCGTGTGTTGCGCGGATTGCTGGGCGCAAGCCGATCGTACCAAGGTTGAATTCGGCACGGCGGAAGATTTATTGAAGTCGCAGTCATGCGTTGCAAATGGCGACCCGACGTTAATTGCAGTTCGCGAGGGCGACAAGTTCACGTTTTATCAGTTGGAACAGGCAAAGTTTCGTCTGCCCGGAAAAAACTGGCTTGAATTTATCGGCAAGCGCGTCGCGGTGACGGGCGCGGTGCAGAAGAAGAGAAGCGTGAGTGTGATTCGCGTTGACGCGCTGGAGGTGCTGGCGCCAAGTCTCGCGGAACAGGAAGCCGCGAATGTGGTTGGCAAGGAGGTTGATCTGACACTCAAAGATCCGTCCGGTACCACGCAGGGGTTAAGTGCGCTCAAAGGCCGTATCGTAATCTTGAACTTCTGGGCGACCTACTGCATACCGTGCCGCAAAGAAATGCCCGACTTGGCGGCAATTCAAAACGAATATGCGGCGCTGGGAGTGCAAGTTGTAGGCGCGTCCACAGACGAAGCGGAGGACCAGGCCAAAGTTTTGCAGTTCGTTAAAGAAGCGAAAGTAAACTTTCCGATTTGGATGGGCGCAACTACAGCCGACATGATTCGCTTTGGACTTGGTGCGGCGTTGCCGGGAACTGTGGTGATTGGTAAAGACGGACGCGTTGCCAAAGTGATCTCCGGCATTGTCAATCAAGCGGATCTGAAAAAACAAATTGATGCAATGCTTGCCTCGGCTGAAAAGACCGCGACGGTTGAGCGTAAGGAAGAACGCGAGGTGGCTTCGGCAAAGCGGAAATCGGGTGAGGTGTCGTCAGTCCCCAGTTGACCGCTTTGACCCGGTGAGGGCCGCGCCGTGAGCGGGGCAGCAGATAACAAATATAAGTGGACCTATGGCGTGCGCGTAATCGCGAACCAGATTGATCGCGCGAAGTGGCGTAACACCTTAACCTATAGATTTCATCCGAGGGTGACGGCTGGAGTCGAATACAACCCTCTAGCCAAAAAGGCCAGTCCGATTGCCAATGCTGTTGTTATCACCGAGACACACCAACGGCCCGCGCTAATAATCGGCACCAGCTCCGACCGCATTGGCACTCCATCCGGCCAATCTTTTTACGCAACGCTCAGCAAGAGTTTGAAGCATCACACGGGATTACCGATTGCGCCCTATGTTGGACTTGCTTACGGAACCTACGAAGATCGTGCGCGCGTGATTGGGGGACTAAACATTAGCATTGGCCAGAACTGGAGTTCGACAATTCTTTTTGACGGTGTGCGCGTTCATCCAATATTGAATTATTCATTTGGACGACATCAGTTCGGTGTGATCTTCGAGCGTGGGCGCAACCCCGGCGCGAATTACAGTATTTCGTTTTAGATAGGTTTTCGGATCCGGCTCTAATCAGGTCAAGCTTTTAAATGGCCTTTGGATCAGGAACCCCTTGCCTAACTGGTCGATCTTAAGGGCCTTCGCCGCTCCATTTCCTGCGAGGACTTTCAAAAGGAATCCTTACCCTTGGAGCGCTATTGACAGTTTCTTTGGCTGGCACCAGTGCTTTCGCGGACGGTATTGTCTTTGTCGAACCCAATCATAGCAAGCTAGTCCCACCGTTGGCCGCTCTCAATCTCCAACATCACGGAAACAGCACCATTGAATCAGGAGGGGTTAGGTGGAATGGCAGCAGCGATGTCGCCTTCGGTGACATTAGTGCTGGCCCGCACCAGCATACGATTGCCTTTAGTGATATTGGGACGAGCGCAACTAATCTGCAGATTCTCCTGAATATTAACGAACCAAACGGCGGCAATAAGAGCACGATCACTATCGATTCGCTTATCCTGACCGCTTATGACTCAAGCGGCAACACCGTCTTTAGCACCTCCCTGGCGGCTGCTCTGACCCTGGACCAGATTAGGGGTGGCCAGGGTGCCAATGCAGACTATGCGTTCGGTCTGGACTCAGAGGCAGCAGCTCGGCTACAAGCAGCCTTGGCGGCCAACTCAAATCTGCGGCTTGGATTGGAAGCGACTCTGAGCAATGCGCAGGGAGGTCCTGAGCGTTTCAGATTCAGCGGTTCGGCGGGCCAGGAACCGATTCCGGAACCGGCCACAATGGTCTTATTGGGTACAGGCTTGGCAGGGGTGGCCCGAGTCATTCGCAAGCGACGAAACGCCGCTAAATCTGAATAAATGAACCGGGGTGTTTTGGCAACAATGAGGGTAGCGTCAAGTAATTTGTGTGAATGATCGTCCCTTGTTTTTGGGCGGCGGCTTTGATTACTATTTCTGTTAGCAGTACGGGCTGTGGGAAGGGTGGGGAAAAGCAGTTTGCTTTTCCTCTGTTCCTATAGCCTTCATTTTTGCGTCGCTCTCTGTGGGTAGACGCACAGGCACATTGCGGTGACCAGCGTGACCAGCGAATGTTTTAGCATTTGCCTATTCAAATCCTCAGCTTGAAGCAGATCAGCGCGTTTCAGAACTCTCCAAGACTCTCTGGATTAATAAACGGAGGGTCACGTTCTGGAACGCGCAGCTCGGGTCTGGCGCTAACTCATTTTTGACTCCAGTAACGATAATCATCTCTGGGGAAATCCTCATTTCAGTGTTGGGAAAGAACTCCCGTGCGGCTTCCTGGTAAGTCTTGCGCCACCTGTTCTTTCTCTGAGTCGAATGAATTGTTTAGCTTCGCTCTGAGGGTGCCCGAGGCCTACTCGACTCATCTTTAGTCTCTGTTTCGGCAAAGAAAAAAGGTTACTGCACGATTTGGGTTCAGTTGACTCTCTTTCGTTCATCGACGGTGGATATTTGAAAGCGCGAGCGCGTTTAGTAGGCTTAATCGTGGCAAATTAGCTGGCCCTCTATTTGCTCTATGTAAGCCCATGATAAACACTGACGTCTTTCCTCTTTGGTCAGCTAAGAAAACCGCTGTCGGCGCTGAGACCGAAGTCGCGCCACTTTCGGATCATGCTCTAGCAATCTCCGCCGCCGGCGGTGATATGGGAGCTTTTGAACAACTGTACGCGCGTCATAATCGTCGCGTTTATTCGCTGTGTCTGCGCATGACGGGGAACGTCGCCGAGGCGGAGGACCTTGCCCAGGAAGCTTTCATTCAGTTGTTTCGGAAGATCGGCAGCTTTCGTGGTGAGTCAGCTTTTACTACCTGGCTGCACCGTCTGACCGTCAATCAGGTCTTGATGCACTTCCGAAAAAGAAGCGTTAAGCTTGAACGTACAACTGATGAAGGTGATACGCCTGTACAAATTGTGCGCGGGACGGAGAATCCAAATAAAATGCCGGTGCTGGATCGGATTAGTCTGGACAGCGCCCTTAAGCAACTGCCGCCGGGTTACCGTTCAGTTTTTGTCCTCCATGACATCGAAGGTCATGAGCACGAGGAGATCGCAAAGATTCTGGGAGTTGCAGTAGGCACGTCGAAATCACAGCTTCACAAGGCACGAATGAAATTGCGACGTTTATTGAAGAAGCAAACCCCGGAACCAGTTCCCGCATAGGTATGAGCCAAGCAGAACTTCAGATAGAAAATTCCCATCGCCCAGCATTAATCAAAAAGGGACGTTACCTCGAATACTTCACCATTGCCTACAACAGCCTCGAGGGCTTGATAGCGGTAGCTGCCGGTTTGATTGCCGGCAGCATCGCACTGGTGGGGTTTGGTTTCGACAGTCTGATTGAGGTCACGTCCGGCGCGGTCTTACTGTGGCGTTTGCACGCGGACGTGGACGAAGAACGTCGGGAACGCGTCGAAGCGATCAGTCTAAAAATCGTGGGCATATGCTTTGTAGTACTAGCTCTCTATGTCAGCTACGATTCAATAAAATCGCTGGTAAGACGAGAGGTGCCGGAAGAAAGCCTCGTTGGCATTGTTCTGGCTGCCGTCTCTTTAGTAATTATGCCGTTGCTCTTTCGCGCGAAAAGAAGAGTAGCTCGCGCAATTAAGAGCAATGCGTTGATGGCCGATTCCAAACAAACCGAACTTTGTACTTACCTTTCAGCAATTCTACTCGGCGGTCTTCTTCTAAATGCAGTGGTAGGCTGGTGGTGGGCTGATTCCGTGGCGGCCCTTGTCATGGTGCCCATCATTACCAAAGAAGGAATTGAAGCGCTTCGCGGGGATACCTGCTGCGACTAAAGCCTTCACCCCAAGTTACAGTATTTCTATTTAGGTCCGGCAGAGTTCAAAGAAGATGTCGCGCTCTTCTTTCGCTGGTTGATCAGCACGCCCGAGTCTACTGTCTCACCGGTCCGCGATATTACCTGGAAGTGCATTTGATCCCCGACTACTTCGAGAAGCATAAAGGATAGGTCACGGTCAAACGCCTTTTCCGTGAGGGGCGAGTTATCGTTAACGTCACCCTTTCTAAGTTTGCCGCCCGCGCCAGATACAAAGTAGTAGATGCCCTTTTGTGGCTTGATGCGCTCATAGAAGTGGTCATGACCCGTGAAGACTGCGTTGATACTGTACTTCAAGAAAAGGGGCTCCAAAATTACGCGCAGCCCGGAACTGGACCCGTGTTTTCCGCCCGATGAGTAGGGTGGGTGATGGAAGAAGGCAATTTTCCATTCAGATGCGTCCTTAGCCAACTGATCCTCTAGCCACTTTATCTGGCGCCTATCCATGTAGTTGCTGTTCAACACGTAAAAGGCGACATTGCCTTGATGGAGGCGATAGTACTCTTCGCCTCCCATATTGAAGAGTGCATAGAAGCGCTGATTCGATTCATCGTGATTGCCGAGGGCGGCGTAGAATTTGACCCGATCGTCTAACAATCGCTGGTAAATATCCTGAAACTTCAACTTGAAATCGTTTGGCGTCTCCCCACCGTACATGTTGTCGCCCAACATCAGAACAGACTCAAAGGGGAAGGCATCCCGATACCGCACCATCACGGCGGCTAACTCTTTTTGCTGACGTGAGCCGGTCCCCGTGTCGCCGATGACTGCGAAACGCACCGAGTCGTTTTTTCGGGGTAGAGAGAGTTTGACAGCCGATCCCGCCGCTGAAACCGTCGCTCCATCTGCTCTCGCGGGAGTGGATCCTTGCCCGCGAACATCCATTGAGCCGCTGAAACTCAAAGCGGTGAATATCACCAATGCAGTAAAAATACGTTTCATCCTTGTTCCCTCCTGAACCTTTCTTATGGCAACGCGTTGAACATGTAATCCACGATGAGATCATTTTCCCTGTCAACCAATAGCAGGTTCCGACCGACGAAGCGATACCTCACTTGCTTCGGAATCTGTGGGAGTTTGAGCAGCAACGTGGGTGGCATCTGGACCAACTCTTTGTCTTCCGGGTAAGTGTAATTAACTTTGAGCGGAACTCCCTTCGTCTCCGCCTCCAGAACTGTTTTGCGAAACTCAGCCCTTTCGGCACCTTTTAACGTATCCCGAATCGTTGAGCGAATGTACCTTGCAATCGCAGGCGTAAATACTTCGCCCCGTTTGGCGCCCGCTCGTGCCGCCCGCACCTTTCCCCCCAACTCTGTGCGATGCGTTCGTATTTGTTCCGGGGTGGCCTCTTTCGAAAGTTTCGGCATCTCCGCTTCAATAGCCTCACGCCGCTTGGTGTATTTCCTGACGCGCGCTCTGAACGCGGCGATTGTCTTCTCGTCTGCTGGTGAAACCCTACCTTGCACGTCAGATGTTTCTTGCGCCTTCGCGAGCATAGCTAACGAGAGACACAGCATCAGGGCTATGCCGATCGTGTAGGGGTATAATTTTGTCGTTTCATTCTTCAGTTGAAGCATAGTTCAATATTAGCTTCTCTACTGACTTCAAGCCACTAAGCAGAAACCGGACGAATACTGCGCCTAAAGGGAATCCTAAGATGTTGACACCCCAAAATACTTACATCGCATTGCTAATCGTGCAGGCGCTGCACATTTTGCACCATCGACTCGCGAAGCGTCACATCAGCTTCGCCGAAGTAGTCTCTGCCATAGTCCTCTGTGTTCCGCCGTGGGCTCCGCTCCCAGCGTGGATGTTCATGGGAGTTCATTTGTCGCTCATCTCAGTCCAGGTAGTGGGAAGCCTCTGGATAAAGAAACTCTCACCCGAATGGAACGATATCAAACTGTGAAATCCTCGCCAGGCGTTAGGCAGAACAATCAATTGAAAGTAGTTGCGAGAAAGTCTTTGGTTCGTTCGTCTGGATGATCCTCTCGAGAAAAGTCATAAGGGTCCTCCACAAAACCCATCCTATAAGGTTGCGTCAGGTTGTTACATAGTCCTCAATCTCACACTTCAGATCAGATTCACGAGTATTCCGCTGACTACTGCTATCGTCCAAACGGAAGCTGCTACCACGGCTCCGACCTTCCAACTTGTCGACCTCACGATGGTGAGTAGCGAAGGAAGATTGATTGCGGGGCCGGCGATCAGGAGTGCCAAGGCGGCGCCTGGTGGAGCGCCTGACGCCAGCAAAACGAAAGCTAGCGGGATCTCGAAAAAGGTTGGTAGAGCCAGCGGAATCGCAAACGTAGCGACAACGATGACTGCCAACAACTTTGCGCCCGGCCACTGGGAGCCGCCAGTTGGCAGCCATTGCGCAATGATCATTGAGGCCACAACACCGATTATTATTACCGGGACCAATCGCAGAGCCACTTGACCGCATGAACGCACGAAGCGCAGCAGATATTGTCGTCGCGGCAAATTCTGAGAAACATCGTCGACTTCACAAGAAATTCTTGTTTTGTCGAATATCTTTTCAGCAATCGCTCCGGTGAAAAGAACTGCCGCAACGCTCGCAGCTGTGCGGGTCACGGCAACCTTGTAGTTAAAAAGCATGAAGGTCAGAATCAATGCAGCCGGATTGAGGGCGGGTGCAGCGAGCATTAAGGCCAGGGATGGACCAAGTCGAGCAGATCGTTCGTAGACGCCTTTGAAGATCGGAGCCACACAGCACGAACAGAGCATCAACGGCGCTCCCGCAGCTCCAGCAATGATCTGGCCCCTCACTGACCCTTTGCCTAACGCTCGAGCCAGCCAACGCTGAGGCACAAATGTGGTAACCGCTGCGCTGATCAGAATGCCGAAAAGCAATGCCGGCCAAATGACAAAAAAATAGTTCAGCGTTCGGGTAAGAACGCTTGATCCCGAACCACCTACCAGGGGAATGACATTATCGCGGGGGGTGAAGACTCCCGTAGCAGAGACTTTTCCAATCACAGCCAAGGATGCGGAACTCTTGTAAACGATCAGGGCTCCGATGATCAGCAGAGTCGCGAGTGCGAAATAGACCACGCGGTGGCTCATTGTTAGCGACGCTTCGTTCTCTCCATGATTGGCTTGTTCCGCAATCATAAGTCGACCCATCCCCGATCACTCTCAACCACTTCGCGAAGCTTTAGCCGAATATTTCCTGGCTCAAAATTGACCATGCCTGCTGCTCACGCGCCGGATCAAAAAGGAACGCCAGACTCTTAACCCGGTTTCTTAGCTCAGCCAGAAACTTCGATGAAATTTCAACGCGTCTCAACAATTGCGCAAGCTCCTTGGTGGCGCCGACATCGAAATATCCAGGATAATCTACGCCCAAAATGCCGACGTTACCATCGACGCGTGAGGCGAGGATTGGAACGGAAGCAACTATCGCCTCTGACAACACGTTCGCCCCTCCCTCAAGGCGAGACGAAAGCACACAAAGAGAACTCTTCTCCAAAATACAGCGGGCGCGTGGCCGGGACTGCTCACTGAGCCATTGGTAGCGCTGGTTGGCGTTCATTTCCTTGCGCGCCCTGGCGGCCATTCCGGTAGTCATCGCCCCGCCGACCTGTAAGACACGAATCCTTGACGAATCAGGAAGTAAGCGCGCCGCCATTGCGGTGCGAAAAGGATCCTTAACAGCACGCAAATGGCCAATCACGCAAACGTCAAAGAAGCCCGTGGGTCTACCTTTAGACTTGCCTGCAGTTGTTTTCGCTGCCTTACCACTCCTGCCTGTCTGTACCAGTCTGCCTTCCACTGATTGATAGATTACCCGTGTCTTCTCTCGCAAGCCTGGCTCCAGTTCCTCGAGGGCTTTCGGTTGGAGGACCACAATCCTGGTCGCGATTTCGAGCGACTCGCGCGCCAGATGATTGGTTCGAATATCGCGATAGAGATCTGTTCCGGTAAGAGCGACGATGACCGGGGCGGCGGGGTTCTGGCGGCGAAAGTGGATGATTGAAGGATGGCTCTTCCGAGCATGTAAGGCTACCAACATATCAAAAGGCTGACTGTCATACGTCTCTAAAATCGACACGTTATTGCCAAGGCGTCTAAGAACCTTTGCCCAGCGAAGCGCAGTAATGCGGTTTCCGTAGCGTGAGTCCGGCGGAGCCGGAGTGACTATTCCAATCCTCATTCTTCCAGGCTCTGAAGCGTACACGTGCGGAACCCCGCCCATACGTCGCGCCGATCCGGCGTGTAGAAGTTTCGATAGCAGTTATGAATGAGGCGCGAACGAGTCGCCCAGCAACCGCCGCGAAGGACTTGGTGATTTCCAAACCAGGGTTCGGAGTATTCTTTGTAAGGACCCGCGACAAATCCGGGATATGGCTGGAAGTCGCTCGCGGTCCATTCCCAGACGTTGCCGATCATTTGTCGGCAACCGAAAGCGCTATCTCCCGCCGGCAGCGCGTCAACCGAAACGCAGCCCAGCGCACGCCAATCAAGGTTCGCACGTTCAAATGTAGGAGAATCATCGCCCCAGGGATATCGTCGTTTGTGAGTGTTAAGCCTTCGATCATTCGCCGCCGGCTCACCACTCGCCGCCATCTCCCACTCCGCCTCTGATGGCAGACGCCGCCCAGCCCAGCGACAGTAAGCATTAGCCTCGTGCCAGTTGACATGAATGACTGGTAGGCGCTCCTCGAGCGCAACCCATTCGTCGAAGTGGCGTCGCACCCAGCGATCGTTTCCTTCACCGCGCCAGTAGACCGGACAATCTGCACTCGCACCTGTCCGCCACCGGCAACCTTCCGTGGTCCAAAGTTCGTTTCGTCTGTAGCCGCCGTCTTCCACGAAATGTTTGAATTCACCATTGGTCACGGCTGTTTTAGAAATCGCAAAAGGGGCAATCTCAAGTTCGTGTGCCAGTTGTTCGTTATCAAAGACGAAGCCTTGTTCGGGGGCGCTTCCCATCGTGAATTTGCCGCCAGGTATTTCTGCGTCGCCTGTCAAATAATTGTTAACGACCTCAAAATCATTAGGCTGTTTTCCCGCGATGTCGATTTCAGGTCTGGGATAGCTCAAAGTCTGACGTGTGTAAGTGATCGCTTCGGCGTGCATTTGCTCGTGGAGCAACACGAGGTTGAGGAAATACACTTCATCGTTGCCTTCAGCATCCGTCAGGCCGCGCTTTTGTTTACCGGTCTGGTCGATCACGCGCTCAAGCACTAGGCCCATGTAAGCCAGCGTTTCGTCTCTCCCAGGCAATGGCAAATCCCAACGCGTGTCATGCGCGACCCGCGCCGAATCGTAAAGCTCGTCCACCTGTTTAATATTCGGCGGCTGACCGCCTAAATGTCTTAAGACCCAGAACTCCTGAAACCATGCGATATGACCAATCTCCCAGCGCAACGGATTGAGGATTTGCAAACGTGGGCCAACCAACTGCGGTTCGCTCAGATCCTGGACAAGTTCAATCGTGCGCGCACGAGTCTCCTGCAACGCTTCAATCAATTGAGCGTTCGTACTTCTCGACTCGCCGTTCGCAATTACTGTTAGGGCCACCAGGGTTTCTGCGCTGTCACAATGCATTTTCGCTGAAATACTCAGCTGGTCATTCGTAAGAATGTCGTTGACGCTTTAATGTTTCCTGCGAAAGCGGGTTTCCGAATAAGTTGCGAACTCTTTCCCGGGTCCGGCCAGGGCGAACGTTTCGATAAACTCATAATTGTTCAGAAACCGATAACTTTCGCGCGCAACCCAACCGGGGCTGATGTTCTCAATGGCCGTGCTAGTGAAGACGAAGCTGCGGCCATCATCCGATATGCTTTCCAAAGAGTACTGGATCACGAAGCCTTCGACGTGAAATTGGCGATAAGTTAGTTTCTTTAGCGCTCGGTCATAGCCAAAGAAGCCCAAATCCTCGTGGGTTTCACCCTTAGGATTCTTCTTCTGCGTTGGGTACACGGCCTTGTTTGAAACCTGAAGAAATCGATCCCTCAATACGAAGGCATAGGTGCGCTCCATTTTTCCGATGCCGGGTTTGCCTTGCGAATCACCTTCCCATTTTCCGATAAGTGGCCGCAGGAGTTTAAAAGTATCAGACTGGTCCGGTGGTTTGTTAGTGAAGGAATGCTGACCGCAGGCCGCATTAGGTATAAAAAGAGGTGAGCCAAGAACGACTGATGCTAAGAGGACGTATCGCATCTTCCATCCTAACCTGAATGCGGACATAAAGCCTCCATGGTTTGAAACGGTTGGCATTCCGATCCTTCATGCCTGTTGATTGTTATGACAGGCCCAAATACAGAATTCTCTTCATCAATTGCACCAGGGGAACCTTGACATAACCTATGAGCGTGATAATAGTACGCGTACAGTCAATTTCCCAGCGCAGGAGTCCAACACTATGAAGCACATCATTTTTGCCTTAGCGCTAACAGTCGCGTTTACCTCGATAGCATTGGGTCAGATGACTCAAGCACCTCAAAAGCACGAGATGGCAGACTCAAAGAAGGAAGAAATGAGTCTTTACCCAACGGCTGAGATTCAGTGGAAGGATGGTCCCGCATCTCTGGCGGCTCGAGCAAAAGTCGCCGTCCTGGAAGGCGATCCTTCAAAGGAAGGTTTTTTTACGATGCGTCTGTGGCTACCGGACGGGTTTAAAATCCAGCCTCACTGGCATCCGAACGTAGAGCATGTGACTGTAATCTCGGGAACTTTCAATGTCGGGATGGGAAACAAATTTGATCAAACGGCGACTCGGGAGATGCCTGCCGGAACGTTTGGCTTTTGGCCCGCGGAAATGAAACACTTTGCCTGGGCAAAGGGCGACACGGTCCTGCAACTTCATGGCACCGGTCCGTGGATGATCACATATGTGAATCCGGCCGATGATCCACGCAGGCCGAAGGATTAGCCGATCCGAAGAACTGCTGCCAAGTCTATGAGAAAGAACCAGAGTTTCATTTCAACAGTCGTTTTACTGGCAATAGCGTGCGTGAGCTGTGCTGAGACCTCTACGAAAGAGTCAAGCCTTGCCGCGGCGGCTGGGCCAGAACTTCGCTGGAAATATGAAGCCGGAGGTTGAATTTTCTCGACCCCCACGGTCGTGGGGGAACTACTTTTCATCGGTTCCTGTGCGGGAACCTTCTACGCTATTAACAAGACCACGGGTCAGGTACAGTGGAGCTATGACATCCGCAAAGACGGAAAGCAGGTGAGCTTCCACGGGGATCCGTTAGTCACAAATGACCTGATCCTCATCGGCACCGACAGATCCTGTGACCCAGAGGGTGTAGGACACGCTTACGCTTTCGAACGAGACACTGGAAAAGTGCGCTGGAAGTATCGTTCGACCAGCGTCCCTACTGACATCCTTCAACTCAATTCAAATGTGTTCTTCGGCAGTTTTCAGGACAATTGGTCTTCCGTAAATCTTAATACTGGAGGCTTGAACTGGAGTTTTTCTACTGGCGCAACCAATAAGGACTGTGACGTGCCGAAAGCACCGGTTGCAGACAAGAATCGTCTGTTCATTGCCGGATTAGACGGCGTCATCTATTCGCTAGATGCCTCGTCTAGTCGGGTGGTTTGGAAGCGTAAGCTCGCGGCAGCTCCTTCGACAGGGCTGGCCCTCAGGGACAAGACTATTTATGTCGGCACAACGGACCACCACATCTATCGTCTCAATGCGGAGACGGGCACAGTCATATCCGAGCTGGCCCTTGACGCAAAACCCGTGGGAAGGCTGGCATTCGCCAACGACTCACTGTTCATGTTTTTGAAGAGCGCTACGGAACGAGTCGGTTACATTATCTCTATCGATTCCAAATTGGCCGGGGTGCGCTGGAAGCAGAGATCATCCCCTGACTGGGCATCGCAGCGCCCTCATCTATGGAAAGAATCCGTCGTAGCCGGGAACTGTCGTGGTGGGCTGGCTGCCTTCCGAGCGACGGACGGCGAGCCCCAATGGAATCTTAGCCTGAAGGGATGCATCACGAGCTTAGGCAGTTCAGGTAATATGCTGTTCGCGGGAGTAGAGGAGGGAACCATCTACGCATACGAAGTCTCGGCTAAACAATAAGATGCTCAATTTTCTCCGAAAGCAAGTCACTCTCGGTGGCTTGGCAAGATGATCTGCGGTGGCGTGAAGATCCCTGCTACCCAACAAAGTTAACTTTTGTGTTTCGCGCTGACTAATCAGAGCCACCCAATACCTGCAAACGGCCTTTTGACCGGCATTCGATTCACACGATAGCGTTCTCACCTTCTACCTTATCGTGTAAAAGTTGAATTCCTTTGCCAACCTGCGACCAAGAAATAACAGCTGGCATGGTGCTTGTGTTCGACATTTTACTCCCCTTCTTATTCTGAGAGGATTTGGTTTGCTTTGCGATTAGTTCGAGACACTACGAATGATTGCAAGCGATCTAAATCTGGAAAACAAAATGCCAAGAAAGCAGATTTAGGAGGAGTGCATATATGAAAGGCAAAAAGGTGAACCTAACGGTCGCGGGCCTGGCCCTCATGGCTGCTTTATTGCTGCCCGTGAGTGCGTTCGGCCTCGACCCGCAGCATCGCGGACGACACGGTGACAACCACGATCGGACTGAACGCCGACACGATAGAGTACATGATCGCTTCGAGCGCCGGCACGATCGTTTCCATGATCGATTCGGTGACCGCAACAATCGGCGGCATCGTTCGTTTCATCGGGAAGTGAGACGAGACCATCGCGATTTTCATGATCAGAGTCGCGGGAACAATCAACGTCGCTTCGACAGACGCTGGTAAGGACGATTATCCACGGATCAGAGGATCGAAGGAGCGAGCCCATCGAGGGCTCGTTTCTTTTTCTCATAGTGAAGCAAGTGCCGTTTTGTGATAACGTGCGGGGCCGTGATATTAAAGTTCATGATTAGAGTTCAATCCACAAAGGGAAACCGATTCCAGATATGAGAATTTGGTGCAGAGTTCGAAATGGATTACTCGTTAGCCTTGGGCTTCTCTTGTTTGGCTGTAACCGAAGCTCTCATGATTCTTCACTTTCTCCAAACGCTTCGAAATCATCTCACGCTTCAGATCAGGCACTGGTAATCCGTGCAAGCGAGTCGCCCACGGATGGGGACAGCCGCGAGCCTGAATTGAATGCCACTCATGACGGTCGCATCATCCTGAGTTGGGTGGAAAAGATCGGCGATAAGAGGTACGCGTTACGAACCGCGATGAGGGATGGAGAGGGATGGGGTGAATCGCGCACCGTTGCCGAAGGGGAGAACTGGTTCGTTAACTGGGCTGACTTTCCTTCCGTCGTCGCCCTGCGGGATGGCTCGCTGGCCGCGCACTGGTTGGTGAAAAGCGGCTCAGGGACTTACGCGTACAACGTGAATATTTCGCGGTCCAAGGATGGCGGCAAGACCTGGAGTAAACCAATTGTCCCGCATCGTGACAACACCCAGACTGAGCACGGGTTTGTCTCTCTGATACCGTTGCCAGACGGTCGGTTGGGCGCGGTGTGGCTCGACGGTAGAAACATGACGAACATGAAAGAGGGCGATGAGCATGCGCCCGCTTCGGAGAGCATGACGCTACGGTACGCCGCTATGGATGCAGACGGTAAGCTCAGTGACGAAGCGCAACTGGATGAACGGGTCTGCGAGTGTTGCCAGACTTCTGCCGCACTCACAGACGATGGCCCAATCGCAGTTTATCGGGACCGGTCCCAGTCAGAAGTCCGGGATATTCATTTCGTCAAACAAATTAACGGCGGTTGGGGCTCACCTCAACCCGTGCACGCGGACAACTGGGAGATCAACGGTTGCCCTGTTAATGGTCCATCTGTCAACGCGGCCGGCCGGCGAGTGGTCGTCGGATGGTTCACAAGCGCAGAGGATACCCCTCGCGTCAAGGTAGCGTTTTCTCATGACTCGGGCGCAACCTTCAGCAGTCCCATACAAGTAGACGACGGTGAAGCCTCCGGACGGGTCGATGCTTTACTGCTTCCAGACGGCTCGGCGCTGGTCTGCTGGTTGTCGGGGAATGTAGAAGGCGGGGCCATCAAAGTGCGGCGCGTGCGAGCAGACGGGACTCTTGGTCCTGCGGCGATCATCGCCAAAACTGACATCTCGCGTTCGAGTGGGTTTCCACGAATGGCACGACTCAATGATGAAGTGCATTTTGCCTGGACAGAATTCGGCAAACCTTCACGCGTGCGCACGGCGACAGCAAATATTAGCCTTTATAAATGAGCTGCAGGTTCAGTACTTGGACAGCGAATGGCGGACGTGGTATATTGAGCCTCCCCTAAAATTAGTAGTGAGCAACTCAGAGCATTTCGACTATGCATAAGCGGTTCCTGGCACACACCGTCCTCGGCATTGCATTGCTTTTTAGTCAGGGAGGCACCTTCCTGGTTGCCGCACTTTGTCCGCATCTTCAGTCGGGCATGGCTTCGTGTGAGACGCAGCTTGCTGTACCCACAATGTCGCATGAAGACATGGGGCATATGGGGATGGAACACGAGCCTGTATCCAACGTGAGTGCCGACGCCTTGGCTGTGGGTCAGCCTATTGGGCCGTGTTCACACTGCGCGGTTCATTCGCGTACAAATCCGAACCCTAATTCCCTCAGGGAAACGGAAACACCTAAGCGTTCGGTCGAGCTGAGTATTCCGCTCCAGGTTTCCAGAGTTGCTCCAGTTGCAGCGTCTCCCGTTGCTGTTTTGACTTCAAGAGCGCATGGACCGCCTGGCGATCCAACTCCCAGGCACATCCTCATTAATATCTTCCGCATTTAGTACCTACCCATAATCACATTCGTGATGATGACGCAGGCGTCCGCCTGTGTTGTTCCTATTCATTCAAGCTTTGTCTAGAAAATCGTCAGAGTTCGCTTTGACAACCAGGTAAGGGGGAACCATGAATCGGCCCAGTAATTTGAGTATTGCGCTGCGAACAGTTAGCGCACTGGCCTTGGTGTTTGCGCTCAGCGTGAGTGCGTTGCCACAGCATGAAGGGCATGACATGTCCAAAATGAAACCGGCAGCCAAACCGAAGCCGAAGGCTGCGCCGAAGAAGAAGAGAACAGCTCCTCGTGTTAGGCGAACTCCTACGAGAAGAACCACGAGGCCCAGACCATCGCCGTCACCTACCCCGGGACACGTGATGACGCCCGGCATGCAAATGCCGACCGCATCGCCGTCAGCGAGTCCGGGGCATGTGATGACGCCGGGCATGCAGATGCCGACCGCGTCGCCGTCACCAAGTCCGGGGCATGTGATGACGCCCGGCATGCAAATGCCTTCGCAATCGGAAGGTCAGGAAAGAAAAAGAAGACGCCGTGAAGTCATTCCTGCGGGACCAATTCTCAGGCTGGAAGAACTGGAAGCGATGGCGATGCAAAGAAATCCGACGCTCGCACAGGCTGAAGCTTCTATCCAAGCCGCAGAAGGACGCCGACGTCAGGCGGGAATGTTTCCCAATCCAATAGCCGGTTACTTCCTCGAAGAATTCGCCTTCCGATCACCGGGTGAAACGATGGAGCAAGGGGTTTTTGTAGAGCAGACCATCCCCTTGGGTGGAAAGTTAAGCAAGGCGCGCCGTGTGTTTGCTCGCGAAAAGGACCAAGCCGTCATCCTCGCTGAGGCGCAGCGTCTTCGGGTTACCAATTCGATTCGCGTGCTTTATTACGAAACGCTCGGCGCTCAGCGCCTTGTTGAGTTGCGTGACGATCTTTCGCAATTGGCGCGCGAAGCCGTTGAGATTACTAAGGAACTTTATAACGTGGGCCAGGCCGATCGTCCGGATCAACTTGAGATAGAGATTGAGGCGGAGCGTTCGGAGATCGATTTCCTGCGGGCGCGAAACGACTGGCTGCGTTCATGGCGCACGCTTGCGGCGATGGTGGGAAACCCACAACTGGAACCCGGACGACTTGCGGATAGTCCGGATGCGGATCTTGCGCCGCTCAACGAAGCACAGCTGCTGGACACATTGCTCAGTCAAAGTCCCGACATTCGGGTAGCGCAGGCGGGGTTGGAACGAGGCCGCGCTGTGCTTGCGCGAGCGCGTGCTGAAAGAATTCCCGATCTCTTTCTAAAGGGTGGCCTTGGTTACAACTATGAACGTTTCGAGGCCGTTAGCCCAGGCATCGCCGGTCGCCGCAAAGGACCGGAGGGACGTTTGGAGGTTGGCGTGAGCGTGCCGATCTTCAATCGGAACCAGGGAGGCATTGCCGCCGCTGAAGCAGAACTGGCGATTGCCGAGCGTGATTTGGAGCGCCTGCAGTTGGTGATGCGATCACGATTCGCTTCGGCTTTCCACGAGTACCGCAACGCTCAGCAAATGGTCGAACGATATCGCACGCAAGTGCTGCCCCGAGCGCGTCAGGGTTATCAGATGTATCTCTCCAGCTTCCGTCAGATGGCGGCGGCTTATCCGCAGGTGCTGATTGCGCAACGCACGCTATTCCAAGTTGAAGTCGAATACGCGAGAGCGCTGGTCCAACTTAGGCAAAGCGCTGTCGGATTGCGTGGATTCCTGCTGGAAGGCGGACTGGATGCCATCGCTAAGCCCGGCGAATCCGGCGACCGTACCGAAGGCTTCAAGCTGAGGTCAGCGAGCGAAGCAACCGGCGAGTCTGCCCCGTGAAACTTGTGAGATCGCCCGCACTTACCCGCAGGCGATTCGCTTTAGAAAATTATCAAAAAGTTTTCGAACAAATACAGGAGTTAAGTAATGGAGAACAGCAGACGCAGTTTCATAAGACGTTCATCGCTTTTTGGTGCGGCAGGTTTGTTGGCGGGATCAAAGGTGGTCAACGCCCAACACGAAGGACACGTGATGCCTCCTCAGCCGCCGCCGAAGACGGACAACAGGCCCGCAACTTCTGGCGGCCAAGTTCTGGTTCACAGTCCCGACGTGCCGAAACTTCCCTGGACCATGGACAACGGGGTGAAGGTGTTCCGACTCGACCCAGAGGTGGTCAAGGTCCAGTTACTTCCGGGAAAAGAAATGTTCGCGTGGGGTTACAGCGGCAGCGTTCCCGGCCCGACGGTCGAAGTAATTGAGGGTGACCGCGTACGCTTCATCGTTACAAACAAGTTGCCTGAATCGACGACCATGCACTGGCACGGTCTTGAAGTGCCGCTCAACATGGATGGCGCGCCCTTTATTAGCCAGCCCCTCATTGAACCGGGCCAGACCTTCGTTTACGAGTACACCGTCCACCAGAACGGCACTTTCTTTTATCACTCCCACATGGCGATGCAGGAAATGATGGGCATGATTGGACTGTTCATTATCCACCCCAAGCAGCCCCACTCGCCTCGTGTGGACAAGGATTTCGGGCTCATTCTCCAGGAGTGGGCGCTGCTTCCCAATAACCCCATACCCAATTCGCTAGCAATGGAATTCAACTGGCTCACAATCAACGGCAAAGCGGGACCGGCCACGACGCCGATGATAGTAAAGCAGGGCGAGCGCGTGCGGCTACGGGTCGTCAACCTGGGCATGGACCATCACCCGATGCACATTCATGGGAATCAGTTTGTTGTCACCGGGACGGAGGGAGGACGTGCCCCCGAGTCCACCTGGTTTCCGCACAACACCGCGCTGGTAGGTGTCGCGCAAGCGCGCGATCTCGAATTCGACGCGGTTTACCCCGGCGATTGGATGTTCCACTGCCACCTGCCGCACCACATGATGAACCAGATGGTATCGATGGTGGGATCGATGGGCATGGCCGGGACGGGCTCGCAGATCAAGGGTATGGAAGAAGGTATGGGCGTCGTACGACAAGGTCACGCGTTGTCGGAAGATATGGCTCCCGGGTTCGGACGCGGCATGGGTGACAGCACCGAAAAGGAAAGAAATACCTCGAACCTCATGGGGCCGAGCCCACACCTACAGCAGAACAACTTGAAAGAGGCCGACAAGAAGCGGGTTCCGGGCTATCCGCAAGACATGGTGATGATCATGGACAAAGAAGTAGCCAAGCCGGAAACCTACGGACTTCCTCCGGGCTGGACCGCATCAATGATGGGGATGATGACGCTGGTGCGAGTACTGCCGGCGGATCTGTATGAGGAAGTCCAAAGAAGAATTAGAGAAGGCATTGCGGAGCCGCCGAAGGGCACTCCTGCACAACCCGCGCACAAGCACGGATCTTGACGCCGCGTGGGGTTACGGCGTCAGCGAAGACTTGGAAACGAACGAGTGGGAATTTTAGTTAACAGCGAAAAGAGGAGAACGATGATTAGACGAGAAGGTATGGATAGACGCATAAGCAATTGGATGATGGTGACTGCTCTCATTTTCGGAGTGTCAGGGACGGTGGCAGTTTCCGGCACCCAAACGAGCGTTCAAAATCAAGCCAGCTCGCAGATGGGCAACATGCCCTACGACCAGCATTTCATCGACATGATGTTTATGCATCACCGGCAGGGCACTGCCATGGCCCGTCTGGCGGAAAGGAAAGGAAGTACGGCGGCGCTGAGAGCTTTCGCAAAGAAGACCGCTGACGACCAGGAGAAAGAGCTTCTCGAACTAAGGAAACATCGAGATCATTGGTACGCGGGGGCGCCCGAGATGGACCACTCTCAAATGATGGCCCAGATGCCCGGCATGTCAGGCCACGGAAACATGAAGATGGACATGCAGGGAGACTTGGCCAAGCTTCAGGCGGCAACGGGCAAAGCATTCGATCGGCTGTTTCTGGACATGATGATCCACCATCACCAGATGGCGATTGACATGGCTAAGGAAGCAACAACGAAGGCGGAGCACCCCGAAATCAAAGAGAGGGCGCGCCTGGGAATCATCAAGCAACAAAGAGAGATTGCTGAAATGAACAAGCTGAAAGGCGGAAGCATCGCCAAGGCCAAGCCAAAACCTAAAGCAAAAGCAAAGCCGAAGACGACACACACGCATTGAGAGTCTGCGAGGGGGCGCGGGGTTGGGATCTGAGAGTACTGCTCAGGTCCCTGTCTGCAGGCGAGCACGCGAAGCGACGTTTGGTCAGTCTTTGAGAGACACTCAAAATGATCAGCTCGATAGAGATTAGCGGAGTCTTACGAACGCGGCTGGTTCACGGTCTGCTTGCCGCCATACTGCTGGCAGTTTCGCCGGTCGGCGCATTCGCGCATGCAAAACTGGTCCGATCACAACCGAAAGCGAAAGAGATAGTGTCACCAGCGCCCAAGCTCGTTGAACTCTGGTTCAGCGAAGAGTTGGAAGCGGGCCTCAATACCATCGAAGTGAAGGATCAAGCCGGCACGCGCGTGGACCGGGGTGACGTAGTGTTGGCCGAAGGTAACAAGAAAGCGCAAGTGGAGCTTGGAGAACTCGCTCCCGGTGTTTACTCAGTAAACTGGAAAGCACTCTCGGCAGATCAACATGCAATGCGCGGGAGCTTCACCTTCTCGGTTGTCTCGCCGAGCGGAGAAGCGGGAACAGTCGCTCGGAACTCCCTTCAAACTCCTGCGAACACGCCAGTGGCCGGGCACACTCAGGAGCTAATGGCACCATCGTCAATGAGCGATATAGAGAGTTCAGGGGACCGCATCTCATGGGGCCAGACTCTAGTGCGGTGGTTGACCTATCTCGCCATGATGTTGCTCTTCGGTGGTTTTGCTTTTCGATCGCTGGTTCTCGTGCCCGCTTTACGCAAAGCGCTTGACGGTGACGATCGCACCGATGCAGTTACGGTCGGCACCCGTCGTATCGTAAGGGTGTTATGGGTAGGTATTGTTTTGCTGGCAATTACATCTGTTCTTGCGCTCGTCTTGCAGGCGTCCGATGTGTTTGACAAATCGTTTGCTGAGTCACTATCACCGGCTGTTCTCGCAGAAGTGCTCAAAACTGGTTACGGATCTTCGTGGACTCTGCAGGTCGCCTCTCTCCTTGTAATAGCCTTCATTCTGATTCTGCTGTCTAGCCGACTAAAGCGTAATCCCAAAGCGGAGCCTTCGGGCTTATGGTGGGCGGGACTGCTTGCCGGCGCTGCGCTTCTGATAGCGCCTAGCTGGACCGGCCACGCGATGCTGTCGGTGAAACATTTTCGCCTTGCTGTACTGACTGACTGGCTCCATCTGCTGGCGGGAGGCTTCTGGGTCGGCGGACTATTTTATCTGGCCCTGACGTGGCCCAGGCTGAGGTTGAGAATTCCCAAACATTTGCTCCCTGCTGCCTTGCACCATCTGATTCGGTTATTCACCCGCACGGCGATGCCAAGCGTCCTGTTGCTGGTGCTTGCTGGGCTGTACAACACATGGGCACACGTTCCGGGCCTGAGGGTGCTTTGGGTTACACCCTATGGACAGGCTTTATCAGTGAAACTGCTGCTCGTGCTGTTCATGCTCTTGCTCGGTGCCATTAACAATTATCACTTCGGCAAACGTGCATCTCGCATTGTGAAGCTGGAAGGTGGACCAAACGCGGATGCAGCGGCGCGATTGGAACGCGGTTTCTATCGTTCCGTCGCGTTCGAAGCATCGTTGGGCCTGGTCGTGTTGCTGGTTACAGCTGTGCTCGTCTTTTTGACACCGGCGCGGAACCATCCGGCAATGGAGAACGCTGAGATTGGAAAGGCGCTTATCCAGGGACGGTGAACCGGAATGAAAGTTCGAATGCAGTTGCCTCAGAAAAATGAACAACGTCTACAACACCCGTAGGAGGACAAGATTTATGAGACACAAATCGGCAGCGCGTCTTAATGCATTGATGCTCGGTCTGGTTGCAGCGACTCTGACCATAACTGTTGGTTTCAAAAAATTGGAGGCGGCCCAAAATCCCACCGAGGCTGTACGTGACGTACTTACAAAGAGCACCGCTGCCTTTGAGCGTGGCGACATGGCGGCCATGGAAAAGACCTGGGCCAACGATGAATCCGTCACCGTTTTTGAAAGCGGGCACGCTAACTATGGCTGGGTAGATTACCGTGATCACCATCTCGGTCCTGAGATGAAAGAGATGAGGAACACGAAGTACACGCTCTCGGATATCAAGGTGAAAGTGTCAGGAAACACCGCATGGGCCACGTTCAAGTATGCGATTTCTGCCGATATCGGAACACGTCACATCGATAGTGGTGGCCTCGGCACTGCTGTGCTGGAGAAACGTGGCAATGAGTGGCGAATTGTCCACTGGCATTCCAGCGCACCGCGTCGTGCTCCAGTTCCTGCTGCCAGCCCGACTCCTAGACCCTAATAATCCGTCTTAGTTGTGCCTTGAGGAAGTGATTACAGAATTCGTTAACCCCGGTTCAGCCAGAGGAACATTACATGGCGTTCCTGCATAACATTCTTCGTAAAAGTTGGCGGCTCTTTCCTGAACCTTTTAGGGAACACATGCGAGGCTTTCCGCCTTTGGTTGCTATACGTAACTGGCTCGCCAGAAGACGATGGGAAGGTGCCTCGCACGATGAGATTTACGATAAGGAATACTTCCAGTTCGTCGACCGCACAACCAAACAGAGCGCCGAGGTCATATCCGATTCGATCATCAATGAATTCCAACCGTCGTCGGTCGTTGATGTCGGATGTGGGACCGGCGCCTTGCTGGAGGCTCTACGGTCTCATGGCGTGCAAGTTAAGGGCTTGGAGTATGCTCAGGCTGCTTTGGAGTTCTGCCAGTCGCGTCAACTGGATGTGATGAAGTTTGATGTAGCTTCTGATGAACTGCCGGAGTTCGGAAATACCGATTTGGTAATTAGCATGGAAGTGGGCAACCAGTTACATGAGACCAGCGCAGATCGCTACATCGACACGCTCTGCCGTATTGCGCCGCTAGTAGTGTTCTCTTCTGAGATCCCGGGTGGTGGAGACAAATTAGCCCGCAATGAAAGGCCGCATTTTTACTGGATGGAAAAGTTCGACCAACGCGGGTACCAGTTCGACGAACAGCGTTCGCTTCAATGGCGAAAGGAATGGAAAGAAAAAGGCACGGCGACTTGGTTTTCTCGCAATGTAATGATCTTCAGGTCTTCGGCCACATAAAGATTGATTTAATTACTAGCCCCCAGATAGTTGTATTGCTTTGCACACAGGAGGAATTGAAATGCGACGAACCACAGGTTTTGTGATTTTGTTGGCTTTAGCTACTTTGGGCGCAGCTTGTAGCACCGCTGAGAATTCAAACAGCAACACGAACACGGTGGCTACCGCGACGCCGAGTCCAAGTCCGAGCCCGGCCTCAAATGCCAATGTTCACGACAACATGAATGCAAGTGAGCACAAGAATATGAATATGGCTAATCACAACATGAACGCCAATAAGAAGCCTTAGTAGCATTTGCCGGGTAGGCTGTTCTTGACTGATGACTAGACGTTCTGGCGCAGCCGCGCGCGAGAGCATAGGCGTGTGAATAGTCTTGCACCCTTTAGTACTACAAGTGTTTTTGATGACGCAAAAGATTTTCTGATGCTTGATTTCTGGTACGTTGCAACCCTTTAGGAGTCTCATGGAATCTGCTACCAGCCGACAAGGAACAAATCCAACCGATAGTCACTCCGATCCGCAGCTTGCCCGGGATCTTGTGTGTGGGATGAATATTGATCCAAACAAGGCGGCGGGGTCTTTCGAGTATCAGGGTGAAACGTACTACTTCTGCAGTACTCACTGTATACAGAGATTTCGCGAGGATCCGGAACGCTTTCTGAACAAAGCGCCTGAACCGATGACAGCACAGCCGGTGGCGATTCACCGTGCAGGGATTTCCACCTCATCGTCAAAGTCGCAAACATACACTTGTCCGATGCATCCCGAAGTACGGCAGGACAAGCCGGGCTCATGTCCCAAATGCGGCATGGCCCTCGAGCCTACTGCGCCGCAATTGCCTGCCGAAAAAATTGAATACACGTGCCCAATGCATCCGGAGATCGTGCGGGATGCTCCAGGCAATTGTCCCATCTGCGGCATGGCTCTCGAACCTCGGACCATCACTCTCACTGAGGAAGAAAATCACGAGCTAAAGGACATGCGGCGGCGTTTCTGGGTGAGCGTCGTCCTTACCATTCCCGTGTTCGTGATTGGAATGAGTGACCTTATTCCGGGTGCGCCATTACAGCGAATCGTTGCGCCAGCCACTTTGACGTGGATTCAGTTGATTCTGGCTTCTCCAGTTGTTCTTTGGGGTGGGTGGCCCTTCTTCGTGCGCGCCTGGCAGTCGGTAGTTAACCGAAGCTTGAACATGTTTACGTTGATCGGGCTTGGCGTGGGAGTGGCTTATGGCTACAGCGTCGTCGGCACACTATTTCCGGATATCTTTCCCCATTCGTTTCGCGCGCACGGCGGTACGGTCCCGATTTATTTCGAAGCCGCCGCGGTAATCACCACTCTGGTGTTGCTGGGCCAGGTGTTGGAACTCAAGGCGCGCAGCCAAACCAGTTCGGCGATCAAAGCACTGCTGGGCTTGGCGCCGAAAACAGCCCGGCGCGTTGCTCCGGACGGCAGCGATCAGGATGTTCCGCTCGCTGAAGTGCAGGTCGCTGATCTTTTGCGCGTTCGCCCAGGCGAAAAGATTCCAGTTGATGGCGTGGTCGTCGAAGGTTCGAGTGCTGTGGACGAGGCAATGGTTACCGGCGAACCAATTCCGGTGGCGAAAGTTGCCGGGGAGCGTGTCATCGGCGGGACGATCAACGGTACCGGAAGTCTGATCATAAAAGCCGAACGAGTGGGTTCCGAGACGCTCTTATCTCAGATTGTGCAGATGGTAGCCGAGGCCCAGCGCAGCCGTGCACCTATTCAAAAACTCGCCGACGTGGTTGCCGCTTATTTCGTTCCCGCAGTAATTCTGGCTGCGATCATCACCTTCGTTGTCTGGGCCACAATGGGACCGGAACCAAGGATGGCTTACGCAATTATTAACGCGGTCGCGGTGTTGATAATTGCCTGTCCTTGCGCTCTGGGTTTAGCTACGCCGATGTCGATCATGGTGGCTACAGGCAAAGGAGCGCAGGCGGGAGTGCTATTCAAAAACGCTGAAGCAATCGAGGTGCTTCGAGATGTGGATACTCTCGTTGTGGACAAAACAGGAACCCTCACGGAAGGGAAGCCCAAACTCGTTACGGTTGCCCCTGGCGCGGGTGTAAACGAGCAGGAGTTACTGCGCTTTGCTGCGAGCCTGGAGCGAGGGAGCGAACATCCGTTGGCAGCAGCCATCGTTTCCGGCGCTCAAGAACGGGGCGTGGAAGTTGTCAATGCGCAGTCGTTCGAATCAATCACCGGCAAAGGCGTGAAAGGCCAGGTGGATGGGCATGAAGTGGCCCTGGGTAATCGCAGTCTGCTCGATGATCTGGGAATTGACGCCAGTGGACTGGCCGAGCAGGCTGAGAAGTTTCGCGCCGACGGCCAAACCGTGATGTTCGGTGCTATCGACGGCAAAGCTGCGGGACTGGTAGGCGTTGCTGATCCAATAAAGGAGAGTACGCCGGAAGCCATCAAGCAACTTCATGAAGAAAGAATCCGCATCGTGATGATCACCGGGGACAGCCGCACCACAGCTAACGCAGTGGCAGCGAAGTTGAATATCGACGAAGTCGTTGCCGAAGTGCTGCCGAATCAGAAAGCTGAAATTGTTAAGCGCTTTCAGGCGGAAGGGCACAAGGTTGCGATGGCGGGCGATGGGATCAACGATGCGCCTGCGCTGGCTCAGGCCCATGTCGGCATTGCGATGGGGACAGGAACCGACGTAGCTATGGAAAGCGCGGGCGTGACGCTGGTGAAAGGTGATTTGCGCGGCATCGTTAGGGCGCGGAAGTTAAGTCGCGCCACCATGGGCAACATCAAACAGAACCTCTTCTTCGCGTTTATCTATAACGTTTTGGGCGTACCCATTGCAGCCGGGGTTCTGTATCCATTTTTCGGTCTGTTACTGAATCCGATGATCGCGGCTGCGGCCATGAGCTTTAGTTCCGTATCCGTGATTGGTAATGCGTTGCGTCTGCGGCGTGCGCACCTGTGATACGAAATCTAAGCGATCGTAACTCCATGCCTAATCCCCAAACAGATAAGTTCATTCCGGCGCTCGGGAACGATCTGCTGACTCCCCTATATGACCCACTGCTCTGGTTAATGCGCGAGAAGAGATTCAAAAGTGATCTGGTTGAGCAAGCGCAGGTCAGTAACGGAAGTCGCGTCCTCGACGACGGCTGCGGTACGGGGACACTCGCTATCAAGACCAAGAAGCTTCATCCTGAGACGGAAGTCGTCGGGATTGACGCGGACTCAATGATTCTCGGAATCGCACGCGCTAAAGCCGCAAAGGTCGGTGTTAACTTAACGCTGGATCAAGGGATGGCTGACCAACTTCCCTACGCGGATAGCTCATTCGACCGCGTCCTATCAAAGTCTGTTTTTGCATCATCTTTCAACTGAAAACAAATACCGCACCCTCCGCGAAGCGTTCCGCGTTCTACGTTCGGACGCGCGTTTCCACGTGGTTGATTTCGGCACGCCGCGCACCTTTTACTCCCGCTTGGTAATCCGGCTTACAGCCGGAAGTGAGGAGGTAGCCGCGAACGTGCAAGGGCTGTTGCCGGAAATGTTCCGTGAGGTTGGCTTTGAGAATGTCGCGGAGACGAAGCAATTCATGACCGTCGCCGGGGTGCTATCGTTTTACCAGGGACAAAAACCATGACGAAGCAGGTGAGAGCCCGGCGAGTCACGGGGAATAGAATCAGTCTCCGGAGTATTCGTCACTCAACTTTCCGGCGCGACCCGCGATTCGTGAATTCATTGATGAAAATCCCCCCAGTCGTTACTGCGCCAGAAAACAGCGGCAACGACTGAGGGAATGAAAGAGCACCAGCTAAACACTTAAGCGGTAATTCGATTCATTTACCGCTAGTGACTTTGTCTCTTTTTTCTTTGACTATTTGCAGCCCTTCTTCAACCCGCCGGTCATGGAAGATGACTGAAACGTCGTCGTCCTTGTCAACGCCTTTCAACCTTCCGCCCTCCACTTGATACCGACCCTGGTCGTTGACCTGATAGTAATACGGCCCATCCTCCTGGCGTTTGAGAAACAACAGATAAGAGTTGCCTATCTCAAAATCGCCGCCGTCAGCGTCCAGATAAACCTGGTTGCCTTCATAGTCAACGCCTCCTGCGCGCTCGACGTAAATTATGCCGTCGCCCTTTTTGCCCTTGAGATTGTTGACCACTCGAAACGTCACAACCTCAAATGGCAATACGTCTTCGCCGTTTGCCGAGGTAGCGATCCTGCCAGGCTGCCTGTCAATCGCCTGAGCCAACACGATCGTGTCGACGCTTTTAACCAGGTCATCAGGAGTCTTATAGACCTCTTTCCAAACGGCTGCGCTTTTGCTGCGAGAAGGCTCTTGCGCCTTTTCGTCCTGGTGTCGTTTCAAGCCAAACATCGCGGACGCTGATAACCCGCAAAGGGCTACGAATACTGTCAGAATCACAAAATTCTTGCGCTTCATGGTTGCCTCCTCCCTTCAGTAGATCGAGTTGATGAGATCGCGGTCGTGCGTGTTAGGCTGCGGCGCGGTGAGTATTGTGTCGTTCATACAGGTGGTGCTGGAGCCGCGGTTGTGTTCCAGCCCGAACAAGTGACCTATCTCCTGACACGCAACATGCTTTTTGTTCGTGCGGCTGTAGCTGCCGTTGTCGAGATAAGACTGATTCAAGCGTGCCCGCCCATTCCTCACGGTGCAGCCGCTTACGCTGCGTAACTCTGCAATGCCCAGCCATCCGGTCGAGCCGTAAAATCCATTATAAGCATTTGCGTGATCGGTCGAGCCGGACGAAGATGGTTGCAGGAAGATGTCTGTGTACGGACTCCAGGCGTTCGAATCCGTCTTTGCTTCTTCGTTGTAAATGTTGAAGTAGTCGCCAGTGCCGCCGTTGTACCAGTTAATGGTAGCGTCTGCGTACTTCCAGCATCCCCAGCGATGCGAAGCCCAGGCTCCAAAAGGCTGTCCCAAAAAGATGGCGATTCCGAAGACCGCCACCCAAATCAAGATCGCATGTCTTAGCTTCATACGTCCCTCCATTAGTCTTATGGGTTTCTGAGGTTGCATACACATCTTGCCAAATCACTGGATGTGCTGCCGTTCATTCGGGTTGAGAAAGCGAGCCGGTCTTTGGTTAGCCGACTCGCACGAACACTGGTTTTATTTTGCGTTCTTCGCAGTATCAAAGCATCGAGGGTTTTGCCGCGAAGTTTTGGACACTAAAATTTTCCCTTCAGGTGGTAAGGTTTCGTATTCGAAGTCCCGTTCCGAGGCATCCGCCTCCCACGTGAGACGGAGGATAGGACATTTGTTGGCGCGGTAAGGATATTTCCACGCCCGCGCTGTGTCAACACTTTTCGTAAAACTCCCACTGCCTAAAGAAAATAGTTTCGCGCTCTGCTTTTCTTTGGCAAACTCTACTAGCAGGGCATTAGTACTTTGAACAAGACAGACGGGAGGTGTTTGCTTTGGTATTGAAGTTAATTGTACTTTTGTTATTTACCGCCTCGGTAACCTTCGGACAGACCGCGCGCCATCGGCAACGTAATAAAGTTCGGCCGGTTCATACTCATCCCTCTTCAAAAACCAGATCCTCGGAACTAATTCGGCTCACTCAAAAGCTTCGTGCTCACGGCGCTACTGTCGCCCTGACCAAGGAGAAAGTACGTCAGCCCTTTTTCTCTATGGCAGGCCGAATTATTAATATCAATGGTGAACCTGTACAGGCGTTTGAGTACGCGACGCCGTCTGCTGCTGCTGCTGACGCAAGCCGAGTTAGTGACGACGGCAATACGATTGGCACCAGCAAACCAACCTGGATGGCAACTCCTCACTTCTTCAAGAGCGGCAAGGTGATGGTGCTCTACCTTGGCAGGAATCAGACCATTGTGGATCTTCTTCGTACAGTTCTAAGTAATCAATTTGCTGGCGGGTAGAAAGCGAAAAAATCAGTGTCGACGGTCTTTCTTTATTTACGACGGTAAAAGGTGACCTCATGCACCTGCGTGTGTATTAAACCGCATGGGTTATGTCTGCACGTTATGGGGGCGGAAGACAGCAAAGATTGCGCTATCACTGTCTTTCAATGGGTTAGCACCTACCTTTTCAACGGCATGAGGGTTGCAACACCAATCGTACGAGTGAGATATGGACACCATTGGAACTTAAAGGGAGAAAGTAATGAATTCAAGAATTAAAGATTTCAAGATGGCAGTCAGCGCCTTGGGCTTAGGGGCCGGACTACTGCTCGGCGCGGGCGCCATCGCGAACGCACAAGGACAGTATGATCCTTATTACGGACAGGGCACTTACAGTGGGCGCGACTACGGTCGGCATCAGAAGAACGAGAAGCGCTCCGAGAAGCGGCATCAGAAGCATGAGAAGGAAGCCCTCAAAGCTCATCAGCGTCACGAGCGTGACCAGTATGGCAATGATGCCGACTTGCGCAATCACCAACGACAGGAGCGCGAAGAGCTAAAGCGCCACAAGCGGGACGAGAAGAACACTCGCCAAAGTCACCAGCGCAACGAGCGCAACGACGGCTATTACGGCAATGATGGCTATAACCGTAACGATGGCTATAACCGTAACGATGGCTATGACCGTAATGATGACTACTACGGCGATGATGGCTACGGTTCTAATGTGAGCCAAGCCGGGTTTGACCGGGGCTATCAGGAAGGTGTACGCGCTGGACAGGACGACCGCTATAACAACCGCCGCCACGACTACCAGAATGACAGCACGTATCGCGATGCCACGGCAGGCTACAACAGCCGTTATGGCGACCGTAACTCTTACCGCAATAGTTTCCGTGATGGTTACCAGCGCGGCTACGATGAGGGTTACAACAGTCGAAATTCCGGGCGCAATTCCGGGCGCACGCGAAATGGCGTCGGCAGTATCCTGGGAAGCATCTTAGGTCTCCCGTAAAGACACCTTAGAGATGTGGGCGCTAAATTTGTGATCGGTTAGACGGCGCAAGCTTGCCAAGGCTTGCGCCTTGTCTATTAGGATCCTGCACGCAGAAATCGAATTCCGAAGATGACAAGCGGTACAAACCAGAGCAAGACTAAGACCGAAGAATCCGCCGCGACGGACAGACTGTTATGTTTTGGTCAGCAAAGCTAGCAGAAAAGCAAACCTATGTGTGTTAGGCAACATACAATGCAGTCGCACCTGGTTTATGCTGCCACCGAATGCTTCGCGAACAACTGGAACGGCGGCATTATGTATAGGCGAAGCGTTGGTGGCTTCCACCTGGAAAACGAGCCAATCTGGGCGTCGCCGAAGTTCGCCGGCGAATAATAGGCGCCCCCGGGACAGCGGAGAATGAATGATTGAGGTTTTTTGGAAGTTGAAGGCCGCAGCTTCCCTTGTAATTCGAATACTTGACAATGTTTTAGGGTAATACGTACAGTCGGCATTGGCGATGGCTAAGTGGGCTACATCACTGTTCCTGATTCTGACGCTCGGCGCGAGTGTGCTCTCGGGCATGCCGCTCCACTCCAATGAAGAAAAGTGCGCTCACGGTATGAGCGGCATGGACTGTTGCAAAACTGCCCAGGGTCATGGTGACAAAACTGACGTAGCCTCCGCGCGAGTGTGCTGCGCGGTAAACTGTCCGCAATCAGGAACAAGCGGCCCACCGGGCGTCCAAATGCCGAGGATCTCAAGGATTCTCGCTGCTGCCATTCACCCGGCAATGGTCCAGCCGCCGGCGCTTGAGCCGCTTCCGGTTCGGCCCTTGAGTTGGGCGCATAGCCCGCCAGGAAGCTCAAACCCCGCCTATATTCGTAATCTCGCACTCCTGATCTAATCCAACAAGGCCGTAGTGTGTCTTCTTGCCGTCGCTGACGCTCAGCGATGGGAGGAATAGTGTACGTCTGCTCGCAGCAGATTGCGCCACACCCCTCTCAATCGCGGGTGACGATCAAAGGTTCTAAAGCGCATTGCGGTGTCGTTGTTTTCTGAGTGACTTCCGAATGCTTGTTTTTCGGGCGCTCGAATTCCTGACTCATATTCCATTTTGGAGGATTGTAAGAGATGAAGAAATTCGCGATCAAATTAAGCCTGATAGGACTAATGATATTAGGCGCTGGGTGTGGGTCTAAAACCACGGACACGGGAAACGTCATTAAGAGTGCGGCAGCGGGAAATAACCTGACCGTTGCGCTCGCAACGGATGATGGTGTGCTTAAGAAGGGCAAAACCGAGTTCACGCTTACGTTCACGGATTCTTCGGGAAAGCCTGTAGATGTCGGCGCAGTGGCTTTAACCTTTCATATGCCGCAGATGGGGACGATGGCGGAGATGAATGATGCCGCTACATTCACCACCACGGAAACACCGGGGATTTATCGTGGGAAGGCGGATATCGAAGTCGGAGGTGAGTGGCAGACGAGGATTACCTACGACGGTCAAGCCGGGCGTGGCCAGTTTTCGTTCCCTGTAACCGCTCAATAGCTGTGATGAACAAGAAAAACGCAAGCGGATGGTGCCACGAATCGTTGGACCAAAATCTTGCACTGGAAATCAAACAATAAAACGGAGGATGAAATGAAAAGAAATTCGCTCAGATTCTTAACCTTAGTACTCGTTGTTACGGCAACTTTGATTCTTCCTGCCTCGACTCTTGGCCAGAAGCGGAAGCCGAAGCCCGCGCCGGCAAGAACGGTAGTCGGCCACATCAGCGACGCCGCGTGCGGTCTTCAACACATGGCTGGCATGAACGAGAAGGATTGCACACTCATGTGCGCGAAGAACGGAAAGTTTGTACTCGCGGATCGCGACCATAAGCTTGTTTACCAACTTGATAAGACCGGACAGGAAAAAGCCCGAGAGTTTGCCGGACAGAAGGTCAGAGTAAAGGGCCGAGTGGCTGGCAAGACAATTCGGGTCACCGCAATCGAGGCGGCCAGTTAAGGAACGCTCGGCAAGTTCATGATTCACCGGCTCATCGAATTCAGCTTAAGGAACCGCGGACTGATCGTGGTGCTCTACATCGGTCTGGCTTTCTGGGGTTACTGGGCGCTGTTGCACACCCCGATCGACGCGATTCCGGATCTCTCGGACAACCAGGTAATCGTCTTCACTGATTGGCCCGGGCGGTCTCCTCAGGAGGTTGAGGATCAGGTGACCTATCCCCTGGTTACAAACCTTCAGGGGTTGGCCGGCGTGCGTGTGGTGCGCGCGAGTTCGGCGTTTAGCTTCTCGATGATCAACATCATCTTCGAGGACAATGTCGAACTCTACTGGGCGCGCACGCGCGTGCTGGAACGACTGAATTTGGTAACTAAGCAACTACCGGAAGGGGTTGTCCCAACCCTTGGTCCCGACGCCACGGGAGTAGGTCAGATCTTCTGGTACACGATTGAGAGCGACCAGATGAATCTACGCGATCTGCGTACGTTGCAGGATTGGTTCGTTCGTTACCAACTGAATTCGGTTCCGGGGGTAGCTGAGGTTGCGTCGGTAGGTGGTTACGTTCAGCAGTATCAGGTAGATGTAGATCCGAATAGGCTGCGGGCCTACGCGATTCCGTTATCAACTGTAGTCGAAGCCGTACAGCGCTCGAACAACAACGTCGGCGGCAATGTAGTCGAGCAAGCCGGCCAGTGGGCAGTCGTTCGCGGCGTTGGTCTTATCGAGTCAGTGGCGGATGTTGAGAACATCGTGATAGGCGCTCCTAACGGTGTGCCGATTTATGTGCGAAACGTGGCTGAGGTGAAACTCGGAAATGCGTTCCGCACCGGCGCCCTCGACAAGAATGGTAAGGAAGCGGTGGGCGGCGTCGTTATTGCCCGCTACGGTGTCAATACTCTCGAAGTAATCGACGCTGTAAAGCCTAAGATTGCTGATTTGCAGTCAGGATTACCGCAGGGTGCACACCTTGTTCCTTTCTATGACCGGACCCAACTCATCAATCGGGCCACAAGCACTTTAAAGCGGGCGTTAATTGAGGAGCTATTGCTCGTTACCTTGGCCCACATCATTTTTCTATTTCACTTCCGCTCCATCCTCATCGTCACGATTCCTTTACCACTCGCCGTGTTGATTTCCTTCCTGTTCATGAAATACATGGGCATCAGCTCGAACCTAATGTCTCTTTCGGGAATAGCGATCGCCATTGGAGTGCTGGTGGACGCGGGAATCGTAGTTACAGAAAACGCCTTTCGTTTTCTTGAGAAGAATAACGTTGATCCTAAAGACAGGGCTCGCGTCTGGCAGACCGTACTGGAGTCTACGAAGCTCGTTGGCAGACCCGTTTTCTTCTCCATGGCGATAATCATCCTCGCCTTCATTCCGGTGTTCGCTCTGACCGGTCAGGAAGGGAAGTTGTTTCATCCGCTGGCTTTTACCAAGACGTTCGCCATGGCGGCCGCGACCATAATCGCCGTGACCCTGGTTCCGGTGCTGTGCACGTTACTCCTCGGCGGGAAGTTTCACTCCGAACGCTCTAACCCCGTAATGCGGTTCCTACAGGCGCTCTATCGGCCGGCGCTTGGATTCGCGTTGAATCATCGCGCCATCACAATTTCGGTCGCGGCGCTTTTGTTTGCGGGTGCTTTGGTGCTGGCCACGGGCATCGGCAACGAGTTTATGCCGCCCCTGAACGAAGGCGATGTAATGTACATGCCGGTTACTGATCCGGCGATCTCAATCGACGAAGCACTCAAGATAACCAGCAAACAGGATGCGATCTTGAAAAGTTTTCCTGAAGTGGAATGGGCAGTCGGCAAATCTGGCCGGGCTGAGACCTCCACCGATCCGTCGCCGGTGAATATGAATGAAACCATCGTCCATCTGAAGCCGCCCGAGCAGTGGCGGCTTGGGATGACGCGCGAGAAACTGGTAGCCGAGATGGACGAGCAGTTGCGCATGCCGGGTGTAACGAATATCTGGACCCAGCCGATCATCAATCGTATCGACATGCTGACCACCGGGATTCGTTCGCAGGTGGGAATCAAAATCTTCGGCAACGATCTGAAGGCGCTGGAGGACACATCACGTCGCATTGCGGATGTGGTTAAAACCGTGCCGGGTGCCGCGGACGTCTATCCCGAGCAAATCAGAGGCGCTCCTTACATCGATATAAAAATTAATCGCACGGCAGCCGCGCGATACGGAATAGATGTCGGCATGATTCAGGACACAATTGAGAAGGGGATTGGCGAAACAAACCTGACTATAACAATTGAAGGTCGCAGACGATTTCCGGTGCGCGTGCGATATGCGCCGCAGTTTCGAGGTAGTGCCCAAGCCATTGGCGAGATTCCGATTTCGTCGTCAACCGGCGCTCCGATCCCGCTTGCCCAGTTAGCCGAGATTCGGACGGTTGAAGGTCCAACAATGATCTCCAGCGAGAATGGCTTACTGAGGGGCACAGTGCTCTTGAATGTACGCGGCCGAGATGTAGGTAGCTTTGTAGACCAGGCAAAGGAAGCGATCACCCGGCAGGTGCAACTGCCAACTGGCTACTACGTTTCGTGGAGCGGACAGTACGAAAATCAGCAGCGAGCGCGACAACGGTTACTGATTGTCATCCCGATTGTGCTGGTTGTAATTTTTGGTCTGCTCTACATCACCTATCACTCTGTCCTCGAAGCAGCCCACGTTCTGATGACAGTTCCATTTGCGCTTACCGGTGGCGTGTATCTGCTTTGGCTGCTCGGCTACAACTTTTCGGTGGCGGTCTGGGTTGGATTCATCGCGCTGTTCGGCACGGCAGTGCAGACCGGCGTGGTGATGGTCATCTATCTGAATGAAGCAGTAGAGCGGAAGAAGCATGAAGTGGGAACGCTAACGCGTCAAACGTTGAAGGAAGCAGTGACAGAGGGCGCGCTGTTGCGTCTTCGTCCAAAGGTGATGACCGTCTCAACGGTAGTAGCGGGACTCATACCCATTATGTGGAGCACGAGCGCAGGTTCCGAGGTAATGAAGCCACTGGCGACGCCTGTATTGGGTGGGATGGTTTCGAGTCTCTTTCATGTGCTGATTGTGACGCCGGCCATCTTTTATACGTTACGCGCGAGAGAACTAAAGCAAGAAGAGAAGGAGCGGGCCTCAGAGGAAAGTCGAAAGGTTTTGAGCGACGAGAGCGCCCGCCAAGCTCCGCCTGACGAGCGCGGATGATCGATCCCTGGCAAGGGAGTGAAGTGAGGTTTGTGATGATTAAGAAGTTGCTAGTTATTTGTACGGCGCTGATATTTCAGGGACTGCCCGGTCCAGAGACAGTGAGGGGACAGGGAACATCTGCGATGCTTGCGCACCAGAAACCTCAATCCTCCCTATCACGTTACTACGATGCTAATGTCGGAATGTCTGCCGATGAGGCCGCTGCTTACGCACTGGCACACAACGGCGAATTGGCAGCGATTCGTAGTGAGGTTGAAGCGGCACGTGGGTTGGTACAGCAGGCGTCACTTCGTCCGAATCCGCAACTTGATATCGAACGAAAGGAACAGATAAATGGCTCGGACAATGACACGATGGTGGGTGCGACGTTGCCCCTTGAATTGGGCGGACGGCGACCCGCGCGCATTTTAGTAGCGCAACGTGAATTGCAGATGAAGGAGAGCCTGCTGGCAGATCGTGAACGCCTACTCGCTGCCGAAGTGCGCGCAAAGTTCGGTGAGGCGTTGGGCGAATTGCTGAAATTAGGGTTCACCGAAGATCTGCTTTTGACAACCGATCAGGGCTACCGTCTGGTGGCTGCTCGTGTCACAGAGGGCCGGACCGCACCCTTGGAACAGAACATGGTGCTGGTCGAGGTCAATCGGATTCGTTCAATGAGAGAAAGCAATGAGGGAAAGGTCGAAGTGGCGCTGCTGGAGCTGCGGAATCTCATGGGGATGAGTCCGGAAGAGCCTTTGCGGTTGCGTGGAGACCTGGACCACTTAATTGAACCGTTACCTTCTGTTGCGATTTTAACAGAAGTAGCTCTTCGCGAGCGGCCAGATCTCCAAGCGGCGCGTACCTTGGAAACCTTGGCAGAAGCGCGCATAACGCAAGCCCGCAGTGAAGGCCGACTCAATGCGAGTGTGACGGGAAAATATGAGTTGATGAACTTTGGCTTTCCTCAGAGTGGTTTCAATTCAAGCGGGCAGTTGGCTCCGATTCAAGGGAGATTTCATTCTCTCGCGGTAGGCGTCACTCTCGATCTGCCAGTTCGGAATCGCAATCAGGGCGCGATTGCAGCAGCGGTGGCTGAGAAATCTGCCGCAACACGGCGCCGGGAATTTGCGGAGTTAACGGTACAGCGCGAGGTGGCTTCAGCTTTTGCGCGCTACCAAAGCGCAGCGCGGGCCGCTGAGATTTACCGCGTCGGTGTGCAAGGACAAGCGAACGCTAATCTCGATGTAGTGCGACAAACCTACGAACTCGGCTCCAAAACTTTGCTCGATGTTATCGCTGAACAAAGACGTTTTATTGAAACGCAGACTGGCTACATTGAGGCACTGGTTAACACTTATCAGGCGCGCGTTGAAATTGAACGTGCGACGGCTTCCGCAACCCTGGTTAAGAGATGAATAACACCACCGAAGGAAAACCCGAGAAACTTGATGGAGCGATGCCCGACTCAGGTGTAACTCTGGACTCCAGCGACGAAAAGGTCATTACCCGTTCAACCAGCCGAAAAACAAACCGCACCGCGATCGTGACAATTGTTGCAGTTGTAGCTGTAACCGCGGTTCTAATCCTTGTCTGGGTATTCTGGCGGTCCGGGTCGGGCGGCGCAGGGCGACCGGTGCCCACGCCGCGCAACATCGGGGCGGAACAGCCAGTTTCAACTGCATCTTCAACTGAGGAAGCGACTATTACTATCGACCCCGAGGCGGCGACGCGCGCCGGTATTAAGACTGAACCCGTAGGGGAGGCGTTGGTGGCTGGCGGTGCCATGCCGGGCCAAGCCTCAACTGGTGTCGTTCAAGCCAATGCTTATCGCACCACGCCGGTAGTTTCACTAGTAGGCGGCATCTTGCGACGAGTGGCTGCCGAGTTGGGCCAAAGTGTTAGCCGTGGGCAGACTATGGCTGTGGTGTTCAGTAACGAACTCGCGATGGCCCAATCAAGTTACCTGGCGGTGCTTGCTGATTTGGAGGAACATCACGAGCATCATCGACGCACAATCCGGTTGCTGGAAATTGGCGCTGCTAGCCGGGAGGAGTTTGAACAGGCCACCACCAAGTTAAAAACATCAGAAGCCGAAGTCGCTTCCCAGCGCCAAAAGCTTCTATTGCTCGGTCTGAGCCAGCAGCAAGTGAGTGGGCTCAAATCATCATCGCAGATCAACTCTGAGGTCTCTCTGCCTGCTCCCGTCACAGGATCAGTCATTGCTCGCTCTGCGAATCCGGGAGAAGTGGTAGAAGCGAACAAGGAGATTTTGCGTATTGCGGATCTTTCCAGCGTTTGGGTTGTGGGGCAGGTTTACGAAAAGGACCTTGGGCGAATTCGGATTGGGAGTGGCGCTAGCATTACCACTGAAGCTTATCCCGGGAGGGTCTTTCGTGGGCAAGTTTCTTACGTCGATCCAACTCTGGATACGGCCACGCGCACGGCGCAGGTTCGCGTCGAGTTGGCAAACCCCGGCCAGCAGCTGAAGATTGGCATGTACGTGAACGTCGCATTTGCCACCGTGGGCGGTGCTGAGTCTACTGCGCCGACTGTGCCAAAGGCTGCGGTTCAGAACATCAACAACCAGCAGGTGGTGTTTGTGGCGACGAAAGAGCCAAACGTATTTGTGATGCGGCCGGTCCGACTTGGCCCAGAAGTCAACGGCCGCTACCCGGTCCTGGAAGGTTTGGCTGCAGGAGACCGCATCGTAACTGAGGGCAGTTTTCTCTTGCGTGCCGAATTCCTGAAGACGGCTTCTGCCAGCCATTCGCACTGAAGTCGGTTTGGGAACGGTCCGTCGTAAGAAGCGCTGGAGTTGACTTTGGTCCGATAGTCAGCGAACCGCGCGGGCGCGGGCGCGACAGAGATAGAATTACCTACTCATTGCTTCCAATTAGCACAAAACCGCGTCTCAGCGATCACCAAGAAATCCACTATTCGCGTCGATGGAATGAGATGCGCGAACTGTACTGGTTCGGTCGAAAAGGCGTTGAAAGCAACGCCCGGAGTCGAGAAGGTTGAAGTTAACCTCCAGCGAAAGGAAGCCGTGGTCGAATATGACGATGAGAAAGTGACGGAAGCCAAACTTCGCGAAGTCATCAACGCCACCGGGTTCAAGGCGGTGGAAGAGAAAGCCGATCCAAACCAATAACGCCTGGTAATGGTTTGTCGGATACAGGAAGGGGCGGAACATTTCTCTGCCTTTCAGGGATCGTTTGAGAATTTTCCTGCCTGACACCGCGTCTTCAACAATAAAATGCACCACCATCCTGTTGCATTATCCCTTTGAAGAAATGCGGGCGACTCTTACAATGGGCCGCCTATGCCCAAGCCACGTAAATCCCACATTCTTTCCAAATTAATGCTCGTGCTGTTGCTTCTCGTTCCTGGTGCTGCGACAGTCCATGCTCAGCAACCCTTTGTTACTGATGACGCAGACACAACGCCGAAAGGGCGTTTCCATTTCGAGTTCAGCAACGAATTTGATCTGCTTCAGAAATCTGCGTTTCCCAGTCTCAAACAGAACACCGCAGACTTTGAAGTCGATTACGGCTTGTTTGAACATGTGGAGATTGGAGTCGCCGCGCCGCTGATCACAATTTTCAATGCTGCCGGGACCAATCCGAAAACCGTGATGGGAATTGGCGATATGAACATCTCGGTAAAATACAATTTTCTCAGAGAACGAGAAAACTCTCGTCTACCCGCAATGACAATTGCGGTCAACTTTGAGCTTCCAACTGGCGACGTTGATCGCCAGCTTGGGTCGGGGCTGGCGGATCTCTACATAAACGGAGTCCTGCAGAAGTCGGTAACCAAGAAGACTAAACTGAGGCTAAACGGCGGAATTCTTTTTTCAGGCAATGAGACGACCGGTGTAATTGGACTCAAAAGCAGGGGAACTGTGTTTACTACTGGCGGTTCATTGGTAAAGCAGTTTACGCCAAAGCTGCAACTGGGAATGGAACTAACCGGAGCGATGACGAAGCAACTAGACCTTGGTAAGGGACACCTGCAAACTCTACTAGGCGGAAATTATCAATTCAAGAGTAACGCTTCCTTCGACTTCGGAATCGTTGCCGGTAAATATACCGGAAGTCCGCGCGCGGGTGTTCAGCTTGGAGTCTCGATCGACTTTTGAAAATCAGCGTACTCCTCGAAATCGAGGCTTCATCAGAGTGGGATCATTGCGGCGGTGCGTGGATGTTCGAAGTCAGGGTAGGCTTGTTTGCCGGAGCCTGGGGCCAGAGGATATGCTGCAATTAATCCCTCGAAGTTGATTGAGTGGCTTGAGCGACGCGCAGCTTCAGTTTCGCCCCGGCCCGGTTCTATTTATGCCGCCTCGCAAGTCCACCAAAAACAAAGAGCGCACGATAACTGAATCGCTGCAGGAATACGGACGCGGCGTGGCAGGTGGGCTGATGTTCAGCCTTCCACTGTTGTACACGATGGAAGTTTGGTGGGCTGGATTTATTGCGCACCCATGGCGGCTACTCATCTATATGCTGGCGACCTTCGTCCTGCTGCTTGGTTACAATCGCTACGGAGGACTGCGGCGCGACGCCACCAAGATGGAAGTCGCAATTGATTCCGTGGAAGTGATGGGCCTGGGTCTAGTTATCGCAGGCGTTGTTCTGGTCTTGCTAGGGCGTATCACTTTGGAGATGCCAGTGAATGAGATCGCCGGACTCATTGTAGTGGAAGCTATGACAGTAGCAATCGGCGTCTCAGTGGGCACCGCGCAACTCGGTGCGGGTGGCGAGGAAGACGAGGGTTTAGGAGAAACCCCGAACAAAAATGATATTCATTTCGGGAGCCAGATGGTTTTTGCTTTCTGCGGCGCCTTGCTCTTCGCCGCGAACATTGCACCGACTGAAGAGGTGGTCATTCTTGCTATTGAAACGTCATGGGTGAGGTTAATG
>JBPCKD010000136.1:0-45699 GCA_051004635.1 Pyrinomonadaceae bacterium
TTGATCGTCTTCTCGCGGGCAGACATCTGTCTTCGCTGACAGACATCCGTTAATGTCAACTGAAAGAAAAGCGCCGCGATCACTCTGGATCGCGGCGCTTTTGTTTAGCGATTGAGAATCGAGACATTCCGACTCAACACACTAGTACTCAGTACTCATCACTCATTACTACCGACTGTCATTGGCTCCCTGGAAACTGCATGCCGGGCGGTAGCGATGTTTCAGGCTCCGACTCGTCGAGGCTCGCAAGCACCTCCTGGTAGATCTTTATCTTCCCCGCCTGCACCATTTGCCGCTGCACCGCGGAAATGTAATCCTCAAAGACCTGGGTTTGCCTCGCTGAAAGCATTGTCTGCATCAACTGCTCTCGCTGCTGCGCAAACTCGGCCAAGTCAGCTTCTTTGCGATTAGTCACGCTCACGACAAGCCAGTTGTCGCCAACTTTCAACGGCGTCTTTGTTACCTCACCCGGCTTTAGGGAAAAGATAGCCTCGTCGAGCGCTGGACTTGTCCCTGCTTTCCCCAGAGGGCCCCCGAGTTTGTAAGCTTCCTCCGTGGCGGCCTCAAATCCGGCCTTTTCGGCGGCGGCCTTCAGATCGGCTGCGCTCTTCACCGACGATGCTAAATCCCTCGCTATTTGAGCCAATTGCTCCTTTGCTCGTTCCCGTTTCACTGCTTCGGCAACCTTCGCTTTCACTTCTTCGAAGTCAGGAATGCGAGGCTCCTTCTTATCAATAAGCATCGGAACGGCGAATCCACCCTTGATCCCGGTTCGTTCCCCTACGTCGCCGACACTATTCAAAGGCTCAACCACCGCCTCGAATTGCTGGCTGCTACCGATGTTTGGAACGTCGTCGCCCGGCCTGATGAAAGGTGTCTCCTTAACCATTTCCTCCGGCTTCATGGTGGCTTCAGCAGCCAACTCTTGCGCAACCTTCCTGACATCCTTCGTTTCCTTTAGCCGACTCTGAGCCCGTTCGGCGAGTTTGGAGGCAGCCGAATATCCGTTGCGGTTTCGAAGTGAGGCCAACAACTCCGGTTTCATTTCCTCAAATGTCTTAGGGACCGACTCGCCACGGCGCAGGATGTACCAGTCACCGCCGTACCTAATCGGGATGTCAGAAACGTCGCCCAATGCTATATCCACCGTTCGATCATATAGCCCGTGCGGCTTATTCGGGTTCTTCCTAAACGGCCGCGCCAGGTAACCACCGTTCTTAGCTGTCGCGGGATCTTCGGAATTTCCACGAGCGAGGTCAGCGAAAACCTTCTCAGATGTTTCAGGACTCGCCGCTCGTGCTTTCGCAATAAGGTCTTTGGCCTTCTGCTCGACCTGCGGATCAAGATCCTTACGTGCAACTTTCAAAAGAATCTGCTGCACTTTGACTCCGGCCTGCTTAGCTTCAGGCGACACTCGCTCAAACTCGTCGCGTAATTCCTTATCCGAAATCTGGACCTTTTCGCCTAATTTCCCCTGGTCGATGTAAACGTAGCTGATCTTCTTCTGCGGCTCGAGAATGCGGAAGTCGGTCTTGTGCTCTTCGTAGTATTTCTTAAGCTCTTCGTCAGATACCTGAACCTTCTCAGCGAGTTTGTCGGCCGAGATTACTGCGTAGTTGACGTCGAATGTGGTGTTCTGGCGTTTGTAATCTTCCTGTACTTCGTCATCCGAAACTCTAACTGCAGCGGTCACGAAAGCTTTCAATTTCTCCTGCGCAATTTGATCTCTAATGTTCCGCTCGAAAGCTTCCACATCTCTGACCCTTTCTTTATAGCGTTCAATGCCTACAAATTGCCCCGAGGCATCTGAAAACTGATTGCGGATCTTTTCCGCGACCTCTGCATCGCTGGCCCCCAGCCCGAGTCGGGCGGCCTCCTGGGCAACCACGCGATCGCGAATCAATCCTTCGAGGAAACGCTTATTACCGCCAAACTGCGCAGGGATCCGGCCCCCAAACATTTGCAGGTAGCTTTCTTTGAGTTGAACAAGCGCGGCAACTGTCACCTCCTCACTGCCAACCTTCGCAACCACAGCAGTGCTCTTGGCGGGTTCCACGTTGGACGTTCGACCCGGCGCGTAGAAAAGCACAAGACTAACAGCCATTAACACTGCAAAGCCGATGATTATTATGCTGCGGGTGCGTTCCAGCCGCCCTAGTTGTTTGAGCATTGTTCTTCCCTCTCTAGCAAATGGCGGATTGTAAAGGAGTGCGAGTGGCCGTGCAACTTGGCTACTCGCTTTGGAGTTGAACCTTCAGGACATCAATATCCATGAAACTGGCTAACATTGAAGTCTAAACTTACGCCCGATTGCCGCTTCACAGTCCGGATGCTATTTTATTCATACGAATGGACGCAATCGGCAGCTCAACAGCTCTATGGATCGGGTTTTCTCTCTTTATCCTTGTCATGCTGGGCCTGGACCTGGGCCTTTTTAATCGCAAAGCTCACACGATCACATATCGGGAAGCCACCATCTGGAGTGTCGTCTGGATCAGCTTGGCGTCAATTTTTGCCGCCATCGTTTTCTGGTTTCAAGGCTCTCAGCGCGGCTTGGAATTTGTCACTGGTTATTTGATCGAACTCTCACTCTCGGTCGACAACCTCTTTGTCTTTCTGCTGATCTTCTCCTATTTCAAGGTCCCCTCGAGATATCAGCATCGCGTATTGTTTTGGGGCGTGATGGGCGCGCTGGTCATGCGACTGACCATGATCTTTATAGGCGCGGCTCTGATTAATCGCTTCCACTGGATCATCTATATCTTCGGCACTTTTCTCGTCTTCACGGGCATCAGGATGTTTCGTCAGGAAGATACAAACATCAAACCCGAGGAAAACTTCATAGTGCGTCAAGTGACCCGCTACATTCCGCTAACCCACTGCTATGAAGGCGAACATTTTTTTACGCGCGTTGACGGCAAGCTGACCGGAACATTGCTGCTGCTCGTGCTGGTAATTGTAGAAGTAACTGATTTGGTTTTCGCGGTTGATTCAATTCCGGCAATCTTTGCCATCACCACCAACACGTTTATCGTTTACACCTCAAACGTCTTTGCCATTCTCGGGCTGCGCTCGATGTACTTTTTATTGGCCGGCGTAGTCGAGAAGTTTCACTACCTCAAAATGGGACTTGCGATTGTGCTTACCTTCATAGGCGCGAAGATGCTCGTGGTCGCGGTCGGCATTCATATTCCCATCTGGATTTCGCTTGTCTTTGTGGCTGTTGTGCTGCTCGGTTCTGTAGCCGCTTCGCTGATCTGGTCTAAACACGCGGAGATGGATATCGAAGTGGATCTTCCTGAAGACTTCGACCCACCTTTTGAAGACGACGAGCCCTGGCCGTGTGAACCGCTTGCCGATGCGGCGCCTGTTGACGAGCGGGATGATCGTCTATCACCGGAAGCAGCGGATGGACAAGACTCTCAGCAAGAAGAGCTTGAGAATATCGAGCGACGCTGAGACTTTCTCATCTCTTGAGATGAGTACTATCTCGCAAGTAAATAATCGAAGGCGACTTGATTATCCCGTTCCTTTAGATGAATTTTTTGGCGCCGCAATGCCACGAACCTAAATCTTTCCAAATGCAAACTGCTTGAACCCGCTCTCGCCAATGTGCTAGATTCCAGTTGGTTGCTGGTTAGCGCCACGAAATATGGTGGATGCCCGCTGTTGAACGGCTGCCCCGACTTCACACCTTTAAAAGCTACTCAGATGCCCGTCCACGGCATCTGATAGCACGCGCGAGTGTCTCGCGATTGATAGTTGCCCTCAGTTCAAAATAGCTTCAAAAAATGAGTACAAAACCCGACCGCTTTGTTTTTGATTGGTGGGTAGTAGAGAAGCGCATGCTCTACCTGATCATCGCTCTGGTCATCCTCTGCGGGCTGGCTGGCAGCGCCGCACTTTACGTTTGGAAGTTTGGCAACCCGCTGAAAAACGTGGGTAGTAAGGTAAAAATGCCTGCCGGCGCGCGGCTCGTCTCTTTTGAAGGGGAGGTGCGCGTCATCCGTGCAGCCACGCGCGAGACGATCGTTCCAAGCAGCGATACAGAGCTCTATCCCGGTGATACAGTGCAGACGCAAGCAAGCGGGCGCGCCCGGGTCAGCATGGCCGACGGCTCCACCCTGGTGGTTCGCCCGAACAGCACGATTATTGTTCGCGACAACGCCAGAGCTGATGATGGCAAGAAGACAAACGTACATGTGGTCGTGGACAGCGGCCAAATGTCCGTGCGCACAGAGCAACAACCTGAAGGAACGAACAACGTCGTCGAGACGCCCAAGACGAAAAACAAAATGGGCGAGCAAACGGGAGCCACCTTTGGGGTTGATCCGGAGGGCACGGAGGAGATTCGCGTCAATTCCGGTGAAATTGAAACAACAGACCGGAACGGAGAAAAGATCATTCTTCATGGCGGTGAATACGTTGCAATCAATCCGGCGGGAACAATCTCGAAGCCGCAAAAACTTCTGGACATGCCCGTGCCGTCTGAACCTGGAGAAATGCAAAGAGTTTCTGCCGGCGGAAACGGCTCTGCCAACATCTCTTTGAAATGGCTGCGTCCCCAGTCTGGCGCCGCGGCCTTTTATCGAGTGGAGGTGGCGACATCTCCGTTCTTCGTTGCCGACGGCAAGGTAATCGAGCGCGATCAACTTGCATCCACTGAATTCACTGCCAGCGACCTGCGACCGGGAGTCTACTTTTGGCGGGTCCGCGCCACTGCCTCAACCGGCCAAACGAGCGACTGGAGCGAGCCCAGGAAGTTCATCATCGTAACGCAAGGCACCGGCTCGCGCGTTCCCGCTTCGAATCTGACGGCTGAATTATTGTGGGGCCGTGTCTATCTGATTCGCGGACGCTCTGAGCCTGGTACTACGATTCGAGTGGCCGGTCGAGAGACCATTGTGCCAACTGAGGGCTCTTTTCAAGTTCAAACCGCTGCGCCCGCAGGCGCTCAAGAGATCGTTATTGAGGCAGCAGACCCACGAGGGAATAGCACTCAATATCGCCTATCGCTGTCGCGTTCGGCTCCGGCGAAAGGCTAGAACTTCGTTAATTAGGGTCCAGGTTTTCAATGTCAAGACACGTCATCCTACTAACCGACGCTCATGAAGCACCAGCCTACGAGCTAATCGAGGCCCTGCGGCTCTCGGGCGTGCAAACTCTGATTGAAGGGTTGCGCGAAGTCGAAGTAGAAGCCTCCATGAGCCGCCGCGGGAGTGAAAGCGTCAATGAACAAGTGGGCACGCATTTGGATGAGGCGCCAATCGCGATCCTGTATGAAGTCGTGACGGGTGCTGACATGGTTGAGCTTCACGCGGCAATGGAGCATGCAAAGACTTTTTGGCCCGGGACGCCGCTGGTTGCCTGTCGCCGGCAGTTAAGCGGGTTTCACGGAGCGAGTCCTCGCAGCCTTGATGGAGCAACTCTGAAACGATTGGGCTTTCGTGCGATCGCAGACAAGGCGGCACAGTTGCCGGCTATCCTGCGCGAAATTGAAGGGCACGGAACCACCGGTGAATTGAAACTGCCCGAGATAGTTCGTCCACCAGATAAAGCTGGAGCCTACATGCTTCCGGCGCGCATGAAATCAAGTAGTTTGCGGGCAGCCTTTGATCTGGTTTCATCGCTTCACTTCATCGGAGATCAAAACAGCGCCGCTCATGAGGCACTTGCCCGGCTCATCTCGCTGGTCAATGCAGACTGTTGGACAATATATCTCATTTCCGATCCGAAGGGCCCTGACGATTCAATTTTGGAAGCGATCGCGGTGCGAAGGGCGGTTGACGAAAAGATCGCTCCGGAGAAGGATGATTGGCGTCGGCTTTTGATGGGAGGCGATGATGTCACGCCTGGTTCAGAATCGAAGGTGGCCAAGCTAGTCGCTGCGGGATTGGGGACACTAAAGAGAAAAGAGCTCGAACGATACGTTGTCGCGGTGCCCCTGATTTGCGGCGAAAGAATTTTGGGGGTGCTGGAAGGAATTCGCACGCAACAGTCTTTCAAGAAGGCGGAAGTGGCTCTCCTCGACGCGCTCTCACTACCGATAGCATCTGCCCTCGCCAACGCGGTGCGCATCAGCGAAGCTGAGCGACTCTCGCAAACTGATGATCTGACCAAGCTTCACAATGCGCGCTACTTGCGGCAGTTTCTTCTGAACGAAATACGGCGGGCCCGTCGCTACGGCTCAAGTGTGTCAGGTCTATTTTTGGACCTCGACGACTTCAAACGTGTGAACGACGCTCACGGGCACCTTGTGGGCTCACATGTGTTAATGGAAATGGCGGCAGTCATTCTTTCTTCGATTCGCGATACCGATGCTGTTGCGCGTTATGGAGGCGACGAATTTGTAATCGTGCTGCCAGACACGGGGATAGAACTCGCCGGCACAGTAGCGGAGCGCATCCGGGGAAAGATCGCGCGGCATTATTTCAGTGGCGGCAGGAATTTGAAGTTGTCGTTGACTGCCAGCTTCGGAGTCGCTGCCTTTCCCGCGCATGCCTCGTCGCCGCAACAGCTTATTGCCTGCGCCGACACAGCTATGTACGAGGCAAAGGCCGCAAATAAAAACTGCATTCGCTTCTCTGCCGCGCTTGGCCAGGCCGCAAAATTCCACCGGGAGGTTAGTCCGGCCACAGATATCGTCGAGACCAGCGACGAAAAGCCTTTTTCGTGATAGCGCAAAGGTCGAAGATCAGCTATCTTGGTCAGTTGGACTGGCTTTGTGTTTTACGAGTAGTAGGTATTGGTAAGTCGCCCTGGTGGGGTTCCTGTTTAAGTGGGAAAAGCTTTACCTCAACGTTTCTTCGAACCCTCAGGGACGGCAATCACCCTACGCGGGTTGCCCGCGACGGTGCTCCGGCCTAGTGACCCACCCGGCGACGCTCTCATTTCTACATTCAGGGAAGAGATAACTTAAATGGCTTTCAAATCGATCTTTAGCCTGTTTTCCAGTGATCTAGCCATAGATCTGGGCACCGCGAACACACTCGTCTATGCGAAGGGACGAGGCATCGTCGTTTCAGAACCGTCGATTGTGGCAATCAACAAAATCACGAACCAGGTTGAGGCAGTCGGCCGGGATGCGAAGGAGATGCTGGGACGAACACCCGGCAATATTGTTGCTATTCGGCCAATGAAGGATGGGGTGATTGCAAACTTCGAGGTGACTGAGAAGATGCTTCAGCACTTCATTCGCAAAGCACACAATGGAAAAACGTGGGTTAGCCCTCGGGTTGTTATCGGCATCCCATCCGAGATCACACAGGTCGAAAGACGGGCAGTTGAAGACTCGGCTTACCGCGCCAAGGCTTCGGAAGTTTACCTGGTTGAGGAAGCAATGGCTGCGGCAATCGGAGCCGGCCTGCCGATAACTGAACCACACGGCAACATGGTAGTGGATATCGGTGGCGGGACTACAGACATCGCGGTCATTAGTTTAAGTGGCATCGTTTACTCGCGCGCCGTGCGAGTTGCCGGTAACGAAATGGACGAGGCGATCATCTCCTACATCAAGCGAAAATATAATCTTCTTATCGGAGAAAGAACGGCCGAAGCGATCAAGATCGAGTTGGGTTCGGCCTATCCGCTGGACGAGCCGTTGTCATATGAAGTTCGCGGGCGAAACCTGATCGAGGGAATACCGAAGACGATTACGATGACGGATGAAGAAGTTCGCGAGGCGCTGGCTGACTCTATCTCAACGATCATTAACGCGGTGCGGGTGGCACTCGAACGGACGCCGCCGGAGCTTTCCGCCGATATTGTCGAGCGAGGCATTGTGTTAACAGGCGGCGGCGCGCTGCTAAAGAACCTGGACAAGCGGCTTTCGATTGAAACCGGCTTGCCGGTTTCACTGGCTGACGACCCGCTCGCCTCGGTTGTGCTCGGAACGGGCAAGATGCTTTCCGACTTTGATCTCCTCAAGCGGGTGAAGTGGGAAAATACGATGACCAGCGGAATGTAAAAACAGTAGGCAGGAGCAGTAGGCAGCAGGCAGTACCAAGAACGCGGGAAATTGTGAATTGTAAATAGACGATCTTTTCACTACTCAATCGCCAGTCACTATTTACCATTTACTATTTACCAGCTATTTACCAGCTATGGCGGCCATTCGCACACAAAGAGAGATTCGCCAGCGCGCGCCCATCTGGCTCGCGATGCTGCTGTTTGCGAATATCGTGATCATGGCCTTTGACGCTCGCGACAGCACAACTAAGCAGCGCATGTTTAGGGTTTGGATTCAGGCCGCGGCCTCCCCAGCGCAAACAGTATCTTCCAAAGCGGGCAGCGCCGGTTCAAACCTGATAAGGCAGATCGTTAACTTTCGCAGCGCTGCGGTTGAAAATGAGCAATTGAAACAGCAACTGTCACGGACAGAGCTTGAGCTGCAAAATGCCCGCTCATCAGCGGATGAAAACGATCGGCTTAAGGGCCTGCTCAACCTCAAGGAACAAACCGGTTACGGCCAGGTGTCCGCCCGGGTTATCGCCCGCGACTCATCAGTCTGGTTCAATACCGTGACGATTAATCGCGGCACTTCTTCTGGCGTTGGTCTTAACATGCCTGTCGTAACGGCCGGGGGAATAGTCGGGCGGGTGATCGCAGTAAGCCCGGTGACAGCCCAGATAATGATGGTGACCGACGAAAAGGCAGCCGCTGGTGCAATCGTGGGACAGCTCAGTGGATCGGGAGCGCTTGGCTCAGTGATAGGGCTCGGTGAAAGTGATCTGATTGAGATGCGTTATGTTTCGGGCTTACAGAAAGTTGAGGTGGGCGATTACATTTTGACTACCGGTCAAGACGGCATTTACCCATCGGGTTTGAATGTCGGCCAGGTTGTTCAAGTGAAGCATGGAACCGCTACCCAGGCTCATCAGATCTTTATTAAGCCCAGTGCAAAATTGGATCAACTTGAGGAAGTCGCAGTGCTGCTTTACCGTCCCCCACAGCGGCCTGCACCCGACCAGGCCTTACCAAACGTAGACAAGACGAAGAAGTAAGTCATTGCCGATTTCCAATTGCCAATTTCCAATTTGGTCTAACGCGGCGCACTCTCGGTGATGAACGCCTGAAACACATTAAACGGCAATCGGCAATTGGAAATTGAAAATCGGTCATGCCCCAGCTTAAGATCGCGGTCGTTCTCCTGGTCGCCATAATCCTGCAGTTGTCGTTACGAGCTGTTTGGGACCCTCTCGCCTATATTGACTTTCCCCTGGTTGTAGTTGTTTATATCGCCTTACAGCGTCATGCCTGGCATGCACTGATCGTCGGCACCATCGCCGGCCTTGCTATTGACGCCCCGAGCCGAGGGCTAATTGGTGCTGGCGGCTTTTCCAAGACGTTAACCGCATACATAATTTACTTAGCGGCCACGAGGATTAATCTTGAAAACGCGCTCATGAGGATTCCGGTACTGGCTGCTGCTACTGTGCTCGATTCGGCGATTTATGTATTCTGGCATCGGTCTTTGGGATATTCGCTGAGCGTGCCCTTCGTTCAAACGATGTCTTACAGGTTAATCGGCACGACCGTGGTGGGAACGTTTGCCTTTTATTTGCTCGATTCAGTCTTTACCGAAAAGGCTCGTCAACGCCGAAGCTTTGCTTCGCGGCGAAAGGGCGCGCGACGGGGACCTGGCTCACGAAGGTGATTGACGACGGACCGATATTTAGATCATGAAATTCGAAGACACCTCTCAAAACCTTCGCGGTCGACTCTGGGTCATCCAGATTGTCGTAGTGCTTTTGCTTGCTGTCCTGGGAGTCAGGCTCTATTACATTCAACTCGTGCGCGGGCAGCATTACGCAGAGATCGCACAAAATCAGCGCATTAGACTTTTACCTATAGCCGCGCCGCGCGGAGTGATATTCGATCGCAACGGACACCCTTTAGTCGACTCTCGTCCCATCTACAACGTCATCCTTTCCCGCGAAGACTTGAAAGATCGCGATCTCCTTTCCCTGGTCAACCCGTTGGCAGAGGCGCTCGCAGTTGACTCCGAAATACTTCGCGACCGTTTTGACCAGATAAGTTTACAACCGGCGTTTGAGTCTATTTTGGTAAAGCAGGACGCGACTCCCGGAGACATTGCCTGGGTTGAAGCACACGAACTGGAGTTCCCGGAGTTGCGAGTCGAACAACAGCCACAACGCCGCTATCCTCCAAACGGTTTCCTGGCTCACGTGCTCGGCTATGTGGCTGAGATCGGACCGGAGCAGTTGGAGCGAGCTTCTTACAAGGATAAGGGCCTTAAGCCCGGCGACGTGATCGGACAGAGCGGTCTTGAACAAACCTACGATGATTACCTTCGTGGTAAGGACGGCTATAGAAAAGTAGTAGTCGATAGCCGAGGCAGAATCCAGGATGAGATCGAAACTGTTCTACCACAACCCGGCCAGGATCTGGTCTCAACCATTGATGTGGATCTGCAACAGGCTGCTGAAGATGACCTGAGAAAATCACCTCATGGCCGAGGCGTTATCATTGCAATGGATCCCAATAACGGCGAGGTCCTCGCCATGGCTTCGCTTCCGACCTTTGATCCAAATCTCTTCTCGCAACGAATCACAACCAAAGAAGGCCGCGCGGAATACGCGGCGCTGCTAAACGATCCAAAGAAGCCACTTATCAATCGGGCGATCCAGGGACGTTTTCCGCCCGGGTCAACGTGGAAACCGTTAATGGCCACCGCTGGACTTCAACAGGGCGCGATCACGATTGATGATTCAAATCTGGTGTGCGGCGGTGGCATAACCATAGGCAACAAGTTCACCCGCTGCATGGGAGGCAATCATGGTTCTCCCGGTGTTCATTTCGCCATAATGAAATCCTGTGACGGCTACTTCTATCGCTTAGGCTTGAAGATGAAACTCGAAGGCATTCAGGCGATGGTTGAAGAGTTTGACTTAAACAAGCGCACCGGAATCGATCTGCCCCAGGAAGTGATCAGCACAACGCCATCCCGCGAACAAAAGGCGAAATCTTTTCCGGGTGATCCCGAATGGAAGGACATTGATACGGTTTATTCATCTTTTGGGCAGGGAATGGACGTGCTCACGCCAATAGCTCTGGTGCGCGCCCATTCAGCCATTGGCATGGGCGGAAAAATGTATGTTCCACACCTACTAAAGGAATTGCGCCCAGTAGTCGAAGTCGGTAGTGACCCAACCACTGCCGACTACCGGCCAGCTCGTCCGGCTAGAAGTTTCGATCACCCCGAACCAAAGGACCTTCAGATTCCTCGCGACCAAAACGAGACGGTCGTGAAGGCGATGTGGGCGGTAGTCAATGAGTCAGGGACGGCAACCGGCATCAGGATGGCTGGATTCGACATCGCCGGTAAAACCGGCACGGCCCAAGTCGTCAGCCTGGGTAAGGACGTCGGCGAGCACAAAGACCATTCCTGGTTTGTGTCGTTTGCGCCAGCGTTCAAGCCGGAGATTTCCATTGTTGCCTTGATCGAAAACGCCGGGTTGGGCTCCCGGTTTGGAGCACCGTCAGTGCGAGCCATATATGACGTTTATTACCGCAAGACTCGAAATGAGCAACCGCCAGGCGCATTACCAGTTGCCCGGACACCCAAGCCCGAGAAACCCCAACCAAAGAAACCGGGCGCCGAGATAGCGCGGGTCCAATAGAAAAATACTGAGTGCTGAGTAGGATCAAATAGCGAGCGAGGTTAAATGACTCAGAACTCAGTACGCAGTTCTAAGAAAACATGGTTGCAAGAATTCCCAAACGAGGCCTGCGCGATTTCGACTGGTTGCTGGCATTCCTGGCCACTGGCATCGTTTGTTTTGGCACGCTCCAGATTCGCTATGCGCAACCCACTCAAAACTATTGGGTGAAGCAACTCATCGGTCTTGGCATTGCGGTGGTGGCAATGCTCCTGGTTGCGTTCAATGATTATCGGAAACTCATCAATATCGCGCCGGCGTTTTATGTCTTTGGTCTTCTACTCCTGGTGATCGTCCTCATTCCAGGTATTGGCTTAAAAATTAACGGCCAGCGAGCCTGGATCAAAGTGCCTGGGATCGGCCAATTTCAGCCATCGGAGTTTGTGAAAGTAACCACCGCGATGATGCTCGCCCACTACTTCGGCAAGCATCGCGTAGGAACTTTGACAGTAAAAGAGATGACTGTTGGTGGGCTAATTCTTGCTTTGCCAATCGCGCTTATTCTGCTGGAGCCTGACGTCGGATCAGTTATTACATACCTCCCCATACTTGCCATCGTTCTCTTCCTCTCCGGGATACGAATCCGGTACGTGGTTATCACTGGGGTTTTAACGGTGGTGCTGCTGCCCTTCGCTTACTGGGTTGGGGTAAAGACACACGTCGTGAAAACCTATCAGCAGGAGCGCATCAACGTAATCCTCGACCCGGAAAAGGCTGATCGCCGCGGCTTTGGTTACAATACCTGGCAATCGATTCTGACGGTGGGCGAAGGCGGACTTCTTGGCGCCGACACTTCACAAGGGCACTCTCAAAGCAGCCTGAAGTTTCTGCCGGAGCCTCATACTGATTTTATTTTTGCAGTGACCGCAGGCCATTCCGGATTCGTCGGCTGCATTTTTGTACTCGTTGCATATGGCATCTTGCTCTTCAGGTTGGTCGCGGGCGCAAGACGCGCCCCCGATCGGATGGGCATGCTGGTGATCATGGCCATTGTGGGAGGACTCACATTTCAGATCTTTATTAACATCGGGATGGAGTTGGGTATCTTGCCCGTGATCGGGGTGCCGCTGCCACTGATGAGCGCCGGTCTCGCCTCACTCATCGCCACCTTCATAGCCATCGGTTTCGCAATCAGCGTTCAGCTAAGAAGATTCGTAAATTAGTGTGTAAAGCAAACTGTTAGTTTGCGTTGTTATTCATCACAAGCCTTTTTGAGTAACCAAGCCCGCAAACTGACAGTTTGCTTTACATTCGTTTCGCGTTTGCAGGGCCTTCGGTTTATACTCACCGTAGCTCGCCCTTGCGGAGTTTGGTTTCGGCATCAAGGCCTTTGAAACAAGCAGCACGGAGGACACTCGATCGAGAGTGCGTGCTCCCGACAAGCGAGTCTCGAATTTTACCGGTCGTCCATGCATTTGGACGTGTCACTCAACTTTTGACTGTAGCCGCACGTAGGCCACGAGGCCAGGAAAACGATTGCGTCGGGAACTTGAGTTCCCTGGACATCCAGTTGAAAAACAACACGCCGCGAATACATCCACCAAGCTTTCGGGTGTTCTAATGCCTACGCTGTTGCGTAGGAAACGGTAAGTTGAATTTTTGACACTGGATGCGCGAAGCGGCTAGTTAGGGTACTTTTGATTAGTTCTATCGACCGTCGCGTTCTGGACGAAGAGCATCCAGGCTCAAGTCAATCCGCGCGCGACCCACAACCCATACAAAACCGGCCCGGGGGCACACTATTCAAGCCTTTGCCTGAACGTCGGCCGGTAATCTCCATCGAATCAATCAGCAGCGCGACGTGTAGACGTCCCGCTATTCGGCCGTCCGCGCGCCTCACTATTCAGCTCGAAGCGCGCCCGCGCCCACTTGGAATTCTTAGGAACGTCTCGTCACGTCAGGACCCAATCACTCCGTGTGAACTTGTGCAGGAAGTCTGTAAAACACGGACTACCGGTCTTGTCTTCTGTGACAGGCGTTTGAGGAGCATCAATTAGACAATGGCAAAAGAATTAATCGTAAGCGTCAATGGCCGTGAAAAGAAGATCGCGATCATCGAGAACGAAAAGGTGACCGAGTTTTACATCGAACGCGGAGAAGGCAACCAGGGCATCGTCGGCAACATTTACAAAGGGCGCGTAATGCGCGTGTTGCCGGGAATGCAGTCTGCCTTTGTTGACATCGGACTGGAGCGCGACGCGTTTCTGTATGTATCCGACTTTTTCGATGAGGAAGAAGAGTTTGAGCGAATTGTGATCGACAAGTCGCAGAAGGGCGACGTGGCGGAGGCCCAAAAAGCTGCCGCGGAACAGATTGCGCTAGGGCGCGTTGAACGCGAGCGACATATCGAAGCCACCCAGGAGCGTGTTGAGCCCCTGCGCGAAATAGAAGAGGAAGAAGAGGCCATAGACGCTACGCTTGAAGTGGAAACGCCTGCAGGGCAACTAGGCGAGACTGGAGACGCCGGTAAGCGACGAAGTCGGCGCGGACGTCGTCGGGGCCGGAGCACAGAAGCCTCCGATGAATTTGCCGAGGCGCCGACTCCCGGCAATAGGCGGATCAAAGCGGAGGAAATTGACACTCCCTTTGTTGCTGCCGATCCTTCGATTCTGAGAATTGTCGATGAAGAGGAGACTGCGGCCAACGGCGAAATGTTTAAAGATGCGCGTCTGCAGGAGCGGATCTTCGATCAAATCCATGCGGGCGAATTCAATCTCGAAGACGACTTCCGGACGGCCGAAGTTGGTTCAGTAATATCTAACGCTGACTACCAGGAGGGCTCGTTTCAACGCGTTGATGATGGTGAAGTGTCAGGGCCAGTCGAAAGCGCCGCGGCAAAGACTCGCGAGCCCATCGCGGCCCACATCGAAAGGTTCGTTGACGACGTTGATGAAAACATACTTCAAAGCGGTAGTTTCGAACGCGTGAGCGATGACGAGACGGAAACCGAAAATCCCGCCGACAGCTCGAAAGCTAAGTCAGCGGAGGAACCGGCAAAGCAGGCGCCAGAACGTTCGAGCTCAAAGAAATCCAAAATGGGGAAACTTCTGAGCAGCCTGGCGGGAAAGAAGCGAGCACCGACCAAGCGGTCGTCCACTAAAAAGCCAGCGAAGGAAGTTGCCTCGAATGAACCAGAGGCGACCGCAGTTGAAGGCGACGCTGCGGTAGAGGGTTATGCCGATGCGGACGCTAGTCTGGATGAAGGGCGCTCACGCGCTGAGTTTGCAACTCGGCGGGGTGGAAGACGAAGACGACGCCCCAGTAAACAAGGCGCCTCGGACGCGCCCGCTGCCGACGCATCTGCGGATGAGACCATAGCTTCAAACGGCGAAGACCATGAGCCGGAAGTCGCGCCAGAACCGGCTCCAATGGAGAAAACCGTTGAAGCCCCCCCAACCCCCGCAGTTCTCGCCACACCTGCGCGCGATTCGCGCGATTCTCGCGACTCCCGCGATTCTCGTGACTCTCGCGATAGAGGTCGCGATGGTCGTGGTCGGGGTCAAAGAGGTTCCTCCAGGGATCGCCAGCAGCCGACAATCACGGACTTGCTGAAGGAAGGACAGGAAATCCTCGTTCAGATTGCCAAGGAGCCGATAGCTAAGAAAGGCGCGCGTATTACTTCCCATATCGCTCTGCCCGGCCGCTTTTTGGTTTACATGCCAACCGTGGAACATGTAGGTGTTTCAAGAAAAATCGAATCCGACAGTGAACGCCAGCGTCTCCGCAAACTAATTACGCAAATCCGGGGCAGCGAAGATATTCCTTCGGGAGGGTTTATTGTCCGCACAGCCGGCGTGGGGATTAGTGAAGCAGACTTGCGCGAAGACGTTCGCTATTTGGTGCGAACGTGGCTCGACATTCGAGCCTCTGCCGAGAAGACGAAGCCGGCAACGCTGGTCCATAAAGACCTCGATCTGGTTCAACGTATTCTCCGCGATCAATTGTCGGAAGACTTTGCCGCCATTCGCGTCGATTCGGAGGAGGAGTACCAGAACATAGTTGAATTCATAAATCGCATACAGCCGCGAATGGTAAGGCGTGTCAAGCTCTATACTCGCGACCAACCAATTCTCGAAAGCTATGGGGTGCAAGCTGAAATTGATAAAGCGATCAAGCCGCGCGTTTGGCTCAGGTCAGGTGGCTATCTGGTTATCAACCAGACCGAAGCGCTGGTGGCGATTGACGTTAATACCGGAAAGTTTGTTGGTCGTGGCAGTGGCCGTCTGGAAGACACGATTACGCGGACTAACCTGGAGGCGGTTGATGAGATCGTACGTCAAATTCGTCTGCGCGACCTCGGCGGCATCATCGTGCTCGATTTAATCGACATGGAGGATCGCCGGAATCGCGCCAGGGTGATGGGCGCGTTGCAAGACGCGCTACGCGGTGATAAGTCGCCGACCAAGGTTCTTTCGTTTAATGATTTCGGGCTGGTAATTATGACCCGAAAGCGTGTGAAGCAGTCACTTGAGCGAACACTGTGTGCCCCGTGCCAGTATTGCCAGGGAGCAGGCCTGATCAAGTCTCCCCAAACTGTCTGTTACGAGTTGCTCGAGCAAGCGCGGACGCTCGGGAAGGCAATGAATGGAGATAAAACGAATAAGCAGGCGACTTTGCGTATTCACCCCGAAGTAGCACGCGCCTTGCGCAGCACTGAACGAGACGTGTTAAATGAAATCGAGGAATACCTGGGTCCGGTGGATATCAATAGCGACCCGGCAGTGCACCAGGAACAGTTTGATTTTGCGTTCATCTAAGGACAGAGGTCAGAGATCAGGGGTCAGATCTCTAATCCAGGATCTCAAATCTCTGATTTCTGACCTTCTCTTCTTTGTTCTCTGACTTCTGACCTCTGACTCCCATGGGCAAACTACAAAATATCTGGAAGACCATGCTTGCCGGCGGCGCAGGCGTTGCGGCTCTGGCCGCGCTTAACGCGGCAATCCGGCGCAATGCCAGTGAGCCAGACGATAGCGCGCTTGGAGGCGATGCCCATTTCTTTCGCTGGAAACATGGGCGCGTATTCTATAAGAGTTCGGGAGCTGAAAACTCCGGGCTGCCGTTAGTTTTCATTCATGGAATTGGAGCTGGTTCGTCCAGCTTTATGTGGCGAAAAAACTTTGACGAGCTGGCAAAGCATTTCCGTGTTTATGCGTTTGACCTTCTGGGCTTCGGCTTTTCTGACAAGCCCGCGACAGCACCCTACTCCGCCGACCTCTATGTTGAATTAATCACCGACTTCATCCGCGAAGTCGCGGGCTATCCATCAAACATTATCGCAAGTTCGCTGGGCGCAGCCTACGCCATACGGGTGGCGGATGAACATCCCGAACTGATTAATGCGATGATGCTGAATGGGCCTTCTGGCTCGGATGCGCTCAACCGCCGACCCGGGATGGCGGGAGCGGCGTTTTATGGATTGTTGCAGTCGCCTGTGCTTGGCACCTCTTTCTACAACGTGATGGCAAGCGAGCGCAGCATTAGGGAATACGCCCGCGACCATCTTTTCTACAACCAGCATCGAGTTACCGAGCGGCTCGTCACGAATCTCTACGCCACCAGTCACCAGCCAGGCGCACAGCACGCCATTGCCGCTTTTCTTTCCGGTTATCTCAATACCGACACACGTTCGCCTTTCTCCCGTCTTACACAGCCCACCGTCCTGGTCTGGGGCAAACAAGACACTACGACGCCGCTCGAAAAGGGAGTTTCTCTGTTGCAGCTGAATGCTCGTGCCATTCTGGAAGTGTTTGACTACTGTCGGATGATGCCGGAGCAGGAGCATCCGGAAAGGTTTAACGCACTGGTTCGCGATACGTTTCTGGCGCGTTCCGCGGTTGCCAGTTCCTAATCGTTGTAGAAACTCGCCAAATCGGGCATCCGCGACAATCCTATTGACGTAAATGCTGAAATCAACGAGAATCCACAGAGCCTGAGACGCACCCGTCGTCGAGGGTTGAATTCCCGCAGCTAGTAATTCTCACCAGTTCCAATCCCGAAACGGATAAGCAAGTTAGGTTATGGTTTCCAACCGTTCGCCAGACCGCGCAAAAGTCAGGTTAGGCTTCTAGTCATAACATTTCTCGCAAGGGAGGTCTTTCCTCCCCCAATTTCAGATATCTCCGAGGTCAGGCATTCAATATATGAGGTATTTAATGGCGTACCCGTCTTCAGACTCAAGTGAAGCAACCAATGCGGCTAACGCGGGTTCGCCTCAGACTTCCTTAGGCGACCCTGCTTTGGAAGAGCGTTTCCGCAGTGACGAAGCCTTTCCAAGGCAGGCGACAGAGAACCTGGAGCGGCGGCGAGCAGAATCGACTCAGCTTCATCGCACTCACGACGAAAGTGCACGCCTGGCTACTCTCGCTCAGGATGAAATCGAGCCCGCAGCAAGACGTCGAGCCGAAGAAGAGGACTCTCAACTGGCCGAAGAAGAGGCCATCCGCCTGGCCGCCGAATCCGAAGCAGAGTTGCGCGCAACGGAAAAACAGCGGCTAAGTGCTCTGATCAAGACTCTCGGCCAAACGGCAACAGAACAGATCGATCACATGGATGAAGCCAAAGCCCCTCTGACTATCCTTGAACAGATCCGCGTTCACGCAGAAACAAAAGTTTGTGAAAATGCCGAACGCGAAATCCGGCTCCAGGCCGAGATTGAGGCCCTGCGTCAGACTGAAGAAGCACAATTTAAACGTATCGAAGAAGCCGAGACAGAAGCGCGCCGGCTGATTGAGGAACAAAATCGTGTGCGGGCCGCAGCTGAGGCTCGCCGAATGGCGGAAGCAGAAGCTCGCCAACGTGCCTCAGAGGAAGAGCTCCAGCGGGTTGCAGATGAGGCGCGTCGTATTGCTGAGGACGAAGAGCAACGTCTTGAGCACATAGTGGCGATTCGCGCCAGGGCCGAAGCAGCGGCAAGGCAGCGAGCTGACAAAGAGCAGCTGCTCAGCTCGCAGCTTTTGGGTTTAGGCGAAGCCGCGGCCGAGCAACTCAGACGTATTGAAAAGGCCGAAACCGATCTCAGCGAGGCCGAGGAAGAACTTCGGCAGCTCGAAGAGAAGGCCCGCGAGACAGTTGAACTAGCAGCGATCAGACTCACTGAAACGGAAACACGCCGCCAAGCCACCGCGGAAGAGCTTGCTCACACTGAAGCAGAGGCTCGATCACCTGCCGAAAAAGAAGAACAACGCCTGGCCGAGCTCGAATCCCTTCGCAGCCAGGCCAAAACCAAGGCGCAGCATCGCCGGGAACAAGAGCAACGGCTAATCGCGGAGATCGAAGCGTTGAATAAGGCCGAGGCTGAGCAGCTCAATCGCATTGCGGATGCTGAGAGCGCCCTCCGGGCCCGCGAAGAAGAACTGAAAGCTGCCGAGTTTGAAGTTAGTCAGGAAGACGTTGACCGGCGAACCGGTCTACTCACGGACTCAAGTGATGAAAGCGAACGATTGCCAAACTACGTCCAGGACGGGATGTCTAATGCGGAGACAGCAACCGCCTCGTCTGCGTCTAAGCAAAGCGATCGGAGTAGCGTGAACGTTCGAGAAGTAGTCCAGTTTGGTGGCGAAGAGAGGGTGGCATTGTACCTTCTGGACCCTCTGGAGAATACCATTCCGGGTAACTCAACCGAAGATTCTGGCAAATCGATTCATTCAGTCTTCTCAGAACAAGGTATCACGGCTGCAAGCGGAGAGAGGCCAATTGTCACCTTATTGGCCGAACGTTTTAGGATAGGCGACCCGGCGGAACGCGCCAACGCCTTACAACAGCTAGCCGGGTTGGACGAAAATGGTGCTTTTAGTTTGATTACGGGGTTATTTGACGATAGCTCCGAGGAGGTTAGAAATGCCGCGGCTCGATCTCTATACGACCTGAGCACAGATCGCGCCAATGCGTTCACGCAAGCGCTTGGCGAAGCGCCTCCTCAGCGCCGCCGGCAAATTATCACGGCGCTCGTCGCTTCCGGCCTCGTCGCCGAAGCGATTGAGAGCCTGGCTGGTGAAAGCCGAGAGAAAACGCACGACGCATTCTCCTTGCTGTTTTTGATAGCCCAGGCAGGAGAGGTTGAATCGCTTCTTCAGACAATCGCGATGCATCCCAATATTCCCGTGCGGTTGTCGGTGATCAAGCTGCTCACCCTTAGTAACCGGCCTGATATTATTCCTGCCCTACGCAGTTTGGTAGTGAGAGGCGCGCTTCCCATCGACGTCCGTTCCGCGCTGATGGAATCGATCTACCAAATGAGCAGCAGCAAACGCGAAAGATCTCCGTCGGCAGCGTGAGAGTAGAACAACGCTACGGCAGCCATGGTTTTGAAAGAATGGAACTCAGATGGCAAGGTTTCGTTGTTGCTCTGAGCTGCTCACAAATTTCTAGTATTGAAAGTATCGCCCTGTCGAATGTCGCCAGAGTCGAATCCTTTACGAAACCAGCGGATTCGTTGCGCGGAAGTGCCATGCGTAAACGAGTCGGGGACGACCTGCCCTTGCGCTTCGCGCTGGAGCCGATCATCGCCGACGGCGCTTGCGGCTCCCAGCGCTTCCTCGACGTCGCCCGGTTCGAGGACACCCTTCTTCGCGGCGTAATGCGCCCAGACTCCTGCGAGGAAATCGGCCTGTAGCTCAAGACGCACTGACAGTTGGTTGTTTTCTTCATTGCTGAGCCTGCCGCGTGCGGCATCCACCTTATCCATCGTACCCAGAAGATGTTGAACGTGATGGCCGACTTCGTGGGCAATCACGTAGGCTTCAGCAAAATCTCCCGGGGCGCGAAACCGCGTGTGAAGCTCAGTGAGGAAAGAAAGATCTAGGTAAACCTTTTCATCGCCAGGACAGTAAAACGGGCCGACGGCTGCTCCCGCTATTCCACACGCCGATTCAACTTGATCCGTGAATAAGACCAACGTTGGTTTTCGGTATTGCCGACCCATTTGACGAAAGAGATCAGTCCAAACGTCTTCTGTATTTGCGAGCACCGTTAACACAAATTGTTTCCGTTCCTCTTCCTGCGGAGTGATGGAACGAGAGGTCCGAGTGCGTGAAGCTGGATCCTGAGTTGGTAATTGTTCCAGCAACTGCCGCGGGTCGGCGCCCATCAGCAAGGCAATTACAAGGAGTACAATCCCACCCAGACCACCTCCGATGGCGATCCCTCCGCGCGAGACACCGCGACGATCTTCAACGTTCTCGCTTTGACGCTGGCCTCTCCAAAGCATGTTCTGACACCTCACCCGATTGAGTATGCTGAAAGTGTTGTACCGCGAGGGGGCCCCAAAGACAAAGTGCTGATGTCCGAGAGCACAAGCTCTTAGCTTGTTGATATTCGGAAACCTACACGTAGAAGTCTTAATTGTTTGTCCGCCGGTCTAAAAGTGCTCCAACAGCTCGGTGAGTGCTTGAATGTAGATGTCCGGGCTGGAACTTTTCAATTTCCAATTCGTTGGATATGCGCTCTGAACTCCCACTGTCAAAAGCCCGGCGCGCTTACCCATTTCAATATCTTCAGGACTATCGCCGATATAGCAGGATTCTCCCGGTGAACAATTCAGCAGGCGCATAGCGGTTTCCAAACCTTCCGGATGAGGTTTTCTGTTTTCCATTTGTTCATGGCATACAACGACTTCGAAAACACCTTCGAGGCCAAGGTTCGTTATCTCACGCGACACGCGGGGACCATTTCCGCTGCTTACAATACCCAGCCTGTAGCCCTTCTGCTGTAGATCGGCGATCGTCTTTTTCGCATCCTCGACCAACTGTGCTGTTTGCTCTCCATAATGCTGAGTCCAAAGCTCGTCAGCCCTCTGCCACTTGTCCTCCGGCAGACCCATCGCTTGATACACGGAATACCAATTCGGAGAATAGACCTCACGATACACCTCATGATCAAAAACCATCCCAAGGGTTGCAAACGACTCCTCGAAAGCTGTCAGACCGAGTTGGGCAGAATCAACCAAAGTCCCATCCCAATCGAAAAGCAAAGTAGTGATGGAGCGTTCTGAGGCGGTCATGAAAGAAGTCAATTGAGACGGAACATTGGGAATTGTTTTGGCTGGTTCGCCAGGACAGACTGCGCGATCTTCAGATGGGCCATTAGACGCAATTCGGCCCGCTCGAATTGACTGGCCAAAGTTACTGAACGATCAAAGTCCAGTCGGGCAAAGTATCCTGCGTTCTGAGCCAGGGCTGTCAGAACCCCGCCCACGGCGCCTGCCCCGGTCATATTCCACTCTCCGTCCCGGAGGTAATTGTTCTCAAAACCATCGAGGGCTGCGGAAGCAGCCACTAGTTCATTCAGTTTCGGCATCAGTGTTTCCATAATTGCGAAGCCGCGTTCACTCTTCAAGGAGCAATACACCATAGCCAATGCGAGCTGTCCTTCGAGTTGCTTTTTCCCAGGCCTGGTTGAATCAATGATCTGGCCGGCTTGATTGAGAAGCGCCAACGCCGCCTTTCGATCGTTTGCTCCAATTTGACTCGCCACGTGGAAAAGAAACTGTATCCGCTGCTCGCTAGTACGAAGGCGACTGAGTTCTTGTTGAAGCGAAGCCAGCTTGTCAGCGTTCATTGACGTCCACATTTGTTCGCGATCTATCTGCGCGAGCATGTAGCGACGCTGCTCTACATCGGGAAAATCGGAAACGATCCGGCGAGCCCGGGCAACGTCGCCGGAGGCTTCTGCTTTGCTCATAGCCGCCCAATAGACCTGCCTGGACATCTCCGGATACTTCCCCGCAAGCGCAAGAATCTCATCGACTGTTCCATTCTCAATGGCTTCGCGGACTTGTGCCGGCATCGGTGGAGCGTAATGCCGTAGCCCAGCCTCGGCCCACCGCTTTAATGGCGCGGCGCCCTGGGCGTAATACTTTTCTATCCTGGGAAATACCGAGCCGATCTCAAAGCAAATCTGCTGAGAGTAGCCGGATGTCATATCAGCACAGCCATTCGCCAAAGCGCTTGCCAACAGGAGGCCGATCAACTCCCGGTAAACCTGCTCGTCAGCCTCCGGCGGCGGAAAAGATTGGGCGAGGTGCACAGCAAGCGTAGTTGCCCCTGGATCGCGCGCCAGGTTCGCGCTCTTAAGTTTCTCAACAATCGCTTTGAAAAAGCTAAGAGACGCCTCCCTGTCCCTGGGCTGTAGTTGAGAAAGCACTGACACGAGCTCAGCAGAAAAGCCCTCCGCCAGGGACTCGCGGCCGAGCTTCAGTGCGAGTTGAGGATTTTTCGCGGCAATTTGGCCGGCCAGACGCAGCTCCAGAGATTTCTCGACGTCCCTCATTTGATATGGCAATTGCAGGTCCGACGCAGGCCGGGTTGCCCGCAGGAACTCCAGGGCCAGATCTGGATCATGTTTGGCGATCCGGGGGACGGTGTCGCGTCGCAACTGCCCAAAAACCATCAGGGTCTGGTTCTGTCCTGAATCATTTGGATCAGCTTCGTTGAAGCCCGCCTTAATATCTTGTTCAACTGCCGCGAAAAGACTGCGGGAACGTTTTTCGTCATGGTTCCAAAGCAGTTCAGCGACGTTTGAGCCAATACGTGCACGATTTTCAGCTGAATGTAAGCTGTCTACCTGGTCCGCTACCGACTGCAGCAAGTCGACCGCCTTCTTCCGCAGTTCCGCCGCGCTTTCATCCAATCCTCGTCCAGGGGCACGCTCCTGCGACCGGACCGAAAGGGAGACCAGTAAAACCGAAAGGGTGACGCTAATGAAAAACGATCGATGAGACATAGACAATTTCTTTGGGAGTGTGTCAGGACCGCGCGGGGGAAAACATGCCGCCTCAATCGGCAATCGCCACCGTTAATTCGTCAAGCGGCGCCGATTGAGATGCATCGCCAGCCGTTGCGTCATTACGATTCACGTGGCGGTACAGGATATCTCGTTGCTGAGGAATGAAACCCGCTTCGCGAATCAGGTAACGCAGCATGCGCTCGTCCGCGCGATTGTGCGCTCCAGCCGCCGAAACAACATTTTCCTCAATCATGATCGAACCCATATCATTGGCGCCGAAGCGGAGTGCCACTTGCCCAAGTTTGAGTCCCTGGGTTAACCATGACGACTGGAAATTTTCGATGTTGTCGAGGAATAAGCGGGACACTGAAAGCATTTTCAGATAGTCGACGCCCGTCGGCTCGTCCTTGATTCGCCGGCCAAGCGCCGTGTTTTCGCGCTGGAAGGTCCACGAGATGAACGCGGTAAAGCCGCCGGTTTCATCCTGTAGATCGCGCACCCGCTGCAAGTGCCGAACACGATGCTCAACTGTGTCGCCGATTCCAAACATCATCGTCGCGGTGGATCGCAGCCCTACGCGGTGCACGGCCTTCATGACCGCCAGCCACTCATCAGCCGTACACTTTGTCGACACGCGCCTACGTACTTCGTCATCTAGTATTTCGCCGCCGCCGCCAGGCAAACTATAAAGCCCTGCATCCTTCAGCCGCGCCATAATCGTCTCGTAATCAAGTCCGGAGATTAAATGGATGTTGTGAATCTCAGGCGGGGAAAAACAATGAAGTTGAAAACTCGGATACTTCCGATGTAACGCTCGCAGCAGATCTTCATACCACTCGATGCCAAAGTCAGGATGCAATCCGCCCTGCATCAGCACGCCGGTTCCGCCGAGTGCAATTGTTTCATCGATTTTTTCGCAAATCTCATCCAACGTGCGGACGTAAGTATCAGGCGCACCCGGCCGTCGGTAGAAGGCACAGAACGTACAAACAACGTTGCAGACATTCGTATAATTGATGTTGCGATCAATGATGTACGTGACAACGTTGCTCGGATGCTTTCGTTGGCGTATCTCATCAGCGGTCGCGCCAATACTGGCGATATCGTGAGCTTCGAGCAGGGCGGTGCATTCTTCTGCCGATAGGCGGTTGCCCGCCACAACACTTTCCAGAATGGATTGAATTTCAGTCATGAACAATCTCGAAGCGCACCAGAATACTATCGTGTGGCTTCACAAATTCAAAGGCTTCACTGCCGGAATAAGACCCTGCTTGTAAGCGAGCTTGTAATAGAGATCCAAGCCGGCGCGCAGTTGATCGTCAGAAGAAAAGCTGAGGTTCTCCCCTAAATACATTTGCAGCTCATCTCGCGCAAGACCTAACAATGGCTGGTAAAAATCGACGATCTCTTCACTGCGCGCAAGCCCTTCCTTGCAGGCGGCCACGAAATCTATCGACCGCGCCTCAGCAGAAGCTGCTGGGCCAATCATCCACATTGCAAAAACAAATCCGAGGCCGGTGTGACGTCGCCAAAGACTTGCCATGTCAAAAACTTTGAAGCCTTGCCGTGAAAAAGTCATGCCCGGATCGCCAATGATCAGAGCCGCATCATTCTTGGCGAGCATTCGTTTGAGATCAGGCGCGGCGGAAACCCATTCGGGTTCAAAACCCAGAAACTCACGAAAGATTATTTTGACTAAGGTCGCTGAAGTCCGCGACGACTCATCGAGCGCGACCGTTCGGACATCCGTCAGTTCAACCAGCTTGCTTACCAAATTTACGCTGCGAACTTTTTCACGGGAGCCGACGCAGACACCTGGCACCACAATGAGCGCGGGGATTCGCTGATATTCGATGGCTGGAACCAGGGCGACTTCAACGAGATTTTCCGCCAACAGTTCACCGCAGCGCGCGGGAACAGCCTCAATGAGTTCGACTTCGTCTTTTCGTGTACCGTGTTGGAAACTCCAGATTAGTGGAGCCGAGTTTAGATAGCTTGATGCGGCTATTCGCGGTTTTTTAGTATTCGTTGTGCTGATGAGAATTCCTCGCGTAAATAAGAATGGGTCATGCGATGCTAACGAAATCAGCGCGAACACCGCAAGCGGCCACATTTGTCTGGTCATTAGATCGTTGACACCGTTTGAGAGCGGCAATTACTATTCGGCCGAAACTACTAACCCACTCGCGCGCAACGCGTCTGGCAGACATTATCAGCGTCTGATCTAATTTGATGGAAATCTACGATGTTAGCGTGCCGGTTTCCTCGGCAACTCCTACCTACCCGGGCGATCCGGGAATTGAAATCAAACAGTGGAAGGAGCTGGCTAAGGGCGACGCCGCGAACGTTTCACTTGTACACTTCGGATTGCATTCAGGCACTCACGTTGATGCTCCCGCACATTTCATCGAAGGTGGGATGAAAATCGAGGCTTTGCCTCTTAAGACTCTTATTGGAGAAGCTGAAGTGGTGGAAGTAGCCGATCACGTCAGAGTGATAGATGAGAATTTCATTGTCGCTAACTGTATTCGAGATTCTCAGAGGGTACTTTTCAAAACACGCAACTCCAGTTTTTGGAATAATCCTGAACAGGGGTTTCGCTTTGATTACACTTATATCGACTCGACTGCCGCCAAGCGACTAGTCGAATCAGGAGTCAGGCTCGTGGGAATAGATTATCTTTCTGTAGAAGGGTTCGCTACGGAGAAATACGAAACCCATCACATTTTTCTCTCTAACAACGTTGTGATCCTGGAAGGTTTGGATCTGCGAAGCGTGGTGGCTGGATTATATGAACTGATTTGCTTGCCCTTGAAAATTGCAGGTGGAACCGGCGATGGCGCACCGGCCCGAACCATTCTTCGCACTTTGGACTAAACAAATTCGAATTCGAAAAGACCGAAACACAATGGCCGGCAAGAATAACAACAACTATAGAGAACGCGTATATCGTATCGTTCGTTCAATTCCGCGGGGACGCGTTATGACTTATGGCCAGCTCGCCGAGATTCTCGGCGATGGCTATACGCCGAGAACGGTCGGTTTTGTCATGCATGGCTCAGACAACAAAACGCCCTGGCACAGAGTTATCAATGCGCAGGGCGCATGTTCTACGGGTGGAATTGTTCTTCCTCATGACAAGCAACAACGAATGCTGGAAGCCGAAGGGATTTCCTTCAACGAACGCGGCCGCTGCGACTTAAGGACTTATCTCTGGATTCCTAACGAGCAAAAGAATCGACACCGAGCACCCTCAAAAAAAGTCACTCTTTTCACAAATTGATTCTTTTTCAAAAGGACACCATATGAACCGAGACCCTCTTGACCAAAGACCGCCATACGCCGTCAGTCCACCTCGTTATTCAGTTTCACATCAGATGGTGACCACTGCATTTGAACTCCCAAACTTCCGCATCACTCAGAACCTGGGGATTGTGCGCGGAATCGTTGTACGCTCGCGAAATATATTCGCGACAATTGGCGCCGGATTGCAAACGATTGTGGGCGGAAACATTACGGTTTGGACCAAGCTTTGTGAACAAACCCGCGCGGATGCATTTGAGATCATGATCCAGCATGCGACCGAGCTCGGGGCCAACGCAGTTGTGGGGGCGCGCTACGATGCGACGGAGGTTTCCACCGGAGTTACCGAGGTGCTGGCATACGGCACCGCGGTAATAGTCGAGCCCGCTACTGGAGAAACGAGCTACCGAGCATGAGTGAGGGCAAAATCACCCCCGCTCAACTCAGGCGGATTCAGAAGGCGCTTACCACAGTTCCCTTCGCGCGACTAATTGGGATCGAGCTCGAGCATGTTGGCAGCGGAACTGCGACTCTGGCTGTTAACGTTAGGAAAGAACTAACGCAGAACCAGGGCGTTGTTCACGGCGGCGCCATTGCTTCGTTGATTGATACTGCCACAGCTTTCGCGATAATTTCCCTCCTTCCTCCACTAGAAAAAGTATCGACGGTTGATTTGGCGATAAGCTTTCTCCGACCGGTAACCGGCGGACGGCTAAAGGCAGTCGCTAAGGTGGTTAGGGCTGGACGTCGGCTTTTAGTCGTTTCGGCAGAGGTCTTCGACACGCAGGGAAGATTAATAACCACAGCACTTAGCACCTACATTAAGATCTGAATAGCCTTCCCTTGCGCTTCATGGAATTTAGATAGACACGTGGTGTTTATCTATGTAAAATGTTTTGGCCTTCCGTGCGGACCCCAAACGGGTACACGCCCTCGAGATCACAATCTGAAGAAAGCTCCCTTGGTGAACAGTTCACCTATGTACTCCCTCTACCACTCCCTCTTAGCCCAGCACCCCAGACAACTGATGCCTGTTCCCTGTGCCTCGTCTACCATTGGGCAACTTCACCGTTATTTCGAGGACGTTGTACTTGAAAATAACCTGGGCGCTTTGGTGGTTGAGAGCTTGCCGACATCGTCGCTGAGACCGGCCCGGGACATAGCTCGCATCGAAGAACTAGATAAGTTGGCGAAAAACCTCTTCCTCTGGGTTAGTCCCCAGGATGCCCTCTCGAGTCTGGTCCTGAGGAGAGGAAAAGAGGACACCCAATCTGTTGTTTTCGAGCGAACCGACCAAGGAAAAGATTATGAGCGGTTTGTAGTGATCGCTGACGCTCGCTTCTCTGCTCTGCTAGCCTCCGTTCATAGTGCAGACGAGGAGGACGCTTCCAGGGATCTCGTCATTTGGACTTTCGAGCCTGACGTCGTTTACTCGGCGCTGGAATATCTCATGGCCCGGGTCACCGCTGAGCATTCGTTTCACTCGAATGCCTTCGCTAAAGCCGTCCGTGCTTCGATGCCGAAAGCGACGTCGCTTCAACTGACCTTGGGTGTAACGACGAAACTCGCGCGGCTCTTGCAGGAGCAGGCCGAACGCGAAATTGCGGTCAACCGGCTGGCGACAGCAATCAGAAACTCTCTGGAGCTCGACAGTGTTTTGCAAACAGCTGCCAACGAAGTAGGTCGCGCCCTTAACGTGCATTCCTGCGCGGTAAGAGTTGAAGGCGCCCTCGTGGGTCGGCAGATGACCAAGTATTATTTGCGTCCTGATACTACTGCAGACGATGAGTTAACAGCATCGTTGCTCACGCATGTGGAGTCGATTAGTAACCGGCTTTCAAATTCACCTGAATCCTACGTTGTAGATGGCGACAATTCTGAATCCACTCCAGTTCTTGCTGACGCCGTCGTGCCTCTTATCTATCAAGGAAAGTTTATCGGACTGTTGGTGGTGCGTTCTGACGACATAACACGTGTATGGGCTGACAACGAACTACTGCTTTTGCACACGGTTGCCGATCAGCTCGCTGTAGCCGTTAACCAGGCGCATTTGTTTGCTCAAATGCAGCGACAGGCCCTGACAGATGGTTTAACAGGCTGCTATAACCGCCGCTCGTTTGAATTACAGCTTGAGCGTGATCTGCATTTGGCTACCCGCATGCGCCAGCCCCTCTCGCTGATAATGCTCGATCTCGACAATTTCAAACACATTAACGATCAAGCCGGACACGATGCCGGCGACGTGGCGCTCTGCCTGCTGGCTGATAACTTGCGCTCCGAACTAAGGGCCGTTGATACCGCGGCGCGATTCGGCGGAGATGAGTTCGTAATAATCCTGCCTCAAGCCAACCCTGAAGGAGCCATGCTCGTAGCAGAGCGTTTGCGCAAGCGCATGGCGGAAATAGAGATCCCTCATTTTGGTCAAGTAACGGCTTCCCTGGGTGTCGCAACGTTTCCTATCCACGCGTCTTCCCGAGATACGCTTGTGGTGGCGGCCGATCGCGCCTTATATCGTTCGAAAAACTGCGGACGTAATCGCGTGAGCTTACCCCCTGAAGAAAGTTGCGAGGTCGCAGGCACTGGCCAAAACGACCTGAAAATGGATTTAATAGACGCATTGCAACTCTAATCTTCGTCATCGGCCTCCGCTCCTACGCCTTCACTTAATCCCTTCTAACAAGCTGCCTTCTCTTCTGGCGTCCTGACACAAAATCGCGCATCATAACGCTTCACCGTCTTAAGCTGAAGGTTGTGGGCTTGCGGTTTTCTTGTGCATGGACGATCTACGAAAATTCTGGCGCTACTTTCTTCCTTATAAGATCTCATTGGCGACTGGCATCGCTTGCATATTGGCGAGTGTCATTTTCAGTATTCTAATTCCTCTGATTGTTGGCCAGGCCGTCGACGCAAACTGGAGCCAGGTGACCTGGACGCGGCTAACAGTTTCAGCGCTAAAGGTACTGGGAGCGAGTATTGCCAGCGGCACCTTCCTATTTCTCCAGCGCAGGATATTGATAGGAATGTCGCGCAAGATTGAATATGACCTCCGGCAGGATTTTTACGAACATCTAGTCAACCAGCCTCAATTTTTCTTTCAGGAACATCGCATCGGCGACTTGATGGCCCGCGCCACCAACGATCTGGCAGCCGTTAGGCAGTTGGCTGGTCCGATGATTATGTATTCCCTTCAGACTCTGTTCGTCGTAATCATCGTTCTTCCGCTAATGTTTGTGATCAATTCGCGGCTCACACTGTTGCTGTTTGTCACCATGCCGCTCGTTTCCCTGACGGTGAAGTTTTTTGGCCAGCAAGTTCACGTCCGCTTCGAGAAAATTCAGGAGTTCTTTTCGCAGATCACCGCGCGGGCGCAGGAAAACTTCACCGGGGTTCGCGTAGTAAGAGCTTACGCGCAAGAAGGCGCTGAAATTGCCGCCTTCAACGCATTGAACCAGCAATACGCGGAGAAGAATCTGGCTCTCGTACGGATTGATGCGTTGATGCGACCACTGATGACGTTTCTGATTGGAATGGGCTTTGTCCTGATCTTGTGGGCTGGTGTGCCAATGGCAGTCCGCGGTGAGATGACGGTAGGTGAGTTCACCGAATTTAATATGTACCTCTTCCGGCTGATTTGGCCGCTGATCGCATTAGGCTATGTAGTGAATCTCTATCAGCGCGGCACTGCGAGTTTGAAGCGGATGAATTCGATCTTCGCTGTCCAGCCTGCCATCGCCGACTCTCCTGAAACGAGACAGAAACCGCCGATTGCAGGCGAAATCGAATTTCGCAACCTGAATTTCAGCTACCATAAAAACGACGCACCTGTGCTCCGCAATATCAACTTAACGATTCCGGCCGGTAAGACTGTCGCTTTTGTAGGACGGACGGGCAGCGGCAAGTCGACCCTGGTTAACCTGATTGCGCGCGTTATCGAAGCACCGGAAAACACGGTGTTTGTGGACAATGCCTCAGTTCGCGATTACCCGCTCGCCCAGTTGCGTTCAAGCATTGGTTACGTTCCGCAGGAGACTTTTCTCTTCAGCGATACCCTGTCTGAAAACATCGCTTTTGGCGTGGAGAACCTTGAACGAAAACGGATTGAGCGGGCAGCCGACGTCGCCGGGCTACTCGAAGATGTCGCGGGCTTTCCCGACGGATACGACACTCTTGTCGGAGAGCGGGGTCTCACGCTTTCGGGAGGCCAAAAGCAGCGCACCGCCATCGCCAGGGCCATACTGCGCGAGCCCCGAATACTGATTCTCGACGACGCTCTCTCTTCGGTTGATACCTACACGGAAGAAAAGATTCTGGCGCAACTTCGCGGTGTGATGCGCGGCCGCACGAGTTTGATCGTTTCGCATCGGATATCGACTGTCCGTGATGCTGACGTGATTTGCGTCCTCGATGAAGGACAAATCATCGAGCAAGGAACACATGGTGAACTGCTCGCTCGCGGCGGGGAGTATGCCGCTCTCTACGAACGGCAACTGTTGGAGGAAGAACTCGCAGCGACCGGATAGGAGGACCAAGACTAATGCAACCACTCAACCAGAGGGCGCATACAAGCGTGCAGGCCCGTTATCCGACAATGGTGGCCCTGTGGTTCGGACAGCTCATGAGCATCGGGGCCCTCGTTTGCTTCTCAGTATTCCTGGTACCCGAAACGAGTTACCCGCCTGGCACCTCGCCCAGCTCTCTCTTGAGAGTGGTGCTAACGGCGCTGGGCATCCTTCTTGTCGTAGGTTCATTTGTGGTGAAACGGAAGCTTCTTGAACGGTCAGTCGAAAAGCAGGAGATTGCTTTGGTGCAAAAGGCTTTTGTGATTGCCGTTGCCATGTGTGAGGTAAGCGCGATGCTGGGAGTGATAGAACGTTTTGTGATCAACCATCGCGACTATTATTTGCTGTTCCTGATCGCTGCCGCCGGCACGGCTTTTCATTTTCCGCGCCGCGAACATCTGGCAGCCGCGACGTATAAAGCTTCCTCCAGCGGATCAACGTTCTAGAATTTATGTCAGCTGCCGTAAAACAATTTCACGAAGAGGAAGCAATCGGGAAGACTTACGACTTTCAGGTTGCCCGCAGACTGCTCCGATATTTGCGACCTTATCTGCGCTTGCTGATACCGGCCCTGATTCTCACTTTGGCGCTGAACCTGCTGGGAATCCTGCAGCCATTATTTACCAAATACGCTATTGACTTGTTTATCCTGCCCCGCCGGACAGACGGGCTAATGCTCCTCGTTGGTCTATTCGCAGGGGTACAACTCTTACGCCTCGTCTTCTCCTATTTCCAGGCGCTGCTGCTCAATACCGTCGGGCAATATGTGATGTTTGACCTGCGCCGCGAACTTTATGACAAGCTACAGCATCAGGAAGTAGCCTACTACGATCGCAATCCAGTCGGCCGCATCATGACGCGGCTTACCAGCGACGTCGATTCGCTCAATGAACTCTTCACCGCGGGAATCACAGATCTCCTGGGTGACCTCGTTATGATTTTCGCCATCATCGGGGTGATGTTATGGATGGATGTGCGTCTTACTCTGGTTACCCTGTTGACCGTACCGATGTTGTGGGCCGCGACGACATGGTTTCGCAAAGGCGCGCGCAAAGGCTACGACCTGGTGAGGACACGCATCGCACGCATCAACTCGTTTCTGCAGGAGCACTTCGCCGGCGCGCAGACCGTTCAGATTTTCAATGCCGAAGTAAAGTCGATTAAGAAATTCCGCGAGATTAATGCCGACTACAGCAAAGCAAACATCGACACTATCTTCTACTACGCCGTCTTCTTTCCGATCGTTGACTTTATTGGCGCAGTGGGCATTGCCCTGATCATCTGGTATGGCGGCTATCGGGTAATGCAGAACACGCCCGGACACACTGTGCTCACCCTGGGCGCGCTGGTGGCATTCATCCAGTTTTCGAGCTTTTTGTTTCAGCCCATTCGAGACATCTCAGACAAATACAACGTGCTTCAGGCTGCCGTGGTTGCGTCACATCGGATTTTCAAGACGCTTGATCTCCCCATCGCGATTACAAGTCCGGAGAAGCCAGGGAAATCCGAACGCGCTCGCGGGGTTATCGAATTTGAAAATGTTTGGTTTGCCTACAAAGGTGATGATTGGGTTCTTAAGGACGTTTCATTCAAGGTCGAATCCGGTCAGTCGATGGCTTTGGTTGGACATACCGGATCCGGCAAGTCAACAGTCACAAATCTCCTCATGCGCTTCTACGATGTACAGCGCGGCCGGATTGTTCTGGATGGCGTTGACCTGCGCGAGTGGGATTTGAAATCGCTCAGGGAAAACTTTGCGGTAGTGCTTCAGGACGTGTTCCTCTTCAGTGGGACGATCGAGGGGAATATCCGGCTCGGCCGCGATGACATTTCAGACGAGCGTGTGAAATGGGCCGCACAAGAGGTAAGCGCTGAACCATTCATAAACCGTCTCAAGGGTGGTTATCAGGCCGACGTTAAAGAGCGTGGGGCTGGGCTCTCGGTCGGACAGAAACAACTAGTCTCGTTTGCGCGCGCGCTGGCTTTTGACCCGGCGCTGCTCATACTTGACGAAGCCACCAGCTCTATCGATACCGAAACCGAGCAACTGATTCAGCGGGCGATTGAACGAGTAATGCGCAATCGCACCTCCATCGTCGTCGCTCACCGGCTTTCAACTATTCAGCGGGCGGACCAAATCATCGTGCTTCATCATGGTGAGATTCGAGAGCAAGGAACGCATCAGGAACTACTGGCGCAACACGGTCTCTATTGGAAACTATACAAACTTCAGTATGCCGACGGCTCGCGGCAGGAATTGCCTGTTGCGAATCCTGACGAAGAGAGCGCGTCGCAGACTGTAGGTCAGGCGCAATTTACCGAGTAAGAGAGCTCAGGTTAGCGGTGCGTCGAGCTTACTCAGTATTCACACCGTTTAGATAGCGGACTTGTCCGCCCCGCGACGGGGCACAAGCACTTCTAAACACTTCAAGAATTTTACTATCTCATTAACCCTCAGATTCGAATTTGAGCCGGAGAAACGTCCATGAGATCGATGACGCTGCCACGATTTTTCATTTTGTCTGCTTTCCTTCTTGGCTCGCTGCTTTTCCCGCGCCTTGCCGAATTGAAAAGCGAGAGTTCAACCAACCTACAATTTGCGATTTCGTTTCCCGAAACAAACAGCAAAGAACCTCTCGACGGCCGAGTTCTGTTGCTTGTTTCAACCGATAACTCCAAAGAGCCTCAATTCCAGATAAACGAAGACCTCAACACGCAGCAGGTCTTTGGAGTGGACGTAGACGCGCTAAAGCCCGGCCAGGAAGCGGTGATTGATGCGAGCGCGTTTGGTTATCCTCGGCGATCGCTTTCCCAATTGAAGCCGGGCGATTATTGGATACAGGGGCTGCTTCATCGCTATGAAACCTTCAAGCGTTCAGATGGGCACATTGTTAAGCTGCCGATGGATCGAGGCGAGGGCCAGCAGTGGAGTCGAGCGCCGGGAAATCTCTACAGCACGCCGCAGAAGATAACGGTGCGCGCCAATGATGACAGCCGTGTCAAGATAGTGCTCGATAAAGTTATTCCATCCATCGTCCAGCCCAAAGATACGAAGTACATCAAGCATGTAAAAATCGAAAGCAAGCTGCTGAGTCGTTTCTGGGGCCGGCCAATGTATCTCGGGGTAAACGTTCTTTTGCCGGAAGGATTCGATAGCCACCCGAATGCCCATTACCCACTCGTCATTTTTCACGGCCACTTCCCTTCCGACTTTGGCGGCTTCCGGGAAGCGCCTCCCGATCCAGATCTGAAACCTGAATACAGCGAGCGGTTCAAGCTCCAGGGCTATAACAAAATCGTGCAGGAGCGCGCCCATAAGTTTTACCAGGAATGGACCGGCCCAAACTTCCCGCGCATGATCATCATCGAGATTCAACACGCGAATCCTTACTACGACGACTCATACGCCGTGAACTCTGAAAACCTGGGACCTTATGGCGATGCAATCACCTACGAACTGGTGCCTTTCATTGAGAAGCAGTTTCGGGGCATCGGGAAGGGCTGGGCGCGTTTCATGTATGGCGGCTCAACCGGCGGATGGGAAGCGCTCGCGGCGCAAATCTTTTACCCCGACGAATACAATGGCGCCTGGGGCGCCTGTCCCGACCCGATAGATTTTCGCGCTTACACCATCGTCAATATCTACGAGCACGACAACGCCTACTATCCCGACACGCCATGGAAACAGATCGCCCGACCCGGTAAGCGAAACTACCTGGGAGAACTCGCCGCGACCATTGAGGATATGAACTACATGGAATTAGCCCTCGGCACAAACAGCCGTTCGGGAGGACAATTCGATATCTGGCAGGCTGTCTATTCACCTGTGGGAAAGGATGGTTATCCCAAACCGATCTGGGACAAGTTGACCGGCAAGATCGACCCTTCAGTTGCCGCTTACTGGCGAGAGCATTACGACCTGGGCCATATCCTGCGGCGCGATTGGAAAAAGCTTGGGCCAAAACTGGAAGGTAAGATTCACATCTACGTTGGCGAGGCCGACAACTACTATCTCAACAATGCGGTCTATCTCGTCGAGAACTTTCTGAAGAGCACGAAGGACCCTTACTATGCCGGCGAAGTGGACTATGAGCCGCGTGCCGAACACTGCTGGAACGGCGATCACACGCTTCCAAATGCGATCTCGCGTCTCCGGTACCACCAGTTTTACGCCCCAAAGATCGTTGAGCGGATTTTGAAGAGCGCACCAAAGGGAGCGGACCTAACCAGCTGGAGATACTAGTTTCGCGGCTGCGCCGCTTGAGGGCAGAGCCCGGATTATGAATTCTCGCGAGGTGCGGCGGTTGGGAGATCATAGATAAGAGCGAGTCAACCGCTCAGCTTCTTCCAATGAATGTTACCCTCAAAGTCTTGCTTATTGTTTTTCTCGCAGCTAACGTCGGCTCGTCAACCTCCGCTTATTACAAGTTCGACAAAAGCAAAAGCATCCTGTCTGCTGTTCCAACTACGTCGAAGCCTAAAAATCGCTATCTGATCGCGAATGGCATTCGCATTCATTATCTCGAATGGGGAAGAGGAGATTCCACGATTGTTCTTCTCCACGGTCTTTATGATGCGTCGGATACGTGGTCAGCAATCGCTCCGCTGCTCGCAAATAACTATCGAATCATAGCTCCAGATCGAAGAGGAGCCGGCTTATCAGACAAGCCAGTAGCTGGGTACGATGATCAAACGTTAGCCCGCGATGTGGAATCCCTTATTGTTGCGTTGAAGCTACGTCATGTATGTCTCGTTGGGCATTCGGCTGGAGCTGGCGTTGCCATGACGCTGGCGGCTACTACGCCTGATAGAATCAACAGATTAGTGTTGGTGGATGGAGGATTTTGGCCGAAGCGTGAGGCATCACCCGCGGGTTTAAAGGTGCAAACATGTGAAGCGGATACAGCGGAGTGTCGGCGCAGGGAAGCATTAGAGCGAGCAAGCAAAGAGTATGATCCAACAAAATTGTATGCCCGTGTATCAGTTCCGGTGTTGTTAGTGTTGGGTATTCCGGCCGCAGCTGAAGCTAAAGAGTTTGCTGCTCAATTAAGCGAGACGAGGCAACACGTTGAAAACGTTGCAAAGAATCGAAGGTACGAGTCACTGGATACAGCGCGATCGACCAAAAAGTTGGCGCTGGTGATTGAGCAATTTCTAAAATTGAACCAGTATCCGTGAATACCTGGACTTCCCGCAGAGGATGTTATTGAATACGCTGAACGTTACCGGGGGCTATGATCTCAGTCGTTGCTGACGCCGCAACGCTGAACGAGTTATTTACGAGACCGCTGCTTTGAAGGGCCCTTAATCAAAAACCTCACTGTGCTATGAGAAGGATAAACCGAATGAGAATTATCAACCGCGTCCTCCCATTTCTCACCTTGATTGTTTTGTGTTCCGTGCTTTGCGCTGCTCAGACGCCGGCGAAAGATACGTCTGCATCGATCTCCGGTCGCGTCACAGTAGGTGGAAAGGCTGCTGTCGGAATAACGATTACGGCCTCGACGGGCAGTTCGTTTTTTGACACCCGGACAGTCGCGAAGGCGACCACCGACGAAGAAGGCAACTATCGACTGGCGGGACTCGCTGCCGGAAGTTTCAAGATCGTTCCCGTCGACAAGTCTTTAGCTGTAGGTCCAGATGCCAAATCTAAACAACTGGAACAAACGGTGAATGTCGCTGCGGGCGAGTCGATAACCAAAGTCGACTTCACGCTTGTGCGGGGCGGTGTGGTTACAGGTCGGATTACTGACGCTCAGGGCAACCCGGTCATCAGCGAACGCGTTAGCGTAGTTGCGAAGGACGCAATGGCCCAAGGCCCCCAGATGGCCTTCATGGAGGGTCCAAGAAACAAAACGGATGACCGCGGCATTTATCGTATCTACGGTCTGAGCCCCGGAAATTACAGAGTTAGCGTCGGCCAGGCTGCTGGCGCCGGCGGCGTCTCGGTTATGGGGATGGGTGGCAGCCAGTATCTGAAGACGTTCTATCCGGGTGTACAGGACGAATCGAAAGCGACGCTGGTTGAAGTGAACGAGGGTTCGGAGATAACGAACATTGACATCACGCCCGGCAAGCCGGCTACTGGCTTTTCAGTCTCAGGTCGCGCGGTTGATGCAGATTCGGGCCAACCGGTCGCCAGCGCTTACATCGCCTACTCACAAGTTAAGGATGGCGAACTGCAAATGGCTGGAATGAGCTTCACCGGCTCCCAGACAGATGCCAACGGAAAATTTCGTTTGGAAGGTGTAAAGCCCGGCCGCTACGCCGCCTTTACCATGGCGGCCGGACAAGAGAGTTCCACTTATAGCGATCCGGCACCGTTTGAGATGGCAGATAGTGATGTTTCCGGGATCGAGATCAAGGTTCATCGCGGCGCAACCATCAATGGCGTCGCCGTGATTGAGAATAACTTTGATCCCGCCGTCGCTGCGATCTTGAAGACGGTCGTTCTCTACGCTTATGTGACGCAGAAGGGAATGGGTGCGCCATCTTATGCCAGCGGGAAGATCAATCCCGACGGGACCTTTCAATTCACGGGTCTGGCGCCCGGGAAAGCAAAAATCGGGATACAGGGATTTCCCACCCCGCCGAAGGGCCTGACCCTGTTGCGCACCGAGCTTGAGGGGCTGGACCAGGCCGAGGGAATCGAACTAGCTAGTGGAGCGCAGATCCGGGGCGTGCGACTTGTATTCGCTTACGGAACCGGAGTGGTCCGCGGCGAGGTAAAAATCGAAGGTGGCACAATTCCCGAAGGCACCTTTCTACAATTGTCTCTGCGCTCTCCCGCGGGTGACACCCGGCGGTTTGAGCGTCATGTGGAGATCGATTCGCGCAGCCACTTCGTCTCGGAAAACCTTCCGGCCGGTACTTACGAACTCTTCCTGCGCGCGCTCACGAAAGACTTAAAGGATGCGGCTCTGTTCGAACCTGTGATACGGACCATCACAGTTGCAAACGGCTCAGAGGTGCAGGCGACTCTCGTAGTTAATCTCGCCGCAAAGAAAGCAGGTGTGAATTGAGCACCTTGCTTACATCAAACCGCGGTGCACCATGGACTGAGCATTTTACTTCGCTGCGCCCGGCGATCGCCTTATTCGGAACGCTGCCCGGAGCCTCGTTCGGAGTGTTGCTGTCTTTGCTAACATTCGCCGCTCAGGTCCAGGCGCAAACTCCTCCGCCGCCGTCTCCGACGCCGACGCCCACCGCAGCCCCATCGCCGAACGTGGGTTCCCCGAAACCAGTCGCTGGTGAGACAGTCACCGTCGGAACGATCAAGGGCCGCGCAGTCTCCAACGACGGCCGGCCACTCACCAACGCGACCATCGTGGCCCAGGGGGTCTCCGGCACTCCCTCGATAAAAATGAGTCCCGTGGATGCGGAAGGAGCGTTCGTTTTCGAAGACCTACCCGCCGGCCTTTACATAGTTCTGGCGACAGCTCCTGGCTACATCGATGAGTCATTTACGGGGGCCGACCCAAGTCAATTGCCGCGCCATTTGATCGAGGAGCGGTTGAAGATAACTATGATCAAAGGCGGCGTAATCACTGGGACAATCACCGATTCGAAGGGACAGCCTGTCGTGGGCGTTCCGGTGCAGGCTTCCCCACCCAGCGGCGCGTCGTCTCTCGCAAGTTTTATGGGTGGAACGACGGCCGAGACTGACGACCGGGGAGTCTATCGAATATTCGGCTTGCCGCCCGGCCAGTATAGGGTTGCCGCGGGTGGCGGCGGACCGTTTGGACAGTTCACTACCACTGGCTTTGAGCTCGATGTTCTTACTTACTATCCATCGTCCACTCGCGACACCGCGGTTCCGGTTACAGTGCGCAGCGGCGACGAGGCGACCGGCATCGACATCAAGTATCGCGGCACGGAAGGTCACTCGATCAGCGGAGTTGTTTTGGGCACGGTGGAAGCGGGCGCGGCAGGCGGAGCGGTAATCGTAATCCTCTCAAACGCCGGTACCAGCTCGATTCAAGCAATGGCTCTGGCGAGCACTCTCGAGCAGCGCCGAGTGTTCAACTTCAACGGAGTAGCTAATGGCGAATACGATCTATTTGCCGGTTTCCAGGGTGCGCCAACGGATAACCCGCTGGTCGCCAGCAAACGCGTTGTGGTTCGCAACGGCGATCTGACGGGAGTCGAACTGAAACTTGCGGTTCTTGGTTCCATCACGGGAACGATTGTGCTCGATCCGATTAAGGATGAAAACAAATGCGACAAACGCGGATCACAGGTGATCGAAGTTGTGCTCGACGCTCCGCGCGACGATGCAAAAAAAGCGGGAGGTCCGTTGATGACCTCATTGTTCGGTGGCGTCGGGCCATTGTTGAATGCGAAAGGCGAGTTCACCATAAAGAACGTCGAACCTGGTAAATATCGACTTGCATTCAAATTGCCAACCGACTCCTGGTATGTTCGCGCCATTAACCCGCCCGGCGCTTCAGTGACGTCGCCTGTCTCAGCGCCTGGCTCATCGGTTTCCGCGCCGATCTCGCCTCGAACACCCACCGCATCCTCGCCAGGTCCGGCTCAGGTTACACAAAGTGAACTGTCGCAAGGCGTCGTGACGATCAAATCGAGCGAACGAGTGGGCGGTGTGACGATCGCCGTCGCGCAGGACGCTGCAGGTCTTGCGGGCAAGGTAGCCCAAGCGGATGCCCAGGCCGCGATTCCAGAAGGGCTGCGCGTGCACCTAGTGCCCGCGGAACCCGACCAGGCCAACAATGTCCTGCGTTACAGCGAGACCCCCGTCAATCGCGATGCCACTTTTGCGTTCACCAACATTGCGCCCGGTCGTTATCTCATAGTCTCGCGGATCAAGCCCGAGACCGCAGAGACGCGCCCGAGAGACGTCGCCTGGGACGCGGCGCCTCGAGCCAAACTCCGAACTGATGCGGAGAAGGCGAACACCGTCATCGAGTTGAAACCTTGTCAAGCAATGGTTGATTACCAGTTAAAGTTTAGCGCGGATCAGTGATTCGGCTCGGATGGCCTGATATGAAGGTTGCGATAGTTGGAGCCGGCGGTCTTGTGGGAAACGAATTCGCGCGATACCTCTCCCCCCATCATGATGTGTGCTCCTTGAGACACCCGGACCTTGACATTACCGACAGCGACGCCGTCAGCAACGTAATCCTGAACGAGTGCCCCGAGTTGATTATCAATTGCGCCGTGCTGGGAGTGGACGCCAGTGAAGCCGATCCGTCGTTGGCATGGTCTGTGAATGTTGCGGGCGCGGAAAACCTGGCGCAGGCCGCAAACGCCGTCGACGCTGAGTTCGTGCAGTTGAGCAGCAACTATGTATTTGACGGCGAGCGGTCCCGCGATTCTCCCTACACAGTCCAGGATCGACCAGCACCAATAAATACGTATGGACAAACCAAGCTGGTCGGAGAACGCGCGGTGAGTGCCGCGGCGCCCCGGTGCTTCATAGTTCGGACCTCCTGGGTTTTCGGAACCGGCAAAAAGAATTTCTTTAGCACGGCTCCTCGTTCCTTGCGCGCGGGACAGAAGGTTCGCGCGATCACGGATGTCTGGGCCAGCTCAACGTACGTTCGTGACCTGGTGCAGAGGGTAATGGATATCGTCTCGCTTCGCCATTACGCCACTTATCATGTGGTGAACAGCGGGAACTGTTCATATTACGAATTCGCGTTAGAGGTGGCGCGCATTCTAGGGAATTCTGAGTCTGAGTTAACGACTCTGATCGAACCAGTTAAGCTAGACGACCTTAGGCTTCATGCGAAGCGACCGGTCTATTCTCCGATGGTTTGCAGGGTTTCAAAGGACGTTGGACTCGCACCGCTGCGAGACTGGCGAGCGGCTTTGGCAGAGTATGTGGGAACCGGTTTCTAGGCGCGCCGCATCCGGTCCCCACGCCGCACCCGTTCGTCCAACAGAATGTTCATGCGGCGGACGGGCAGAAGGTAAAGAGCGGCAAGGGAAAACGGAAAAGGTGAGCGCTTTCGGTTAGCCGGCGTTTAGAGTCCAACCTTTAGGTTGCCGCTGCCCAAACACGCAAGCTAAAGCTTGGACTCTAAACATCTGAATTCGGACGATCGTTTTCCCCGACAGACTCCTTCGCAGGCTGGGAAACTTACTACATACAGAAACTGAAATGAGATCACTACCTCCTCGCTCACTTTTCTTAACACCGATGAGCGAAGCTGTTAAGATACGCCGCCCCTTGTAGAACGGGCGGCAACGACCTGCCGCCAATTCGACTCAACTGACCCGACTCGCTAACCCTAAGCACTATTTGAAGTGGCTGACGTTCAGGGTCCGTTCTTGCGAATCAAAAGTGGGAGTACTTGCGCTACTGTGAACCCCTTGATACGTGGTCTAAGGTGCGCAGTTCCCGGCAGCGCAACGTTTTGGTTCGCGAGCTACCAGCGCTAGGGCAATTTCTCAACCGGAGTAAAACCGCAAGGTGACTTCATTACCTAAGGGTGATTACTACGCATCGCCTGCACCTGCGGAGTTACTGGACGACCTGTTGCCTTACCTCAACCAAAACTAATGGAGACAGCACTCGACAAGCTAATAAAGCATATCGAACCTCTGCGCTCCCAAAAGTAAAACGAGATTGATTGGTGATTAGCGAAATAACACATCTGATGTCCGACACACTTTAGTTTGTCGTTTTGGACAGCACTCGACAAGCTAAAGCATATCGAACCTCTGCGCTCCCAAAAGTAAAACGAGATTGATTGGTGATTAGCGAAATAACACATCTGACGATGGAAGAGCTGGAAGCAGGCCTGGATGAAATCCGCCGAGCGCCCCAGGATGAAGGCGTGCTGCAGTTGATTGTGCGGCGGCCGCGGGTTGATGTTCGGGAGGTGTTGGAAGAAGGTGAACTTCACCCCACAGAAGGGCTCGTGGGCGATAGTTGGAAATTTCGCGGCAGTTCTCGGACGCCGGATGGATCGGCGCATCCGGACATGCAGCTTAATATCATGAACGCCCGCGTGATTGCTCTGGTGGCCCAGGAAAAACATCGCTGGCAACTGGCCGGGGACCAGCTCTTTATCGACTTGGATTTAAGCGCTGAAAACTTGCCTGCGGGAACGCGATTAGCGCTCGGCTCAGCAGTGATTGAAGTATCGCCGCAACCGCATACCGGTTGTCAGAAGTTTGTCTCACGTTTTGGGCGTGATGCGGTTAAGTTTGTAAATTCCCCACTGGGAAAAGAGCTCCATCTGAGAGGCATCAACGCAAGGGTCGTTCAAGCCGGAATAATTCGAGTGGGCGATGTAGCCAGGAAGATCGCAATACCGCAAGCATCAACCTCGATCGCGAAAGACGTCGTTGATCTGGTTGAAGGGAGCCGCATCCCCCAGACCGTCGAATGAACCAGTCTCTTTGATGGTCTGCGCGGCGCGGATGAACGCGCCCCATGCTACGCGAGCCAGGGCGGCGCCGACTGAAATGCGACGCACGCCCAGATCTGCCAGCCGGGAAACCGAAAGATCGCCAGGCGTAGACACTAAGGCGTTGACGGGCTTGGGAGCGACGGCCTTCACGATAGTCGCGATCTCAACAGGGTCGCGAACGCCAGGGGCGTAAAGACAATCGGCACCGGCGTCAGCGTAGGCGACCAATCGCTCAAGCGCGACGCGTGCCGGGTTCGATTGTCCTACCAGCCAGGCTTCACACCGCCCCGTTAATACCACAGGCACGCCTGACGCATCGATAGCGGCGCGCGCTGCCCTGATGCGGTCAACTGCCAGGTTAAACTCGTAAAGGGGCGCTGAGGTGTCACCGCTGGCATCCTCGATCGATAGTCCGGCCACGCCAGTCGCAATGCAAAGCGCCACGTTTGTTGCGACACCTTCTGGTTCGTCGGCATATCCCGTTTGAAAGTCTGCATTCACTGGCAGGCTCGTCGCTTCCACGACTTCGCTTATGTGAGCGAGCATTGCGCCGCGAGTAACCGCTGAAACTGAATCAGGCAATCCTCGAGAAAAGGCGAAGCCTGCCGACGTGGTAGCGAGCGCATCGAATCCAAGATGCTCCAAGTACACCGCCGTGCCCACGTCCCATGGATTTGGCAGGACAAAGCATCCTGACTCGTGCAGTTCGCGGAACCGAGCGACGGCGGATGATTGAGAGGTCTTTGCGTCGTTCATGCAATCTGTGGGCGGCTATTTGCGGCTATTTAAGGATCGTCTGCTGCTCGGCACTTACCAGCCAGCGTCCGTTCTGCTTTATGAAAGTATCGGTGATCCGGGCGCGGGCGGTCCGGCCATTTTTGAACGTCTGACTTTGGGTATAGGTCAACACTGCGGAATCGTCACTTAGACTTACCAACTTGGCATCTGTGATCTTCCATGACTTAGTCATTTTGTCCGGTTTGGTGGCGGCCAGTAACTGATTCTTGTTTTGCATCGAGCCATCATAGGCTGTGCCGACATAGTTATCGGCAATATGAGACGCGAGGGTAGAAATATCTCCGTTTATGCTGGCCGTAGTAATCTCATATTCAATCTTCATCAGTTCAACTGTTACCGCTTCACGATCCGCAGCGGGGTTCTGCGCTGCGGCGTTTTTGTCCGTAGCATTAGTGTTCGCCTCCGGCTTCATCTTGTCGGACAGATTACACAGCGACAACATTGCCATTAACACCACGCCAGCTGAAATTGATTTCATAGGTGTCACTTATTCCGGTCAGAGATTAGTAGACTCGTTTGCTTTGTAAGCCCAAGATAGCACAGGTTAACAGAGATTCCTGAGAAGCTGTTTGTCCCTACGGACGAAACCCCTGGCGTCGCAGCAGAGGGCGATTGGAACACGCGGTGACCGGGCCTCGTATGTCTGGCAGCACGAAGAGGAGGAGACATCGATGAAAAGACTAATGTTCAACTGATCACTCTTATGAGTTTGTCAGTAATGACCCAACTTGCCTGTGGTCAATCACTGCCTTTGCCGATAGCCAAAGGGACCAATTCGAACCCGCCAATAACGCGCACCATCAAGCGCCAGGTGTTAATTTCGGCTGCTGAACCAACCGTCAAGCTCGAATTTGACAAGGCCTTCAAATACGCCGGCAGCCAAAGCTTTGTTCTCTACGATGTGGCCAACGCGGAGCAGCACTTCTTCGTAGACGCTGATGACGAGGGTCGGATCAAGCGATTTTACTGGGTGCAGTTTGAAGGCTACTTGCCGATTAACACCCACTCCTATGATTACAAGTCGCCCAAAACTGTAAATGCCGGAGGCCTCGATTTTTTCGCTGATGCTTATCCTCGAAATATTAAAGGTAATCCTGGCCGCGCTGACTCCGACGGCAACCGCGCTCGAGCTTTCCTGACAAGCAAGGGCTACCGTATGGCGAGCGATGACCTACTGTCGCAACGCCTTGTCCATCTGGTTGATGAGGCGAAGCGCAATGAGTTGATGATTATTTACATCGAGGACTTAGACGGCACCGGCCTGACGGCGGCTGATCTTGGGCCGGGTGGCAGCGCTGCCGCCCGTTGGGATGACACTGCCAAAGGGCTGCTCGAACGGGCGTTGAAAAATATGAAGGTGACGCGCTTCCTAGCCGCGCGCATTGAGAGTTCCACTCAACAAGTTCAGAGTCCAAACTTCACTTTGCTGTTCTGATCAAGTGTCTTCGACTCGTAGCGTCGGTATGAATTTAGCCCAGCGTTTCAACCGGGGTCCCCACGCGGGCAGCCCGCGGGGGGTGGCAGCGCCGGGATCACTTTGATATCTGTGCTCGTCGCTTAGCGACGATTGAATTCGCACTGGTGTCAGCCGTCGCTACGCGACGCGGACACTTCGTTGCCTTCCCCGGCCTTAGGAGGCCGGGCTAAATTCATGCCGACGCTACGCGTCGGAGCACTTGTTCAGAGGTTCCTTCAGTTTGTGTTTGCTCAGATCAGTAAACTAAAGCTTGAACTCTAAACTTTGGACCAATTCAGGAAGTGATAAGTGGACCAATTTGAATTAGAACGACTCTGGGCCAGCGTTCCTGGTATCGAGGGTGTAGCCTTCAGCTTCAGGGACGAGGTTCGAGTCATGTCTGGGGAGCATGCGGGAGAGGTGGGGACCGTTGTTGGTCTCGTGTCCCTCGAACCAATACCGACGTATACAGTTGAGCTTTCTTTAAGCGGCAAAAGTCTCGCGTTGCTCCAGTTTCAGCTTGAACGGGTTGTATGACGTCTGCGGCTTGCCGCCGCACAGTGCGGATGGCCTATGGAGTCTGTCTCAGAACTCAGATTTCGTTGTCTTGCCCCAAAGGGGCTGCGTCCTTCAGCCCAAGGTTGCGGCTTGGCGCTACCTTGGGTAGGAGAGGCAATTGGACTACCAACCGCAACGCGGTTGCGCCATAGCGGCTACCATTTACGCGATGGTTCCTCCAGAGAACGCATCCGGGCCGCAACCCGTTCCGGGTTGATCCCGATTGCTGCCTTCTACCC
>JBPCKD010000137.1:0-7863 GCA_051004635.1 Pyrinomonadaceae bacterium
GAATTAGAGAAGCGCGAAGCGAAAGTCCTTATCGTTGATCTGCCCGAGATTGAAGAAGTGAATGGACCGGATGACCTGCTCGCCCTTAAGGGTCCTGATTTCCTTCTTGATCTGATCCGCGGCGCGAAGATTGAAGAGCCGGGAATCATCTTATCCGTCGTCCGGATGGCCGATGTTGTAAGGGAGGAAGTCGAGTGGTTCTGGTTTCCCTATGTCCCATATAGACGGATCACGATCGTCGAAGGGGAAGAAGGAATAGGGAAGAGTTTTCTGACGCTTGCCCTTATTACGGCCAACTCGCTTGGCAGGGGTTTACCTGGCCGTGGCCCGTTCGAGCCGGGCACTTCCCTCCTGTTGTCTGCGGAGGACGGGCTGGGCGATACGGTGCGACCACGACTGGAAGATATGGGAGCCGACCTGTCGCGCGTGTTCGCCGTGGACCAGCCCCTGACGCTCGACGAGAAGGGCGTGCTGCTGTTCAAGACCGCCATTGATGAGTACAGGCCAAGCGTCGTCGTTATCGATCCGTTGTTCGCCTACGTCGGGGGAAAGATGGACATCAACTCTGCTAACCAGAGCCGCGCAATCTCAACATGGCTCGGCGACATCGCTGAAGCAAGACAACTTACGATCATCGAGGTTCGACACCTCGGGAAATCAAAAGGCATGGGCGACGCGCGCGCTGCGGGACTAGGTTCCATCGACTGGAGAGCTGCAGCGCGGTCCGTGCTGCTGGCGGGCTGGGACAGGGAGTCCGATGAACGCGGCATTGTGCAAACCAAAAATAATCTTGCCGAGCACGGCGACGCAGTCGGGTACTCGCTTGCGGGTGGGCGATTCGCGTGGAAGGCTTCATGCTCCCTTACCAAAGAGAAGATATTGCAGCAGGCCCGGAGCGACGAGGAACGGCACGTACAGTCCGAAGCGGAAACGATTCTCCGTGACCTGCTGGCGGACGGCCCGCAGCCGTCAAAGGAGGTTGTGAAGGAAATGCGCGCGGCCGGGTTCAACGACTACCAGATCCGAGCTGCCCGCGAACGGATGGGCGTGAAGTCGGGCAAGGAGGGATTTGGCAGAGATGGCACATGGAATTGGAGTTTGCCCAAAGATGCGGACAAAGATGCGGAACCCCCTAAGATGCGTTACGAAAAAGATTTCTCGCATCTTAAGGCAAGTGGTGAGAATAAAGCTAGTTACGGCAACGACTTAGCCAAAGATGCGAAAAATAATATATCTACACATCTTAGCGACGATTTCGCATCTTCGGACGCACCTTCAGAGCCGGAGGTTTACACATACGAAATATGAGAAACGTGGTTGAAATCCTACGAGCACGGGGGATCGGGTTGTCATTGACGAGCGGGGGCACGTTGTCCGTCACCTGTGAGCGGCCGCTTACCTCGGAACAGCAGCGATGGCTGTCCGGGCACAAGGCTGAACTGGTGGCTGGGCTGCGGGCGCCAAAACCTACGATGGCCTCAGTCCTCATTCGTGAAGCTGCAGCCCGAGGATGGGAGGTTGAATTTATAAGCACGAAGGATGAAGTGCTACCACCGGTGCCGAAAGAGATCCAAGCGGAATTGATGGAGCGAGGGTTCGCACTGTCGCGAGTATCTAAAATGACCCACGGCGAGGCGACGTTTCTCCTGTTCAGAGATGGAGCGCCAAGGTGGAAATGACCGGGCGGTACAAATTCGGGTCCCGCACCTTAAGGCGAGACTCGAAAAGCTGGTCCGGTCCGGCACTCCTTCAGGGCCGGACCAGCAAAAGAATTGGAGGTTAACACAACAATGACGGACAGTGAGCTGAGAGATCTATTTGAGGCGGCCAATCGTCGCTTTGAGGAATTAACGCGAAAGCATGAAATGGGTTTTGGCTTAACGAGGCGGGATTTATTGGAGCTGCGCGAGTGCAACAATCGACTGCACGTCGTTGCCTACGAACTTTGGATAGCAAAAGGCCAGCCCAGCGGGCCGGAATTTGACTGTCTGAAGCGGCCAATTCCGAAGCGACCGCTGCCGAAGTCGATGCAGCCACTTAATTTGACAATGCGAAACGATCCGGAGGTACTACATTAAAATGAACGCTATTCAAACAAGAATACAAGGCGGCGTTACGGTTTCGTTGCCACCTTATCCGCGGCTAGTCACGCTCGAGAATGAAGCGGCGGCATTACGTGCCGCGATTCGGGAGAGCGAGGATCGCATGGGCCAGCTCGACTACGAGCAAACACACGGCCGCGTGAGCGCAGACCAGCGTGTCGCGCTGAAAGCTGAGTCGGATCGTCTGTACCGGGAAAAGCAAATTGCGGCAACGCAGTTGCAAAACAAAACGTCGGAATCCGAACAGTGGCGCGAGTTTTTCGCCTTTAGGATTTACCGGAAAGATCAGCTCCTGGTGGAGATGGCGGGCGCGCCTGCAGAGCGCTTTAGCATGGCGACGCGCGACATTGGCCAAGAGCCCGCACGCAGCCGTGAGGCAATACAGGAAGAGCTGTTGATCGTGCTGAGGGAGTTGGCGGGATTTTCCGGCGATGCAAAAGCCGTCGAAGAATACGAACGAACCGCGCAAGGATTCTTAGACGAAGCCGGAGTCATTATCACTCGAAGGGGTTACGCGTGGAGCAGCCTTGACCCGGGAACTAGGGAGCTGGTTTTACACACGGACCCCAGGGCAAGGCAGGTCGCTTTCGGAAAAGCCTGGCGCGTTCCTCGTGACATAGCGGAAAAAACAGGTCTGTTGGAAATGGAGGCACAAAATGAATGACGACATTCTGATCTCTTTCGGTTCAGCGGTGAAGGCGCGTGGCGCTCGTGGCTTTCAGGGTTACGGATTGCTTTTTGGCGGCATAGACCTTGACGGCGAAAGTTTCCCTGAACATGTAAACTTGGAGTTGGACGGCAGGGTCAGTCTGCCGACTTATTGGTGCCATTCGCTGGACCCGAAAGTCGGCAACCGAAAACTGGCTGACGCGGACTTCAAGATAACTTCGCAGGGGCTATTCGTTAGCGGCGAATTTCGTCGCCTCGACGCCGTGGAAAACCAAATAATGTCCGAAATCCACGGTGGCAGAATTGGCTTCAGCACGGGGAGTTCGCCGCACCTGGTGCGGAAGCAAAAACGAGGTGCGGTCACTGAAATTCTAGACTGGCCAATTTCTGAAATTTCCCTCACTCCCAAGCCGACAGAGCCAAGGACGAAAGCGCTTCCACTGAAGGCGCTTAAAGACTTGCTTGCTCGCGACTACGACGACGCGGAACGCGAACATTATTACGACGCCCGGGCAGAACGCGACTTCGAGGCAGAAGCACTGCGACTTCGAATCGAGCTAGCAGTTCTGCACTATGAGCGAATCAGCGGTACGCAGTCGAGGCTTACGTGAGCAGGAAAAAGATTTCCGACAGAGACGCTTTGATCGACGCGCTGCGTTCGCTTGACGGCAACATGGCGGCGACGGCCCGGCGCTTCCATTGTTCCCGCACAGTTGTTTGGAGATACGTCAACGAAGATCATGAGCTGCGCGAGCTTGTCGAGGAGCTAGGCGAATCGTTTATTGATGAAACGGAAAACAAACTCTTCGAGCAGATCCGCGCGGGCAACATAGCGGCGATAATCTTTTTCCTGAAAACCCGAGCAAGGCATCGAGGCTATAGCGAGAGACTGGAGCTAGCGATGAGCACACGCGAGATCGAGGTAGAATTAGGTGCAGCAACTATCGACACAGCCGATCAAACTTCGGCACTCAACGGCCACGGGCCCGCAATCGCGCTTCTGGAACAGTAGCGCACCCTTCCGTTTGTTTGTGGGCGGCGCTGGTTCCGGAAAAACGAGGGCGGCTGTCTTAGAGATCCTGCGCATGCCTGCGGGTTCAACTGGAATGGTCGTTGCCCCTACCTTCAGAATGCTTCACGACTCAACCCTGGCAACCTTTCTCGAACTTACACGCGCCGGGGGCGTGCTGCGGCAGTTCAACAAAACTGATATGACCGCAGAACTGTGCAACGGCACAAAAATTCTATTCAGAAGCGCCGACGAACCCGACAGACTAAGAGGCGTCAACCTGGGCTGGTTTTGCATTGACGAAGGCGCGCTCTGTACGCTTGAGACGTGGTTGATCTTACTTGCTCGCCTGCGCGAAGCGCCGGGCCGGGCGTGGATCTGCACGACACCTCGAGGCTTCGATTGGCTCTATGAAACGTTTGTTAAGAGTGAGAGTCCAGACTATGAGGTTGTCCGTTCGTCAACCCGCGCAAATTTATTCTTGCCCATTAACTTCATTGAGAGACTTCAGTCCCAGTACACGCACCAGTGGCAGCAACAGGAAATTGAAGGCTTGTTTTGCGAATTGGAAGGCTCGCTGTTTAAGCGAGGATGGTTTCAGATTGTCGAGCACGCACCCGAAGGCCTGCGCTGGTCGCGGTTTTGGGACCTGGCAGCATCCGTTAAGACTCAGGCAGACTTTTCCGCTTCGGCGTGTGTGGCGTTGGATAAAGAGAGCGGGACTGTTTACATCCGCGACGTGATTAAGATGAAGGAAGAATGGCCCACTGTGCGCAAACAGATTATCAGTACAGCACTAGCAGAGCCGGGCGTACAAGTGGGCGTAGAAAGCGCCCTGCATGGCTTGGCAGGCTTTCAGGAACTGCAACGCCTACCAGAACTGGCTAACACTACCCTGCGGTCAATCAGAGTCGATAAGGATAAGATCTCGCGGGCCTTGCCTGTAGCGAGTCGCGCCGAAGCGGGCAAGGTGAAACTCATTCGCGGCAACTGGATCGCAGACTTTCTTGACGAAGCAACCTCATTCCCGCATGGCGCACACGATGATCAAGTCGATGCTGTCTCGGGTGCGGTGCAGATGATCACCGAACACAAGCGCAAAATCCTATACGCCTAATTAGTGTTTCAGTTCGCTGGTGGCAAGAAAACTCTCACGAAGAATTCCAACTATTTGCGACGGGTCAATGTAGATGTTCTCGATTTTTTTCTCGGGGTATGAAACACCGCCTCCGAACCCGCCCTCGCTCTCAAGTTTCTGCTTTCTGGTTTTGAAAACAACTTGAGGATCGGTTTCGAGCGCGTAGGCATATATCTTTGCGGCTTTGTTATGGCGTTTGAGATAAACAAGAAACGGGGCGCGGCTCTTATCGTCCGGGGTCGCGTCACGCTCCGTTTCTGGAATAATCGCCGCAATGCGGTCAAGCAAAATAAAACCTTCGTCGCTCGAGTTGTTCTTGAGAATGTACTTTGAGCCTTGCGGCTCTAAGTCACAGTTAACGGAAAGCATCTCACCTTTCTTGAGGTAGATGTCGAATTTCTTCACTTTGGGAGCCCGCCTTTCATGAGAAAGATTGTGAGACCAAAGCGGCTTATATCACGGCAGGAATTGCCCGACCAACCATTGAGAAAAGGGCGTCACTGGCACTCACTCCAGCAACGCCCCGGCTGGGCAGTGTGCCGCTGCACCCTTGATTAGTCCATTCGCAGACCTGAAGCAAAATCAAAGGTGCCGATCCGCTTTCCCGAATAGCCGTTGTGGAGAATTACTATTCCCATTTGGTCTCGCTTATCAAGATCAATGTAGCAAAGAGCTACCGCCTTTAGTGCGGTCTCTTTTGCGTCTATTGGAATAGAGAAGAACTCACGACCGGCATAGGCGTGAGTTACGCCGGAATAACCCGCTTCTATCTTTGTAAAGCCGCCAGCGTTCGTTAGTCGGCTAACTGTGTTGCACGCCTTATCCTTTCCGGCCTGCGCCTCGGCTCTCTGGGTGGGAGTTAGCTGCTTATCGTTCGAGCGTGGCCCGCTTCCGCTGCAAGCCAGCACTAATACGAGCCACAATCCAATAACCGTTAGGAATGAAGATATAGCGGGCGTCACGGTGAGCGAAGTCTATTCCTCGGCAAACTAACAGGCAAGGCTGTGAGGTAGTATGTTCGGACAAAGGACGTACCATAGACCATGCACCACACTTTCAAATTAGGACACTACCTTTTGACTTTCAAATTAGGACACTACCGATGAAAGTGTTCGCCAACGGCAAGTTATGCTGCGTTCACTTTGAAAACCTCAAAAACTTAAAGAAAAGGTGATATAAAGAATGCAGCCAGCCTGCGCTAGGCGGCATAGCCACTATTCTACGAAGCCTTGCAGAACTAACGTTTAGAGGCGCATAGTTAGGCCATGAAAACCATCTTATTGATCCTCGCGCTCGCTGTAGGCGTCTCTGCTCAGACACTTCAAACTGATAAGTTCTCCGATCGAAGTTGGTATACGAGCAAAAGAGTTAAAGTGTACAGCGCCAAGTCCGGGCTGCTGGTTTACAACCCCGGCCAGGTCACTATGACGGCAATGAGTAGTGCAACCGCTTCACTTGGAGGCGCAGATCGTGCTTATAGCGTTCTGTTTGAAGTGGACTCTTCTAACTGGCAATTTGCAGGACGTGAATGTGTGATATGGACAATCGCTGACGGAAATCGACGGCAGTTTGGTTGTAAAGTAATCAGGAATCACGCCTTTCGCGGCGGTGATGTAACAGAAGGATTAACCATGCGGTTGACTGCCGACGAATTTAAGACTCTCTTCACCGCAAAAGAATTAGAACTCAGAGTTGGTATCTACGAATTCACAGTGAAAGAAAAGCATCTGAAAGAACTAAGGAAGGTGCTGCTTTAGATGTGATGTGTTGACAGATTGACCTATATAAAGGTTTGTGCCGTGGTTTGTGCCATGACTGGGGTCGGTGACGCACAGAAAAGCACAGAGTGGCACCGAGCGCCACTCGTGCAAGTTATTGAGTTGAAGTTATTGAGTCTGTGCGGTTTGTATGCTACTCGGTGCTACTCAGTGCCAAGTAGGGTTAAGAATTGACACGGTAGGGGTCTGGGGTTCAAATCCCCACGCGCCTACCATATCTTCATTCTTATCAAGAACTTAGCCGTGTGTAGAGCACTACCTCGAGTGGAGTTGGGGCCTACATGGAAAGATGTTTGCTACCATAAGTTATCATTCAAGATCTGAGGGGTCGGTCTAAGGCTGAGCGTTGCGCAGATCGGGGTTGGCGTTGAAGGTACAAGATGGCGAGATGAATAGATGGCCGCTGATAGCGCCGTTGATAGCTGGGCACAAGTCAGTTGCCATTCGCGACTTTACGACATAACCCAATGCTCCGGTGCGCAGTGCAGCTCGAATGAAATCAGGATCCTCATTAACCGTCAGGAAACTATTCTTACGTCTGACCGGTATTGTCAACTTAACTCTAGAAGAGATAAGACTAGCGCCTCAGGCAGATGACTCCAGCTTTCGTCACCTAATCAATTAACGATCGCCTGGACGCAAATCGCTTCTTCCCACATGGCGAATCGCGATTTCATTAGTTCTCGGTAACCGTCAGCACTGTAAAGATGTCTCCCCACTCGGAAGTGTGAGGCGATGATGCCGAAGGCTGAGAGAAAGCGTTGCGCGTGTCCCTCTGATTTGAACCGTCTCATCACACGCTCCCGCAACCTGGTTGGCTGATGAGAATTCTCAGCCCGATTGTTCTGATACTTCTGCTGCAGGTGCTCGACCCCTGGCATCACTTCAGCTCTTGCCGCACCGTAGCTTTTCAGCTTGTCTGTGATGATCAAACGCGGGACATAGCGCAACCGCTTCAATAACTTGCGAAAGAATTTCTTGGCTGCTTTCTTGTCTCTGCGGCTTTGGACCAGGATGTCCAATACGTCACCATCCTGATCTACTGCCCGCCACAGGTAGTGTAGGCGCCCGTTGATCTTTAGGAATACTTCGTCAAGGTGCCATCGATCGCCCGGCCGAGAAGACTTGTGACGCAAACCATTGGCATAGGTCTGGCCGAACTTGAGG
>JBPCKD010000138.1:0-17333 GCA_051004635.1 Pyrinomonadaceae bacterium
TGGAGTGCGCCGACCTGTCGGCGCTTTGGTCCGCGGCGGCTTGGCGCCGCGTTTTTTGGCAACGTTGACTTCCAATATACCGAAGGCTGCGACAGGTCGCAGAAGGCCAAAGCGCCGACAGGTCGGCGCACTCCAAAGAACAGCGCAAGTAAACCTCTAGATGGCTTTCAACATAATCGACATTGTGCTCATCGGGCTCGTGCTCTTGAGCGTGCTCAACGGCTGACGGCGCGGCCTCATTCTGGGCGTACTCGACCTGCTGGGTTGGGATTTGATTCTTATTGCCGGCCTGCGTTTTATCAGCCCGTGGCGCGTTGGCTGGGAGCACACGTCGACTCGTGGCCGTGAGTGACGGCTGTGGCGACGCTTTGTCGAAGACTGGTGCACGATATATTCGGCGTGGAGTTCGGTGGAAAACCCTCAGGCCAGAGTAGCTCTCACCTTGCGTTCAGTTCGGGGTGGAAGTTGGAGAGCCTCGAAGGCTTTTGCGTTGTAAAGATAGTCTTCGCCGGATTCGTCGACGATACGGATATATCCACGCGGATCGTTTGGTTCCGGCGGAAGCACTTGATAAATCTTGCGCAACTCAAGCGACGCCTCATAGCCTTCGTTGTTCAAACAAATTGCAAATGTCATTTGATTTCCCTCAGTCCAACAAACGCTTAATTTTTACTTCCCGCTTCCCGACTCCGTGCGCCTCGTACCAGAGTAACTCCGCCAGTCGAATTTCGCCCGAAATCAATTCCACATGAGCGGAACCCTTAATCTTGCGTCAACGGCGACCACCATGAAGGCGTCGCAGTCGGCGCACATCTCTTACACCGCTAGCAACGGCGATGGTTTCAATAATGGTAATCGGGGAGACGACTCGACGGAATTGGATCATAACATCAGGAATTCTTCCGCGTGGCCGCCGTTCGCGCTTCGCGCTCATTGCAGGCAGGATGTCTGCGCTCCCGGGGTTGCGCTCCCAGCTACTCCTGCACGTCGCCTGGGCTTGGGGTGGGCCGGGGGCGGGAGGGCTGCACGGTGCGCGCCGTGTTAAGCGAATCGAAATTCAGCGCCGCGTTAAAGATTAGGAAGAAGCTGCCCTGCGTTTGATGCCGCCACATCGGATTGTTTGCAAACATGATCACGTGACCCCTGCCGACCGGAACGTCGATCACTGCCGGCGCGTTTGCAAGCTCCGAGCCGCCGGCCAGCATGCCGCTTATCAACAGTGTCCTTTCATCCGCAGCGAATCTCAGAACGATGCGCGGCCGCATGGCCAGAGGTGTAAAGAAAGCCCCGAGCTGAAGGCGCTGCTCATCGGTAAGCTTCTCTTCGACAGCCACCGAGCCGGGGGAAGGGGAGGGCGTGGGCGAAGGGGTCGGGACAGCCAGCGGCATTCCCTGCACGACGTCCGGATCAGTGACGCCACCACGTCCCGACGGGCGAGCAGCAGGGCCACCAGCGCCACCCGCGCCGCCTGGACCACCCTCGCCGGGGACCGGAATCGCGGGAGCCACCTGAAACAGCGGCGCCTGATTGAAGTAGATGGGGAGGGTGTCGTCGTAGCCGTATGAAATCGGACTCTTGCGATCGGTGAACTGCGCCTTGAATATCGATCCCCGCGCCTGCAATAGACGCGGCTCCTGGATCGACACGCCGGACGTGATGCCAAAGTCGATCGGAATGTGGGCGTTATTTGCGATGACAATAAACGTGCCGCCCTCCTGGACAAACTTCTGCAGGTTCATCACTCCCGGAAGGCCCATGCCACCGCGTACATCATCCGTTTGATCGGGTGAGTCACCCATGTTTGGCGTTAGCTCCGAACGTTTCCACGGAATCGGATCGCCGCGCATCGGAATGCCGTTAACTATTGACTGCGCCGAACCGCCTAGCGGCGGAAAAATAATCACGTCATACTTCTTTCGCAGGTCCGCAGTCTTGCGCACGTCCTGGTCCGAAATATAGTCATAAGGAATCTTGAGGCGATCAAATTCGATCCGATACCAACCCTCGTTTTGGGTATTGGTCCAGGTGTGCAGGATGGCAATGCGCGGCACCGCGAGTTCGTGGGTCTTCACCGTCGGCAGTGTCTCCACAGCTAAGACTGTTAATCCCAGCTCCGTTGCAGCAGCCTCGAGTTTCTGGCGCAACGCAGAGCCATCAGCCTTGATAATGAAAGAGCCGGCGTTGAACTGCTGATCGGCAATCTTGAAAGGCTCTTCGGCAGCAGACATCTTTACTTCTTTCAAGCGAAAACGAAGAGTGGCGAGGGTGTTGTCGGTGTTGTGGTTGATAACGTAACCAGCCTCGGATGCGGCTCCAGTTGCCAGGCCCGTTAACTTGCCCGTCACCTTCGCGTCGCTGGTTAGCAAAGTCATTGGCGCTGCAAGCACGGCCTTGTCAGTTACGCGGGCCGTCTTTACGTTGCGCATCGGGCCCATGGTCCAGCCGGTATCGTCATAGGGTCGCGGGTCGTTGACGTTGTAATACTGCGTGTCCAACATCATGTCGGCCATGCGCGAGTAAGGCTGGTCCATGCGAATGACGTAGGAACCGGCGGGATATTTTTGATCTTTGATTACTATTTCCTTATCCGCCGTTTGCACCTCCACACCCATCTGCCGGAGCAGGTTAACCATCTCAGCCGCTTCCACCGGCCGAGATTGATTGGCGGGGAGCACATAGGCGGCCGGCCCTTCATTCGACGCCTTGGCCACCGAACGCTGGCTCTTGACGTAGAAATTCTGGAGGAACCGTTCCTTGTTGTTGGCCACAAAGTTCATAGCCAGCAGAACGCCGGATTGCTGCAGGTTGACGTTGTTGCGCAGAGACCACTTCACGCGCGAGTGTGGTGGATTGGGCCGGAACCAATCGCGCGTTGCTTGCTGGGTGACCGTGCGGTCCATCGTGTCGGCGCCGTTGTTGCCAAAGGTTTCGTAGAAGCGGCCGATCGCGTTGTGGCCGTTGGCCACGTAGAACATGTAATTGGGCGCCCAACCGTCGTAGAACCCGTGCGTCCAAACTCCCGGCACGCCGCGCCGCGTCAGTTCCTCGACCTCGTGAGATGCGAGCAACTGCCACTCACCGATCGTGATCGGATCGAGCCAGGCATTGTAGGGACCAGTGCCGGAGGAGGTGTAGAGAAAAGGCACCGACTCATGCAGGTCGTGCAGGATTGCCGGGTGATACTCGAGAAACGTGGCCATCATGTTGCGCGTGAGCGCGAGCGCCAGGCCGAGTCCGTCGCGGTTGTTGTCATGCGCGACATACTTGCCCCAGTAAATTAGCGGAGGCGCGTATTTGCCCGGGTTGGCTTTGCGATAGTTGTAAAGGTCAACCATCCGATCGCGTCCATCAACTTCAAGCACTGGGGTGATCAGAACGATGACATTCTTCCGTATTGCCTGGATGAAGAGACTTTCCTCGACCGCCAGACGATAGGCCAGTTCCATCAACATTTCCGGCGAGCCGGTCTCAGGAGAATGAATCGAACCCGACGCCCAGTAGAAAACCTTGCCTTCTCCGATCAAGCTTTGCGCTTCTGTCTCGCTCACCTTTCGCGGGTCAGCGAGCTTGGCGGTGATCGCTTTATAACGATCGAGCTGGGCAAGCGTCGCTTCGTCGCCGACGGCGATTAAGATTTGTTCTTTGCCGTCTTCAGAACGTTCCGGGGCGGTGAAGATCCGCACGCGTGGGGAGGCCTTCGCCAGCTCGCGATAGTAGCGATAAAGGTCTTTTGAATAAGTGAGCTTGTTGGGGGTGCCGGCAATGTAACCGAGAACCTTGTCCGGCGACGGCACTTTGTCAGACATCGGTAGGTGGTCTACCAGCTCGGTGCGGAAGTAAGGCTCGGTGGTGTACTCCTTGATCTTCTTCGTGTAGTCGTTGTCGCTGGTGCTGTCCTTGCTGCCTATCATCTGTTGGGCACGGGCGGGATGACTTGCGGCGCTGAGCGTAAGCAGCGTGAGCAAGAGGGTACAGGCCAGGCGAACGGCATATGCGTGGCGCGCGTATGCGTTGCTTGCGAGAAACAGACGTACTCGATTCATGGTTTCACTCCATCTGGGATTTCGGTTTTGAACTTAACGGGCGTGCGCCGGTCATATTACGAGTCTTGTTCGTGCGAGTAAAGGATTCTGCGCGAGCTCGGTAGGGTCCTGGTTTGAATAGCAGGATTCAACTAAACGCCAAGGGCGCGGAATGTAAAAGCCTGGGGCATCGCCCCAGGGTGATAGGTTCGAATAGAAAGCGCTGAAGGCGCGACATTAGGAGGACCCAACGTAAGCATTGTGAATTGTCCAGAACTCTTTCGCCGCCGAGAATATTTCGCGCCCTTGGCGCTGTGAGCCGGAGGACCAGTAGTTCACATAGGAAACGACGTAACTCGGTAGTGGGGTCAGTCCGTCAGACTAAGGTCATGGTCGTCGTTCAGGTGTTTGTGATCCTGGGAGCGGTGTCTTTCCGCAGCGTAATCGCTCTTTTAGGCATTCTTATTGACAAGACCCAGCTCGTCAGCCTTTAATGACTACAGGGCGCGCGTTCTTGCGGCCTTGTTCAATTCAACCTTCAACCTTCAACCTCACAATAACAAACATCTCGACGTCATATCGCAAGCCAACGGGCTTTCAACGGCTGTCGCCGAAACCACCTGTTGGTTGTGTCCTGATAAAGAGCAGGAAACGATCCACGAAATTACACTAAGCGACACTAAACTTCATTCGTGAAATTTCGTGTAACTTCGAGGATCGTTCTTACGACCGACGACCGAGGCTAGACAGTCATTAGGACACCCTCGGTCTTTCACGCACACCATCAATAAGGGTTACCCATCATGAAAATCACTCGCATTCTAATTCCGCTCTTCTTACTTTTCTCTACGGCGCAGGTAAATGCTCTGGTGCTGAAAGGTGTAGTGTCTGAAGTTCGTGACGGACAGAGCATCGTCATTGTCACCGGCGGGCGAAAGCTGGTCGTTGTGCTTAAGGGAGTGGCTGCTCCTGAATTGAAGCAGGAGTTTGGTGACGTGGCGAAGCAATATCTTGCGAGCCTGGTTCTCGACAAAGCGGTTGAAGTCGATTTTAGTCAGCTTGAGACCGGCTACGTGGTTGGCAAAGTATTCTGTAACCAGTTGGACATTGGTCTCCAAGTGATTCGCGATGGTGCAGCGTGGTATGACAAGACGAGCGGCTATAGTCTTCCTGAGGCAGAACGCGTTGTTTATTCAGACGCACAGCAAGCTGCGCGAAATGACATGCGCGGCATGTGGCGGGATGGATCACCCATGCCCCCATGGGAATGGCGGCGTGCCGAAGTATGGAGATCGACACAGCGGGTCCCGGTCACGGCCAAGAACAATAGCGGCAAGGATGGTAAGAGAGGACTTCAGAGCGAAGATATTTTGTTATCCGGCGGCACGCTCGGCGCCAACGGGGCTGGCAATTCAACTGGCAGTTCAACAGGGCGAAGGTCCGTAGCAACGCTATCTGCAAAGCCATCCGCCAAGCCGCTGAATAAGCCAGGCCAGGACGCTAACTTCAGTTCCTACCTCAATCAGGGCCGTATCAGCATTGTTTACTTTTACGCTGACTGGTGCCCGGCTTGTCGCAAACTGAGTCCGATTATGGACGCTATCAACGCTCAGGTTCCTGACATGCAGGTGCTGTTCATGGACATTGGAGAATGGAATACGTCAGTTACTCAGAAGTATGGCGTCACTTCCATTCCGCATCTGAAGATCTACGATAAGAGCGGCAACCTTATGGTTGAAGGCGGGACCGCCAGAGACTGGCTTCTACAGGAAATGGCCAAACGCAAGAGCCAGTGAGCAGGAGGCAGACGGCAGACGGCAGACGGCAGACGGCAGACGGCAGACGGCAGACAGCAGACGGCAGACAGGAGACAGCAGACGGCAGACAGCAGACAGCAGACGGCAGACGGCAGACGGCAGACAGCAGACGGCAGACGGCAGACAGCAGACAGCAGACGGCAGACAGCACGGGCCAAAGCGCCGCCGGGCCGGCGCACTCCAAAGATCACTCCTTCGGCAGGGGCGTCTGCTTGAACGACTTCAGAAACTCCAACAACTGCATTTTTTCTTCTTCGCTTAGCCTGGTGCCGTATTCGTGACCTGAGTTGCTGTTGCCAGACTTTGTGGTATCAAACTCGAATACACGCAGCTCGTCCTTTTCGTTCACATAACCCAAACGCGCGGGGTCATACTTACGACTGCCCACGAAAAACTTCGCCGGGCGCTGAGCCGCCGGCAGCAGCAAATCATAGAGCGTCAGCACTGAGCCGTTATGCAGGTAGGGAGGTGTGGCCCAAACGCCGGCCATCGGCCTAGCAGAATAGACCAGCGGACCACGCCACTCAGCAGGCAGCCGGCCGTGGTTCCAAGCGGTCTGCTCTGATGCTGGAACATCATTGTCTTTGTAGTAGGCCGCCGCAATCTTGGGAACGAGCAGCGCTATCGCCTGAGGCAGCGGTACTTGCTTACCGTTAAAATTGACCGGCACCGGGAAGTTCTTAGCTTCATTTGGATCAGTACCGACCTCTTCAATCGGATAAGTGTTCAGCACCCAGCTTCCTTTGGGCATGTTGTCCGGTGGTGGAGACGACGTGAACTGTTCATGACAAGCAGCGCAGTTCTGCTGGTAAAGAGCTTTTCCCTTCGCCGCTTTATCCGCGTCGATTGTGCCGAACGCCGCGGGCCAGTCCGGAACCTGAATCTTGTAAGCGAGCTCTTCCAAAGCATTTGTATTCCTGATATCCACGCTGGTCGCGAAGGTATTAAACGTCTTGTCATACGTCGCGCCGAGACCCAGGGCCTGGCCTATGTTTCGTTCGAGTATTGAATTCGTGTTAGCCGCGTAATGGAAGAACGCGGTATTCGAGAAGCCCCAGAGATACGGATAACAAACGGGCGCAGTCGCCGGCTGGGCGCTCGCGGGAAAGAGCAGGTTTCGCGCGCCGCCAAAAGCATCCACTCGACCATACCCGCCAGCCAGGGCACCCGTCGCCTCTATCGTTCCCAAAGACTTTAGAAGCTCCATATAGGAATAGAGCAGAGCAATATACTCATCAACATCTCTTAGGGTGTGCTTAATTGATGAAACGCGTTCGGCCGCAGACTCAGCCTTTTCGAAGAGCCTGGTGGTCCCCGGATGTTTCGCCGCTATTTTCCTGGCCATCGACGCGTAGGTACTTTCGGCAGCGGTTTCCATGCGCCCAGCCCTGGTGGGGGCAGTCTTGTGTTTCTCAACCAATGAAGCGATTTCATCAGCCAATTCCTTTTCGAGAGGTCCGGCCTTCTCTACGTCGTCCAGACTCTTATAACGGCTCAGGAGTTGACGCGTCGGGTCGCTGGGAAGTGGCTTGTCAAGTTCGCCACGAAACAGTTTTTTCAGAGACGGCTTTGCCGCTGTTGGCTGAGCCGGCGCCGCGTCGTGACTTTGCTCCCACCACCGAACCAGGAATGCAAAGAGTTTTTCGGGACTGGTGACGGTGGCCTTTGTGTCCTCCAACAGCTCGCCGTAAAAACCGCCAAGGTCGAACAGGTTTTGCCCGCCATCAACACGGAAACTAGTGTTTTGATATTTGAGTTCAGCTACGTGGCAGGCGGCGCAATTAACGCCAACCATGTCTCCCAGCGGCACTCCACGGCGATTTGCTACAGTCAGACCTATGGGCAAGCCTGCAGTGTTATCCGGGTCGGGGATAAGTCCAAAGCGTTCGACATTCTGGAGAAAGGGCTTTTCATTCGCGGTGTGAAGAGCTTTCATCCAGGCGTAAGGGTAGAGTTCGCTGCCCTCAGGCAGATGATAAAAATTCTGCCGGTCGGCGCCGGAAAGTCCATTTTCCGCGATGATGTTGGAGGGCGGAGCAGGAGTAGGAGGACCAGGAGGCGACACCTTGTTTCGGTTGCATGAAACTACGAGCAAGAGAATCACACACAGTGAGATCTTGGGGACTTTCATCGCTCTTCTCCTTTATGCGAGGCGGGACTCTTCGAGTGGTAATGAGGTCCCTGACAGTATTCGAGCGAGGCGAACGAAGTCAATAGTTTTAGGGGCGGACGGTGGAAGCAGGAGGCAGGAAGCAGGAGGCAGACGGCAGGAGGCAGCCGGCAGGAATTCCACCAGACGCGCAATGGAATTTCTTCGTCGCAGATCAACGCGTTCAGTCAAGCGGGCATTCCAAATTTTTGTATTGACAGTGTCGTCACCCGTACTATGATACTGCCTCCGAACCCCCATTAACTCGATTTCTCAGCAAGGACGTGGGCCTGGCGATCTTAGTGAAGGGCTTACTGAAGCGACGTCAGGCGCATAACCGCATCTGTTGGCAGGGACCCAGAGTCTGCCAATGAAAGGAGCACAATGAAGACCACAGGGAAGACCACAGCTCGGATCAAATTGCTCGTCGGTATTGCATTCGCGCTTGCACTCGCCGCCTCGTTGCTTGTTGCGACAAAAGCGGGCGCGCAGGACAGGTCGAGACCAAAGCCGGAACCGCCACCGTCTTCGTTCATGCCCGTTGTTGAGGAGCCTTTCGAGGTAGTGAGGGCGCGCGACAAAGCGAACAAGTCGCGCGTGATGGCCGCGGCGATCCGCCTGCTCGAAGCCAGATACGATCTCACACGCCGGGTCGATCCGGATGTGAAGATGACGCGCGGCAAGCCGATTCCTGTTGGGCCAACGGCGCGTTTGAAAGGTGTGACCTGGGAGCAACTGGGCCGCATGTCGCCCGAAGAGATCAAAGCCAAGGGAGTTTTCCCATACATACCGTTGCCGCATGCAAACCATCCCGTGGGTGGCATGGTTTTCCCACCGATGCACATCAAGCAGCAACCACGGCTGGAACGTTTCGACCTGGATTTTGATATTCCCGAACACTTTCTGCCGGAGTTTCCGCCGGCAATCTTTCTGACGACGCGCCCTGATCTCGGTGACGTTTCAAAGGGACAACTCGTCACAGTCAACAACTTCTACGATCTGTTTAATGGCATCCTCAATCCAAAACAACTCGACGGCCTGCGTCTGCTGGTGACTCAATTTCCGCAACAGCAATTTAACGCTACGGCTGATCGCAAGACTGAAAGAAATGATGGCATGCAGGGCGTGACTTGCTTCGACTGCCACGTCAATGGGCACACTAATGGGGCCTTTCACCTCGTCGGCGATATCAGGCCGCAAGAGAATCGTCGCCGGATTGAGACACCGTCGCTGCGCGGCGTGAATATTCAGCGCCTCTTCGGATCGCAGCGCGCGTTGAAGACGGTGGAAGACTTTACTGAGTTTGAACAACGCGCCGCATACTTCGATGGCGATCCGGTCATTGCCACGAAGAAGGGAATTAATATTCTCGATCGCGGGCATCAGGTGCATGAGATGTCGGAGTTTCAGGCGATCATGGATTTTCCGTCTGCGCCGAAGCTGAACGTCTATGGACGTCTGAATCGCGGGAAAGCGACGCCGGCAGAGATAAGAGGAGAAGAACTATTTTTCGGCAAAGCAAACTGCTCGACGTGTCATACTCCGCCGTTCTACACGGACAACCTCATGCACGATCTGATGGTGGAACGTTTCTACACGCCGCGGATGGAAGGTGGCATGATGATCACCAGGCAAGGTCCGATTAAGACCTTCCCGTTGCGAGGGATCAAGGAGTCGCCGCCATACTTGCACGACGGGCGCTTGCTGACACTCGAAGACACGGTGGAGTTTTTTAATCTGGTGCTGGAACTTGGACTGGCGCCGCAGGAGAAAGCCGATTTGGTGGCGTTTTTGCGGGCGCTGTAGAGCAGGAGGCAGCCGGCAGGACCAGTCGGCGGGTTGAGGGGCGGATCCCGTCTGATCCGCCCTGGATTTAGCCTTTGGCGTTGGGCTCGGGTGACTTCCCAACGCTCTTTGTCGTTTCATCCCACTCCTGCCGCGGTATCGAACGGAAAACTTCTACTACTTTCGGATCGAAATGAGTGCCCGCTCCCTCGTTTAGCTCTGCGGCAGCAGCTTCATAGGTCAAACCAGCGCGATATACGCGATCACTCGTCATGGCATCGAAGGCATCCGCTACGGCAAATATGCGTGCGTTGCGATCGATCTCATTTCCCACCAGGCCCCGTGGGTAACCTGAACCATCCCACTTTTCATGATGCTGGACCACGACTCGCGACGCGCCTTCCAGAAACGGTATCCCGGACAAAATCTGTTGCCCGTACAGTGGATGGTTGCGCATCCGACGCCATTGTTGCGGAGTTAATTTGCCAGGCTTACGCAGGATTGCATCAGGCACGCGGATTTTGCCGATATCATGCAGCAACGCGCCGAGAGCCAGCGATCTCATTTCTATCCGATCGAGAGATAATTCACGCGCTAATCGTAAACTGAAGCGGGCGACGCGCTTTGAATGCTCATAGGTTTCAGCATCGCGACCCTGCAGCGCGGTGAGGAGCGTCTGAAGTATCAGGCGCGGCGAGCCGTTTGGTACTCGTAGAGTGAAGCTGGAAGTGGACCGTTTGATCGGTTGCGTCAATATCATTCCTCCCGACTCGTGTGTTGAAACAGGCTGGCTCAACCCGCTCTCAGATATTCATGATGCCCGACGCATCAGGGATCGTAATAAGCACACGAGAGTTTGTCCCTACTCGGAGAAAGTTATAGAGGCGCACATCTTCCATCGGTCGGGGAGAATGCAAGGAGGATGCGAGATAAGGCGAATATTAAAGCCTTCTAATTGCAATAAACGCTGGATTCAAGATTCACGTTAACGCTGGATCGCAACACGGACTCTTGCGGTAGCTACTTCGAGACTGATAACTGTTGTTTGGAGTACCGACTTTAGTCGGGGTTTGATGGGCAACAAAGCCCGACTAAGTCGGTACTCTAAACACCTATTACAGCGCAGCTAGTTGGGATATCTGTGACGAGTGCGGCCTGAGTTCTATTGGGTGATCTGCTTCCGCTGCAAAGCATTGCTCAATGCCGTCGGCTTCAACGGTGTCGTGTTCCAGCAGCAACTCCACCAGACGCGCAATCGATTCCTGTTTTGCCGTTACCGTCTCGCAAGCTTTAGCCAGTTGAGTGTTGATTATGCTGTTGACAGCTTCCTCTACTCGATCGAGGAGCGTCTGGCTCAGAGGCTCGGTGCGGGGGTCGCCCAGGTAGATTGGCCCAAGCGGGCTCATGCCAAATTCGCTAACCATGCTCCTCGCTATTTCGACCGCCCGCTGAATGTCGTTTGAGGCGCCCGCGGTCATCGTGGAAAGCAGAACCTGCTCAGCCGCGCGTCCTCCCATGAGCACGGCAATCTGGTCCTCGAGATATTCGCGTTTCTTCATCAGGCGATCTCGCTCAGGCAAAGATTGCGTGACACCCAGCGCGCGACCGCGCGGCAGAATCGAAACTTTATGAATCGGATCGCCATTCTTCACCGCTAACCCAACCGCCACGTGGCCCGCCTCGTGAACCGCCGTCGCATAGCGCTCGTCTTCATCGATCATGAATCCATGACGTTCCGCTCCCATCAGGATTCGATCGCGAGCGTATTCGATGTGCGGGCGGCCGACCGCCTCGGAGTTGTCTCGCGTCGCCGCGATCGCTGCTTCGTTTAAAAGGTTTGCCAGATCCGCTCCGGAGAAGCCCGGTGTTCCACGGGCTACCCAATTTAAATCGAGTTCGCGGTCAAGTTGCATTCGGCGCGCGTGCACTTTCAATATCGCCTCGCGCCCTCGCACGTCAGGCAAGTTAACTGCGATCTCGCGGTCGAAGCGGCCGGGTCGGGTGAGCGCGCGGTCCAACACATCAGGCCGGTTCGTCGAGCCAATGACCACAATACTCGCGCTCTGATCAAAGCCATCCATTTCAATCAAAAGTTGATTTAGCGTTTGGTCCTGGTCGGCGGTGGCCGAGTCGTTACCGCGTCCGCGTTGCCGTCCCAGCGCATCAATCTCGTCGATGAAGATAATGCAGGGTGAAACTTTCTTCCCCTCGGCGAAGAGCCGCCGCACACGCGACGCTCCGACGCCGGCAAACTTCTCCTGGAAGCTGGAACCTGAAGCGAGGAGGAAGGGCACACCTGCTTCGCCGGCGGCTGCCCGCGCCAGCAATGTCTTACCAGTTCCCGGTGGTCCATAAAGCAGGATGCCGCGCGGTGCGCGTCCACCGAGCCGGCCAAAGCGGGCCGGGTCGCGCAGGAAGTCAATCGTCTCGGAGAGTTCGGAAGTAGCCTCATCAACTCCGGCGACATCAGCAAACGAAACGTTCTGTTTCCCATTCTGGTCCGCCAGGCGAAAGCTGCCCACGCCGCCGTTCATGCTGGCGTAGACTCGCCATCCGATAAACCCCAGAAGCAAAACAGTCAGGAACGGCATGGCCCAAGTTAGCGCTGTGGTAGTCCAACCCGGCTCGACCGGTCGAAACTCGATGGGAACGTTATTCTTTCGAAACTGTTCGACGAGGCCCTGGCGAATCGCGTCACTCGTAACCGTAGCCTGAAGCGATGCGCCTTGCTTACTTTGAACCGTCAACGTGTCGCTTTGGATAGACAGCGAAACGGCTGATCCAGTTTCAGCAATCTGGTAGAGCTGTGAATAGTTGATTTCGGTGATTCGCGGCGCGCGGCTTTGGTAGATGACGGTAGCGGTAGCAGCGATTAGCACTGCAGTCGCCGTCGTGACCAGAACTAAAGTGACTTTTGGTGAACTGGAAACAATTTTCCTAATGGGGGAAGGCATACAGCTACTCCAGAACCCTCACTGCGCCTTTGGTTAACTAGGCGTTAACTTGAGGTTAGCGAGGGTTGATTAAGCGACGGACAACATGTCTGTCGAATTAAATTTCAACGGGTCAGGATTGGAGGCGACGGAGTGTCGGGGGACAACGGCGCAATGCAAAACCCTAGCTCTTTAACGTAAGGCGCTCGCGGCATTGGAAGCAGCGAGCACGGGGGCTACTTTAACAGTCGCGGGAGAGGGAAGTCCAGATAAGAAAGAGGGATGCATTAGAACTGGCTTCTAGCGCGGCGCACTCGAAGGAGTTTGGCGCCTTGATGCCAAGCATCGCAGACTGAATCAAAAAAACGTCGCCGGGTTTTGAACTGGCGGGTTTTCATACGCCGTGAAGGCGTAGGCCGAACAATCAGAAGCGCTCGAGAGTGAATGAGAAGTCAGCTTTACGCAATAGTTTGCCGCCACGGACTAAGCCGTTGGCATACTCGTTGCGACTTGCCGAAACGTATTCAAGCGCTTTATGGAAACTTTCGTTGGCCTGTACAGAATAGGCATTCAGGCTAATTTGGTTGGGAACCAAAGGAGGAACAAACAATGCTTTGGACGATCTTCATAATTCTCTTGATCTTGTGGTTGGTGGGCGTCGTTTCCAGTTACACGATTGGAGGTTTTATTCACCTCCTTCTCGTCGTAGCGCTGGTGGTGTTACTGATTAATATAATCAGCGGCCGCAGACCGGTGGTGTAGATAGGGTCGTTTGGTCGCTTAGACGTGAATCACTTTCGCTCCAAGCCGGCGGGGGGTTATCCCCGCTGGTGAGGAGCAGTCATACGTTGTCACTTACACTAAACTCGATTTGTGCCTTTCCCTTCAATCTTGCTAGTCTTTCTATCCAGCACAGCAAGGACTTGCCATTAATACAATACTCAGATTGGCAAACTGCACAGCATCCATCTAAAAACACTGGATTTTCCGGACTCCAAGGAATAGACTACCTTTCCTGTCCATTGTCGAAGTCAACACGTGTCGGGGGTTGCCAAATGGACCACAAAAGGCATCGGCGGCAGCAGATGCCTCAATACCAACCCGAAGCATGGCGAAGTAGCGATTGCCCTCTCACTCCGGAAGAGCAGTTGTTCAAACGGCGTCACCGGTCCCATCCTGATGTTCGAGATCAGAGCCTAATCCTGGAATTGCTGGGTCGAATAAATTACAAAATAATAAAAGGTGACAGAGTCTACGTTGAAGTGGGTGGGGTCGTTTACAAAACTCTTTATGGCGGTTACTGGCGCAGCGTTTTCACGGGCATAGAACACTACCTTCTCAAATGTGAGGAAGTCTCAGGCTCGATATGGACGGAAGGAAGCGCGGCCGCCGCCGTGGTTGATCTCCCGATTGCCTATTCGAAAGAAGGGTGGACCGCCAGCGGACATTCGCTCTCGTTCATGCTGTCCCGAGACTAGAGAAACCTATTTGGACAGGATTACAGGATTTACAGGATGGCAAGAGAAAGAACATTTCTTGTAAATTCTGTAAATCCTGTCCATTTCTTCCGACTTACTTCACCGCGCGAACATGTAACGTTAGCACCACTTCGTCGCGAATCAGATTATCCGCAGCGCCGGCGTAGTTGATTCCGAAGTCTTTGCGGTTAACGGAAAACGTGCTGTCGACTGTCATCACACCGGGGCTTACTACAATCGTAGCGGGAAAGGTTATGGACTTTGTCACGCCGTGAAGCTGTAGATTACCCGTCACGGTATGAGTGGCCCCTTTCTCACCCTCAATAGCCTCCACCTCTTTTCGAACAAGCTGATTCACCATTTCACTAACGTCCTTCCCTTTCTTTTCCGCCAGGCGTTCCAGTTGCTCCTGCAACTTGGGGTCAAGATAAATGGGAAGACGCAACTCTGCTCCTTTCCTGTAAAACTTTCCTCTTACTCCTTTGGAAAAATCATACTCACGTTTCATTGTGCTATTTCATGATCCCATGAATGATGGCGTCTGCCAAGAACGAGAGCGATTAATTGTAGGCTTAATTGATGGTCGCGTCGGACGCAGTGAAGGATGGCGCAGACCCACATTCGTTGACGGGTCTTTCACCGAGCGATTAATATCCTGCCCTGCCTGGGGCGTTCTTCAACATGACTGAACGGGAAAGGTCTGTCCAATGAAGCCACGAAAGACCTGGAAGGAAAAACTCGAGGACAGCAAGGATCTGCCGCGGGTCGAGATCATCCCGGAACGTCTGAAGGCCAGATGGGGCACAGGGACCTTCGTGATCCCAGCGCCAAAAGAAGTCGATGAATTGATGCGGCGCGTGCCGAAGGGAACGTTAACCACCATCAATGATCAAAACAAAAGGTAAACACTATCAGGTAGTTGACAGCGACCAGTCGCTCTTCGACTTCGGCATGAAGACCTACCAATCTTGAGCTTGTATTTCTAGCCTTGCGTTTGCAACTTCGCTAGAATCCCCGTGCAGAATTTCGGATTGCAAACGGGCACCCCAGCCATCCGGCTGGCGACCCGCATTGCGCATTTGAATTTAGAAATGATCTGCTCTGTTGAATCCGAGCTTCGGTTGAGACAAAAAGTCCAAATTCAGAGTTCCGAATTTCCCAAATAGCCCGCATGAACTCGCCCCTTCCACCCGGTACAAGACTTGGCCGCTATGAAATCCGCTCAAAGATTGGCGAGGGCGGGATGGGTGAGGTGTATCTGGCTGAGGACACCAAACTTGATCGCAAGGTGGCACTGAAGATTCTGCCTGCTGAAGTTGCCTCGAAGCAGGATCGGATGGTCCGTTTTGTTCGCGAAGCAAAAGCCGCGGCTGCGCTAAATCATCCGAACATTGCGCACATCTACGAGATTGGCGAAGAGGACGGCGTTCATCTCATTGCCATGGAGTTTGTCGATGGCCAGACGTTACGGCAGAAAATTCACCGTGAGCATGCCGATCTAAGAAAGCTTCTGCGTTATTTACAGGAGGTTGCCGAGGGTCTGGCGAAGGCGCACGCTGCGGGAATCGTGCATCGGGATCTGAAGCCCGACAACATCATGATTGCTCGAGATGGATACGCCAAGATTCTTGATTTCGGTTTGGCAAAGTTAGTCGAGCCGCAGGGGTTTCAAGCCAATAGCCAGGAACGAGCGACGGGCGATGAAGGCTTGAGCGAAGTTGCCACAGCGATGATCGCGCAGCATTCGCTGCCGGGTACGGTGATGGGCACTGTTGGTTACATGTCGCCCGAACAGGCCCAGGGCAAGATCAATGAGATCGATCATCGCTCAGACATCTTTGCTTTTGGCTGCATTCTGTTTGAGGCAGCAACCAAGCGCAAAGCGTTCGAGGAAAAGATGCTCTGGATTTTTTGCACAACATCGTGCACGCGCCAACGCCGCAGATAAAAGACCTGAATCCGGTAGCGCCCGACGAGCTGCAAAGAATAGTTCGGCGGTGCTTAGCGAAGGATCCGGAGAAGCGTTACCAATCGATCAAGGAAGTGGCGATTGAGCTGGACGAATTGCGGCAGGAGTTGAAGGCCGAGCAGGAACTGGAATACTCCGTGTCCCCGGCCAGGAGTAATGAGTCAGCAATCGGTACCGAGCGGCAATCTGGCGTGAGCACTTCGAGTCAATCGGCAGCTGCTACGGTAACGGCTGAAGGAACACATTCTTCATCGAGCGCCGAATACATAGTCAGCGAAATCAAACGCCATAAGCTGGGAGCTGTGCTGGTCATCGCCGTGTCTGCCATCGCTTTAGTGGGTCTAGGCTTCGGGCTGTACAAATTTCTCAGCAGCAAACGCGCGCCGAATCTTCAATCAATGAAGATGGTCCGGCTGACCAATAACGGCAGGGTCGGTTCAGCGTCGATTTCACCCGATGGCAAATACGTGGCTTATTCGGCGCGGGACGAGACGGGACTTTCCAGTCTCTGGGTCAGGCACGTCGCCACAACCAGCAACGTGCAGATCGTCCCGCCCGAGGGCCCTGATGTTACTTTCGGACAATCAACTTTCTCGCCCGATGGAAACTACATTTACTATCTTCGCTCCGAAAGAGGTCGCGTGCCCGGAACGCTCTATCAAGTTCCGGTGCTGGGTGGCACGTCGAGGAAGCTGCTGGAAAATGCAAGCCGGATTAGCTTCTCACCCGACGGCAAGCGTTTCGCTTTTAACCGTCGTTATCCCAGTGAAGGCGAAGACACGGTGATAGTAGCGAACGCTGACGGCACTGGAGAGCAGAAACTGGCCGTCCGCAGGCATCCAGACTTCTTTCTGCCAGGAACGGCTTGGTCGCCTGATGGCCAAACGATCGCTTGTCCGGCCGGAGGTTTTACCGGCGGTTATTACCGAAGTGTGGTCATCATTAATGTCTCAGATGGCGCACAAAAGATTCTCAGCTCTCACAAGTGGTATGCCGTTGAGAGACTCGCGTGGCTCCCTGACGGCAGCGGAGTCATCACCACCGCGCAGGAGCGAGCAGGAGATCAATATCAACTGTGGCAGATTTCCTATCCCGAGGGCGAGGCGCGAACATTAACCAATGATCTTAGTGATTATCACCTGGTGAGTCTGACCGCTGACGCAGGCGCGCTGGTTACTGT
>JBPCKD010000139.1:0-12399 GCA_051004635.1 Pyrinomonadaceae bacterium
TGCTTAACTTGTGGACATCCAATCCAACGTAGTACTTTCGCATAGGGCTCTCCTTATCAGTGGGAAACTTAGAGTCGTAACAACTCCAAGCTACCACCTCAGGGGCGCCCTTTCATATATCAGTTAGTACTAACATCGCAGTCATCGCCGGCGGCGCATGGACATCCTTGCTGGGGCTGACGGCTTTATCTGGCAAGGCAACTTCAGACAGGGTATTGCCGAATCTTTTCGTTGAACCAGTTCGCGGCCAGATGCTTTGCTTTGAAGCGAATCCCCAAATTGCTCGGCATGTAATTTACAGTCCCCGGGGATACATCGTTCCCCGACGCGACGGTCGCCTTCTGGCGGGTTCAACCACCGAGCAGGCAGGCTTTGACAGGCGCGTTACCGCTGAAGGAGTTAGCTGCATTCTATCGGCCGCGCTGGAGATATCTCCCCAAATCGGGGCTTTACCCATGACAGCTTCGTGGGCTGGACTCCGGCCGCGTGCTGCTGACGGTTTGCCTGTGCTCGGTCCATATGCTGAAATTGAGGGGCTATTGTATGCAACCGGCCACTATCGCAACGGCATCTTGTTAGCGCCGATCACTGGTGAGCTAATTTCCGGCGCAATTATTGACAAGGTGGCCTCAAGATCGCTTAGCATCTTTTCGCCGGACCGCTTTGACCTGGTTTCTGTAGACCAGTAGTTTCTTTAGAGAACTGATAATCTATCGCGATGAAATCTCTGGATCAAAAATTTCTGTTACTGGGGTGGCTTTTGGCGGCAGCGCTTCCAACTGGCACCGCCTTTGCCCAGCTTCCACAGGCTTCCCCGGAAAACAAAGACGCTGCTTCCCTGACTGAGACACGCCCAGCAAAACTCCTATACGAAGAAGTAAACACTTATTTAGACAAGAGATATGAGGAGTTTAATAAACAAAAACTCCCATACGATCAAAACCTCGAATCGAAAACAAAACAGGCGCAGAAGGATCTGGCTGCCAAAAATGCCGCCGCTTTACAAGCGCGAAAGTCCTTAGCCGGCGCGGATGGTTATTACGTCGGCATGCTGAACCACATCGCCGGCAATGCAGATGAGGCGCTGGAGGCGATGCGACGTTATCTATCAACTGGACCTGATGGAGAAAACGCCCAGATTGCGCGCGCAGTTGTGGTTCTTTACGCAACCCGAAAGGAACTTATTCCGGAAGCGGAGAGCGCCGTTGAAGCCTACGCGCAGAACCAGCCACAGGTTTTAGCGGAATGGTTTGGTATGGAGACATTAATTACCCAGGCGCTGCGAAAGACGAAAGATTACGATCGCATGGCAGCTCACGGGCGGGAGATGCTCAAAGTTGCGAAACTCGTGGCGGCTGACAAGAGCTCAAACGCAGTCAGGCGCGACGATATGCTTTATAAGGCGACATCCTTGATCGCCGAAGCCGCTGTGCTTCTGAATAAGAAAGAGGTCGCACTCACGACAGTTTCTGAGCTACGCAAAATCGCCCTCTCGCTGCCTTCCGGAAATCTTCTGCGGTTAGCCAATATTAGCCTCGTGGGCCTGGATCGTTCGATTGATCCACGAGAGCTATTTTATACAGCGGGGCCGGTAGAGGGAGTTACGCTTCCCGATCTCGTGGCTGCTCAATGGATTGATCAGTCGCCGGTCAAGCTGTCGGACCTGCGTGGGCAGGTCGTTTTGCTCGACTTCTGGGCCCCCTGGTGCGGCCCATGTCGTGGCACCTTCCCCAAACTGCAAAAATGGCACGAGAGTTACAAAGATAAAGGTCTGGTAATACTTGGTCTGACAAACTATTCCGGCGAGGCTAATGGGCGTAGGCTTACCCAAGGTGAAGAGATTGCCTATCTGCGCACTTTCAAGAAGACTAATCGGCTGCCTTACGGTTTCGTTGTATCTGATTCCGCAGTGAACGATCTTAACTACGGGGTGTTTACAATTCCCATGCAATTTCTGATCGACCGGAACGGGAAGATAAGATTCGTAGCGCTCGGAGGCTCTGAACGGGAAGTCGCGGCATTGGGCAAGATGCTTGAAACGGTAATGGCTGAACCTTCTTCGGCGCAGACTGAGACGAAAAACGCGGGAGTAGCGGCTAAGGATTGACTTTTCCTAATGGCAATGGACCCGCGGGGTTTTGCTGTAGACTTACTTACTTAGTTTTTAGGGTATGAGAGGTCGGTATTAGTGGAGAATGCAAACATCACAATTGGCATAGCCTTCGTCGCCGGAATTCTGTCGTTTCTTTCACCGTGTGTTTTGCCACTGGTCCCCGGTTACATTTCGCTGATGTCAGGAGTCAGCATCGACCGGCTTAAGGAAGGCGGGACAGGCTCTAAGGCGCGTAGCGCAGTGATTCTGAATTCACTGGCTTTCAATGCCGGCCTATCGGTTATCTTCCTTGCTCTCGGCACCACCGCCGGCCTGGTTGGCGCTTCGATTATCACCAACCCATGGGTCAGAATCATTGGCGGCATTATTATCATCGCTTTTGGTTTACAGTTGATAGGCTTACTAAAGATATCCGCCCTCTACAAAGACACGCGCTTCTTCTCCGACGATAAGCCTCGAGGGCCGCTGGGATCGTTTACCCTGGGAATTGCTTTTGCTGCCGGTTGGACGCCGTGTATTGGTCCAATTCTTGGCGGCATCATCGGTCTCGCTGCCGCCAGCGGCGGATGGCGCTCGGGTCTGATCCTATCGGCGTTTTATTCAGCAGGTCTGGCCGTCCCATTTCTTCTGACCGGCCTGGGACTTAATCAGTTTCTCAGCTTTTACGGAAAGTTTCGCCGGCACCTGCACAAGGTGGAGGTAGTGTCCGGAGTTGTGTTGATTGTCGTTGGTCTGCTGGTCATGAGTGGCAAATCAACTTTACTCGCGAGTTCTACGCTGGCGGCGTGGTTGCCAAATGCCGAAGGTTGGATCAAAGTGAAGTCTGTTCCTCCAACTGCGACAACCGCGGCCCCGCCTAACACTAATTTTCAACCTTCGCCTCAGGTCCAGTTTCAAACACTTGCCGGCCAGCCGTTCACCCTCGGCGAGCTGCGAGGCAATGTGGTGCTTCTTAATTTTTGGGCCACGTGGTGCATTCCGTGCCGCGAAGAGATTCCCATACTCAACGCCATGCAGCAGGAGCTGGGCGGCCGCGGGTTGAAAGTGGTGGGGGCGACGCTGGATGACACGGCAGCGGCTGTTCAGGACTACCAGAAGGAAGTGGCTAAATTCGAATATACGGTGGTGACCGGAAGCGGCGACGCTCAGTCACCGTTGCCAACAACTTATTTGATAGATCGCGAGGGCAGAGTGCGGCAGAGGATTATCGGCGCCCGTGACCGCGCCGGCTGGGAAGCGGCGGTCAAGCCGTTGCTTGATGAGGCAGTTGCGACGGCGCAGAAGTAAAGAGTAATTGGCCTCGCTAAGGAGTAACAAATCATGAACCGACGACTAGCTGTTCTCATTCTGGTTCTTGGGTTCTTCCCTTTAGCCATTCGAGCGCAGGACGGGCACGAGTACTCCCCACTCGTTGAGAAGACCGTAAACTATAAAAACTGGACGCTCAACGATATCAAAGACAACAAGCCTGTAGATCTGCGCGCGGCAGTTGAGCGTAAGAAGCTGGTGATGGTGGTCTACTTCGCACCATGGTGCGCCAATTGGCGTCACGAAGCGCCGGTGGCCGCCAGGCTTTATGAGAAGTACAAGGATCAGGGATTCGCCGTGATAGGCGTTAGTGAATACGGCTCGCGCGATGAGGTGAAGAATTTCTTTGGACCAACGGGCCCGCCTTACCCTGTGGTCAGTGAGTCAGAGTTACGTGAGGATCGCGAGAAGACTGCACATTACGGGTACCGGCAATTAACCAGCGACACGCGAAAGTGGGGTTCACCGTGGAACATTTTCCTCGAACCGGCGTCGCTGTCGAAAACGGGAGATGTGCTGACTGAAAAAGCCTGGGTAGTTAATGGAGAGCTGATTGAGGCCGATGTCGACAAGTTTATCGCCGACCATTTGAAGGCGACGACTGCTTCGGTGATCGAGCCTTGTAAACCGTGAGTCGCTTTCCTAACTGCTAGCCGAAGGTTATGCGAAAGGCGCAGGGCGCAGGGTTCCCATGACCCTGCGCCTTTTTATGCGTACAGGCGTATAGAGTACAACCTTCATCAGGTTGCCAACCACGCAAGCTAAAGCTTGTACTCTATACGCCTGTGCGCGAAGCGTCTGAGTCCTTCGGACCCACGGCACCCGGGCGTTTGAAACTGAACCGACACTTCTTTGTACCTGGGTTTTACGATTTCCCTGTTCATTGCTAAGATTGCCGACTCTTTTATGTCCGACACACTTTAGTTTGTCGTGTCTGGCCGCTATTCAACACTACGACAAACTAAAGTGTGACGGACAGCTGGAGACCTATGAAACTTCGTTTGCTCTATCACGGCCACTGTTTTGATGGCGTCGCCTCGGCGGCGACTTTCACCCGCTTTTACAAGGAACGTATTCATCCCGATGCGGAAGTCAGCTACGCCGGCTTGCTGCATCGGCCGGGCAACCTGTTTGACCTCGATCTGCTTGATGGCGACGAGAACGCTATCGTCGATTTTAAGTATGCTGCGTCCGAGCGTTTGACCTGGTGGTTTGATCATCACGAGTCGGCCTTCCTAACTCCCGAAGATGAAGCCCACTTTCGCGCCGGCAATTCCGGGAAGAAGTTTCTTGATTCGACGCGCAAGTCCTGCACGGAGTTCATTGCTGATGTCGCGCGTGATCAATTTGGCTTCAATGATGAGCCTCTAAAATCGCTGGTCCACTGGGCCCACATCATCGATGGAGCGCTCTATGAATCGGCGGCCCAGTGCGTGGAATTGAAAGAGCCTGCCCTGCAACTAATGCAAGTGATTGAAGCTGACCCGGATGATAAGTTTGTCGAACAGGTGATTCGCGAACTCACCGTGAAGTCGCTCGAGGAAGTTGCTACTAGCGAGGAAGTGCAGCGGAGATTTCAACCAATCCTGCGTCAGCATCTGGAGACGCTCGAGGCTATTCGTCGGAAGGCGGTCCTGGAAAACAACGTGGTCCAATTTGATCTTGTTGATGAGGGCTACGAAGGCTTTAACAAGTTCATTCCTTACTATCTCTACCCCGAAACCACCTATACCGTTGCCTTAACGCGCGGCCCGCAGCGCACGAAGATTTCGGTCGGGTCAAATCCCTGGGCGCCTCGCCCCCGCACTCATAACATCGCGAAGATTTGCGAACGCTACGGCGGCGGCGGCCACGCGGTTGTGGGCGCTATTTCTCTGAAGCCTGATGAAGTTGAGAAGGGCCGGGCGATTATGCGGGAGATTGTGGCGGAATTATCTATGTAGGACAGGCATTCCACCGGGGCCCCCACAGCGGGGCAGCCCCGCTGAGGTGGTCGGGCCTGTCCATTGTTTGAAGCGTGCACGGACAGACAGGAATGTCTGTCCTACTTCGCCATCAGTGCTTCAATTTCGTCTGCATCCTTCGGCACTTTCGTAGTCAACACCCGCGGTCCGTTTGACGTGCAAAGTACGTCGTCTTCAATACGCACGCCGATGCCGAGATACTTTTCAGGAACGTCTTTGGTGTCGGGCGCAACGTAGATCCCAGGCTCCACCGTCATCACTACTCCCGGCTCAAGCGCGCGCGACTGTTTGTCGTAGTAATAAATGCCGACGTCGTGTACGTCGATGCCAAGCAGATGCCCAAGACCGTGCATATAAAACTGCTTGTACTTCTCTTCTTTGATGAGATCCGCAGGTCTGCCTTTTAACAGCCCGAGCCGGACCATTCCCTCAGTAAGCATCTCGACGGAATGTTGCTTCAACTCATCATGCGTAGTGCCGGGCCTTACCAGCTCGACACAGGACATCTGCGTCTCGAGCACCAGATCGTAGATTTCGCGCTGGCCCTCGGAGTAGCGGCCGTTTATGGGGTAAGTGCGCGTGATATCCGACGCATAGCCTTTGTATTCAGCTCCAGCATCTACCAGGAGCAAATCGCCATCGCGCAGCTCGCCGTCGTTATTTATGTAGTGAAGCACGGTAGCGTTTGGCCCCGCGCCAACAATCGAGGTATACGATGGTCCAGCCGCTCCCTGCCGGCGGAATATCTGTTCAATGAGGGCTTCAACTTCGTATTCCTTCATGCCGGGACGCACCATTTTCATTGCGGCCACGTGGGCCTCGGCGGCAATGTCGGCAGCCTTCTGCATTAACTCGATCTCTTCAGGGCTCTTCAACACGCGCATTTCATGGACGATCGTCGCCGGATCGATGATCGTTCGTGGCGGATGAATTGGCTTTCGATTGAGCGCGCGCATATCGGCAATCCTGCGAATGATTTTGTTGTCGAGTTCCGCGTTTACGCCGAGGCGGTAGTAAAGATTTTCTGCGCCATCAAGAACCTCGTGAAGCTTCTCGTCAAACTCCGCAATGGGAAACGATTCATCAGCGCCAAACTCACTCTTCGCGCCCTCCACTCCGGCGCGTCTCCCAACCCAAATCTCCTGTTCCGGATCGCGTGGTCGGACGAAGAGCGTGTACTTCTGTTCTCGCCCGGGTGCTATGACGGCAATCGCTTCCGGTTCTTCGAAGCCGGTCAGGTAGAAGAAATCCGAATCCTGGCGAAAGCGATATTGAGTGTCGTTTGAACGAGTGGCCTCGTGTGCCGCTGGGATGATGGCGACTGACTTCTGATCCATGCGGCGCATGAATTCCTCGAGTTGGGATCTGATCATGAAACATGCTCCTCGGAAAATGTTTGGCTAAGATTGGGAGAGCCCCTTGTACCCGAGAGGAATGGAACTGAGGAAACCAGCGCTCTGGCTCTCTTCCTAAACAGACTCTTTTCCTAAATATGGAGATTCGCCCGGGTCGACGCGCTCCGCGGGAGCCAAAATGTCGGTTTGTTTAGAGGTGGGCACCGCCCACCGTCTCAACACGAAAGATACTCTTCAACCTGGCTAGGAAAGGTTGGGGACCATCTCTAAACGGCCGGGACTCATTAAGCTTGGGCAGTTTCATCGCATTGAGCCGGCGGGCGATGCCCACCTCTAAACGAAAGGGGAATGAGAAAAGATCTGAGTCAGACTCTTAGAACTATGAATATTCGGTCACTACAGCATTCAGCGATTGGCCCCGAGTGTTTGAAAAGCTATGCAGCGGAAGCCGCTTTGTTGGATAATCAGGCCGACATGAGCGTTCAAACGTTACCGTCGCCGGCCGAAAAAACCCGCGAGATCATTTCTTACGATCCGGCTACCGGCGTGGAGGTTGGGCGTGCCCGACTCTGTTCCACCGAAGAAGTTCGAGAAGCAGTCAACAGGGCGCGCGCCGCGCAGCCTGCCTGGGCCAACCTCTCGTTCCCGGAGCGAGCTCGGGTGGTCTTGAAAGCTCGCCGGCTTATGCTCGCCGAGCGCGATGAGATAGCTCGATTAGTCTCACGAGAAACGGGAAAGCCCGTCGCCGAAGCGCTCTCGATGGAAATAGTGCCCACGCTTGATGCCATGCACTATTTCGCTCACGCTTCCGAAAATCTACTTCGGCCACAGAAAATTGACATCGGGCAATACGGAATGATGGGTCGCTCGTCCAGCATTCGATTCAAACCGCTGGGCGTGATTGGAATAATTTCTCCCTGGAATTTTCCTTTGGCCACGCCTCTTGACGAAGTGGTGATGGCATTGATGGCGGGAAATGCGGTGGTGCTCAAGCCCAGCGAGCTGACCCCCCTGATTGCTTTGAAAATTGGAGAGCTCTTCAGCCGGGCAGGTTTGCCGGAGGGGCTGCTTGAAATTCTCACGGGCGACGGCTCAACCGGGGCCGCCCTGGTCGAAGCTCGCGTCCATAAGATTATGTTCACTGGCAGCGTGGCTACCGGAAAACGAGTGGCGGAAGCGGCTGCCAGGTATCTAATTCCGGTCGTCCTTGAGTTGGGCGGCAAAGACCCAATGATCGTTTTGGAAGATGCAGATATCGAGAACGCCGCCCGAGGCGCCGTTTGGGGTGCTTTTGCCAATGCCGGCCAGGCTTGTGCTTCCGTTGAGCGATGCTACGTTCATGAATCGATCGCGCCGAAGTTTATCGAACGAGTTGTGGCTGAGACAGAGACGTTAAGACAGGGAGTAGGAACTGAAGCGGCTGTGGACATAGGCTCCATGACGAATGAACGCCAACTTCAAATTGTCGAGAATCATGTCAGCGACGCAAAACAGCGGGGCGCCAAAATACTCACAGGCGGACGCCGTGGCGAGAACCCTGGCGGCCTCTTTTACCAACCTACCGTGCTAACGAATGTCGATCACGACATGACAATAATGCGAGATGAAACGTTTGGTCCCGTGTTGCCGGTGATGATCTTTAGCACCGATGACGAAGCCGTGAAGCTGGCAAATGACAGCGTCTATGGTTTGACGGCAAGTGTTTGGACGAAGAACATCGCCCGGGGACGACGGATTGCAGAACGCATTGAAGCCGGAACTGTGATGGTCAACGAGGTGGTCTATACGCATGGCATCGCGCAGACTCCCTGGGGTGGCGTCAAAGACAGCGGCTACGGCAGAACCCATGGACGCGCCGGTTTACTGGAGCTGGTAACACCCCAGCACATTCATATCAACCGCGTCTCTTTCTTACCGGACCTCTGGTGGTTCCATTACGGTCCCAAGGCTGAAAAGCTATTTGGCGGCCTGGCTCGGCGGTTTACCACCGGCAGCCTTACACAAACTTCTTTGCTTCTGCCACAAATGGTCCGTCGCCTTTTTGAACGGCGCAGCAGCAAAAATGAAAATGGCGGCTGAAAACTAGATCGTTCCAGCCGCCACCTTCACGGTGACTCCAGTGCTCCTCTAAGATCTATTATTAGGATTTCCTGGCTGCTTTTATTTGGCGCTCCGCGCGCTTCTTTGCTTCTCGCGCTTCTTGATCACTCAAACCCAAATCCTGAAGCGTTTGCCCAATGCTTCTGCCATTGGCCAGACCGTTAAGAATTGCGGCCCGTGTGATGTTTGGGTTTCTGCCGTTCAGATTCGCCGCGATCCTGCTCGCCGCTACATACTGGCCAAACTTTAACGAAGGATTGGTTAAGAGCGCTGCCTGATAACCGGCCCTAAGGTCATTGGCATTTGTATGCAGGCTGGACGCGATACCCGGGTGGTCGTTGAGCTCCCGGTTGGCGCGTTGAGCGTTTTCGCGTTGCTGACGCGCACGTTCAAGTCCCGCGTCGGAGCGACCGCCTGAGTGCTCTGATGCCTTGGCGCGACCGGTGTCGGCGCGCCCATTAGAACGATCTGAAGACGTGTTGATTCCTCTGTCCACTCCGACTCCTGCCGGTGGGCCACCCTGACCACGACCCCCGCTGCGGCCCTGTGCTGACACGATTGCCTGCATTCCAATTAGAGAAACACACGCAAGCATAACTACCGTTAAACTTCGAAACTTCATAAACATAATTTTCCCCTCCCGGATTTACATCTTTAGGTAACTGAACTTCATGTGGGGGAATCGGGGCAAAGGAGGAGAGCAAACTAACTATAACCGAACTGTTGGGTCAACGCTAGGATGCAATGGAAATACAAGATTTGAAGGCTGGGATACCGAGTATTTTGAGAGTGCCGTCCCGCCGGTTTCATTTATAGATCTGACTGCTATAACAAAGGGCGAGACTCAAAGTCTCGCCCTTTGGAAATTACCGGCTAATTTCAAAAGTCAGCCGGTTCGTGCGGTCTTGGAAAGAATTCAGCTATTCTCCGGCTTCTGCCTTATCTGCCCAGATGACGAATGTAAACATCTTATTCCCATTACCGAGATCACGCTCGAACAATGAAGTCCGACCGTTGTTGGTGGTACGAACCAGTCTGCCCCACTCAGACGAATCGTTGCCAGCGGCAGCGCCGTGACCGACGGTCTGAAAGCTGGTGTTCGTGGTGTCCAAGTGCGTATAGATGGTTACTAGCTGGTCATAATCGTGCGTGTTAGGGTGTTCGTTCGAAGGGCCATAGTTGAACCCATTCACGATGCCGCCTGCGGGGGCGTTCGTATAGTCCATACAGGTGCCAAGGTTATAATTACCGAAAACCTCGTCCTGGTGATCGAGACCGAAGGTGTGGCCCACTTCCTGGCACATCACGAACTGTCTCCACGCGGGGGTGTTGTACTGTGCCATGTTGAAGTATGTGTCGTTCATCTTTGCGGTACCTTGCGTAATGTGATCACCATTGGCCCAGATGGAAGCAATTCCCAGCCAGCCGTTTTGACCGTATTTTGCGTTGCAGACTTCCACTCTTCCTAAGGTCGCTGGACAGCGTCGCGCCCCACCGGTACCACCGGCAACGATAGTCGTATCCATCACCGTTGACTGTGTCCAGTCGGATGAGGCGATAGAAAGATGCGCAGGCCAGGGGCCCGTCGTGTTGTTGCCCAGCTTAAGGGTTAAGGGATTGCTCGTGCGGGCCCAATGGTAGTTGGCCCAGGAGTGGCCTGCATAAACGACGACGGTCAATGCGCCAAAGAGGAACAGAACCAGTGCACAGATCGACCACCGTCTACGAGATGTTGTGAGCATTAAACTATTTTCCTTTCTGATTGTAAGGTTGGTTACTCCGAATCCCATCCGAGGGACAGTCATTCCCACGCGGGACCGTGGACAGGACATTGTTGACGCGACCAAGATACTACCGCTGCTGGCATACGTCAATGTTACCGGACGACATTGTCGTTACCGGATAGCATGCGGAGTAACATAGAATGAAGGGCAGCAAATCCAGCAGTGATAGGCAAAAGAATTTGGGGCATATGAACACGGTACTCAGGAAATATTTGCTGGTGCTTGGCAGTCTGATAGCTTTGGGGCTAGTGACTGATTTGATCCCGGGTCAGTCTACACGCCATCGGCACCGCATAACACCACGAGGCAGGGAATATTCCCGCCTCGTGGCGAATCTTCGGGCTCATGGTGGAACTGTCCAACTTACTAATGAGAAGGTAAGGCAACCCTTTTTCTCTGCTCCCGGTCGCATTATCAATCTGAATAATGAGGGGCTACAGATATTTGAGTACGCCAACGCCATAAAGGCGAACGAGGAAGCACAGCGCATAAGCCCCGATGGTATGACAATCGGCACCACGAAGCCATCGTGGATGGCAACTCCACACTTCTACAAGAGCAGCAGGCTCATCGTTCTTTATCTGGGCGACAACCGCTCGATTCTGGAAGCTTTGAAGTCTGCTCTCGGCACACAAGTGGCCGGTGGATGAAATCAGTGTTTCGACCGCGGGCACTCGCTTGATTTGATACCAAGACCTCTTTAGGATTGATTGCTGTCCGCATCAACCAGAATGATCCGCTAATTTCAGCAGGTGGTACAGTCGATTGTTAAGAAGTTTCATGCACGGGCGCGAACGCGCACATCACGAGCGAGATAACAATCGCCTGGTGCGCCCGTTTGAGTGGGGTCTTTCGTTCATCAGCCATCACGTGAATGGGGATGACCCGCGCGAGGTGCTGCGTCGCCACACCCGGGAAGTGATGACCCGCAGCCAGGATTTTTACGCGCTGCCGGAGATTCCGGATTTCCAACTGAATGGCGATCAACTTACCTGGTCCAGCGCTATACACACGCCCTCTCCCGAAAACAACATTGCCCGCGCTCGTTATTTTCCGGTCGTACCAAAACGAGCCCGGCATCCTCGTTCAGCGGTAGTGGTATTGCCGCAATGGAATGCGCAACCCGAAAGTCACGTCGAAGCTTGCCGCATTTTCAATTTCATCGGGATGTCCGCGTTGCGTTTGACGCTTCCGTATCACGATCAACGCCGGCCCGCCGAACTCCAGCGCGCCGATCATTTGGTAAGCACAAACGTTGGTCGCACCATTCAGTCGATGCGACAAGCAGTGCTGGATACGCGCGCCGCCGTAAGATGGCTCAAGGACCAGGGCTATGAACGCATTGGCATCCTGGGGACCAGCGTTGGTTCTTGCATCGCGTTTCTGGCCTTCGCCCACGAGCCGGATATTAACGCCGGCACCTTCAATCACGTCTCCGGTTATGTAGCTGATGTTGCCTGGCGCGGACTATCCACTCGCCATCTGCGAGAAGGTTTTGGCAATCATTTAACTTTGGATGAGCTGCGTGAGTATTGGACGCCGATTAGTCCGGTGCCTTTTATCACACGTCTGCCTGAAATGGGGGAGCGTCCAATGCGCTTCATCGCCGCGCGTTACGACCTGACATTTCCGATTGATCTAACACAAGACACGATTGCCGAGGCTAAGCGCCACCAGTTGCCGCTCGATGTCGTGTGGCTCTCATGTGGGCATTACACAATGGCTGCTATGCCCTGGAAGGCTATTGACGCCTGGAAGATTGCTACATTCATGCG
>JBPCKD010000140.1:0-8255 GCA_051004635.1 Pyrinomonadaceae bacterium
TTACTTTGATCCTGCCCTGCTTTTCCTTTTGAAATTCCTCGGCTACTGCTTCGGTAATCGGAAAGACGGTGCTGGAGCCATCAATCTTGATAACAGCCGCTTCGCCTCCCGGTCCCGTGCCGCCGCCTCCGCCGCAGGCCAAGGCAAGCAAAGCAAGTGAAGCCAACACGACGATTGACACGAGTGGGAATTTCCTGACTGAAAGGTTCAAAATCGGCATGATCTTCTCCGAGAGCTATAGGATTTTCGATAAGAACTTAGTCGCCTGGTGTTACATCCGTCTGAATTTCATATGAACTGGCTGTAAAAAAGTGGGACTAGGCGTAATTAAAATTCCGCTTACTCTTCGCTGTTTTCCCTATCGATCGTCGGGTTCGCCGTGCCTTGTATGGATGAACGGCTCATGACCGTGAATGTGTAACGAAGATCGAGAAAACCATCGCAATACGGAAGCGTTATCCGAACATGCGGTTAGCCAATGGACTTAAATAGGGGCTCAGGCCGACGAATCCTCGTGCAGTAGCAATCGATATCCAACGTTTACCATCGTATCGATCCTCAAGTTGTACTTAGCAAGCTTGTTTCGCAGCCGGTAGATGTAAACGTGCAGGCTTTCGGTGTTGAGCGGCTTTTCGTTACCCCAGGCGTATTGCCATAGTTCTTCCGCGCTAACGATTCTTTCGGGACTTCGCGTGAGGCGAGAGACGATCAAAAACTCTGTGCGCGGAAGCCGGACGGCTTCACCTCCGCAGGCCATGTAATACGACTTGTGCTCGATTCGCAGATAGCCGTCGTCGTAAACATCGTCAGCCGGTTGCTGTGGGCTAAGCCGCTCAGTGGTCGACATTTCTGTTGATGACATAGCCAAATCTAGATCCGCGCTCCACCATGGAGGGTCAGTAAAATCGGGTTCGTCCGCGAGGCAAGCCTCGGTGGACGATCCGATCCCTGGGGCTAGAATTTCAATTTCATCCCAAACTGCATCACACGCGGGCCACCAATAGTGTCTGTTATCTTTCCGAAGTCGGTGCCTGCTTCGCCGATAACATTATTTGGTGTGGCGAAGTTAACGGCGTTGAAAAAATTGAAGACGTCCCAGCGAAATTCCAGTCCCACTCGTTCAGTAAGTCTAGTGGTCTTGGACAACCCGATGTCCATGCGCTTTTGGCTGAACCCGCGGAGAATGTTCCTCCCCAGGTTACCGAACCCACGATTATTCGGGTACCCGCCCGCGAGTGTCATCGGGGAACACAGAGCAGCAGGATTGAAGGCCTGGCTGGTTGGATCGGAGCCCGTTTGTCGTAACTGGTCCAATGTTCCGCAAAGCGATGGCCGCCCGAAGGCGAGGCGATAGAGACCACCTGAACCTAACCTCAGATTGGAATACTGAGAAGGATTGGCAACGGTGACTTCTGCTGAAAATATCGAATAAGGCAATCCGCTCTGAGCCTGCCCGAAACCTGAGAGCCGCCAGCCCGTGAAAAACTTTGATGTCGAGCCAAAGCTCGGGATGTCGTATACAAAGCTCAAACTGAAGCGATGCGGACGGTCGAAGTCAGAGACTCCCCGGTTTGCATTAGTTTCAAAAGCATTTCCCTGGGCCGTGAAGCCGACATTAGGCAGATCAGGCTTACCGCCGCCTGCTGTGCTGCCCGGGTCAGACGAAGCGTTGTCGATTGACTTTGAGAAGGTGTAGGCAGCGTTGAACTGAATACCGTGCGATAGCCTCTTCGTCACACTGAATTGCGCAGAGTGATAACTCGAGTATGCCGAGTTGCCCAGCATAATAGCCTCTGGTACATCGAAGCCCAGGAAGGGTGATCGTCCCTCAAACGTGATCACCGCACCGCCTGCATTACCCAGGTTGTAGTCGAGCATGCCCCCAAGAGTGGAGTTAGCGAAGCCGAAAGCCCGTCCCACCCCGCGCTGTCTGGCTGTAGTGCCTGAGTTCAATGGTCCAAGGGGGTTGCCCGCTGCAACATAAGCACGATTGAATCGCTCAAAAATGTAGTCAGGGGTGTTCGGGTCATTCAGGTCATAACCCTGAGTGAATGACGTCGCTTGCAGTAGTTTAGTCCCCTTTGAGCCAACATAGCGGACCTCAACCAGCAAATTCTTAGTCACTTCAAACTGGCCGCCAAGGTTCCATTGTTGCACGTAGGGCGTGCGCAAATTACGGTCTACGGCGCGAAACTCAAACGTCTCCGCAATGTTGCCGCGGAAAGGCAGCCCAGTGGCCGGATCGGTAGGATTAAGAGTACCGTCAGCGCCTCTCGTTACGTTGGTGTTGTCGCGAACCTGATAAACACCGGCCGCTCCGCCGGTGCGCACAATCCGATTTGGTAAGTACTGGTTGAAGGGAAAATTCGCATCCTGCTGCGACCAGGCGGTGGTCAGCGGCACGTTGCTGGCAGGGAACGTAACTTCCTCCTCACGCAAATGCGGATAGTTACTGAATACCGTATTGATGAAAGCAGCCGAGGGTCGATCGAAAAAGATGCCGTATCCGCCGCGGAGAACCAGGCGATTGCTATTAAACGGGGTGAAGGCGAAGCCAATTCGCGGCGCAAAGTTGTTAAGATCCTGGCTGTTCAAGGTGCTCTTTGTAGCGGCTCTAGTCGTTGCCTGAATAGCAGTGTCAACCGCTGAGAAACCTGTCAGGGCGGCGTTTGCAGGAACTAAGAAACCGGAAATCGGATTGTCCGGGTCCGTGACTAACTTGGGGTCGAAGTTGCCAATGTAGCCGTTCTTCTCTTCCGGCCAACCGAACCATTCCCAACGTAGTCCGATATTCAGAGTCAGTTTGCGGTTAACCTTCCAGTCATCAGCCGCATAAAAGCCCAGGTCGCGAAAGCGAAACTGTTTCTCTGTCACACCGAACTGGGTGTCCGCTTCAGTGGCTACGCCGCGCAGTAACTGAGTAAAATTGTCATACTTCTCGAACTCAGTCGCCTGCTCCTCAGGAAGGGCAGTGTTGAAGTTGTGGCGCTTGGCCTCTACCCCGAAGCGAAAAGTGTGGTCGCCGCTAACGAACGTCATGTGGTCCGATAAGCTGTAGGTCGTCTGCTCGCGCCGATTGAACGTATCGTTTGGCCCACCGAACGAGAACCGCTCCAGAATCGTGCCTGGTCGGCCCACGTAGTGACCCAGCCGGAGTGTCCCTGGCCCAGTGTCGAATGCGGTGGCGGGGTTGGGGATGCCCACCGACTCGTTGGTAATCGCAAGGAAGGGATCGTCCAGAACGCGCGTGTTATTGAGCGAGAAAAAACCAAAACGTACTTCGTTAATAAAACGTGGCCCAAAAACGTGCTGATCGGAAATGGCGACCGTACGGTTGCGGTCGGAACGCTTGACAGTAACGGGCGACGCCAGGCTGCCAGGGTCCGGAAAGGGATCGAAGCCGGGAAAATTGGCGTAGAAAAGAGTGCCGTTTATAGTGTTCTTCTTGCTGAGACGGCCATCAAGTTTAATGGTGAACTGATCTTGTTTGAACTGCGCTGGAAAAACGTTGCGCTGGCGAATGTAAGGATTGCCACCATTATTTCCAGCCACGTTTGTATCGTTGCCAATGAGGCTGCCGCCCGCGCGCGGTGCCGGGATGAAGAAGTCTCCAGTCGCTGGATTCTTTAAATTCAAAAGTTTGATCGCCACATCTGAGATACACGCGCGATCAGTCGGCGAAGCGCATTGCGCCTTGGGAATGGAAGCTAAGATGCTGGGGTTTAACAGACTGAAGGCGGCCAGGACATTTTCTTTGGTGCGCTCTCCAGGGATGAGAGCAAGCGCCGCAGGGAGAACTGTAATACTGCTCGCTGTGGGCACGAACCCCGTGTCCGCACTGGTGTGCTGGAAACCACCAAAGAAGAAAAAACGGTCCTTGATGATTGGGCCACCTATGGTAAACCCACCCTCGTTACGTCGCGCTTTAGGTCTTTCAATACCGTCCTTATTGAAGAAGAAGTCGTTGGAATTGAACTTCTCGTTCTGAAGATAGTGGTAGGCAGAGCCGTTAAATTGATTCGTGCCGCTCTTCGTAATCAATTGGAAGTTGCCGCCGCCCGAGCGCCCGGTTGATGCATCGTAAAGGCTCGTTTGCAGTTTGACTTCCGAAAGAGTTTCCGGTGCGGGCGCGATGTTACCGTTAAGCGAACCTTCGTTCGAAGTAATATTGGTCGCGTCGACGCCATTAAAGAACAAGCTCGTGCTGGTGGTGCGGGTACCGTTGACTGATGGCGACTGATTGCCGTTGCCGTTTGTTAACACCGGCGACAGATCTGAACTGACACCAGCTTCCGCGGAGAGTAATTGCGTAAAGCTTCGAGTAGATGTCGGAACTTGAACGAGCTGTTCCGCCGAAAGCTGGCGAGCCACGGCAGAAGTATCGGGAGTAATTAACGCAGCACCCTCATTGATGTTGACAGTCGCTCCTATCTCACCAATCTCGAGTTTGTCCTCTAGCGTGCGAGGCACTGCGGCTTCCACTTCGACTCGATCTCTTACCAGTTTCTTGAAGCCAGTGAGCTCGTATGTAACTTCATATGTGCCGACAGAGAGGGCAGGTACCATCCAGCGACCCTCATCGTTGCTGGTGACGGTACGCGTTGCGCCCGTACCAATATTCTTTAGCGTGATCGCAACGCCGGGCATGTTGGCCTCATTCTGGTCGCGAACGACTCCGGTCAAAGTGCCAGTACCTGACTGGCCCAGAGCAGCGGACGGGAGCAGTGAAAACAGTAGACTCGCAAGAGCGACGGCGATTAGCGGATTGCGGCCAAGCCTACTGCGGGCTTTCGTATACATAGCAATTCTCCTTGAGACTCGAAAGTGTTTGGGTAGCCTTATCAGATTCACTGCTTGAAACTTGCCCAGGAAGGCAACTAACAAAGGTGCTTGAATCAGCGAATGGAGTTTCGTCTTAAAAGTATCAAGGACGGAATCTAGAGGGACGAGGTTAAGCCGCTGTGAATTGCGCCTTAAATGTTTGTTACTGCGAAACCAAACCAGGAAGGGCTGACAAAGAAATAGTCATCGCGCAGAAAAAACATTAATTAAGATAGATTTAATATCAAGGTAACTCAGGTGACGTAGGATGATGACTCGAATCCCGATTCAGTTTCCGGCTTGGTTACCAACTTAACTATGGCACTCGCAAATGAGTTAAGCAGCGAAATAGCTGCCGCACTATTGTCGACGGGCGAAAATTCTCCCGCGGAGCGGCAAAACCTCAAACGGGTAGTCGAGGAGGTGCACACGACACTCGAGCGGATGGAGGAACTGGAGCGTCAAGCGCGGAAAGTGCGCAAGCCATTTGCCAGGGCGGCGACTGGTGATTATTAGATGGATCAGTCCGGGTGCTGTGCTCGAGCATTCACGAGATTGTATTGGGGTGTTGGGGGAGACTCTGTGAAGATTATTTGAGCACGGCGAGTGCTTTGGATTCCATTACCCCACCCACTAAGGCTGCGTCCCACATTACCCAGTAGCGTTTCTTCTTGTCCGATTCATCTCGCGCTTCAAACGCAAGGCGAACAAACCTGGTCGGAAAAACATTTCCATTGCCCCTTACCGGAAATAGCGTGTAGAAGTATTCCATTCTCTCCGGCAATTTCAACTCGCGACGCATGCTGTTGATGTTATTTTCACACCCGCCAGTCTCGCCGGCGCTGGTTGAGTCTTCGGAATCATTAACCACGTGATCTAATTCGTGCAGGACTGCCCAACCAACGTCGAAAGCTTCCAGCGCACGCCGGTCACCAACCAGGTTTTGAAAGTCGGCAAAATCGATCGATACAACGTAGGCGGCTGGACGCTGTGCGGCGTCTCGTACCCAGCGGCCGGAAGAAACACTGCAAAAAGCCACGTCGCTGCGATTGCTGGCTTCTTCTAAGATGATTACTCCCGCCCCCTTGACCGCTTTTTCAAGCAGTTCCCTCGCCAGGGAGGAGCCGACCTTTGGATCTTTGGTCCCCAAGCGCAGCGCGCCATTCTCATCAAATCGAAGTTGAGGCGAGCCGGAAATCTTGTTCAGTGCTCCAGCCAGTTGTAGACGTTGATAATGCGAGACGTTGTCCCGCAGCAGAACGAGGTTGGGGTCTCCTTCCGCATAAACACTTGAGGCAAAACATAACAGTATGAGAGCGCAGCACGACAGGGTGCTAATTGAAGAGAAAGTTTTCCTGCGAGTTCTGAGCGACATCTCAGTTTCTCCAAGATTACAAACGGCGAAGGGGACGCATTTGCCGTTAACAAGACGGTTTGCGCTAAGGGGTAGCGCGTTGGCGAGCATGTTACCAAAATGTTAACGGACCGGGGAGGAAAGTTTTCCACAGGCGCGGATGACTGAATGACATCTGAACGTTCTCTGAATGAACGGGCTTTGTATTAAGTTTATCTGGAACTCAGAAAGGCAAGTTCCCTGGTGTAAATGAGTGCCGCCGAAAGTTTAAGGGGACACGCGCAAAAGGAAGAGTCCCCAACAGTCAGGCCTACTGTTGGAGACTCTCTATCGTTTCAGTTCTCTGCCACGCACGTTTAGGAGAAGTGATCCGAGCGTGTCAGGCGTTGCTGGCGGGAATACTCATTACAGGCGCCATCTCATCCTACTCACTAACACGTAGCGCTGACTCCCCCGAAGCAGTGCAACGTTTGCAGATGTGATCCACGGTCGCAACGTGTCGCTTGTGCGAGCTACCAGAATGAAGTATCTGAAAACGAATATCGGTGTCCGGTGCTAACTACCCGTTACGATCAAATTAAATCTTGATTAAGCAGCGAGGAATCGCATGCGGTTTGCCCCAGCGTGGTGTCCTACGTTGAACACCCTTGCGGCAATTAAGGAATATTTAATCGCCGAGTTATGTACCTGTAACATCTCCGCGCCACGATTTCCCAAAGATATCTTTGGTGGAGCGTAAATGAGATGGTTGAAAAGAAGCTCGAACGCAACCCTGAATTTAGAGTGCTGTGCGTCTCCTGCGGCGTGGAGATTCGGAACCACGCGAGCGAAGATTCGTGCGGCCTTTGCCTGAAGTGCTTTTATCGCTTCCTGGCCGAGCGACTACGCACGCAGAAGCGTACGTCGCCAGGTGAGTTTGTTAGTGAGCGTTGATTAGCTACGAATTTGTGATGTCCGATAAAACTTAAGTTTTCGCGGCCTTACGACAAGCTAAAGCTTATCGGACAGCAAAACTTATGGCAGGAAGAAACCGATCAAAATGCGCAACAGTCCGGCGCCGAGGATGACCCAGATGGCATTTGGTCGATAGCGAACCAGGACAAATCCGGCTGCGATTGCTATAAGCAAACCGGCCCAGGTGTGAATGCCGGCGCGTCCGATGCTGATGCCGGCAGCCACTAGCAACCCGACAACCGCCGGCGTAACGCCCTTCAAGAACGATTGCACTATTTTGTTGTTTTGGAAGCGCGCCAGCGATGAGCCCGCTACCACCGTCATCAAAAACGACGGTAGAAAAATGCTGATGGTCGCCACGATGGCGCCGAGCGTTCCCGCCACTCGATAACCGATAAAAGTCGCCATGATCAAAACCGGACCCGGTGTAATCTGACCGAGGGCGGCAGCATCGACGAACTCCTGATGCGTCAACCAGTGATGGGAATCTACTACCTCCGCTTCAATTAAAGGGATCATTACAAAACCGCCGCCAAACGTGATCGCACCCATGCGCAGAAAAATCGTCGACAGCAGCAAAAGGAGTGCGACTTTTGTAAAGATTGGCATTGCAGCGCCGAGCAATACCACCGAGCTGAGTATGGTCTCGTCTTTCCTTGTCTTGTTCCTTTGAAGTTCTTTTTTCCTGGCCGCGTTTAGTTCCGCCTGACGCACGCGCTCTTCCGCCATTGCCCTGGTGAGATATCCGCCGACGAAATGCGTGTGGCGCAAACGACGGCGCCTCCTTTGCAAAGTAAGGCGCGCGGAAATGCGTTTACGCCGCGATGCGACACCCCGAAGTTGCCCTAGTTTGCGTAGTTGTTTCTCGGCGAACGAATCGATAAAGATGCCAACTAAACCGGCAGCCAGCACCACTTCGATCACGGTGGCGCTAAAGAAGGCGACGACCAGGCACGAAACTACGGCCAACAGCCATTGCCACGGTTTGTAAAGTGTGTTGCGGCCGATGCGCCAGGCGGTCACGATCACCAGCGCGACCACGGCGGCATTCAAGCCGCGAAAGAGTCGGTCGGTGTCAGGCAGGTAACGCAGGTGCCGGTAGAGGATCGCCAGCACGATCATCATC
>JBPCKD010000141.1:0-15355 GCA_051004635.1 Pyrinomonadaceae bacterium
TGACGTATTCACAAGCCATGCGAAATATCATCCTGCCGCAAACCTTTCGTCGCGTGGTGCCACCGCTCACCAATGAAGCCATTGCGCTGCTGAAAGACTCGTCGCTGGTCTCAGTCATCGGACTGACCGAGCTGGCGCGCACCGGACAAGAACTCGCGAGCCGTTATGCGGCGCCGCTCACGGTCTGGCCAATGGTCGCGGTTTTTTATCTGCTGCTGACTTTTCCCTTGACGCGCGTGGCAGAATATCTGGAAAGGCGCTGGCGGCCGGTAACCAGAGCGTAGGAATCTTCGGCCGCTTCGCGTAAAATTGGATCCATGGCTACCGAATTAAGACAATTGTTTCGCGAAGCGCTCGAGTTGACAGACAGTGACCGCGCCACCCTCGCGGGTCTGCTAATTGAGAGCTTGGAAGGACCACCCGATCCGGACGTCGAAGCAGCGTGGGCGGCCGAGGCAGAGCGGCGCTGGCGGGAAATTGAGTCTGGCGCCGTCCAAACAATTCCCTGGGAGGAAGTAAAGGCGAAGCTGCTAGCTGATGATGAAGGTTGAGTTTCACCCGGAGGCAGACCAGGAGCTTACAGAAGCAAAACGTTGGTATCGAAAGCGTAGCCAACTGGCAGCGCGGGCATTCGCCACAGACATCAACAATGCACTCCAAGATATCTCCGTATCACCACATCGTTGGCCCGAGACGACGCTAGGTGAACGGCGGCTAGTTCTATCGAGATTTCCTTTTTCAATTCTTTATCGTGTTCGAGAAAACGTAGTATTTATCACTGCGGTAGCGCATCAGAGGCGTCGACCTGGGTACTGGCGAAACCGCATACCTTAATTAGTTCGATCAGTTGAAACATCGGCAGCTCACTACTAACGTTGTATGAATGCGCTTCCCATTCATCATTGGCACACTTTGCGTAATCGCGATTGCCTATCGCCACTACTCCGCTTTCGCTGCTAAAGTTTTTGCGCTTGACGATTCCGGCCATGGAGACTCTCTAACGTGACGCTGACGCTGCTGGCAGTTGGCTTTCTGCTGATGTTGACCGCCGCGTATCGCCTCTACGGCGGATGGGTCGCGCGACAGTTTAAGCTCGACGACGCGCGGGAAACTCCCGCTAACCGGGTAAACGATGGCGTAGATTTCGTACCGACCAAACCTTTCTATCTTTTCGGTCAACATTTCTCCGCCATTGCCGCTGCCGGTCCGATAGCCGGGCCAATTCTGGCCTGTCAGGCCTTCGGGTGGCTGCCATGTCTGCTGTGGATAGGGTTAGGCGTGGTGCTGATCGGGGCAGTACACGACTTCGCATCGCTGGCCGCATCTGTGCGCCACGGCGCAACCTCAATTGCCGAGATCGCGCGCGAACACCTCGGGAGCGGCGCCGGTCGCGCGATGATGGGTTTTATCTGGATCGCACTGCTCTATGTGATCGTGGCCTTCGCGGACATTACGGCGGGGACGTTTGTGGGTGGCTCCGAAGAGTTAAAGGCCACGATGGTTAACTTCAATCCCGGCGGAGCAGTGGCTGCTGCGAGTGTGATGTATCTGTTGCTTTCGGTCTTGCTGGGGCTGGTCCAACGTTACCTCAATCCTCCACTCTGGTTGGTGACTTTGATTTTCGTGCCGGCAGCATTCGCGTTGTCATGGGTCGGCACAATGACTTCAAACCTGTTGGTCCTCGACCACAAGACCTGGGGCGTGCTGATTATTATTTACTGCGGCGTTGCCTCGATAGTCCCGGTGTGGGCGTTGCTCCAACCGCGCGGTTATCTGGGCGGCTTTATTCTTTACTCGGCGCTCGCGCTCGGCATCATCGGGGTTTTCTTCGGTGGTTACGAGATCCAGCAACCCGCCTTCAAGTCATTCGATATTGGAGGGATGACGGGCACGCTTTTCCCGTTTCTTTTTGTGACCATTGCGTGCGGCGCCTGCTCCGGCTTTCACGGCCTTGTCTGTTCCGGTACTACGTCGAAGCAGGTGGATCGCGAGTCGCACATCCGCCCGGTTGGGTACGGCGCGATGCTGGCGGAGGGCTTCGTGGCATTGATTGCCTTGGTCACCGTAATGATCGTCGCTCAGGACGCCTTGCGCGGCAAAGCGCCGGGAACGATCTACGGCAACGGCATTGGCCAATTCCTGACGTTGATTGTCGGCCGGGACAATCTTGCCTTCGCCGTCACTTTCGGAGCGATGGCTTTTTCAACCTTCGTGTTTGATACGCTCGATGTTTCCATGCGGCTGGGCCGTTACATTGTGCAGGAACTTTTCGGCTGGAAAGGTAAATTTGGCGCGCTCTGCGGCACGTTGCTGACGCTGGGACTTCCTTTCTATTTCATCGTCTACGCGCCCCCAAACTCGTGGTTGAAATTCTGGACGCTGTTTGGAGCATCGAATCAGTTACTGGCTGGATTAACGCTCCTGACAATAACGATATGGCTTTATCAGGCGCGCCAACGCATTGCGTTCACGCTCCTGCCCATGATCTTCGTGCTCGTGATCACACTCTGGGCGCTCGTCGCACTCGTCGTCGGAAATCTGAAGGCCACGAAAATCGGAAGGGGCGTCCTTGATATTGAATTAATAAATGCAATTGCGGCCGCGGCTCTGGTTGTCCTGGCACTCTACCTTGCAGTTGTTGCGCTCATTAGAGTTCGCGGCGATCGGCAGAAGGGGTCGCTAGTGGAGGCGCACGCTGCGACCAGCCTGGACTGACTTGGCGGAGGGGCAAACGATAATTGAACGGATGGCACTGATGCTTGGAAGGCGAGACTACTCTAGTCTCGCCTTTCTTTTCCCAATAACACACTAACGGAGCACTACCGAGCAGCACCCTTCCCTTCTGGACAGTTTGCCCTCTAATCAGGATAATACGCAGTTTCAGAATGAAGGCTTGCTCGGCACAGGTGGCGCCGCCCGACTTCCCGGTGACGCAGCTTCGGTGAAGGGTGTGCCCGAAGCTCTGCGTTAACGCGGCCTCTGCCGGTAAAGATCAGAAAAGAATCATCTCAAGGAGTGGAACTATCACTGATTAAATCATCAGCACGGCGGTAATTTTGCGCAGCCGGTTCTCTATCAAAAACATTATGAATCACAACTTTAACGTTTCTCGCTTTTTGGCAATCGGTGCTCGAATGCGCCGGCAGGTTTTTACCGTTTCTGCCCTGCTCATGGGCTTGGCCGCGTTTGCATCGCCTGCTTTCGGCCAATCGCATCAGGGTGGTGAGGCCAATCTGATTTTGCCAGACCTTTCCAAGGTCACTTTTTTTGGCGGCATCGACGGTCACAATCTACTGTTGGTCGGACTCATCGTGTGCATGCTGGGCCTGCTCTTTGGTCTGGCCATGTACATGAACTTGAAGAAGCTGCCGGTCCATCGCGCCATGCGCGAGATCTCGGAACTTATTTACGAAACTTGTAAGACTTACCTGGTTACTCAGGGCAAGTTCATTCTGATTCTTGAAATCTTCATCGGCGTTATCATCGTTCTTTACTTCGGCGTGCTCTCGCGGATGGAGCCTTTCCGCGTCGCTATTATTCTCGCCTTCAGTTTGGTAGGCATTGCCGGCAGTTACGGCGTCGCCTGGTTTGGAATTCGGGTCAACACGTTTGCCAACTCGCGCACGGCTTTCGCCAGTCTCGAAGGCAAACCATTTCCCCTTTACGCAATCCCACTGAAAGCCGGGATGAGCATCGGCATGATGCTGATCAGCGTGGAGCTGCTGATCATGCTGTGCATTCTTCTCTTCATCCCAGGTGATTACGCCGGTCCCTGCTTCATCGGTTTCGCGATCGGTGAGTCGCTGGGCGCGGCAGCGTTGCGTATTGCTGGCGGTATTTTCACGAAGATAGCCGACATCGGCGCCGACCTGATGAAGATCGTCTTCAAGATCAAAGAAGACGATGCACGTAATCCGGGTGTGATTGCTGACTGCACCGGCGACAACGCCGGCGACTCCGTTGGCCCAAGCGCCGATGGTTTTGAAACCTATGGGGTCACCGGCGTCGCGCTGATTACGTTTATATTACTGGGCGTGCGGGGAGACACCGTGCAGGTGCAATTGCTGGTGTGGATCTTCGTGATGCGCATCATGATGATTATCGCGAGCGCGGCTTCCTACTTCATCAATGATGCGATCGCCAAGGCTCGCTACGCCAAAGCGGACCAGATGAACTTCGAAGCGCCGCTCACTTCGCTTGTCTGGATTACTTCAATTCTCTCGGTCATAGTCACATTCGTCATCTCCTGGTTAACAATCCCGTCGCTCGGCGGCGATACGACACTGTGGTGGAAACTCTCGGCGATCATCTCCTGTGGCACGCTGGCAGGCGCTATCATCCCCGAGCTGGTAAAAGTTTTCACCTCGACCGGATCTCACCACGTAAGCGAGGTGGTTACTTCTTCGAGGGAAGGTGGAGCGTCGCTCAACATTCTTTCCGGTCTCGTTGCGGGAAACTTTTCAGCCTACTGGCTGGGAATCAGCATCGTCTTCCTGATGTCGATTGCCTACTACTTCAGCACTATGGGTGTTGGCGCCCTGATGGTAGCGGCGCCGGTGTTTGCTTTTGGACTGGTGGCTTTTGGCTTTCTCGGCATGGGCCCAGTGACGATCGCCGTCGACTCGTATGGTCCGGTGACCGACAACGCGCAATCCGTTTACGAACTCTCCCTGATCGAGCAGATACCGGACGTCGAAGCTGAGGTCAAACGCGACTTCAATATGAACGTCAACTTTGCGCGCGCCAAACATTTGCTGGAAGAGAACGACGGCGCCGGCAATACTTTTAAGGCGACTGCGAAACCGGTGTTGATTGGAACCGCCGTGGTCGGAGCTACCACCATGATCTTTTCGATCATGATGACGCTGACAAATGGACTAACCACCAACACCGAGAACCTGTCGCTATTGCATGCTCCGTTTGTGCTGGGTTTGATTACGGGCGGCTCAGTGATTTATTGGTTCACCGGCGCTTCCATTCAGGCAGTAACGACCGGGGCTTATCGCGCGGTAGAGTTCATTAAGGCAAATATTCGCTTGGAGGGCGTTGAAAAGGCGTCGGTTGAAGATAGTAAGAAGGTGGTTGAGATCTGCACGCAGTATGCGCAGAAGGGCATGTTCAATATCTTCCTGACGATCTTCTTCTCGACGCTGGCTTTCGCTTTTGTAGAGCCGTTTTTCTTCATCGGGTATCTCATTTCGATTGCGATCTTCGGTCTCTATCAAGCAATCTTCATGGCTAACGCCGGTGGCGCCTGGGACAATGCGAAGAAAGTGGTCGAGGTGGATTTGAAACAGAAGGGTACACCTCTGCACGATGCAACCGTCGTTGGCGACACGGTGGGTGATCCGTTCAAGGATACTTCGTCAGTAGCGCTGAATCCGGTGATTAAGTTCACCACGCTGTTTGGATTGTTAGCTGTTGAATTGGCCGTGTCAATCGCCGATCCGCGCGGTCAGTTTGGCGAGAATGGCCCAATGATAAGCCACATTCTGGCGGCGCTTTTCTTTCTGGCATCGCTCGTGTTTATCTGGCGGTCGTTCCACAAAATGCGGATCGGCACTCTGGAGTCGGCTAAGGTCCCTGGGGAAAACGTCTGAGGAGATTGACTCTCTTCAAGTCTGACTTTGAAATCGAAAAGGGCCTGAATCTTATAACCAGGCTACAGTTTTCCCTTTAGGTGTGGCATTCTTTCTGGGACTGGAAACTTGAAAGTTTGATGCGGCGACAAGAGGGTTTCGTTATGAACACAACCTATGCTCCACCCGATACACTCGTTGGCGCCGCGCTGGCGCCGCTTGATCGGACGCGTTCCGTTTCGCTGGTCTTTGCGTTTAGTTTGCTGGTAGCACTTTCTGCGCAAATTGTGATTCCAGTCGGCCCGGTTCCGATCACGGCCCAGACATTCGCCGTGCTTCTCACCGGCGCGCTGCTTGGTTCGCGCATGGGTGCGGCCGCAATCATTGTCTACCTTGCAGAGGGTGCAATCGGATTGCCTTTCTTCTCCGGCGGTAGAGGTGGTCTAGCACATTTGCTGGGACCGACGGGCGGCTACCTCGTGGCCTTCCCCGCAGCCGCTTTCATCACCGGTGCCTTTGCCGAACACGGCTGGGATAAGCGCTTTCTGACAGCCGCGGCTGCAATGGCCATCGGATCGGTAATAATAATGCTCAGTGGCTGGGCCTGGTTTTCGCTGGTCACAAACACGCCGCTGGCCGTTTCTTTTCAAACCACCGTGCTCACGTTTATTCCCGGCGATATCATTAAGGTCCTTCTGGCGGCGGCACTCCTTCCCACAGGCTGGAAACTTCTGCAGCGCGGCGAAGACAAGACTTAAGGCGAGAGACTCTTACGGTCCGGGAAATTGGTAGGGGCATGGCAGGCCGTGCCCCTACTGCTGTCTATAGGTAGCTTTTGGAATAGGGGACGGAAAGCCAAAGGAAGTTTGTCTCAAAACTTATACACCAGCCGACATGCCCCGAAGGGGCTTCGTCCTTCAGCCCATGGTTGCGCCTCGGGCGCTATCTTGGGTACAAGTCGGAATTGGGGATAAACCCGGAACGGGTTGCGGCCCCGATGCGTTCTTTGGAAACTATCACGTAAATGGTGGCCGCTATGGCGCAATCGTTTTGCGGTTGGTGCTCCATTGCCCTCCTACCCAAGGTAGCAGCCGCAACCTTGGGCTGAAGGACGAAGCCCCCTTTTGGGGCACGACAACAAAGTCTGAGTTTTGAGACAGACCCCAAAAGGTTTCCGCACTGTAAGCCGGCAGGCCGCGGGCGGGAATGATTGGATGATTGGGAGCCGACGATGAAACGGATAACGAAAGAACGAGAACTCGAGCTCGGCGAGAAACACGTAGAACGAGTGCGGCAAATCTGTCTCGCACTGCCCGAGACATGGGAAAAGATCTCACACGGGGAACCGGCCTTCTTCGTTCTCAAGAGAGTTTTCGCAATGTGTTCCACTAATCATCACAACGATGGACACTTTGCAGTCGTGATACCTGCGGCGATTGGTATCCAGGCCGCGCTAATCGAAACCAGCCCGAAAAAATTCTACCGACCGCCGTATGTTGGTGGAGCCGGGTGGGTCGGCATCGAACTCCCTCGCGTGAAAGACAAGGAGCTGGCAATGCATCTTCAGGAAGCTTGGCGGCTGATTGCACCGGAGAAATTGCATGCCGCCCTGGAGCAGGCGTTGTTGGTTACGTCTAAGGGGTCGAAAAAGATGACACTACTGAATCGTTGAGACTGACTTCAGATGAAGACCTTATACAAAGTCAGCACGTTCCTAATCCTCGCTTTAGGAGTCCTTCATATCTCTCTGACGCCCGTGATCTTCCGCAGCCTGACTCCAGGCACCCTTTGGTTTATCAGTGGCGGTCTGGTGATCGTCTTTCTCAGTTTCTTCAATTTTATTTTGATGAGCGATGGCGGCAAGCAGCGGGTCGTCAGAGTGCTCATTCACACCGCGAATCTAACAGGTCTGTTATTTGCTTGTGCGATGCTTATAATCGAATCGCGCCGCGCACGTCCGGGACCGTCATCATGGGTTGTGTTGACCCTGCTGGTTTTTGAGACAGTCGCCGCTTTTCGGTATTCGTCACGATTAAGCGCGTGACCGCCTGGTCCACTGATTGATCGAATCCAACCTACATAATCGAATGTTGGACCACGCCCGCAATTGGGGTGTGGTTGTCGATAAAACATTCGAAACAGAAAGTTCGCTGATGGCGTTTGGTAGCCGTGGACCTGGTGCCCGAGAAAGCCAACCCGTGGTTCTGAAGGTAATCAAGCGGGAAGGTGACGAGTGGCGCTCAGGCGAAATCCTGCATGCATTCGACGGCAACGGCGTCGCGCGCGTTTATGAACATGGGCCAGGTGCCGTACTTTTTGAGCGACTGAGGCCGGGCAATTCGCTTGCAGAGATAGCTCTCAGTGGCAGGGACGAGGAGGCAACGGACATATTGGCGACGGTCATTCGGCAAATGTCTATGCCAATGTCTATGTTAGCGCGTGAAACATCAAGGGCGTCGTCGAGAGGCGTTGCTGTTTGGGAATGGGCCAAAGCCTTCGAGCGCTACCTCGCAGCGGGCGATGCTCAGGTTCCAAAGCCATTAGTTGCATCAGCTCAGCGGCTATACTTGAGCCTCTGCGCTTCGCAGCGCGAGCCGCGGCTGCTGCATGGCGATCTGCACCACTATAACGTGTTGTTTGACTCAGAGCGTGGTTGGTTGGCTATTGATCCCAAGGGCGTCGTCGGTGAAGTCGAATATGAAATTGGCGCTATGCTTCGCAATCCTATCGAACGACCTGAGCTATTCACCTCCCACGCTACCATCGAGAGACGAATCAAACAGCTCACCGAGAAGCTGAGCCTGGATTATCAACGAGTCATGGCTTGGGGCTTTGCTCAGGCTGTCTTGTCAGCGATTTGGGAGATTGAAGATGGATTTGCCGTGGACGCGATGAACCCCGCCTTACGACTAGCGAATGCTCTTCAACCCATGTTGTCTGGCATGGACGAGTAGAGGCCATAAAGAATTGGAAGCGGTACGACCGTGTGAAGGATGAATTTTGCAGGAACAGTTTCGTGCCGCACGGTGTCTAACCGGATTCGAGTAGTTTTTCTTAACGTTCCTCCAGTTAAATACAAGTAGCTGCACGATGCCACGAACAGTGAAGCTTTCGCTATTGGCGTTGACTCTCTTTTTGACTGTCTTCACGCCGATGGGTGTGGCGCAGAGATCTGACCCAAGAGTCGCGGACTTTGCCCGCGAGCTAGTCAGGTCCGATTCGACCGCGAAGCGAAGCGAGTTGCTGACTGCGAAACGAGAGTTGGTGACGACTGAGCTCGGCAGGGAGCTGGTCAGACAAGGCAACTTTCTTTTATTGGCCGGGAAGTATTCGGCAGCTTTCGACTTGTACAGTCTGGCGGAAAGCGTTTCCAGCCAAATCAATGACACTCAGGGACTCGCCTCAGCCTCACTCAATATCGGCACGGTCTATTACCTCCAGGGCAACTACGCTCCGGCTCTCGATCATTACCGTCGAGCCCGGAGACTGTTTACCTCTGCAGGAAACCAGGCGGAAGCCGCCAAGGCTCTTTCGGGTGTGGCGTTAATCCTTAAAGAGCAACGCAAGGATGCGGAAGCCCTGGAGGTTTTCGCGCAGGCTCTGAAGGAATTCGAAAGCCTTGACGACAAAGAGGAGATGGCGAACACCTTGAGTAGTATGGGAGCCATCCACTACGCGCGCGGCGATTACGCGGCAGCCTCGAAGGCTTTTCTAAGAAGCAAGGAACTCAACGGGGGTACGGAGAACGTGCTGCACATGGCAGATGCGTTCTACATGCAAGGCGACTATGCCCAGGCATCTGACTACTACCAATTATCTCTTGAGAGTTTTGAACAGGAGAGAAACGCCGCGGGCCTCATCAGCGCCCTGGGAGGCGCGGCCAACTCAAATTATTACCAGGGCAAATATGATGAAGCGCTGGACTACTATCGCCGGAATGTGACGATACAGGAACAGCAACGTGACGAGTCGGGAGTGGCTACCTCTCTTCAGGGCATTGGCAATGTCTATCGCTCCCGCGGCGACCTCAGTTCGGCGTTGGCAAGTTATCTAAGGAGCCTGGCTGTTGCTGAACACTCCGAAGTTAAAGTATCGACGGCCGCAACTCTCGGAAACATCGGACTCGTCAGGGCCATGCAAGGGGATCACCTTCTCGCCGCCGACTACTTCAAAGAGAGCCTGGCGCAATTTGAGGCCACCGGCGACAACGTGGGAATGGCCCGCATGTTGGGCCACTTGGGCAACGCTTACTACGCCGGCGGAAATTATGAATCGGCGCTCGAGTCTTACCGGAAGAGTCTCACTCTTCGAGAGTCGCTGGATGACAAGGCCGGCCAGGCAAGTTTGCTGGTTGGCATAGGCACCGTTTTCATGGCGCAGAAGAACTACCCCCAAGCACTGGACACCTACCAAAAAGCGCTCCGGCTCTACGACTCGGTGACGAACAAAGAGGCATCGGCTTATGTCCTTACGAGGATTGCGGATACTTATCTGTTGCAAGGCGATTATCCGCAGACGCTGGCCTTTGCAGAACGCGCCTACGCTCTGGCAAAAGAGGTTGAAAGCGCAAGCACGTCCTGGTATGCGCGGCTGGTTTACGGCAAAGCTCAACGTGCATTAAAGCAACCCGCCCAGGCGAGTCAGGCCTTCGGCGAAGCTTCGGCTATAGTTGAGTCGTTGCGCGCCCAGCCTGCCACCGGTGAGCCAGGCGACGGCAGAAGTAGCTTGCTGCCGTATCTGGCCCAGGTGGAACTTCTGATCGATCAAAACAAACTCCTTGAAGCTTTCGACTACGCCGAACGAGCTAAGGGGCAAGCACTTTCCGAGTTGTTGAGAAGAAGCAATGCGAAAATCGCCAGGGACATGTCAGATGTGGAGCAAGCGCAGGAACGTAAACTTACGGGAGAGGTGGTTTCCCTTAATCTCCAACTCGATCGTCAAGCCCAGTCAAAGACCTACGACGAAGTCCGACAGACTTCTCTTAGAAACCGATTGCGCCAGGCGCGTTCGGCTTACGTAGAGTTTCGGAAGCGTCTGTTTGCTAATCACCCGGGACTGCGATTGGCGAGGGGAGAACTCCCGCCGCTGAAACTCGAGGAGACACGCGCTCTGATAGCGGACAAGCAAACCGCGCTGCTCGAGTTTGTCATCACTGAGGACGATGCGTATTTATTTGTCCTCACGCTCGATAAGGTTTCTTCGAACGCACAGGGCCCGAGGCAAATTAGCGCTGTTGGTGTAAGAAGTGGCGCTGCCAGGGTGCGGCCCATGCCGATCGAGCCCGTTATTAATTTGAAAGTCTACGCTCTGAGTATCAGGACCAGCGACCTGGTAGACCGCATTGCGCAATTTCAGCACCTGCTGGCCAACCGCGATGAAGCATTCCGACCATCTGCACGTGAGTTGTATGACTTGTTATTGAAGCCGGCAGATGAGCAACTCGCGGGTAAGACGAGGCTGATTATTGTGCCCGATGGCATTTTATGGCGCGTACCTTTCGCAGCCTTGCAACCCGGTGACGATCGTTATTTGATTGAACAGGCCGCGGTGTCTTATGCGCCTTCGCTCTGCGCGTTACGCGAGATGAGGAAGCCGCACAATCAGCAGAACTTTCGCGGGAGGAATGCGAAGGGTTTAGCACCGCCGGTCACGCTTGCAGCCTTCGGCAACCCTCTGTTGTCGACGGACCATCTGATGCGTCTTCAGGCCGGCCGTGTCGCTGACCGGAGGGAAAGAATCACGACGTCCGACGGACCAAAGCCCGGTCAAGCGGCTGAACTGGACCGTAAGCAAGCTCTTGAGCCTGCCCTTGAACAAGCCCTCGAACAGGATCGCGAGATACAGAGACTCCGAGCCGTGTATGGCAGTGCGAATACTCGAGTGTTCGCGGGGGTTGGTGCCAGCGAGCAAAACGCAAGAATCGAAGCAATTCGCCCGAACGTTGTTCTACACTTCGCTGTTCCCGCCGTGTTGGACGACGCTATACCAATGTATTCATTTACCGGGCTCTCCGCGGTTAGTGGTAAGCAGGCGCCCGAAGTCGATGATGGCCTGCTTCACACGTGGGAGCTAATGAACCTCAGTTCACAGGCTCGTTTAGTTGTGTTGTCCGCGGCTGAGATGGAAGACGGGCGAGTTGGACCAGGTGACGCCGTGGCGGCACTCATGTGGTCTTGGTTTGTTGCCGGCACTCCCGCAGTGGCGTTGACTCGATGGCCGGTTCGATCCCCTGCCCTCTCGCAGTTTGTGTCTGACTTTCACGCCGTAACGAAGGCAGTAGCAAAACCTGGATTCCCCATTGGATCCCTCACGCAATCTAAGACCAGATTCAATCCGCCAGGTTCAATCTCAAAGGCTGAAGCGATGCGACAAAGCATGCTGACGCTGAGACGCTCAAAAGACTACCAACATCCTTACTACTGGAGCGCATTTATCCTTATTGGCGACGCAAGATGACAGAGCGAATGCAGCGCCGCGCGGAGCGATCTAGTTAGTTGCTGTCCGCTTCAGAGACAGTGTGGAAGTCCGAAAGCGGGTAGGGTAATTTGCAGGTTAGGAAGGGTGGCATGAGTTGTCATTTTGTGATCGTTGTGTTTTCACACTCTCTGAAGCCCGATGACCGAAGTTCTAGTGACTCCCTAAGCGTTTGCGCCTTCCCTTTTCCTTCCATCTGCGGGATATTGGCTCCGATTCTGATGTAGCCGGATCGAATCACCGGCCCGTAAATCACGTACTAAAAATGCATCTGCTATTGCTCGAATTTCACATCTCGACGTCACTTGCGTTTTCCCTGGCGCAGGCAGCCATTGCAGCTGTCTGGATATTGCAATACGGTTCGGCAAGAAAGACTCGGGGATATTCTGAAGGACGACAGGCAATTGCAAAAGACGACCGGTTCAAAACCTTCGGCAAAGTAATATTTGCTGTTAACAATCTTGTTACCCTCGCTTCGTTCTGGACCAACTCAAAGCTACTTCTTCTATTTTGGCAGGAGGATTTATTTCGCCTGGCCGGCGTCGTCGTATTGGTCGCGGCTACACTTTTATGCATTAAGTCGATGAGAGACCTCGGAGCCAATTATTCACCTTGTTTTGATTCGCATCGGCCTTTGCGGATTGTGACCAAAGGGACTTACAGATACGTACGACACCCTCTTTATCTGGCTAATATTTTGCAGGGCCTGGGCTATGTTATCGTCAGCAGCTCGCTCTGGGTTTTATTGTTGTCAGGATTTGGAATCTTCAAAATCGTGAGCGCTCTCGTCAAAGAGGAGTCTTATTTGACGAAGACTTTTCCCGGATACGAAAAATACCAATCAAGGACTTCTCGGCTGATCCCATTTGTTTATTAACAGGAACCAACTTGGTGAGGTCGCCGGAAATCTGTAGGGGCCTTAGATCGAGACAAACATTCGAGGAGGAAACGCATGAACAAGCTTTTTTCATTGGCCATCGTGGTGATTGTTCTAGCCCTCGGCGTGCACGCCCAAACGACTTCGGCTGCGGCGCCTGATGCTCCGGAGCTAACCCGTCTGTTGAATGAGTTCCTGGCCGGAGCAGCCCGAAACGACGCCGCAGTGCACGATCGCTTCTGGGCCGAAGACGTTATCTATACCGGCGCAGGAGGGCGGCGGCGTGGAAAGGCGGACGTCATGCGCGATGTGCGTGCGGCGCCCGCTCCCAAGCCAGGCGAGCCGATGACCATTTTTACTGCCGAAGACATTCGCATTCAACAGTATGGAAACACCGCAGTCGTGGCCTTCCGCCTGATCGGCACGACCGAGAGGGACGGGCGGACCGAGCTTGCGAAACTAATGAACAGCGGCACTTTCCTGAAGCGCAAAGGCAAGTGGCAGGTGGTGAATTGGCAGGCGACAAGAATCGTCCGGCCGGCAGATGAGGCCCGGAAAGAAGTGACAGCCGTCGAGGCCGCTTTTCATCAGGCGATGCTCGCGTCTGATGTCAAAAAGCTGGAAGCCTTGCTAGATGAAACTTTCATCTGGACGCACCGCACCGGAGAGCAAATGACTCGTCAGCAATTACTCGAGCGTTTGGGGTCCGGCCAACTGAAGTTGGCGCAGCTCGAGACCAACAATGTGACCGTCAATGTATATGGTGAGACGGCGGTTGTGCGTGGTGCTTCAATGCGACAATATGCTGCTTCTCCTGCATCGGCCGGCACAGCCCCACCCAGTCCCTGGACACTTTTCTATACGGTGACCTTTGTTAACAGAGAGGGCAAGTGGAAAGCAGTGGCGATGCATACGAGCTGGGCGTGACAGCAAGCGCCGTTTACCCACATTCTCCAGGATTCTTATTCTTGTAACAGTCGTTTAGAATGCGGACTTGTTCGCCACCGCAAGCTCGAGCGCACAAGTGCGCTATCAAAACGATTCTGCAAGATCGGTAAGTGTGAGATCCAGAGCTTACGTACCTCCGAAAGGGACACCCGAAATGAGAAGAGCGATTTGCTTAATTGCCTTGGCCCTTGCGTTCATAACTTTATCCGGCGCGTCCAGTCATGCGCAAAAGATCTCAGCCGACGAACAAAGGATTATTGATTACGTTGACTCACACATGGGCGAAGCCATCATCACGCTTGAAAGCGTAGTCAACATCGAAAGCCCGTCAGAAGACATTGCGGGCGTCAAACAAGTCGGAATGGTCTTTAAGCGGGAGCTTGAGTCGCTGGGCCTGACAGCCAAATGGATTGATATGCCTGCCGAAATGAACCGCGCAGGACATTTGGTGGCGGCAACGAAGGGTACAAAGGGCAAGCGGCTCCTCTTACTGGGCCACATCGATACCGTTTTACGCGGCGAGAAGTTCAGGCGTGAAGGCAACCGGGCTTTCGGCACCGGTTCGTCAGATATGAAGGCCGGCAACGTAGTGCTGCTTTATGCGTTGAAGGCACTAAACGCGACCGGCGCGCTTAAGGACACGCGCGTCACCGTGATGTTTACTGGCGACGAAGAGAGTGTTGGTCGCCCAATAGAGATCGCCCGGCGCGATATGTTGGCCGCGGCAAAAGACAGTGACCTGGCTTTGAGTTTTGAGGGGACAGTAGGAAACACGGCAACGGTCGGGCGTCGAGGTTCAAGTAACTGGACGCTCGAGGTTCAAGCCAGGACCGGGCATTCGGCAGGTATTTTTGGGGAGAGCATGGGCAGTGGCGCGATTTTTGAAGCCGCCCGCATCGTCAATCAATTTTACGAAACTCTCCACAACGAAAAGTATCTGACATTCAACCCGAGCGTGATCGTGGGCGGCACCGAAGCGTCGCTTGATGGACCAACCGGCGCCGCCACTGGCAAGACGAATGTGGTGGCAGCGAAGGCAATAGTCAGGGGAGACCTGCGCTTCATCAGCGAGGCGCAGAAAGAGGCCGCGCGCGCTAAGATGCGCGAGATAGTGGCTCGAAGCCTGCCGCGCGCGTCTTCAAAGATCAGCTTTGACGATGGTTATCCTGCTATGACGCCGTCGGATGGAAATTATGCGCTGCTTAAAGAGATGGACCAGGTGAGTCAGGATCTCGGCTTCGGCAAGATCGAAGCGCTGGACCCGGGAGCGCGGGGTGCGGGCGACATAGCCTTCGTGTCACACCTGATTCCGGGCCTGGACGGAATAGGGGCCAGTGGCGGCGGCGCGCACGCACCCGGTGAATCCGTCGATTTGGAATCGCTGCCGAAACTGACGAAGAAGGCGGCGCTGTTGATTTATCGGTTAACGCGCTAAGGAAGGTCTCAAGTCAGGAGGTGGCCTTGCCGTAGTTTGAAC
>JBPCKD010000142.1:0-17933 GCA_051004635.1 Pyrinomonadaceae bacterium
CGCCCGCTCCACCGCGGATGGTGTCATTTGCTTCATAACAGCATCCTGTCATGTGCTCTGACCTCCTCCGCTCAGATCGGACACTTCATGTGTTAATTCGATCGGACATATCATGTGCTAACGACAACACCTAGCGTTGGGCTGGAGGTCAGAACGGCTTCGCGGTATAAAATCTGGCGTCGCGAAAATCTCAACGCTAATTCACTAATCGATCCAACTTGATCATCGGTTCCTACAACTTGTAGCCCGGCGTTTCTCTGGTCTAACGTGAGAAAACGCCGGGCGCTGGAATTGCCCGCTTTTCCGCCACGGGTTGAAGCTATTTGTTGTAAGGCTACTCTGTATCTGCCGCCGGCTCTTCTGTATCCTCTACCTCATCGTCTTCATCATCCTCCGGGCCGCCGGTTGCTTCCCAGCCCGGTTCATCTCCCTCGGCGCTCGGCCACGTGACCGTGCCGCAGGCTATAGCACCAACAGCAGTACAAGGATTCGAAGGAGTGTTAAGATGGCCAGTGAACGAGTACACACCCGCCGGAAAACTCCCGTCGGTTGCACTCAAGGTGAACGCGAAATTCGGCCAGGTACCGGTCACGGTAATTGCCGTCGCGTTGGCGCCATCAGGTGTAAACTTCGAGGTCGTGCGGTTCAGCGAACCCCCCATACTCTTGCCCGGAATTGATATTGTTATTGCCATAATGTTCTCCTTTTCATTGAAGCCCTCACAAGGGCTGAAGTGTTAGTGCAAATCATCAAAGAGGTCGCGTAAGTTGCTCACAGACTGGCCCGCTATCTTAATCTACGCATTAACGCGAGAATTCATTTGGAAAACCACCAAGCCGGTAGATGGCTAGAAACAGTACAAAGGCCCAGCCTAGCTGTGAAAAGCTGGCTTCTCTCCTTTACCTGATTCCTATACCGAAATTGCGAGCCCGATCCCCTCACGGCATCAGGAAAAAAGGTGGTAACTGCGTGCGGCGAATTCTACTCCCTACCGGGCCCAGAAAGGAACATTTAATACGTCTCCAGTTGCGGCACTCCCTCCCCAGGTGGTGCTGACTGGCTGCCGAGAGCTTGTTGGCGGGCATGCTTAATGGTGTTCCAGCTTGATGACGTGAACTAGTATCTCACCATTCGCTCTGACAAGGGTTTCTTTTTTGTCAGGGTCCCGTTCTACAGAAGGACTCGAAGCCGAGTGGGCTTTCAGAAACTCATGAACTGCTGTCCTCAGCCCGGGGCTGCTGACGACGCCACGGTCTTGGCGATTGGCAAAACCCTTGATCGCCTCCATCTCGGGCACTTCCTTCCCGGCCCAGACGAGCCATATCTTCTCCGTCCCCTGCTGGCCATCGAAGTTAAACCAGCTTTGCTCGGGAATTTGAATTGGCTGGTTTTTCGTCAACAGAGCCGAGCCTTTATTGGAAGTTGTGGATGGAAACATAATGTTGAAGGTCGGGGTTTGATCAGCACTCACCGGACCCTCATTCAACAAATAGAGGCGCCCGCTCTGGGAACTGGAGATATTCAACCGAAGCTGATAATCCTTCTCAAAGTTGATGTCGTCTCTGAGACGGAATGGATCCTGGTAGGGTTTACCATCGCGGTACTTCTGCACTGTTATCCAGTAGCTCAATGTTCGTTGCACAACTGGGGCTGGAGCGGATATGACGGGCGCCGACTCACCGCGCCGCCAAAACATCACACCGCCGACCGCCAAACCTGCGAGTAGGACAACTCCAAGTGCCACCGAGCCAGCTCGGCTGCGACTTGTCCGCTGGTTCGAGAGAACCGCGGTTGCAAGCGTTACCGGATTTTCCTCTGTTGCCGCGGTTACTACCGTTGTTTGGCCTGTTATCGCCGATTCCGTCGGGGCGGTTGTGATCGAGGGTTGAACCACTGAGCGCGGCGGTTTCGACCGCTCGAGTTTCTGTTCGAAGGCCAGCTCTTCCTTCAAGCTCTTAAGGTCAATCAACAAGTCTTTGATCGTCTGATAGCGCTCCTCTCGATCTTTGCGCAGCGCCTTGCGTATTATTCTTTGAAACTCAACGGGAACTCCGGGCACGCACTCATCGAGCGACACGGGCTCCTTCTCAAGAATTGACACGAGTGTGTCAATGTCCGTCGGGCCGGCGAATGCCCTCCTGCCTGCCGCCATTTCGTACATTACAACGGCAAGACTGAAAACATCGGTCCTCGCGTCCAAAACCTGGCATCGCGCCTGCTCGGGCGACATGTAATGGACCGTGCCCAACAAAGTTCCAGGCTTGGTGTCGGCCTTTACCATCGTATCGATCTCTGAATCGCCTGGCGGCAGTTTCGATTCGCGAGACTTCTCGGTCAGCTTTGCCAGCCCGAAATCGAGAACTTTCACATACCCGTCCGGTCGCAACATGATGTTGTCAGGCTTGATGTCGCGATGGATTATTCCCGCTGCGTGCGCGGCCTGCAGCGCGCTGGCCGCTTGAATTGACACGTCGAGAATTTTCGGTAATTCCATTCTCGTGGGCGCCATATGATGCTTGAGTGTTTGCCCGTCAATGAACTCAGTGGCGATGAAGTGCGCGCCTTCCGTTTGACCGATTTCATGGATGGTTATGATGTTTGGGTGATTAAGAGAGGAGACGGTCTTCGCTTCCTGGATAAAACGGCGCAAGCGATCTTTGTTGTCGGTAAACGCCGCGGGCAGTAACTTCAGTGCGACTTTGCGATCAAGTTTCGCATCACTGGCGAGATAGACCTCGCCCATTCCGCCTTTTCCCAGGGGCGCGACGATCTGATAGTGTCCGACGACTTGGCCCACCATTAGCGCCGGCTGCGTGTCCACGATCATTGATGCGGCGGCCTCAAAAGCAGGGGAATCGATGAGACTGTCAGGCTGCTCGTGGGCGGCAATGAGAGATTCCAGTTCGGCTACCAGTGCCGGATTTGAATCCCGAACGCGCGCCATGAAATCAGGGCGCTGCTGCTGCTCGAGGCCCAGGGCTTCGTGAAAGAGTTCCTCCAATTGCTGCATGCTCTCCGGGGTTTTCATGTTCCTAAGCGGCCAGCTCGCGTCGCAACCAGGCGCGAGCAAAACTCCAATAGCGTTCGGTGGTGGCGTGTGACAAGGTCATTACCTGCGCAGTCTCCTCGATCGTCAAGCCTCCAAAAAAGCGCAGTTCGATTACCCGGCTGTGTTGGGGATTGGTCGTGGACAGTTCCTTCAAAGCGTCATCGAGCGCCAACAGTTCTACTTCAGGTTTGTGGCCCAAACGCTCAGCCTGGCTGAGGGATAAGCGCAATTGCTCGCCGCCGCGTTTTGTCGCCAGCCGTCTGCGTGCGTGGTCAACCAGGATGTCCCGCATCACCTTCGCTGCCAAGCCAAAGAACTGCGCGCGATGTTGCATTGAGGTGCCCTCCTGGCCGGCCAGGCGTACATAGGCTTCGTGTACCAAAGCGGTGGCTTGTAGCGTGTGGGCTCCCGGCTTGCGGCGGAGATAATTAGCGGCCAGTTTGCGCAGCTCGTCATACACGAGCGGAATCAAGTCATCAAGCGCAGCCTTGTCGCCGCTGCCCCATTTCACCAGCAGTTCAGTAACGCTCTGATCTGGCAGTTTTTCTGACTCCTTCATCCTGGGCACGCAAGGCGCAGCGACGAACCGCCACAAGAAGGTGGGCCATCAACGGCCCGGTGTGGTGTATACCAACGAAGAACCATTATTGCACGAAAGCGGCAAATTCAGGCTTAGCGTATCGACTTATCGTAACGATCGTTAAGTGTAGCTCTGTGATAGGTCTGCGTAGTCATGTTGTCGCCGCAGGGCTGCGGCAACATTCGACAGTCTGCGAACGCTTGGAAATCATATGGAAACATTTAGATTTGAACGAAGAATGGAATCGAGGAGGCCCAAGTCAATTCATAACTGCTTTGCTATTCCGGTCGTAGCGTCATCGTGGACACGTACGTCGAGGCTTAACGAAGAGACGTGGGAAGCGCAGAGCACGCCGTGAAGATGCTTCTCCTCAGTATCAAGTGATCCGGCGCGCGTACAGAAAAAGAGAGCATCGGCTACTAGATGCCCAGTCGGATCCTGCGAATGCTTAGGAGTTTGGCGTCCCGTACGGGAGTCGGACCCGTGTCGCCGCCGTGAAAGAGAAGTGACCTACTGTAATCCAACGGCACTTAGCGGCATGGATAGCACTCTACCGCACTTGAAGGACTCACGGGAACGCTTATTGGACTCTTAATGGACTCGCCTTTGCCAGGGACGAGAGCGGCTATCTTTCGTTACCGGACAACGGACTAAGTTCTGTGAACCTTGTCATACTAATCCGACCCGTCGTGCCAGCCAGTAATACGAATCAGATCCACAATGCCTTCTACGCACGCGAGTGACTATTACCGAAGACGGCGAGGTGTCGAACGTGCTCTTTCGCTTTATGTCGCGGTAAGTCTTTGGACACAGCCACCCTCGATTCTTATCTGAGACTCGCTTGCAAAGCGCTTTGGACAACGCACAGCGCCGCAGTAACTCTTACTGCTCATTGCCTAACAATTACCCCTCCGGCAATTTTCACGGTTCACGGTCAGCGACTGGGGTAAGGTCCAACGGTCGGTATCGCCGGCGACTAAGGTTTAGATTCCGCACATGGCCTCGCCCTTACCATGGCGCAACTTCGAATGCATGGTCGAACCGCAGTGCGAGTATTCCGGCGGACCAAAATCCGTCTTATCGGTATAAGTAAAGTCTCCCTGGTTACTGTTGGTGTCTTTGGTATTGATGATGTCTTCTCCGACCCTGACCCGATAGACAGTCGTCTTGGCTTTGATGGCGTCATAAACGCGCCAGGTCGTGTTATTGCGGACAATGACCGGTGTCTTCTTGTCCAGACCCATAATGTAGTCGGCGCCAAACTCACCAACCCCCGCCACTTCCAGATGATTGTGACGGGCATCGTACTCCTGCTTGATAGCGGCGTAACGCACGTTAGGATCAGCTACCTTTGCCTTTTTTTCCGCTTCCTCGACAGAGAGGTGTTCGATGACGCGCGCCGCTATCACCCGCAGGGCTTGACGTTGCCGCTCGTTGGCGCGCTCATCGATGAAGATCGTGCGGCCGCTTTTGAGCTCGGTCGCGCCGAAGTGGAGACCATCAAGCGTTACATCGCCGAACTTTCCCTGTCGAATGTCATAGGAATAAAGTGAATAGCAGTAGTGATGCGGCGAAGGCGCTTCGCCGAAATTGCAGGTGCAAGGCACTGTGCACGTACACGATTCCGTTAGCGCGCCTTTAATGACCCATGAACCAGGTGCGGGCCTGATTTCAGCCGGCGCCGCGGCGGCGTTCGTCCTGGTCCCAATAGGTATTTGTCGGCAAAAGCCAGCGAGTAAAGATGCTAGTGCCAACAGGCAAACAACCAGGAGCGGCGCGGCCAATGTCACAGGCAGCCGGCGGCGTATAGTTGGTCGGTGCTGACTGAGGCCTGAATAAAGCTCATTAGTATTCACGATTCTTCTCTTCTTGACCGAACCTTCGCGTATATTTTTAAGCCGGCAAAGCGTGGCAAACGGTGCAGCCACCATGGCTCACATCTTAATCGACGCGATGGAGATCAGGATTGCCATGCTTAGAGTTTCATTCGCAGGCTGCCCGGCGGTGTCCCTAATTTCAGTTTTCTCTGTGCAACCTCCGTGGTCTCTGTGTCTCCGCGGTGGAGCGATCGCTAATAAACATCCACCACTGAGACACAAGCGCGGCTTGGGCAGCAACCAAAAGACGCCTGGCTCCAGAGGAGCCGAATGTTTATAGACCCGGCTGCCAATCCAGGATTTGCGCTCCAGCGGAGCGCAATGTTTTCAGACAATGTACGCGAAACCTGGTTACATTTCGCTCCGCTGGAGCGAGGAGAGGTCTTTTAGAGTCGCGCGTTCTATAAACATTTCGTCCCTCCGGGACGAGGAGCTAGCCAAAACAATCTTGCCAGGAAAACAAGAAGTTGCTGGTTTGTTTCACAGAGAACACGGAGGTTGCACAGAGAGACCGTTAAACTACGACACTACTGGCTGCCCAGACAGTTGAATATTCAGTTTGCAGCCGGCCTCAGCATATTATCAATGACGTGAATCATGCCGTTTGAGGCGCTGAGGTCACCCATCACAACTCTGGCAGATCTGTTGATGATGATCGGGGTCGGGCTAATATCGTTACATAGTAGCTTGGCCTTTGATTGCGGGCTTGCGCCGATTTCATCGCATTGAAACCACGCCTTCCTGTTTTCCATCGTCGTGATAGTTTTGTCTGTTTTATTCTGCAGATCCTTGATGAAAAACTTGCCTTCCGTAACGTGATAGAGCAGGAGACTCCTCAATTCGGCGGGATTTTTCATCAGCTCGTTGAGAGCTCCGGGCGGCAATTTCGCAAACGCCGCATCATTGGGCGCGAAGAGGGTGAAGGGCCCAGGGCTTTTCAAGGTGTCGATCAATCCGGTCTGGCGCAATGCTGCGAGCAGGGTCTTGAAGTCTCCTGCTGCTTCCAGCGTTTCAATCAGGTTGATGTTCTTATAGTCGTTCCTGGGATTCTGGGCCAAAGCCGGGAACGAAGCTGCGATGAGTAGTACTGCTAGAACAAATAGACGTTTCATAATTGACTCCTTAGGTGCGAAACAAAGCGGAAAGGGCCGGCAGCGCTGGCGAGACTGAGCGCAGTCTTCTCAGTTCTCCGACTTGATGAGCGCCGGTTCAGGTGATCCTTCGATCTCACTCTTATGGCGCTCGTTATGAACGGCGATCTCGTACACGTTGGTGCCCATCTTAGTTAGTCCTCGGTTTGGCCGCGGCCCGGAGATCAGAAACTTCCGCAATGTCCACCGTACGGGCATAAAAGCCCATATCGAGACGCGTCGTTCGGACTCGCGGATCGCTGACTCGCAAACGGATTGCATATTGGTTCGGCGTTCGCGGTGTCCACGCGTGCGTCCAAAACGTCCATGAATCCGTCTTTCTTTGCTGGACCCTTTCCACGGTCACGTAGTCTTCCTTTGGATTAAACTGAATTTGCAAAGCGCTCACCGGCTCTTCTCCACCCCAAAGGATTCCCACTACGCGGTACTTGATTTGTTCTTTCACCAGCCATTTTTCAACTCGAATCGGCAGCGCAGCTGGATCTATTTTCGCGGGCTGATACTCGCTGAGGACCATGGGAACTCCTTCCTGGTGGGTCCTTGCCGCGTATTCCTGCATTTGAAGAGTAGGCTCGGCTCGACTATCCACAATTGCGATTTCATTCACCCACTTGATGCACGTGCAACCGTACCAGCCGGGCACCACGAGGCGAACGGGCGCGCCATGATCCGGTGTCAGTGGCCGGCCATTCATTTTCGTGGCCAGGAATGCTCCGGAACTATGAAGATCTTCCCAGGGAAAGATCCAACTCGCGCCGGCGACTGAGGTGTCGGATTGCCGGGTGTATTCATCAAAGCCCGAAATAAGAACTCGATTGCGCGCGTCAGTAATTCGAATTCTATCTGCCAGCTTCGTGAGTGGCACACCGGCCCAGTCGGCAACGCCGATCAACCCAAAATGTCCCCCGCCGGCGTTACCGGCACACTCCATCAAATGCACGCCCTGCGGTTTGGAATCGCGAATGAGATCCTGGATGGGGATGGCCGCTGGATGCGTGGGCCCGCCCACGCGAATGACCCAGGGCTTCTGAGTGTTTAGCAACTGAGAAGCGCGCGTGCGGATGTAGAACTTTTCCGTCGGAATAGTTACATCTCTTGACGTGAGCCCGGAGAGGTCCGTGTAAAGCCGCCCGTTGAGCTCGGCGCCTAACGGGGTATCCATCGGCCTGAAATCCTCGTCGATTAATTCCACGGTGCCGATTTGCTTACCTCCCGAAAACGGATCATCCGTCCCGCGCTGTTCCCCACCGAACGCAGCGCCAAAGGTTCCCCGAGGAGAGGTGTAGATCCCTGCAGCGGCTAACAACGATCCGCACGCGAGAATGGATGCCCTGATCCATTCTCGCCGCGTCAGATGAGCATTTATCTTAGTGGATGTCAGCACAGCAGCGTCTCTCACTTACACTTGTCGATGGCCGCCGAAAGATCAGGCCGCCGGGTAAAAACGAATAATGCGAATCGTCCGAAGTTTTTCATTCTCCTTGAGTGAATTCCTCGTTTAATCATTGATAATCGGTAGATCGTCTCTACTCCTTATGGATCTGAAACATTCTAGTCTCCACCTACATAAACGAGATTCGTGAAAGAAAACTGGCGTGCCTCCCGGAGTTTTTTTTCGTAGTGGTTTGGAAACGGGAGGTGTTCCCGCACGTAAGGAAGGACTTCCATGTGATGGGTAGTGGGTCAGTTTGAACATGATTCACATGTCGTGCTCAAGAGTTGTGATTTCTCATTCACACCGCGGCTTCAGCCCGGTGATGGGAAGTGGCCCGTGTTCAGCGAACCGTTTCAACGGTTTCCGACGGCCGATGGCAATGCAACAAAAGCGAAAACCGTTGAAACGGTTCTAAGTCTTATCAGGAGCGTGTAGTCACCGCGCTGAAGCCGCGGTGTGAATGAGAACTCAAAAATGCAAACTGACCCACTACCCATGTGACGCGGCGGGTTCGAGAGTTGGCTGGGAGGTGGTATATTTCCCGGCAACAAGCAGGCTTCTCAACCCCGTCCAGTTAGTCTAAAGGTATCTCAGATGTCAGCCGGGCATTCAGTCACCCAGTTATTGGAGCAGTGGAATCATGGTGATCGTGAAGCGCTCGACAAGTTGATGCCTCTCATCTACGAGGAATTGCGGAAGATGGCCAAGCGTTATATGAGCCAGCAAAACCCGGGTCACACCTTGCAGACCACCGCGCTCATCCATGAAGCGTACCTGCGCATGGTCAATCAGAAAGAGAAACACTTTGAGAACCGCGCCCATTTCTTTGGCGTCGCCGCCCAGGCGATGCGTCACATCCTGGTCGACTACGCGCGCACCAGACATACGGCCAAACGCGGCGGCGGCGTTCGTCCCGTCTCCCTGGAAGAAGCTGCGCTGGTGACACCGGAACGGGCGGGCGAACTGGTTGCTTTTGACGAGGCGCTGAAGGAGTTAGAAGAACTTTCCCCGCGGCAGAGCCGGGTGGTGGAGCTGCGTTATTTCGGGGGATTGAGCGTGGAGGAGACGGCTACGGTCCTGGAAGTTTCGCCCGAGACAGTGATGCGCGATTGGAGCATGGCCAAGACCTGGTTACGTCGCGCCCTGATGCCGGCAAGTGAGGTACACTAATCAGGTTAAGAAAACGGTGTCACATTACGAAGCGATACAGTTTCAGTCGTGGTCGGAAAATACAGAACCGGGAGCGGTAGCGACCGGGTCGAATAACCAGCTGGGCCTCGTCTTGGTAGTTGTTACAGCGCTCGGAGTTTTACCTTGATCAGGACCCGGTCGCTACCGCTTCCGGTTCTGTATTTGTCGACCCACTGAAAGACGTTGCTCACCGCTTCAAGGTGAGGAATAGAGCATTCCTCTTATTCACACCCGGTTTCAACCGGGTGACTAGACTCTCTTCAAGGTCCGAACCGTTTCAACGGTTTCTCACCGGGCGAAAGGTAAACCGTTGAAACGGTTTCGAGAATTCAGACAGGAAGCCGATCACCCGGTTGAAACCGGGTGAGAATGATAGGAAGACGTTTCCAGAGGGACATCCTGAATTTCACCGACATGCCGGCAAGTGAAGTATGACGCCGCAACAATACGAACATTTGACGGAGCTGTTTCATGCCGCCCTGGAGATTGCTCCCGATGAGCGTGCTGCTTTTCTGGACCAGGTATCCGATGGCGATGCGGAGTTGCGGCGCGAGTTGGAATCACTGCTGGCTGCGCATGAGCAGCGCGCGGCCTATACAGAGAAACCGCCGGACGACATAGCCGCTGGAATGTACCTGGCCCAGCAGGATAACAGCGCTGCCGGTGCTGCCTCACTTGCTCCTAATACCCGAATCGACCGCTATGAGATTCGCTCGCTGCTCGCCAAAGGTGGCATGGGCGAAGTTTATCTGGCGGAAGACATGCGGCTGCATCGCAAAGTCGCGCTGAAGATTCTGCCTGCCGCAGTCGCTTCTAATCGGGATCGAATGCGCCGCTTTGAACAAGAAGCGCAAGCCGCCGCCGCACTCAACCATCCAAACATCGCGCACATTTACGAGATCGGCGCAGCCGCTGGTGTGAACTTCATCGCGATGGAATTGGTTGATGGGGTCACGTTGCGGGCGAAGATCCATACCGAGCATACGGAACTGCGAAAGCTGCTGAAGTATTTACAACAGGTGGCAGAGGGGTTGGCAAAAGCGCACGCCGCCGGCATCGTGCATCGTGATCTGAAGCCGGACAACATCATGATCACGCGTGACGAGTACGCGAAGATTCTCGACTTTGGTTTAGCGAAACTCGTCGAGACCGAGAGATCGTTAGGCTTAGGCGGCGCCCCAGCGAGTGAAATCGGCACGCGGATCATGGCGCAGCAGTCGTTGGCCGGCATGGTGATGGGGACGGCGGGCTACATGTCGCCCGAGCAAGCGCAGGGCAAGGTGAAAGAGATTGATCAGCGCTCAGACATCTTCTCGTTCGGCTGCATTCTTTTCGAGGCGGTGACCGGGCATAAGCCTTTTGAGGGCCAGGACATTCTGGATTCGCTTCATAAAATCGTGCATGCACCGACGCCGCAGATCAAGGAAACGAACGCAAACGCACCCGATGAACTGCAACGTATTGTGCGCCGCTGCCTGGCCAAGGATCCGGACGAGCGTTATCAAACGATCAAGGACGTGGCGCTCGAGTTGAAGGAAGTGAGACAGGGGATGGCTGGGCCGGCGGAGATTGATACCACGGCTACATCATCAGCCAGTACTGAGACCTTGGGCCGGCAAACGAGCGAGCAATCGGTGCCGTCGACATCGAGTGCCGAGTACATCGTTAGTCAAATCCAAAGCCACAAGCGGAGCACGGTGATTACTTTGGCTGCGCTGATAATCGCCGCCACGGCGCTTGCTTACTTCTTCTACTTCAAACCCAACCGCGCGCGGGCTGTGAGTGACACAATCCTGATCGCGGATTTCGACAACAAGACCGGCGATGCGTCTTTCGATGGCACGCTCAAGCAGGCGCTGGCGGTGCAACTGGAGCAATCCCCGTTCTTGAATATCTTCCCGGACGACCGAATCAGCCAGGCACTGCGTTTTATGAAACGCGCGCCCGGTGAGCGGGTGACGCGGGAGGTGGCGAAAGAGATCTGCCAGCGACAGGGTCTGAAAGCGATGCTCGTAGGTTCGATTACTCCGCTCGGCGCGCATTATTCTCTGGCGCTGGAAGTGGTCAATGCTCAGACCGGCGACGTGTTGGCGCGTGCGCAAAAGGAAGCCGAGAGCAAAGAGCAAGTGCTGGAGGCGCTTGGTGGGGCGGCGACCGATCTCAGACAGAAGCCGGGTGAATCGCTCAGCTCGATCCAGAAGTTTGACGCCCCGATCAAGGAGGCCACAACCTCGTCACTTGAGGCTTTGAAAGTTTTCTCCCTGGCGCACCCCCGATTGGAGAAAGACCTACTTAAACGAATTTCGCTCTTAAAACGCGCCATTGAGATTGATCCCAATTTCGCTATGGCTTACGCAGTCCTGGCAGTCCTCTATCAAAACAATGGGCAACCGGAAGCGGCCGCTGAGGCGGCACAGAAGGCTTTCGAACTGAGGGATCGGGTAAGCGAGCCTGAGCGGCTCGAAATCTCAATCCGTTATTACAGCGAGGTCACGGGAGAGTGGGACAAAGTGATCGAGACGGCTGAGTTATGGAATAGCACTTATGCAAACAAGTCGGTTGTTCCCTACAATATGCTGGCCAGCAGTTACGTCCGGTTGGGCCAATTTGACAAGGCCGCTGAAGCAGCCAAGCAGGCGATTCGCCTCAGCCCGAAATTTATTAATGCATATAATATCGGCGGAGTCGCGTTCATGCACTTGAATCGCTTCGCGGAGGCGAAAAAGGTTTTCGAGCAGGCCATTGCGCAGGACCCGAATGCCAGATACAGCCGCCAAGGCCTTTATACCTTTGCCTTCATTAGCGGTGATGCGGCCGGAATGCAACAGCAACTTGATTGGGCGCGTGGGCAGTCAGATGAGGTCGCGGGGTTGGCATATTACTGGCAAGCCGAAACCGCAGCTTTTACCGGTCAGTGGCAGAGGGCGCACGAGTTGTCTCGGCGCGTCCTCGATTTGGCTGTCGAGCGCAACAACAAAGAGGTGGCCGCGCAATATGCCTCCGGAGAAGCGCTACGGGATGCGGTGTTCGGCCAGTGTCAGCAGAGTCAAACCGCAGCAACGCAGGCGCTCGCGCTCGCACGCGACCGGGTATCGCTCGTGCGCAGTGGGCTGGGGCTGGCACTGTGTGGCGAGGCTGGGCAGATGCAAAAGCTGATTAATGAGATGAAGGAGCGGTATCCGAAAGATAGCTTCATTAACGGCCAATGGCTGCCCGTAATACAGGCTGCGAAAGAAATCAAAGGTGGCAACCCGGCCCTCGCTATACAGACACTGAAGACCGCCCGATATGAGGCAGCAGCACAATTCTGGCCTCAATATCTGCGCGGCCAGGCCTACTTGAAACTTGGGCGCGGCGCAGTAGCCGCCGCCGAATTCCAGAAGATTCTCGATCATCGAGGGCAATCTCCGCTATCAGCTCTGTATCCGCTCGCGCATCTTGGCCTCGCGCGTGCGGCAGCGCTTGCCGGCGACTCGGCCAGGAGTGGCAAAGCGTACCGTGATTTCTTCGCACTATGGAAAGATGCCGATCCTGATCTGCCGGTGCTGATCGAAGCCAGGAAGGAATACGAAAAGTTGAAGTGAATCTAGACTGCCGCAACTTGATGTTTTGGCATCGCGCCCCTCAGGCCGGCAAGTGAAGTATGACGCCGCAACAATACGAACGGCTGACGGAGCTGTTTCATGAAGCCCTGAAGACCGCTCCCCGTGAGCGTGCGTTTCGAGCTTCATTTCCATTGCTCAGCAGCGCTTGCGCACTTCGGTGGATCGCCGCTTTTCGTCGGGATCGTTCTGGCCTGATCCGCTAATTCAGCTGAACCCTATTGGCCAACCTCGCTATCGCGCTTACATAAAGCTAGCAGCTAAGACAATTGGCTTAAGGAAGCCAATTGGTTGGCACGCCTTTCGGCATGCGTTTGGGACGATCTTGAATGCCAATGGAGAGAACCCCACAGTCATTCAGGAACTCCTCCGCCACACTACGCTCAAAGTCACAATGGACACATACGTCCAAGCTGTGACAGACGAAAAGCGGAAAAGCGCAGAGTAAGGTTGCGGAGATGCTACTTCAAGGCATTCGTAAGGCAGTGGTTTGGTTAAAGGACTCTTCTGGACTCGCGTCGAAATAGCGGGATCTCGGAAATGCTTGAAAGAATTGGCGTCCCGTACGGGAGTCGAACCCGAGTCGCCGCCGTGAAAGAGAAACGAATCACTGTAATTCAATAAAACTCCGCGGCGTGGATAGCATGTTACCGTACTTGAAGGACTCACCGGGAACGCTTATGGACACTTAAGGGACGCGCGAAGTTTCCGTGTCTGTGGATTTTTTTCGGCGGCTAGTTATGCTGAGGCTGTACTATGAGAGCGACGCATATTTCTTCGCCGCCGGCAACGCCAAACGAAAACAAACAGTGCGCTGAGGGCAAGCAACACGATACCAAGTGTCAATGTATTTCTTCCCCACACCGTAGCAATCGTCTCCACTTTACCGTCAGATGAAATCTTGCGAACACGCGCATATGGTCCAATGCCTAAGTCGCCTAAAATTACGAGTGGCATCCGAAGATGTTCTAAAACATATAAATCTTCTCCAACACTAGTAACTCCGGTCGGCGACCAAAACAATCCCGTCTCCAAGATGGTTCGGGTATTTCCGTCAGGCATTAGTTGAAGCACACGACGCTGGCTGTAATCAGCCACATACACGCTTCCGCTCGGAGACACGGCCAAACCCATTAAATCTTCTCCGTAACTTTGACTTGTTAAGGCTCCACTACCAAGCGTCGTAACGGTGCCGTCCATTGCCACCCGCCGAACGTAGACGCCGTCTGTGACATACAAAGAGCCGTCGGTTGCCCAGGCCATTCCGTCAATGCCTGAAAATTGCGCTTCGCCGCCCCGCCCGTCCCGATAACCGCGAATGCCACCGGCAAGAATCGTTACCTCTCCGTTCGGCTTGGCTTTAATAAGAGTCGTCTTGTCGTTTTGATTCGGAAAACTTATGGAGTTTGTCGAGTAGAAATTGCCATCGCGGTCAATAATGAAGGGATGCAGGTTGAGCGGAAAATCACGAGTTGGGCTGAAGACATCCGAAAGACTGCCATCTGGCGCGACACGCCAAACACTCCCGACCGCCGCCGCGTGATGTTCCTGCGTGCCGTAGATGCTGCCGTCCTCACCCAGGATGAGCGCGTGCGAATGTTTGTTGCGTAGAAATGCTTCCAGCTTTCCGTCGCGAGTGGTTCTCCAAATCGTATTGGTTGGAATGTCGCTAAAGTAGATTTGCCCTTGTCGGTCAACGACGATGCCCCAGCCTTCGTGCGCCCGGACGTCTTGAGCGCAGAATAAGCATTGCGCGAAAACGGCTAGAACAATGACAGAAAATGAGCGGAAACATAAGATGTGCATATACCCACACCTTCCCTAAATCGTCGACATCAAGGTGAGTGATTAGCGGACTCGGAGCATCTACCTTACAGACGTTCTAACCTGACTAATGTTACGAACGCACTCAAATGGGTTGCGAAGCGGGGCAGTAGCCGTCTATGAAGCGTTGGGAGGTAGACAAGAGTAGTGTTCACTGAGACCGCCACTCGAGTTCAGTTCCAGATTAAAGTCCATGGGGTCTTGGTTTGGCGTCCCGTACGGGAGTCGAACCCGTGTCGCCGCCGTGAAAGGGCGGTGTCCTAGGCCACTAGACGAACGGGACGCATATGGTGAACTGCTGGAGGATCATTGCAAGCGTTTAAGTTAACCTGCGCCTTTCAATGGTGTCAAACGCAAGTATGTTCGCGAATTATTTCAGGTAAGAATTCTTCTGAGTAAGAAAGTTTTCGCTCCGCACCGTACCTTTTCCTCTCCGTTCGGTAACAAGTAATAAGCGTGCTTGCGGCTAAGCCGCCTTTAGTTCGGAGTTCTCCGCGGCCGGACGCGAGTTGTGTTCATTCGCTCCAGCGCAGCGACATGTTTATAGAACTGACCCAGATGTGCCTCGCTCGGACAAGGGCGAAGGGTACAGCCTATTTGGTTCCTACGGGGCGAAGGGATTCAAAAACATTTCGAGGCTATGAACATCTCGCCCCGCTGGGGCGAAGGAGAGGTCATTCGCAGAGAAGTTAGCCGCATCGCGGTTATGCATAAGTGAACATCGGTCTCCCCTTGTCCCATACCATTCTGTCTCCCTTGTTTCATCCTCTTGTCTTCCCTTGTTCGCATCCATTCCGTCTCCCCACCCCTACCTACAACGACGGAGGTCTTTATGAAAAGATGCAACGTTTCTGAGTTTCGTGTGACCATGATCGACAACACGAGCTTGCCTGAGCGACTGGCGAGAGAACTTCGCTTTCTTGTACGTCAACTGAGGCAGGTCTGGCCCGAAGTGAAAAACAATCCAGTCGCCTTTGGCAAACGCGTCGTCGTCGAAAGTAGTTTGCGGTTACGTCGCGCGCTGGCTGCACCAAACTCGCTGGCCGCGATTACGACCGCGCTGTTGGTAGTGCTATCGGCTGCCATGATCCTTGCCTTGAGCGGCAGGCTGGCAAAGGAAAACGCCGAGCGCGTTGATAATGCGAGGGAAGAGCGAGCGCACATCGTAACGTTTTTGTCGGACCAGGCTGCCGTCCTGGAGGATCGTGGCATCGGCACAGGAGAAAAGGGACGAATAGGTTTTGCCAGTGGAAAGGGAGAAGGTTCAGCGCCCAGGCCCAAGAAGTCCACGGGCGGAGGTAGTGGTGGTCAGCACGATCCGCAACCAGCGCAGCAAGGCCGCGTGCCGCCACGCTCGCAGATACCGGCTCCCATTCCCCAGCTTCCTCCCGCCCACAAACTAACGTTGCCAGTTGCGGGAATCGAGATCGATCCTCTCTTGTGGAAGAACCTGCCGATGGAGGAATACGGTGACCCGGGATCGAAATCGTCAACGCCCTCGAACGGGCCGGGCGATGGGGGCGGAATGGGGACTGCGAAAGGCACGGGGATTGGCGAGGGAAGTGGCCCAGGATTCGGACCGGGTACTGATGGCAACGTCGGCGGCCATCGTAAAGGACCGGGTGGCGGAGGTATAGGCGGCGGCTCGGGAAACAATTCAGCAGATCCGGATCGTGTATATCCCGCGCCGCAGGTCACGGAGCGTGCTCGAGTGCTTGCGAAACCTGAACCCCAATACACCGAAGACGCGCGCCGCAATCAGATTATGGGGAGTGTCGTGTTACGCGTGGTGTTTTCGAGAACAGGCGAAGTGACAAACATTCGCGCGATTCATGCGCTGCCCTTTGGTTTGACGGAGAGGGCCATAGCGGCGGCCCGGCTGATCCGATTTCGCCCGGCCACAAAAGACGGTCAACCGGTGAACGTTTATATGCAGTTGGAATACAATTTCAATCTCTACTGAAACAGCTCACCTCACCCCAGGTGGATGTCGCGCCAGCAATTCTGTTCGAATACGATCGTGAGCTTCGCTCATCCGCATGAACTGTCGCTCCACGATGGAACGCAAGTTCGCTGCGGTCCTGGTGGCGTACTGTCTTACGGCCGAATCTTTTCGCCCAGTCGACCGTTCAGTTGACACTGAGGCATAGGGACTCATTAGATCAGTAACAGGCTCAGCCATCTGTGTGTCGACCGTCGAACTCGGCGAGAGAGAGTCACCAATATTCATTGCATCCGTCTCCAGTGCAACCGACCCGAGGGCTTAATTGTCTTCGCCTATTTAACCAAAGAGATATATTTCAGAAACTCAGTGGAGCAAGCCATGTACCATCGGGGACGCAGCCAAGGAAGGCTAGTTTTGCTGAGGGTTTTGCTCGATGTCGTTTGACTGAGGCCGTTCCGTCGTATTAGAACGCATCGTTTTGAAAGTTCAGCTAAAAGTCCTTGTGCAAAATCCAGTCACCACCTTAGGCAGGAGAGCGACGGAAATTACCTTGGAGGGAAATGTTTCCAATCTTCAACTTGTGTTGACAAGAGTGGGCTGAAATGCGCGAGAAGGAGCGCTCGCGGTCGAGTACTGGGGTCATGAGGCTTTCACTCAAGGTCCAACCCGATTGTGTCCAAAATTTTGAATTACCGCATAGACTTTTGGACATTGAATGCAACTTGATTGGCCGAGAGTTCCCCAAATAATTGGAATTGCTCCCAACTCATCGATAGTTAGAAGCACTCAGTCTGCTGGAACGATATATGCATAAAGCGATGTGCAGCGTTTCTTAATCGGAGTCATGGCTCACATCAAATGACAGAGAATGGTGGTCATAACGATTTGAATCACTGCAAATGCATTTAGGCAATTCGCTTGCTCACAATAAACACCGGCTCCCAGACGGCGGTCAGTGAATTAAGATCCGGCCTGTAATTTAGTTTGCGCTGCGTGACACTTTTAGTTCGAATCGTGGGGACCTTCCCACAGCGGGCTGGAGAGCAATTCTTCAGCCCGCTTTTTTCAGTTCGTAGGACAGACATTCCCACCCGTCTCTATTACGCAACCGGCCACCGCTATCTCAAAAGCGACAAAGACAGGGAATGGCTGTCCTAGCCCTACGCAGAATTTCGTGGCCGCCAGAGAGAGTAGACTGCGGTTAAGCAAAGCGACAGCCAGGCTAATCCTTCAGCAATTGCGCCCAGCACATCACTCAAGTAATGAGCGCCGAGGTACA
>JBPCKD010000143.1:0-9088 GCA_051004635.1 Pyrinomonadaceae bacterium
GTGCCGCATAGTTGGCGTCATCGCCCGCACCAGGGTCTCGGCTTCCGGAGCGTCGCTCCAGTCAATTACTCCACAAATTCCACACATGCTTTTGCTGGGAACGCAGACAAGAGGGGTCCCCATCGGGGCACCCCCGATGGGTTGCTCGTCTTGCCTGCAAGGAGCGCAAAGCGCGAAAAGCGACCGCACAAGCGGGTGGGTTTTGGGACGTGGTTCTGTTATGGAGACTGAAACTACCGATTTACATCAAGGAAAATCCTTCATCGACCTTTATGAGGAAGGGTTGCGTTACTTTATGGGACAAGGCAGCCTCAACAAGACGCTGGCCCAGCTCACCGGCGACCTGAAGGAACACGGAATCGACTACATGGTGATTGGGGCCGTCGCTCTTATGGCCCACGGTTACGCTCGCTTCAGTGAGGATATCGACCTTGTGCTGACTCCCGCTGGATTAGAAACCTTTCATCGAGAGTTAATTGGATTGGGTTATGCCCCATCATTTCCCGGAGCGAAGAAGAGGTTGCGGGCGACAAGAGATGGAGTCAGCATCGACGTCATGACTAGCGGGGAATATCCGGGTGATGGAAAGCCGAAGCCTGTGAGTATTCCTGAACCATCTACGGCTTCGACCGAAATTGATGGGATCCAGATCGTGACCTTTGAGAAGCTAATCGAATTGAAATTGGCCTCGGGTATGACTGCTCCAGATAGGCTTAAGGATTTGGCCGACGTACAAGAGTTAATCAAGATTCGGGCTTTGCAGAAAGATTTCGCTGTGCGACTCAACCCATACGTAAGGGATAAGTTCTTAGAGCTACTTGAGTCCGTAGAGAAGAGCAAAACTAGTTGAGAAGCGAGGCACCCTCCGCGTGCAGGGAATTTAGAGATGAGCACCCAAGTACAACTCATGACCGCTGATGAACTTCTAGCATTACCTCGAGGCGAGTTTCGTTATGAACTCGTCAATGGAGAACTAAAGAAGATGTCACCAGCCGGACAAAAACACGGAAGAATAACCGTACGTCTGACGGCACCTCTGGCGAAACATGTACGAGATCATCAACTCGGTCAAGTTTACGCCGCAGAGACCGGCTTTAAGCTAAAAAGTGATCCCGACACCGTACGAGCGGCGGATATCGCTTTCGTCAGAAAGGAAAGGTTAGAACTATTGGGCGAGACTGAGAGCTATTGGCCCGGGGCACCCGATCTTGCGGTGGAAGTAAACAGTCCTTCTGATACTGTGCGCGAGGTTGAAAAGAAAGTAATGGAATGGTTGGAATTTGGCTCGCGATTGGTTTGGGTGGTTAGTTCAAAACTACACACTGTCACCGTCTACCGATCGCTCACCGATATCGTGGCGCTCACCGAGAAGGACACGCTTGACGGTGGTGATGTTGTCCCAGGTTTTCAGATCGCGATAGCCGAGATTTTCGCGGAATAATTTCTATAGGAGCATTCATGAGTACAACGGGAAATGGTCAAGGTGGAAACGGAAACGGCAACCAGGCGATAACCGGGGCCGTCTCAGCCGACAGCGAGGTTGGCTCGGCGGTTTCGGGCAAGATCGCGCCGCCGCCGGGTCAACAAAAAAAGGCTGACTTTGTTTCGGATCAGGAAGTGCGCTGGTGCCCCGGCTGCGGCGACTACGCCATTCTCAACAACGTGCAAAAGGTAATGCCGGAACTCGGCATCCCGCGCGAGAAAGTAGTTTTCGTTTCCGGCATCGGCTGCTCGTCGCGTTTTCCTTACTACATGAACACCTATGGCTTCCACTCGATACATGGCCGCGCGCCGGCAGTTGCCACCGGTATCAAATGTGCGAATCCGGAGCTGAGCGTCTGGGTGATAACCGGGGATGGCGACGCGCTTTCAATTGGCGGCAACCACTTCATCCACGCGATTCGTCGCAACCTCGATCTTAATTACATACTCTTCAACAACCGCATCTATGGTTTGACTAAAGGGCAGTACAGTCCGACTTCGGAGCTTGGCAAGAAAACGAAGTCAGCGCCGATGGGAACGATCGACTACCCGATTAATCCGCTGTCGCTGGCGATAGCGAGCGAGTCGACCTTTGTCGCCCGTTCCATCGACATCGACGTCAAGCATCTTGGCGGCGTGGTCCAGGCCGCAGCCAAGCACAAAGGCATCTCGTTTATCGAGGTCTATCAAAACTGCAATATCTTTAACGACCACGCTTTCGATTCATTTGCCGAAAGAAGTGTGCGAAATGATCGAGTGCTGTATCTCGAGCACGGCAAACCAATGATTTTCGGCAAGGACCGCAATCGCGGCATTCGCATGAAGGGTGCGCATCCTGAGGTAGTAACCATCGGGGAAAACGGCATCACCGAAAATGATCTGCTGGTGCATGACATTTACCTGAAAGATCCGTCCGTAGCTTTCATGCTCGCACGCATGGAACAGCCCGATTTTCCGCAACCCGTCGGAATTTTCCGCACCGTCGAGCGACAGACTTATGAAGATTTGCTGGTCGGCCAAATCGATTCGGCCATCGCCAAGTCTGGACCAGGCAGTCTGGAGAAACTGATCAATAGCGGCGATACGTGGGTGGTAGAGTAAAGACCGGGTAAAGGGAAATGGGTAAGGGGGAAACGCTAACACCCCCTCTCCGCCTTCCCCTTTTCCCTTTACTCCAAAATCTTTTATGAACTGTCCATCCTGTGGTCACGAAAACATCGACGGTAACGACCGCTGCGAGAATTGCCTCGCACCGTTTCGCGATCTTGATGTGCCGCGCGCCGATTCGGCCGAGGGTTTGGCCCGTTCCGTCATGGAAGACAATCTAAGTGAACTCGACACGGACGAGACGATTTGCGTCCCCCCTGATACGCCGGCGCTTGAAGTTGCTCGGCTCATGAAGAATTCCAACTCCGGATGCGCGCTGGTTGTGGATGGTGGAAAGCTGGTTGGCATCTTCACCGAGCACGATGTGCTCCTGCGAATGACTGGTCAAGCCCATCCGGGCTCCCCGGCTGGGGCAGCAACGACACGACCGGACAAGCCTCAGTTCGTCGAGCCAAGAATCATCGAACACCCGGGGCCCCCGCGCGGGCAGGCCGCATGGGGTGGTCGTACTCCGGACACTCCAAATGAGGCTGCGGTCAAACACTTAATGACCGCCAATCCGGAAGTACTCCGTGAGACCGACTCAGTGGCGGAGGCTCTAAACAAAATGTCACTTGGCCGCTATCGCCACATTCCATATGTGAAATCCGACGGGAGCTACGGCGTCGCCTCAATCAAAAGCGTCCTCAAATACATCGCCCAGGAAGACTGGTAACCGGCCTTTAGGACACATAATCGACTTATTGGACCTGTGGCCCTTGCATGGCCCACAGTAAAATCGCCGAGGCTGTGCCATCCATGGTCGGCTCGTTAGTTGAGTAATCGCTGATGTCGTCGTGATAGACGGCTCGCTCGTCCTGGAAAGCCGCGAATGGATCCGGCTCCCTAATGGTCACGCCCCTCAGCGTTTGGAAAACTCTTCGATAAACCGGTCCATCAACCAGACCACCCCGCACCATTCGCTTCAATATCGCAATACCAAAAAGATGAACGTCTTTTGGGTAGACACCCTCATGCGGAATCTCCGTGAACATGGATACGCCCCATGGGTTGCGGCCCAGGAGCCAGTCGCGCTGCTTAGCCGCAAACGCGCTGTAACGCGCGTCCCCAGTCATGCGCTGGTAAGCGTCGCACTGGGTCGCCAGAGCAACGACCAAATTATTTGAGCACCAAATAAACGGGACGCCGGCGTTGTATGGATTGCTTTCGCCTGCACGAAAGCAATGCTCGATGCCTTCACGATAGTATCCCGCCAGACGCTTTTTGAATGGTGTGTCGACCAGGTCGTAGAGCCGGAAGTGGCCCAGGTTCATAAAGGGATAGTATTGATAGTGACCGGCCTCGGCCCGGCCCATCCACGATTCGGCGGCGGCCATCGCGGCATAACGTCTGGCATCGCGAAGATAGCGCTTGTTTCCAGTCGCGCGCAGCAACTCCGCCGCGCCCCATTCCATGTCGTCGGCCCAGGTCGTTTCGGCGTAGCGATAGGGCGCGCCGTAAGAGTTGCCTTGCTGCACTCCCTCTTTCGCCTGGCCCAGCGCGTAAACTTCCTCAGCAGCGCGCAACAATTTTTCCGCAAAGCCGCGAAGGTCCGAATTGCTTTTCGAAAGTCGCCTGTCGTTCCAAATCTGATAACCGAGCGCCATCGCCGCCGCATAGCGGCCGGCGAGATTCGCGAGGCCATTGCTTTCGCTCTGATACTGCTTGAGACCCTGTGGACGGCCGTCGGCGAAATAGACAACGCGGTAGCTGCCCGCTCCCCAACCATAATCAACCGTCTCTTTTTGCGGTAGTCGAAAGCCTTTGTGATCGCGATCATCGGCCACCTGGTGATAGAGCTGTTCGGGCGCAGGATGCAGCCTTAACATCCACTCGAGTCCCCAACGCGCTTCGTCAAGAATGTCGGGGATGTTGTTCCCTCCCGGCTGACCCAAATCATTGAAACGATCAGCGAAGATTTTTGGGTCTGTCTTGTCGCGGGTGTTTCCGTTTCCTTCTTTGCGGCCCTTTGCGCGTCTTTTGCGTTCTTTGCGGTAAAGGTTTCCGCTCTGGTCGCGGTTTGCGAGCTGGTAGGCAAGCAGCATTTGCGCGGTTGCATTACTGCCTGTTAATAAATACTTCAACTGATCCCCTGCGTCATGCCAGCCGCCGGTGGCATTCAGATATGTGCCGGCAGGCTGTGGTCCATAAGCAGTGCGGCCATCAAAAGTGTGACACGCCGCATCGACAAAAGGGTTGTAGCCACAGCGTTGCTGCCGCATAAACTCCAGAAGCTGATCAGGCACCTCGGCGTACAACTGTGAGCTAATCTTGAATTGAGTGCGGCTGGCCCCCAATTGAATTGAGTAAGTGCCCTCTTTCTGCAGCGCGCTAAAGTTCAGTTCCGCATGATGATCAAACTGGCCCCACCCGCCGGGAATGGAAACGGTTTGGCCTGCGAATACCACCTCATTCGTCGCTGCGTTCATCACCCGGAACGCCTCAGGCAAAGGCGCACGTGAAAGAGCGACTGCGGTTTTCACGTCTCGCGGCGCAAAGCCAAGCTGATTGATTCGAAGGTAAGCCTGTTCGTTTGAGGCCATCGCTTGCTCGTTCCGTTTGTCGCCAGGTGCACTCTGCGTCGGCAGGTTGGCGTTGACTAATAAGATGAGCAATAACAGGAAGGCAGCTGTGGCCCTTTGCTTGAAGTTTGTTTCGGATGAAAGAGGGGAGTCCATAGGAAACAGGTTCTAAAATCCGCAATCTGAAATTCGCATCCCGAAATTCGCCGGGGATTCTATCCGAGGTAGCAAAGTAGAGGCTACATTTTTGGGAAAAAGAACTCAGCGATTCCCATTCTGCGATTCCTAAAAGGCTGAGTTTTCACACAAGCGCTGAAGCGGCGGTGCTAATGAGATCGCTGCGCTCAGGCCTGCATTAGCTCAACCCGGATGCTGGCTTAATCAGCTGAAGCCGCGGTTTGTCTGGTCCTCGACGCAAGTCCCTTGGATTCTCTCGTTCAATTAGCGGAACAAGGGCAACTCCCCCTCGTGATTGTTAGTTCTTACGAGCTGCCCAACTTTGAAATCATCTGATTCAACCGGCAACACCCGGCGATACCCAAACATGAAAACAATCATATCCATCGCGCTATTCGGATTTCTTTACCTCCTGCCTGCCGCTGCTCAGCAACCTGATTACTCGAGACTCAAAGCCGACGCGGAACAGTTTTACGCCGCCAGCTCATACGCGCGAGCCAATGAGGTCTACAGCAAAGTTGACCGAACCAGCCTCTCGGCGGCGGAAGCGCGCTGGGTCGAGTTCCGACTCGCCGATACATCATGGCGGGCCCAGGCGGCCACGGAAACAGCGGATACAACCAGTTTTGATCAGGCGCAGAAGCAACTCGAGGAACTAATCCGCGCCTTTAACAAAGACGACGAACGCGACCTCGTTTGGGCCGGAGCCCATGAATCGCTCGCTGATCTTTTCTGGACGCGGCGGAATCCGATGAACTGGGGTGCGGCATGGCCTCATTACCAACAAGCGCTTGACTGGTGGGCGGGCCAGCGTGAGATTGAGCCCGCGCGCGAACGCTATCTCAAGATTGTGTTCAAAGCTGCCGAGCCGCCTCGCCCAAACGAGTACTATCACTACACCTACTATGGCAACCACATACCTCTCGACGTCCTGGAAAACGCGCTGAAGATCAGCACCAGCGACAACGACCGGGCCCACTTGCATTTTCTGATCGCCATGACCGTGCGCTCCACCGGCGGCGATTGGGAAACGCGGCAACGCGTGCCCGAGGAGTTTGAAGCGGCGCTGAAGCCCGGCAAGCAAACTGATTGGTACGATGATGCGTTGTTTCATGACGCCGAATGGATGAACAACAACGGTGGGATTGTCCAGTTGGGCAATGGACAGTGGCAACAAGAGGCCGACTACATCAAGGCACTCGAACTTTATCGCCGTCTCACCACGGAATTCGCGAAAGGCGAAACTCGCTATTACGATCAGGCACAGCAACTAATCAAGAACGGGAGAAGCCTGAGCGGCGACGAAATCCAACCCAGCCTGCGGAGCGGCCGCCAGCATAAAGCCTGCTCCACAGGCTGGGAAGCTTAAAGCGTGTCCGGGTCAAGTCACTTCGATGCGGCCCCAGCGGGTCATCGCCCAGAAAGCACCGAGCAAACCACTGGGCAGTGGCAGCAGCAGACCAACCACGTCAGCCAATCCAGGACTGCGTATAAACATCAATGTAGGCAGAGCTGCCATAACTCCCACCAGGACGCCATGCCAAAGCTGAGGAGATTTCGCCCGGCGCACAACTCTCCGAGCCGCAAAGAGTACTAGCAACGAAAGCAGTAAGGGGCCCAGGATCGGAATCACGCGACCAGCGAACGCCGCGATCTTGATTGGATCAGGAGCGTCCCGGGCCTGCATGCCCAGGGCGAAGGCGTAACCAGCCACGATAGCCGCAGTGACTGCAATGCTGAACACAAAAGCCAACAGGCCGGTCAGAACGATTGAGAGCCAGGGAACCCGCGATTTCTCGGCCATAAGTCTCCTCTCAAATGTCTCTGCTAACACATACGCTTTTTGCGCTCGTCAGGATCAGGGACTTTTTGCAGTAGTGGCCTGTTTACGTTTCGTGATTTTTCGTGTGGTTTAGTGGATCGTGTTCTGCGCCCGGGAAGCTCCCAGCCTGAAAGGCTGTCAGTAAGTAGCCGGTGGTCGGAGCTCCAGCGCAGACCACCGGACAGCAATCGAAATAATTCCACACCCGGAACGGGTGTCAGAAAAATCCGGTGGCACTCCTCCAGAGTGCGGGACCGTGTGGGCACTCCTTTCCGGTTGTCTGCGGCAGGCTCCGGCCACCGACTACTATCTGACTAGCACTCCAGGCTAAATACCGCGCTCCTTTACCATTTACCATTCACCATTTACCCACTATGGCTAAATGGACTTCGAACCTGGACATACCGCTGCCGGTTTTACCGCCCGGCATATGATGGTCACAAACGTTCGTGGACACTTTAAGGATGTACACGGCTCACTCGTGTTTGATCCTGAAGACCCTACGAAATCTTCCACCGAGGTCACGATCGACGCGCGAAAGATCTGGACCGGAGAACCGGCGCGTGACGAACACCTGCGCAGCGCCGACTTCCTCGATGTGGAACGGCAGTCCTCGACGTTCGCTACCTCGGTCAGTGGCAGACACCATGGTGGGAAGACGGCGTCAACAAGGGACCAAAGACTCGCGCCGGCTTCTTCGCGACCACCACGATCAACCGGCAAGACTTTGGCGTCAGTCGGAACGACACCATGGACAAAGGCGGCATCGTCGTCGGCAATACTTTGGAGCTAACGATTGACGCCGAAGCGATCCCGGAAGACGCGTGACTCCCGAGCTCTTTGGAGTGCGCTGACCTGTCAGCGCTTTGGTCGTCTGCGACCTGTCGCAGCCGTCGGTGAGATTACCAAGCCTGTACAAACGGCCAGCGCAGCGTACCGAGGACGGCGGCGACAGGTCGCCGAAGACCAAAGCGGTAACAGGTTACCGCACTCCAAAGTGAAGACTCCAAACTAGAGGCACTTCAAATTAGTAGTCGTCATCAATATTCAGCTTATCGATCTTGAATCCATAAATAGTCTTGACCGCTGCTGGCGCCGCTGTGCGCTCAAACCAGGCAGCCGAACACCAGGGATACTGATTTGCAACCCTGACAAGACCATGCTTCACGGCGTTTTGATGAACGTAATTAAGGCGAGCCAGATACGAACGCTGATATGTCAATTTAGTTTCCCAGAAGTTGTGCCAAACCTTGCGTCCTGCAGAGTCGTCAAGCTGATTCAGCTGACGAGCAGTATTCGAATGTAGATGTTTAAGAAACTTTTCTAACGGTGTCGCCTTGTCATCACCCCTCGCGACAATATGATAGTGGTTGACGAAAACGGCCCACGCCTCAAGTTGCCATTTGTGTTGCTTCGCAAGAGTAAGGAGTTCGCGCTCAAGCATGTCCAACTTCTCAGCAGTTGTGAAGAGGTATTCTTTGTGCAAGGTAGCCCCGGTTACCATGTAAATGCCGTCGGAACTGATGCGATGAATCGGTGCGTGGGGCCAATCTTTGATCGGGGGCATGGGACCTCCTTTTGAAGTGGGATCGATATCACCCCCAAGGAGCCCATCGCGTCAAGGGGCCTCAGAGAACAGCATGAGTTGGCTACTTGCAAGAACACTTTCATCTCATTTTTGGAGTGCGTCTTTGGATGCATTTTTGGAGTGCGCTGACCTGTCAGCGCTTTGGCTTGTTTGGAGTGCGCTGACCTGTCAGCGCTTTGTCTTGTTTGGAGTGCGCTGACCTGTCAGCGCTTTGGCCGTCTGCGACCTGTCGCAGCCGTCGTGTGGAATACGAAGTTCGTAGAAACGCACGGGCCGTGTGACCATGGGACAACAGCGACAGGTCGCCGAAGACCAAAGCGGTAACAGGTTACCGCACTCCAAGGAGTTGCC
>JBPCKD010000144.1:0-20279 GCA_051004635.1 Pyrinomonadaceae bacterium
GGCTTAACCTGACAGGCTAATTAGAGAGCGTAGCCTATTCCCAGCGAGAATGGGACGATCCACGAACGCACACGAAACCACGAAATAACACGAAGCGGCACGAAAGGCTGGCCCTTGGTTCGTGTGGTTTCGTGTGCGTTCGTGGATGGTCTATTTCTTCCTGAGAAGGAGTCAGCCCTTGTTTCAGCAGGCCTGTTTTCTAGTCACAACATTCGGTGAAGCCGGTGCAGTACCAGCGGCCGTTCCTAAACTCAAACACCACGTACCACTTGAAACTGCGAGCCTTGATCGCCCGACGATTGTTGGCGATAGGTGGAGCAATCCGGCTCGGGGCCCGGGAGCCGAATTCACGCATATTAGTATTCGCGACTGTTCCTTGAGCCAGAACTTTGTCTAAGGCCTCCCACGCGCCGACTCCTGAATTGTCCCAGTACTCAAAAGCTTCGTCGCGCGTGTCGTTGTTATCGTTCTCATCACCTCCACTGCTTAGGTAATAGAACTCACGAGTCATCATCTTTGAGAGTGCGTCTCGATCGCGTTTGTTCACGGCTGCCTTGAAGGCTGCGAAGAACGGCTTCCAGGCTCGCTGCGCGGAGCGAGGTGTCTGTGCCATGCTCAACTGAGGGACGAGAAGTATGAGGACCAGTATCGAGAGTTTCGAAAGTTTCATGTTTACTCCTAAAGAAATCATATGATGCCGCGTTTCATCGGCGACCACCGGCCTCCGGTTACTGATCGATGATCATTAGCTATTTCACCCACCCGCTAACGCAGGTGGTTCTGACAAGTTCTCCAGCGCCGGATGATAATAAGTTGCGGCGAGAGCAAGCACAGCAGCCACTGCAAGAGTGCCGGGCGCAAGCAGCGGATTCGCGCCCGCAACTGCGCTCACTAACGCATCGGTTAACGAAACGCCGGGTTGGATCTCCCGCTGGAATGCGAGGTTGTTTGCAAAGTGCTCATAGATGCCAAAGAAACTCCCGCAGACGACCAGTCCCAGGCACACCCGCAAGCCCAACACCGTCGCGCGTCCCGGGCGAAACAGTACGAGCAACGCCGCACCTGAACCCAGAGCGCACAAAAAGAAGGGAATTAACTGCACGGCGTCTTCCCAATGATTGACCAGTAACAACTCAACCACCGTTCCGCCAAACAGCACGATGGATAAGACCAGAAGAAATCGCCGGAGACGCGCGAGAGTGTCAGCGGGACTCGTCATCTTATATATGTCTTAGCTACCACCAATTCGGCTGCCGTTAACTTCTCCGAAAGTTTGGCTTCAAAAGCTTCAGGCGAGGCATATGGGCGGCCAGCCATTAGCGCTTCAGCTTCGGCTGCATCAAGGCCGGGAATTTGTTGGAGCGTTGCTGCATCTGCGCCATTTTGCGATATTGGCACGTAGACATATTTTTCATAGTCGGCAATCACCGCGGGGCTCACGTATTTGCTCATCTCCTTGCGAAATTCTTGAATACTTTTATATGGGCGATATTCCATGAACTCGTGGACCATCCGATTGGTCATCCCGGGGATAGTAAGGAAATCGGCCTCTGAAGCAGTATCCAGATTTAGTTTCGCTTTGGCAGGATTGTTACCAGACTGTGTAGGTGCAGAACTGGGTGAAGCATTAGTGGTCTGCCCGCTTGGCGAGCCCGAACCACACGCTGCAACCAGGACTGCGAACACTAAAATGAATAATGGCATTACAGAGCGAACTATTGATGGTTTGATCATCATCGAGGCTTCCTTCCTTGGTAATCGATTTCAAATTCGGGGGCTAATACTGGATTATCATATATCTTCGAGGCATTCAACCGCATTGGTTGTTCCTAGTCACATTAACGTTTCCGCTAAAGTTCTATGGTATTGGTGGCTCTAGCCGGCCGTCATATGCCGCGCTAAGTTCAATGATCTTCGGCCAGCGTGTACTCGAAGTCGTACGAATGTTTGTCGCCGTCAATCTTAATCGTCATCTTGCCCGCAAGCCCCTTGAGTTGACCTGTGCCGGAATCCGGCACCACAGTAACGGAGAGCTGCGGTGTACCGCGAGTCATGGTGCCGGAATGCTGAAGCGCGAAAGTGCCGCTGCGGCCATTGAGCGTTCCCGTGACGTGCTCCATCGCAACGTAACCGGCCGAGCCTTCCACGGCAGTCCCCACCGCGAGCATATCGCCTTTGCTGGTTCCTTCGAGATCGCCGTAAAACTTCTTGTCAAGTGAGTATCTGCCCAGGGCCCCTCCGCCCGATCTGTCGTCCGCGGGTTGCGGGGTCATCTTGACTTCAAAATCTCCACTTGCGCGAGTCATCCTTTTCGTCTCCTCACTTTGCTTGAAACGCCTGATTGCCTTTGCGCATATGCGAAGGCGCTTAGGCCAATGAATAGGCAAATGCTCACAGCGACAGTAGTTCCAGCGCGAGATCTCGCCTTCACACTTGCTCCTTTCTAATCGCGTTTCGGGCTTTCATAGGTTGGCTATATCCCGATAACTCAGTGACGTCGAAAACACCGTACCCGATCCTCATGCCCACAACAAAAAGAAAGGCGGCGTCTAAAAGCTATTACCGTTAGCCCCACGCGCGTGTCAATTGTCGGGCGCGGTTACATCCTCCAGCGGAAGGCCGGCTGCGCAAAGTGGACACTCAGAGGGCAGCCACAAATGATATTCGTCTCGAGCGGCGGCCACGACGGGTACATCCCGCACAGCGAAGAAGTCGGCTCCTGTCGATCCAAGAACGAGGAGTGCCCCGGCAACAACTGGCACGGCGTCATGGGACTGGAGTGCAATGTAGGTACCCCGAAGCGCTGACCCGGCGCTCATCACATCGTCGATCATGGCAACTCGTTTTCCGCGGAGTCGACCGGCGAAAGCCAGCGGCAAACGGTAGCTTGCCGGGTACATGGCGCCGTCGGATGACGGCATCACGCGCTCGGTGAAAGAAAACCCACTCTCAGCGCGTGCGCGATCATCTGCGCGAGGAATGCGCCGCCGAGGAGTGGACCGCACACTGCGGCCACGTTGTAAGGGCGAAGGGAGGCAGTGAGATCAGTAACGAATGGACTGATCCGCTGCGGGACTGCAAACAGAGGATCGAGGTCCAGCCAGAGTGCGCTATGGTGCCCTGACTCGAGGCGAAAGTGGCCGGACCGTCCGGAGACTAGCTCCAGGAATGCCGCCGTACTGGTTTCACTCATTTCCACTTCTAATAAGACATCAACCAGAATCTGGAAGCAACACAATCTCCTTGCTCACTTCCACAAAAAGTTGCAAAAACATCCGATTGGGACCTCAACGGAACCGCGCGCGGCTGATAGTGTTCATGAATTGCCCGCCAGCGTATATGAAGCTCTTGGCAGCCCGCAAGGCAGAGTTCGGCGCTTCTCCCGATGCCTGGAGAATTTTCTGGAATGTCATTTAGATTGCCAGTTTCCTATCGCTACACGTCCTATTCGGTAAGGTTGTTCAGCGTTAGCACTTGCCCCGCTCCTGATCAAGCCTTCATTGGTCCGTCTATTTTCAGGCTTAAGAGGGAGAATCATGAAATCTCACACAACAACATTGCTGAAGTCTTTCGGAATCGCCATTGCCTTAGTGGGTGTCCTGGTACTCGGGCACGGTGAAGCACGGGCTGACGAGGTTACGATATCCGGTTTTACAACGGGCGCTTCCTCAGTATCGCAATTGGGTTTCGCCGGCAACACCTCGTTTATCAACACCACTTTCCTGGGCATAGGCGCCTTGAGCGGCGCTAATCACCTGGGAACATTTTCCCTGAGTACGGCCCCAGGGACTTTGGTAGCGGGGACCTTCACTCTGAACGTAACGTTCACCGCCCCGACTGGGATCAATGGTGGACAAGGCACAACCTACACGGCAACCATTTCTGGTAGTGTCGCGCCAACCGCAAACAATGGCGGAGTCAATATCAATTTCGATAACACGCCCGTGGTTTTCACGTTTAACGATGGCACCAACACCGGTTCATTCTCGCTGGCAGTAGCCGACTTGTTTGTGGAAACAGGCCAAAACGCTATTTTGACGGCGGGAACAACCGGGCAACAACAGCCCATTCCGGAACCGGCAACTTTGTTGCTCCTCGGATCGGGATTGACCGGAATTGCCGCCAAGCTGCGAAAGCGAAGAAAAAGAGCGAAAGAGGCTGCGGAGGACTAATACCGTTCTTTAAGAGATCAGGACGTTACTTCTGTTGAGGTAATAAGGGCCGGTGTGGAGTGTCAAGTGCACTTCCACCGGCCTTTCTTATCTTCCTAATTACTCAACCTCTGCCGCGCGCCTCACGAGGTAGCGAATCCTGGCAGTTCAATCTCTAGGACGCCGGTAACCGTATTGTAAATACTGCGCCTCCGCGTCTCGAGTTTGCCGCTCTCAGCGAGCCGCCATGCTGAGTGATGACGCGATGCGCGAGGGCGAGACCCACTCCATGGCCCGTCGCCTTTGTGGTGAAGAAGGGAATGAAGATGCGATGAAGATCCGCGGTTGGAATCCCTTCTCCGGTATCTTTGATCTCAATTACCGCCCAATCTCTGCCACTCTGATCAGGCTCGCACGCAACAACCACTTCAACGCATCGTTCGCTTTTGTCCCTGGGAATCGCCTCGGCGGCGTTGCGCATAACATTCAACAGGGCCTGGCGCAGCATCCGTTCATCCGCGCGCAGAACTAACGAGTCATGATTTCGACTTGCTGCCTCGAAGTTAGCCGTACTGGACGACCCCTCAGCCATCCCCATAAGCATCATTTGGACCTGACGCTCTGCGAAGAGTGGTCGCAGTTCGTCTGCGCAGTCGTTGATGAGCGCCGAAACAGACACTTCATCCAGTTGCAACGGTTGCGGGCGGGCGAAGTTTAGAAATGATGTAACCATGTCGGAAAGGTTGCGCACTTCATTCAGCAGCGACGCTGCCGCACCACTTGCTTGTGCGTCCAACTCCGAACTTTGCAGAAGCTGCGCATACCCATGAAGCGTGGCTATCGCGTTTTTGAATTCGTGAGCCAAACCGGCCGTCATTTCGCCGAGGCTTTCCAGGTTCTTCTTTAGTGCCACCTGTTCGCGCAACTGTGTTACTTCGGTGATATCGGTCAACAGGCAGAGCGCACCCCGTTCACCATCGCCGGGCGCGAGATCGATCGGCGCCACAGTGGCCCCGATTCTCCGCGGCAACTTTTCCGCGGTGAGTGTTTCAATTTCTTCGCGACGGTAGAGTCTTCCGCTCCGGAGACACTGTTCAACCATTTCAACAAGCTGCGGGATGTTCTTAAGGAGTGCAGAGACGGGCTGGCCCAGGTCGGCGTTCTCGTCCTCAAGCAGAGCACGACCCGGTCCGTTAATGACCATCGAGCGCCCACTCCCGTCGAATGCTATGAGGCCGGAAGGCACACTCGCGACGATTCGTTCGCTGAATCTTTCGGCGGAATCAGCCCGCCTGCTCGCCTGCGTGCTCAATTGCTCCAGTTCTTTTCGTTGCTCCTGTAGTTGGCCGACGACTGATTGAAACGTTTCCAAAACAAACTCAGCTTCGTCTTTCGACTTGTGAGATTTCGATTCCACTGAAGCTTTCTCAGCCTCCCCCAGCAGTTGTCGATAGGGACGTAACATCCAACGTAGGAAAAAGAGAATGCAAACGAGACTGCCGAGAAGAATGGCGATGAAGGCTGTGAGAAGAAGTGGACCGCGAGTGGCTGGCGTCGTGGGAGTGAGAGTGTAAAGCAGGACGGCCAGGAAAGTTGCTAATAGGAAAAATCCAGTCAGCAATGTTAGTCCGAATTGGTAGCGGTTTCCGCGCATCAAGGCATTGCCAATTGCCAATTGCCGATTGCCAATTGGAGGTTAACTGTAAATTGATTCGTTCTAAACATGAAAGGAATCAGAGCCGATTTAAAGGGCTTGTCAAATCGGCAATCGGCAATTGGCAATCACCTGAATTGTCCTGCGTACCATTCGACGATCTTTGAGCCAATCAGCAGGCAAGCGATGGCGCCAATTCCGAGAAAGACGCCGAAGGGAAGGAGCATCTGCATATTTCGTCTCCCCTGCCGCATCATTAATACCATGCCGATTACAGAGCCGGACAAGACACCAAGAAAAATGTTTAATATCGTTAACCGCCAACCCAAATAGGCGCCCACCATAAACATCATCTTTACGTCGCCAAGTCCCATTGCTTCGATGCCCCGTAGTTTTTCCCAGGTCCAGCCCATCAACCACAACGAGCCGCCTCCTATCAAAGCACCTAAGAAGGCCCCAATCAGCGAAGCCGCCCAGAGCGGCATCCCTTCGAGCGGTCCATTCAAAAGCATTTCCAGATCGTCGAAGTGGGGCTGGCCAAGCAGGTATGGAATTGCGACGCGGGCTACCAGAGCAAACACGATTCCCGGATAGGTAATCGCATTCGGTAGAATCATGTGCTCCGCATCGATAAAGACCAGGGACGTGATAGCGGCAACAAACACCAGATCAAAGGGCAGAGCGAACGTCAGACCATCGTGCCATGCTACCAGGACGAACAGAAGAGCAGTCATCGCCTCAACCGCAGGGTAGCGAGCTGAAATGTGCGTCTTGCATGATCTGCAACGACCGCCGATCAGGATATAACTCAACACTGGAACATTATCGTAGAAAGCAATGGCCGCTCCGCAAGAGGGACAGCGAGAACTGGGAAGGACCACCGACTCCTCACGCGGCAGCCGATGAATAACCACGTTTAGAAAACTACCGATAATTGCGCCTGAGACGCCGGCGAGGATGTAAATTAATGGAGGCGAAACCAGGTTCAAATCAAGCAGGACGGCTAAGAGGGAAAAATGCATCGGAAGGCATTGTATATTATTTCATTCGACTTGCGACGCTGACGACTGAGAGTCTCTCCGGAAAAAATGCGATTGCCAAGGCTTCCCTCAGCAATCGCAAATCCTGGATCACAAACTAAAACAAGCCAACTCTACAGGGTGGGCATGTCCACGACGATGTTATTGGCTCGCAAAGTCGTGGAGGTCGCACGTTGAAGATCGGCCAGCGCCTTGTTGTAATCAGTCTCAGCTCGCAGCTCGGCGTTGCGCGCATTCGTGAGGGCGTTTTCACGTTGGAAAAGCAGGAAAGTAGTCGAACGGCCGACTTGATAGAGCCTTTGTTCACCTTCGAGTTGCATTTCCGCATTTGCCCGCGCCTCGCGCGCTGCTAACACACGGCGTCGAGAAGTTTCCACAGCCTGCGCCGCGTTGCGGACATCAACCTCGATAACTTGATCCTGCGAACGCACCGACGCTTCGAGTTGGTCCTTTTGAATCTGCGCGCCCGCCAGGTTGGCTTTGGCGGTGCGATTATGCAAAGGAAGCGATATCGCGACCCCGACGACTACATTTCGAGTTTTGAAACCAAAAAGATTGCCGAGCATTCGGCTGTTGCCGCCAATCAAATTATCAGGCGGCAGAATGGGCGTGCCGGTGTCAGGATCAATGCGCGATAAAGGTGTTCCGGCCAACCCTGTGGTTGCGAATGTCGACTGAATATCAACCTGCGGGCGCGTCTGATTCTTGAAATACTGAATATCGATCTTGTTGATGTCATTTTGCAATCGAAGCCGGCGCAGCTCGGGCCGGTTCTCGCGTGCCTCTTTCAATGCGTCGTTAAGATTCACGGGCGTTGCATCGAATTTAGGTGTATCAGTCGGCGTAATCTGCGCTGTCCACTCCGGCGCCATTGCATCTTTCGCGATCAATTGCTTTAGATTATTTTCTGCTATTGAGACGTTCTGTACGGCCACCAGCAGAGACGATTCACGGTTCGCTAACTCCGTCTGCACTTCTGCCCGGGCGAGCGGTGCCTGGGTCCCTACTGAAATCTGGGCTTCGACGCGGCGCAGGTTCTCACGCGAAAGATTCAGATTCGCTAGTTGGTTTTGCTGGTCGCGAAGCGCAAATACCAACTCCCAGTAAGCCTGCTGGACGCGAGAGATCACCTCGATGGTGCGCAACCGAAAGTCGGCGTCTGATTGTTCCAATCGTTTCTTCTGAATTCGAATCTGCCTGCGGTTATTGTCGATCGAACGATTCCGCCAAAGTGGTTGAGTAAAAGTGAGCCCAAGGTTTCCCGAGTAGACGGGATTGAAAATGCTGGCCGTTGAATTGGTTTTCTGTTTGGTGTTGATAAAGCTCAGCTCATAACTACCGCCACCGGTAGAAAAGAATTTAGATATTGCCGGACTCATCGAGTAGGTTGTAGTCGAAGTCGTTCCAGCGGCCGTTGAACCGGAAAACCGGCTCGTTTGGGGCGAGTCACGCTTGTCGATCTGCGGCGTAATGCTCAAGAGGGGATCATAGATTCCCTCCAACGAACGCAGTTGGGTTTCAGCAAACCGCACATCGTCGCGGGCAATCTCGATGTCATTGTTATTCTCGAGTGCGCGCTTGACCGCATCGTTTAGCGAGAGAGTCAACACGTTGTCGCTCGTCACACCCAGCCTGGTCAGGTTTGGCATCGGCGGAAGGGGCTTCTGTTCCGCATTTGGGAAAACCGGGTCGCGTGGTTCCTGAACCGGCAGCGCGTCTGGGTTCTGCGGGTTCTGCGCAGGCGTTACGGTTTGGGGCACCACATCCGGAGCTCCCGGAGGTGCCTGTGGTGGCGGTTGCTGAACTCCCGGCGGAGCCTGAGGTGCCTGTGGTTGTGTTCCAGGCGGCGCAGTCGGGTTCTGCCTCTCTTGTCCGGGAGGCCGGGTGGCGTCTCGCACGGCCGGATTAGGCGTCGGGGTCGCTGCCGGCCTTTGAGCAAAAGCAGTATGGCTGCCGGCAAAAAGAAAGGCAGACAAAAAAAGTATCTTAAACAGCGCACGAGGCTGAGGAATCAACATCACACCAAAAGCTCCTTCAGTTATCATTATTATTTTTGAAAAACGCAGCTAACTGTTAGCAAACAAGTCTCGCCCGATCAAGTCTTTACTACGCTATTAACTTCAACGCAGTTTCAAAAAGTTCCGTTGGCGGGCCGCAAGCATGTCTAAGGCGTTAGACACTGGCGAGGACGCCTCCGTTACAACGAATCGACGAAGAGGTCCTGGCTTGACACATAAAGCTACCCCGCATAACCTTGGCCTTCTTTACTCCCAGCAAGTTTCGAGGCTCTTTTTGCGGAAGGCAGCAGAGCAAGGTCTGTCTGCGAACCGCTTCAGGGCCCGGACCGGCGTGCTGGAAAAATTTGCAGGAGGATAATTCCCAAATGGCGGTAAAGGTTGGCATCAACGGCTTTGGTCGGATCGGACGCAATATCTATCGGACTTCGATCGGCGATCCGAATATCGATTTCGTCGCCGTAAATGATCTCACTGATACGAAAACGCTGGCACACCTTCTTAAGTATGACTCGGTTCTCGGCAACCTGGACCATGAGATCTCGTCAACCGAAAATGGGATCAAAGTCGATAACGACGAGTTTCGAGTGTTTTCACAGCGAGACCCGGCCGCAATCGACTGGGAGTCGGTGGGCGCCGAGATTGTAATCGAGTCAACCGGATTGTTTACCAAGGCTGAAGACGCTCGGAAGCATCTCCGAGGCAGTGTTAAGAAAGTGATTATTTCAGCGCCCGCCAAGAACGAAGACATCACCATAGTCCTGGGCGTGAATGAAGAGAGCTATCGTCCGGGGGAGCATCATGTGATTTCCAATGCCTCCTGCACGACAAACTGCCTGGCGCCAGTCGCCAAAGTGATCCACGAAAAGTTTGGAATTCGCTCGGCACAGATGACGACCATCCACTCGTACACAAACGATCAGCAGTTGCTCGATCTACCGCATAAGGATTTGCGGCGCTCCCGCGCAGCCGCGCTCTCGATGATTCCGACTTCGACCGGCGCGGCAAAGGCTGTTGCCTTAGTGCTGCCGGAATTGAAGGGCAAGTTTGACGGCATCTCGGTGCGCGTACCTACACCGAATGTTTCGCTGGTTGATGTGGTGATGGACGTGGAGAAAGAAACCAGCACCGAGGAAGTGAACCGCGTTCTGAAGGATGCAGCAAATGAAGAGCTGAGTGGAATTCTGGCATTCTCGGAAGAGCCGCTGGTGTCTGCCGACTTCAGACGGAATTCGAATTCTTCAATCGTCGATGCGGAATATACGAAGGTTATCAACGGACGATTGATAAAGATTCTGTCCTGGTACGACAACGAGTGGGGTTACTCCTGCCGCGTGCGTGATCTCATCAAGTTTATTGCTCAAAAAGGAATTTAGAGAGCTGTTGAAAAGGACCAGACAGCCGTTCCTTTTTCTTCGAAGTTCGTGGAAGACGAGAACGGAGGTACGATCCACTAAGTCACACGAAATCTCACGAACCCGAACCAGCGAATTTAGTGCGTTTTCGTGTGTCTTCGTGGATCGACATGGATCGACGGCGCGGACTGTCGTTATTTCAGTGGCATACTCGTTTATACCTTTCTTCCAGGTCCGCGAAAGTAATGAAGAAACTATCAATCAAAGACCTTAACCTCACTAGTAAGCGACTCTTCATCCGAGTTGATTTTAACGTGCCGCTTCAAGGTAAAAAGGTTGAAGATGACACGCGAATCAGGGCTGCGCTGCCCACAATTCAATACGCCACTGAACACAAAGCCCGCGTGATTCTCGCTTCCCACCTGGGACGGCCGAAAGGCGAGTTCGTAGAGAAATATAGTTTGCGTCCTGTCGCCGAACATCTTTCAAGTCTCCTTGGGAAACAGGTGACATTTGCGACGGACTGTATTGGCAATGAAGCTGAATCCAAAGTCGCGGTAATGCAGGATGGCGACGTGCTTCTGCTCGAAAACCTGCGCTTTCACAAAGAAGAAGAAAAGAACGACGACAACTTTGCGCAGCAACTCGCGAAGCTGTGCGACAAGCTCTACGTTAACGATGCTTTCGGAGCCGCGCACCGTGCCCACGCATCAACCGTCGGAATAACCAAATACGTCGATAAGGCCGCGGCCGGCCTACTGATGCAGAAAGAGCTGGATTACCTTGGGCGCGTTATCAGCAATCCCGAACACCCTTTCGTGGCGATACTTGGCGGCGCAAAAGTCTCCGACAAAATTCCGGTTATCAACGCGCTTATCGATCGCAAGGTTGATAAGATCCTGATCGGCGGAGCAATGGCGTATACATTCTTCAAGGCCGAAGGTTTCACTGTCGGCAAATCGTTAGTCGAAAATGACATGCTTCAAACGGCGCTCGAAATCAAGAAGCGAGCCGAAGCTGCGGCTGTCGAACTATTACTGCCGACGGATCACCAGGTGGTAGACAGTTACGAGCCAATCAAAGGCGACAGGATCATTGCGAAGACGATTCCGATAGAGTTTACGAATGCCGGCCATGCGGGTATGGACATTGGAGTTGAAACGGCGGCGCATTTCAGCAACGCTTTGAGCGACGCGCGTACGATCATCTGGAATGGCCCCATGGGTGTGTTTGAAGAACCGCCCTTTAATGAAGGAACAATCGCTATTGCCCGGGCTGTGGCGGAAGCCGCGGACCGCGGTGCAGTTGTGATCGTGGGTGGTGGTGATTCGGTAGCGGCGGTAACACTGGCCGGAGTTGCCGATCGCATCTCTCATATTTCAACCGGAGGCGGCGCGACCCTGGAGTTTCTCGCCGGGAAGGAATTGCCAGGGGTTTCAGCGCTGACTGACAAGAAAGAGGAAAGTCGAGCAGTTTAGAGTACAAGCTTCAGCTTGCTTCTTGCGCGTCAGCGCATCCTGAAGGTTGTACTCTGAACTACCAGCAGATCATGAGAAAACCTGTAATTGCCGGAAACTGGAAGATGTACAAGACGCTCGGCGAAGCGGTTGACACCGTGCTCGCCTTGAAGCCGCTGGTGGCCAACGCTAATCATTGCGACGTGGTCGTCGCTCCTGTTTTTACGGCCTTGAAGATCGTGGCGGACCGGTTGGAAGGTTCGAACATCAGTGTGGCTGGTCAGAATTGTTCGACCGAGGTAGAGGAAGGCGCGCACACGGGAGAAGTGCTGGCACAGATGCTGCGCGACGTTGGAGCGACGTATGTAATCGTCGGCCATTCGGAACGTCGACAGCATTACTTCGAGACCGATGCAATGGTCAACAAGAAGTGCCATGCCGGCCTTGCCGGTGATCTTAATGTCATTCTGTGTGTCGGGGAGAGCCTGTTGCAAAGGGAGCAGGGAACTGCCGAACGCGTTGTCAGCGGCCAGCTTAGCGGCGGACTCGCCGGGTTGACAGCTTCAGACCTCGACCGTATCATCGTTGCCTACGAACCTGTTTGGGCCATTGGTACAGGACGTACAGCGTCGCCGGAGCAAGCGCAGGAAATGCACGCGTTTATCCGGCGCGTTTTCGCGGATAGGCACTCAGATCAGGCAGCTAGTAGCCTGCGAATTCTTTACGGTGGCTCGGTCAAGCCGGACAACATTGCTGGCCTGATGTCGAAAAGCGACATTGACGGTGCATTAGTGGGAGGCGCAAGTCTCCAGGCGGAAAGTTTTGCCAGGATTGTTAATTACAAAGACGGTAAATAGTAAAAGGACGAGTAAATAGTAAATGGTGAATAGTAAATAGAAGCTACCTCTAATAGTCGTAGCCAGTTCTGAGCTACTAGAGACGCGTCAGTAAGTTTCACCATTACCATTTACCATTTACCATTTACTATTCACCATTTACCTAGGAGTTGAATTGCTAAGTTATTTCTTATACACGTTGTTCATACTGGCTTGCGTCGTGCTGGTTGTAGTCATTTTGCTTCAGCCTGGCAAGTCGGGTGCAGGAGATCTTTTCTCCAGCAGCGTTTCGAGCACGGCATTTGGCCCACGCGGTACGGCGAGTATTTTGTCGAAGGTTACCATTGGCGCAGCCGCGGCCTTCATGCTGATAGCTCTAACGCTGTCTCTGCCGGGCATCACGGGCACTCGCTCCGTGTTGCAGTCGAGCGAACCTGAGCCTACACCCGTACCGGCACAGCAGCCATCACCCGCTGCTTCGACAGCTCCAGCGGCTTCACCTGCAGCGTCGCAAGTTCCGTCGCCGTCAAGTTCGCCGAAGTAGGAGAGCCATTCTTGTCTGTCCGTTTTGTGAATTAGGTAGAAGTGACAGGAATGATAGCCTGTCCCACTTACGGCAAAGACCGGAGGAATGGATCACAAGCTAACGGTTTGCGTTACAATTATTAGTTGACAACTCAGGCCGAAGTGGCGGAACTGGCAGACGCGCACGGTTGAGGGCCGTGTGAGGCAACTCGTGGGGGTTCGAGTCCCCCCTTCGGCACCAAACCATCGATCAGGATACCGCGTACATACGCGGTTTTTTGATTTTTGCTGGCCTTTTCGCCCTCCCTCCGTTTTACACCGTTCAAACCTTCTGCACCTTTTACCCTCAGTTGAGACTTAGTTGAGACACCAAAAATAGCTGGGAGCTTAGTACCGATCCGTATCCTGAAGGAAACTGGCAGAAGATTGCGCACTTAGAGTTCTTCACGATGAAGCGCAGAAGGGAACTGATTCGCGAAAGTCTCGGCTCGAATTGATGGCATGAGATGCATGGGGCCGAGGTTCTATTGAACTATGATGACCGCCCATAGCACAGTATGCTTAAGGTGATTCGATGGGCTCGTCCAAATATTCGCGGAGGAGGCGTTGACATTGCACGACATGCGGCGAGCGAAGCGACGAAGCATGAAAGAGAGAGGAGAGGATTAGCGGCGACAGAACTCAGGCAGAACATTTGGAGGCGAAGGCAAGCAGGAGGAATGATTAATGAGACGTCGAGCACTGTGACAAGATCAAATATCCTGGGGTTTAATAGCTCTACTCCGAAAGAGAAAAGGTGAAGCGCTATGTCATTGAGCATTTTTCTTTGCCATGCATCCAACGATAAACCATCAGTGCGTGAGCTTTATGAAAGACTGCAGACCGATGGATTTGATCCTTGGCTAGATGAAGAAAACATATTGCCTGGGCAAGACTGGGAGCATGAGATTTCACGGGCCGTCCGTGACAGCGATGTCGTCCTGGCCTGTCTGTCTAACCATTCTGTTGGCAAAACCGGATACGTACAGAAAGAAATTAAGATCGCGCTAGACGTAGCCGATAAACAACCCGAAGGCGCGATCTACATTATTCCGGTCAAATTAGAAGAGTGCGATGTGCCTGATAGATTGAATAGTTGGCATTGGGTCAACTTAGAGAACGCTAGTGGCTACGAGCGACTCTTGACTGCACTGACGCGCCGGGCCGAAGATCTTGGAGTAGATGTTCCAAGTAGCATCAATACAACTTCAAATAATCTGTACGAAGAGGAGGAAACTTTAGAGGCTGATACGCATATGACATTTCCGTGCGAACTAGAAGGCGGCGAGAAAATAAATATTGATCTAAGAGCTGATCAGTCACTCGACGTATTGATAATGGATGAAGGTGACCATAAGCAATGGGATGAAAAAGGAGAGGTCGACACGCTCTACAAGGAATACTTGGACAGGGACCAGTTGCACGCTTTCTTCACTGCGCCGGATTCCGATACGTACCTTGTTATTGTGCGGAATAACTCAAACGACAGTGTCGAAATGAGCCTAGAAATTGCGTATTCTGATTGACTCGGCCCAGCTAACCCGGGAAGCGAAGCTCATCAACCTTGAAGTACCATGCATCAACACCAAGCAGCGCTTCCAGAATCCGAAGTTTGTACACGGGATTGATCGCAGTTAGGAACGCGCTGCGGGTTTCCGCTGAGAATTCTTTCCCGTTGCACGTCGCGTTCTCCACGTCTAACAATAGCGAATCATAAAACGCATTAGCGACTGAAAGATCCAAATGCATCTGGATAATTTCTTGCTCCTCTTCGTCCTGCGCAAAATTACCTTTGACAATCGTCGTTCTGAACTCTTGACTCTCGTCCTCTGTAGGTTTCCGCAGAGAGTGGACAACGTTGTAAGACACTGAGCGAAAATGTAACTCCTGAAATACTCTTCTTCCATCTTGATCATCCGTTAGAGGTCCCAAGTTGCAATAGCTCTCGTACAGCTTCGTTATGACCGCAGATTTGGTTTCGAATTGAAGTTTGCCAATGACCTCAGCGGGCAATACTCGAAACTGATCTCGAGGAAACTCGTCATTCGAATCAAGGCGAACACCAGCAATTTCCAAAAGTATCTGATCGTAAAGACGTTCATTGGCTTCCCATTCACTATAGAAGGGTGACCATATTTCTGTTGCCTTTTCGTCTTCGTCTTTGTCGGCGTTGTACTCCTCAATCTCAGGTGGCAAAAAATAGCGCCTCGTGCGTTTGATGCTGCGAGCCCATGTGTTCCATTCCTCGCAAGTAGGCATACGTACTCGATGGGTCGTTTCAAAGGGATGTGAACTATCTGCCCGATGGGTCAAAGTTACCGTCAAGGGAAAGTTATTGAACTCAAAAGACTCCGTCTCGACTTGAAGCACTTCCTCGCGATCCTCAACATCGGATTCAGCTTCATCTTCTTCCGTAGGGAGAAGTACCTCGATCTTTACCTGGTCGCCGCTCGCCTCGCTTTGGTCACTTTTCCGTTTAGGAAAGACTTCGACTTTGATGTCGCGGGGGATTGGAAAACCGGCCATCGGATTATTTCGCCACGCTTGCGCAGCCTCCATAGCATGACGCATTGACGATATGTCGAGGCCTCTTGCAGCGTCTGTCAATCGCTGACCCAATGGATTTTCAAGCGCTCTAGCGAACTCGGCTCCGTGTCGCATCAATGGCTCGTCCATCCTTCTCGCCATCTCAGCAGCCTGGATCATTTGCGGAGCCTCCATCGCTTTCATACGTTCAACTTGGCGGATTAGCGGATCGTTGAAGCCCCTCGCGTCTTCAAGCGCACGACGCACCGTTGGGTTGTCAAGGTGGCTATCAAATAGTGTGGCGCTCCTTATAGCTTCGCGTGTCAATGGATTGTCAAAAACTTTCTCAGCCTCGGCCGTTCGCTTCAGCAAAACGCTATCGAACGCCCCGACATTGTTTAGGAGTCTGTTGCCAATCCAGTCTCGCGTGACAAAGTAGTCATATGCGTTTTGATAGGTCTCATCCTGTTGGCGGACCTCACGTACTTCTTCGACCGCCGCCTCTTGTCCCTCTAGCCCAAGGTAGGCTAATGCGTATTCGATAAATCGATCTGGTTGATAAAGGTAAAAGGCCACACCGCCTTTTTCCTGCATTTCGCTTACCAACTCAGGTCTCGGCGAAAGGATCCTACCTTTGTTCTTTAACCACCAATCCTCTTTGTTCTCATCCGTTACGAAGATCAGCGGCTTTTTGTGAAGTCTTGTGTAGTCAATTAACTGAAACCAGATAACGAGATCGCCATACTTCTCGGGTACACCCTTTCTGCCCGCGTCTTTGTATCCGGGTGGGATTTGACGCTTATAGCGATCCTCCGCGTCTTTGTGAATCTTCACCAGTTCTGTGTCGCTGAAAGCAGCTCCGATTTTGCCCTCAAATAAGTCGGATACCTTGTCGCTTAGGGGATCAGACATGGCCCAATCTGGGTGTGATTGCTTGTCGTTCTTAAGCGAGTCTTTGGCGGTATCGATTCCGACCTTTACCGATTCGAACACCTCGTGAATATTTATTGATCGGTGTCTTTTGAAGACTGCTAATTGCGTTTTGAGTTTTTCAAACGCATTGTCTAGTTCTTGGTCAATTTTATCGTAGAACTGCAACTGATCTTCGATGACTCCCTGACGGTTCTTGGAAAACTCGAAGGCGACCTGGTGAGTTATCCAGATTCGCTCCTTAAGCCGTTCTAGAATATCGAGAAAGCTCTTTTGCGTTTCCAAGGAGTAGCGATAGATGTTCAGTAAGCTATTTGCATCAAAGGAAAAAATGCATTCCTTCCACAGCTTGTCAAAATCTTCCTTGCTGGGCGTGTAATAGCCTGGGAATAGAGTCTTCATTCTCTTTGGCCCTATCGCTAAACTTTCAAATCGGCAACTGGTTCTAACTCCCGACGCTTGCCAGGCATTTATATCATAAGGAAAGGGTGAGCTATGATCTGCTATCGCGGTTCGCTTTGATAGCATTCGTGGGCAAACAGTATGACGGCGAATGGAACAACAAATAACTTCGGTTGGTTTTCAACCAAAATATCGTATGACGGAGAGGGCGGCGCTGAGTTCCATGATCCTTCGGGAATAGTGAAAGGATCCGCTTACGTTAATTTCGACGAATTCGGTCAATCACGGATTGAGATGACCATCAACGAAGTTGTAACCGAACATCCCCTTCAAATGGGGCTGATGGAACTCTTCAGCGGATCTAAGCCGGTTAAGACTGAACAGGGCCTCAGTCTTCCGATAGGTGGTTTACAGAATGCATGCACCAAACTGACCGTCTCTTCAGACCAGGGCGAGTTTTCAGCAAGCCAAGGCCTTCACTATGGCTATAGTCTTGGGGCGGGCGGAGATAATTCAAAGCAACTCACTTTTCATCCTCTCGGTGCTGAGTTCAAGGCGTCCAATTCTGGCGAGCCTTATTATTGGGTAATGCCACTGTCGAATTTCACTTCAAGATTCATTTCGCGACATCCGGCAGTTGACGCGCACGTTCTACGACTTGTCGGCCAGGATGATCGGGAGCCCTCCACGACACAACCGGCTATTCTCTTTGAGTTTAGCGATGGGTTCGGATTTATTGAGCCGCTGCCGGACTACGACGAGCGAGAAAGCAATCTTAAAGAGGGTCGGGAGCGTCGGTGCATTACTGCTTTGATGATCGGCGAGATTGGATCAAACGAGACTGAGGGCGACAAACTGTATGATTGGTTACCCTTTGATTTCTTGCGGCTGCTTTCCTTCGCTACGGGAACTACTGTTGGGTCCCCATGGATTGAATTGCGAACTAAGACTGGCGACCTGGTACGGCGTATTCATCGAAACCACGAACTTGAGCCGTTTTCGCGAGGGCACCAAACAATTGATGAGCTGGTTCATTCCGGTTCTGGATATTTGCTCACGCGATATCAGAAGTGTGCCGATCGTGGACAAGCATTCTTGAGCGTGGTCCTTAAGCACATCATTCAAGGCGGAAGCTATAGTGGCAGCATTGAAGATACGACCGTATACCTTTGTCGAGCTCTTGACGGTCTTTGCGATCGTTACGGTTTCAAGTCTCAGAACCTGTTGAAAGAATTGGACACTCTGAAGAAGAAGGAAATCACAGACATCCTAGACGCCGTAAAACAACAAATCCGCGCTGCCGCCCGCAAAGCACGAAAAGAAGGTCTCCTTGATCAGAGTCGCGCCATGGAAAGAATCGCGGAACGAGTTCGCTCCAATGCAGCGAATAAAGACGTCGACTTCGGCCTTGCAGTGGCTGGCCTGCTAAAACGATTTGGGCTCCCGGATGCCGACATCCTTGACACGCATTACCAAAATGCGCCAAGGGCCGATGGCATTGAGACTTGGAGTGGAGTGATTTCACATTATCGCGGAACAACGATGCATCGAGGGCACTACGAAATATCAGGAAAGAAACATGACTTTGACGATGTACTCAGAATCAATGACCACCTCCTCGACATCCTAATTCGCATTGTCTTCAAGATCGTTGGTTATGACGGCACCTATCAGCCGCCAGTGATCAAAGCGACCACGACAGAGGCCATAGACTGGGTGAAACCCGATCTGCCCGCATCTCGCCTTGGCTATGAATAGCGCGAAGTTAGCCCCTGTCATTATTATTTGTATAGTTGGCTGGTCGGCAAATGCAAAGTGGCAAACTAGCTAGGTTCCGACAACAGGATATGATCATGAACGACGGGCTCGCTTACGAACGTTTAGTCCAGCGGATTTTCCAAGCCATTCTCACGCAGAAATTCGTTCTCAATATTGATGTCCGAAACAACGTTCGCCTTACAGGAATCATTACGAATCATCAGGTTGATGTTTTCTGGGAATTCGAGGTCGGCGACATCAATTACAAGACGGTCGTGGAGGTTAAGGACTGGAACCAACCAGTGGGCCAAGGTGAATTGATGAAGTTCAAAGCAATACTGGATGATTTGCCCGGTCAACCTCGTGGGATCCTGGTCTCGCGCTCGGGATTTCAAGCGGGCGCGCGCCGATTTGCATCCTCAAATGGGATTGTGCTTTATGAACTCCGAAAGCCAACCGAACGTGATCTCAGGGGTCGCGTTCGGGCTTTCGATTTCACATTCGTTAGTTACCACCCGATAACTTCAAACATTGCTTTGGTCCACGATGAAAAGTGGAGAGTTTCTGAGGCTGTAAAGCTCGGGCTTAGAGAAGTACCAAGACTCGACCTAAGCCTCGAACCGGAGGAGGCGCGTTTGCTTGATGAATTTGGCGATCAGATCGGCACCATCAAGGAAATAACTGACAGTTGCTATCCTGAGGGCCTTCAAGAGTTGGCACCAAAGCGTACTCGATACGAGTTCAGCGCGCCAACGTTTCTGGATACAGGCTGCTCAGATTTTCCAAGGCTGAAGTTAACCGCAGTGGAGGCGACCATCGCCATCGAAAGTCTCACGCAAGAATTTGGTGTCGACGTAAACGAACTAGTGCACTGTATTTTCAAAGATGCCTTAACCGGCGATATACGGACCGTCGATCATCAATTCCTCAACGTAACACAAGTCGATTGAAGTGAGGCGATTCCTTACTTCCAATTTGGCGGACAGGTCCAGATGAGTTCCGTCACTCAAAAGTACCTCGTCATCAAACCGGCTTGTTGCGACATGTTTCTCTTTCATCTTGTAATGAAAATCGTGGGGTTGCTTAAGGTCCTCAGGGGCGCGACCAACGGGAATTCGTCCCGTTGGGGGAGGTTCAGATGGGAGGGCTCATTCCTCTCTGTGATCTTCCCCTTCCAATCTCATCCACGTCTCATCTTCGAATACGAGGGCAATGTGATAGGAGACTTTCCCTAGACTGGCCAAGGCACTGGTATGAAACCGAAAGACGAGTGTTCGCCAAGCACTCATGACTCTTGATCCCGCTCCATGGTTTCACGAGTGCTGAATTAAGGATCTCCAGCTATCACGGCTTGAGCCGATCCGAAGGTCGCACCCGAGAGTTCAGCAAGTCGGCTAGTTGCTATTACTGCTAATACTATCGACTCCGGCATGAATTTCAAATATCGCAGTGTCTCTACAATCGACAAAATGACCCGCGTACTCCTTAATCCCATTCAAAGGTGCATCGGCTAAGGCAAGATTCGTCAAGCATGTGTGCCGCCGATCATGAGGGCACCAACCGCCTGGCGTCCATCCCAAAAGGACTTGAC
>JBPCKD010000145.1:0-7834 GCA_051004635.1 Pyrinomonadaceae bacterium
TCTTCGGCGACCTGTCGCCGCCGTCCGCCGCTACACTGCGCTGCGGGTTGGTACGGGTTAGTAATCTCACCGACGGCTGCGACAGGTCGCAGCCGGCCACAGCGCTGACAGGTCAGCGCACTCCAAAGAGAAGCGCACGATCCGCATTCCGCTCCCAACGGAGCGGTTTACTCTTTCAGGGCGCGTGGCTATAAACATTACGTCCCGACGGGACGGGGGTCTTCTCAATATTTTCCTTCCCGTGGTTTCTGCGCGCGCGCAGGGGGCAAAAGCCGGGGGTGGTCGTGTGCCCTCTCTAAACACACAATTACCGCGTAATCAATCGGCGTTCGGCAGTTGGTAATCAGCAATGATCTCCTCCGCTCCTTCGGCGGCGTTGCAAACGTAGATCTCAGGTACCAGCCCGGTAGCCTCGGTATAGCCCTGCGTTACGGCCCGCTTAAACTCCTCAACATTTTCCGCGTTGACGAGATTAACCGTACAGCCCCCAAATCCACCGCCAGTCATGCGGGCCCCGTAAACGCCCTCGACCTCTTTGGCAAGCTCGACCATGGCATCCAGCTCTTTGCAACTGACTTCGTAATCGTCGCGCAGGCTGCGATGTGATTCGTTCATCAAGCGGCCAAATGCCTCGAGGTTCCCTTGTTCGAGCGTCTTCGCCGCTTTGAGCACGCGAGCGTTTTCAGTGATCACATGGCGGCAGCGCCGGTGAATTACTTCGGACAAATCGTTGCCATAATGTTTCAGGTCGGCCTCGCTAACATCGCGCAAGGCCCGCACGTTTGGCAGACTCTGAGCGAAATGCCGAACCCCTGCTTCACATTCGGTTCGGCGCGTGTTGTATTCACCGGCAGCCAACGCGTGCCTCAACATCGTGTTGCAAAGAACCAGACGCGCGTCTTGCGGCAGCGGCACCAGCTTATACTCAAGCGAACGACAGTCGAGCATCAGTGCTTTCCCCGCCTGGCCGCAGCAGGAAACAAACTGGTCCATAATCCCGCACCGCATCCCGACAAACTCATTCTCCGCACGCTGGCAGAGCTTTGCTATTTCAACCGGCTCGACGTCGAGCGCGGAGTTATTAAGCAACGCGTAGCAGGTGGCAACTTCTATAGCAGCGGACGAACTCAGACCTGAGCCGATCGGCACCTCGCCGCGAATCCGGAGCGTCGCGCCACTGAGACGATAACCGTCGCGCTCCAGCGTCACTGCTACTCCCCTCGGATAGTCGCTCCAATGTCCCGTGGCCCTAGCGGTTGGATCGTCCAAATCAAATTCGACATCTTCAGAGAAATTCTCAGAGACCAACAATAACTTTCGATCCGCGCGCGGCGAGACGGTCACAACGGTCGAGAAACCGATTGCCGCCGGCATCACGAAGCCGTCGTTATAGTCCGTGTGCTCTCCGATCAGATTCACTCTGCCTGGAGCGCGAAAGGTCCGCACCTCGGTTGTCTCTTTATTATCGGTTTCAGTTTTCACTTTTTCAGCTTTCATGCAGTTCAGAGTTCAAGAAGTTCAGAGTTCAAGCTTTAGCTTGCGTGTGGCGAAGAAGCAACCTAAAGGCTGAACTCTGAACTGCTTGCGCTCCTACCTGAATTCTAATCGCGCCTTCCACTCAGTCGTCGTTCGATTCGTTCGAAGGTATGGTTCGCGTTCCCCGTTTACCCATGAGCAACATCAGGAGTCCAAAAACCAGCAGCACGATTCCCCACCATAAATTGATGTTGATCCCAAGCGAACGCTGATAGATGGCTTTATCTCCCAGCAGACCAAAGCCTGTCAGCATGACGCCGAGAATGCTAAACATCAAACCAATCGGTAGTCTAATATCAAGTCCCATGTCAACGCTGTTAGACCAACTCCCAGAATTCCGGAGGGAAAATAGTGACCGAGCAGCGAGGCGCAGCTCACCCCTACTAATGCTGGTCAGCTTCCAGGGATCCACCTTAGCAAACCCGCAAAGACAACTTCTGAACGCTAGTTTGTCTTGTGTTCGAACAAATTCCCCGTGGAAGAAAGCTCTCGGGGAATGGACGCCTGGACCACCACCCAACCGGGTTCGGCTCTTCAGTCTTCAGAAACTTGTTTTGTGGTTTGTTCTTCGCTCTCTTCAAGGGCGAAGGCTTGCTGTGCTCTGACAATGTGCTCGCGCATCGCAGCTCGGGCCTCCTCTGGCTGACGGGCCCTGATCGCGCGATAAACCTGTTGATGCAATTCTAATGATTCGCTGAAGTCATGTGCCCGCTCGATCGTCTCTCGCCGGCGCTCATACATTACGGCTGATACCATCTCCACCAAGGTCACGAGGGTGGGATTATTCGATGCTGCCGCGACTGCGCGATGAAAACAAATATCGTGTACGAGATATTGCTGCGGGTCGTTAAGGTTGGCATACATCTCCGCGATCTCATCAGCGAGCGTCGCGAGTTGCTCACCGGTGGCGTGCTCCGCGGCCAGCCCTGCTGCCCCAACCTCGAGAATCGACCGAGTCTCAAACATATGGTCAAAGCTGAATCCATGTAACGAAGCCAGCAGTCGCAGAGGTTCGCTATCAAGCATCGGGGGACCGTCGGCGACAAAGGTGCCCGCACCCTGACGCGACTTAAGCACTCCCATCGAAGACATTGCCCGCAACCCTGCTCGCAACGAGGGGCGGCTGACGCCGAGTTGTTTTGCGAGCTCGCGTTCCGGCGGAAGCCGATCGCCTGCCTTTAGCTGAGCGCCTTTGATCAACTCCGATACGCGCGCAACCACTTCTTCAGTGGTTTGCCCGGAATTCGATAGTGCAACTACCCTTGAGTTGCTACCGTTTGGGATTGGTGAAACCATTTAGCTCCATGTCCGAGCACGTATACTACCAATTTGCGACCAAGTCAATACCTATTTTGAACTTCTTGGGATAAATTTTCTTATGATTCAAATGGGCTTTAGGTTGCAAACTGCGGGTTTTGGGCGAGATTGAAGTTAAGGGAAGCCTCAGCGTCGACTAGTGAGATTTGCTCGCGATAAAGAAAATTGGATGAACCATTTCTGTGACGATGAGTCAGGTGGAATTACAAATCCCTAGCGCAGGTGAACAAGGAAGCTTTCGAGGAGCGGCGATTGCTACCGTAGAACAAACATGTAGAACGATAGCCGTCACTAATAACCGTTGGATGTTTTTTTTCATCGGCGGAACCTAAATCGAAAGAGGTACCGCAACGCGGTTGCGACGCAGAGCCCAAGGTTGCCGCTCGGGGCTACCTTGGGTTAGGGCATCGTGAGACGGCCACAACCCCACGCAAAGTAAATTTTATTAATTTGACCCGACTTAGGAAAGCGGATACTAGCGGCTACACGCAGAAACTGTCAACGACTTTTCGAAGGGCAATCAGCAGAACAAGTTACGCGATGTTGTGATCAGACTCGGGGTTCTATTGGGCCCATAGACCCTTCCTACAAAAACCTTGACAGGAAATTGCGGGTTGTCCATATTGCCCCCATAAGCAAGCTAACAGTTGGTAAGCAGCTGGTCGAAATTTCAGACCGTGGCTCAATCTATAGCCCGGCAGCTACTAAGTGTCTGGTCGCTTTTGGGCTGCTATATGCGTCGTACAAAACCTCCAGAAGGGTTAAGAGAAACTATGACAGACGACTCTGACCAAAACAAGAAGAACCCCGACGGCTCTCACGATGCCAGCCGGCGACGTTTTCTCAAAGGCGTAGGCATCGCCGGTGCGGGTGCCGCACTTGCCGATAGCCTTCTCATCGAGGTGGAAGCGAAAGAAGTACCAGCCGGCAGTCAGCCTGTGGCCGGTAACGTGGATGTTGCTTTGAACATCAATGGAAAGAGACGGACGGCGAGAGTTGAGCCGCGCACTACCCTGCTCAACACTCTTCGCAACAATCTCGATCCCCCGCTCACGGGACCAAAGCTTGTCTGCGACGTGGGAACCTGCGGCGCCTGCACAGTCTTGTTAGACGACAAGCCTGTCTATTCTTGCCTGGTACTTGCCGTTGATGCAGTAGGCAGGAAGGTCACCACGATTGAGGGTTTGGGCTCACCCGAAAAGCTCAACGCCGTACAGGACGCCTTCGTCGAGCAGGATGCGCTGATGTGCGGCTTCTGCACGCCAGGGTTCGTGACCACGATCTCGGCGTACCTGAAGAAGAATCCCAATCCGAATCTCGCGGAAGTGCGCGAAGCATGCAAGGGTAACTTCTGTCGTTGCGGCACCTATCCGAGAATCTTTGAAGCAGCGCTCGCTGCTGCCAAAGCGGGAACCGGTAACGCGTAAACGATCACTTCTAAAACTTTGTGGGGAATCTCATGCAGCAGGCACCGGCAAAAAAGAAAAAGAAGATCAGAGTTCCAAAAGTTGTCAACGGCATCGAAACGATGGTGGAGATCGAAGTCGATGATGAAGGCGGCCCCGGCTGGGGACCAAATGACAAACACACGCTGCTCAATCATCGGCTAACTCGCGTTGATGGTCCGCTGAAAGTATCAGGCGCAGCGCAGTACACCTATGACGTGCGGTTACCAGGAATGCTATATGGTCGAATCCTACGGTGCCCGCATGCTCATGCGCGGCTCACGAAGTTCGATTCCAGCGCGGCGTCAGCCATCCCGGGCGTGAAGGCAATAATTCAAGCGCCGCTCAAGGAGTTTCGCTTTGCCGGCTCACCGGTTGCAGCTGTAGCTGCGACCACTGCCGAAATCGCTGAGGATGCTACCCGCGCGATTGTCGTCGAGTACGAGGTCTTGCCGCACGTTGTGCGGGCCGAAGACGCACTTAAACCCGAGTCGCCAGAAGTTCTGGCAAGGGATCCTAGAAAGCCCGATGAAAAAAATCTGCGACTGGCCGAGAAAAGCGGAGATGCACAAAAGGTGGAAGCCGCTTTCAAAGACTGCGACGCCCTTGTTGAAGCAGAATATCTGACGCCGCGAATTCACCATGCATGTCTTGAAACCCACGGAATGGTGGTCGACTACTCGGGCGGAACCTCGGCCACCATTTACGCTACGACTCAAGGGACATTTACGATTCCTGAGGATGCTGCCAAGGAGTTAGGCCTGCCGCAAAGCGAAGTCACCGCAACTGTACAGCACATGGGTGGCGGCTTTGGGTCGAAGTTCGGGATCGGCCTCGAGGGAATGTTCGCCTGCAGACTTTCAAAAGAAACCAAGGCGCCGGTCAAACTCATGCTCACGCGCTCTGACGAATTCCTGATGGCCGGAAATCGTTCCGGCTCCTGGCAAAAAATAAAGGCGGGCGCAAAAAAGGACGGCACGTTGGTCGCTCTGCGCGCCACGCAGTATCGGCTTGGCGGCGTGGGCCGTGGATCGCAAGCCGGCCAGCCATATGCTGTCTATCGCGCCGGCGAATATTATCGCGAGGTATATGTCCTCCACACCAACGAAGACTCATCTGTCGCGATGCGCGCTCCGGGTCACCCGCAGTCATCCTTTGCGATGGAATCGTTGCTGGACGAACTCACTTACAAGATCGGCATGGACCCGGTCGCGTTTCGCAAGCAGAACATGCGTGACGAGATCTATCACCGTCAGCTGGATCGCGGTGCTCGCGAGATTAGCTGGGAGAAACGAAATGCAACACCTGGCGGAGGCGCGGGCCCGCGCAAACACGGTATGGGATGCGGCGCGGGCACGTGGGGTGGCGGCGGAAACAATCAATGCAAAGTGGACGTCACGGTTGCGCGCGACGGTTCCGTCTTAGTAGCAGTCGGTACTCAGGATTTGGGAACCGGCACGCGCACTTACACGCGCGCCATAGTGGCCGAAGAACTGGGGCTACAGATAAAAGACGTCGTCGAGCAGATTGGGAATTCGAAACTTGGCGGCGCCAACCCGTCTGGTGGTTCAACCACAGCCGCATCTTTATCGCCGTCCGTCAAAGACGCAGCGTTCAAAGCTCGCATGGCATTTGCTGAAAAAGTTTCTCCGCTACTTGGCAACGCAAAGCCGGAAGAGATTAGTTTTGCCGGCGGTAACGTTACGGGTGCCGGAAAGACCATCTCCTGGAAGCAAGCCTGTGCGGCACTGCCGGCGGCCGGTATTACAGCTCATGGTGAATGGCGCTCGGAGCTGCAAGGTAGAGGAGTGCATGGTGTCTGTTTCGCGGAAGTCGAGGTGGATGTCGAGACTGGACACATTCGACCGATCAAGATGGTCCAGGTACAGGATGGCGGCCTGCCTCTGAACCGACTCACGTTGGAAAGTCAGATCAATGGCGGCATGATTCAATCGCTTGGCATGGCGTTATGGGAAGGCAGAGTCATGGACGCTCAGCTCGGCATTCAGCTCAACCCCGGCTTTGGCGATTACAAACTTCCTGGCTCGCTTGAAATGCCGGAACTCGTTCCCATCATCGATGATGATGACAAACGTGAAGTTGTCATCGGTATCGCCGAGGCCGCCATTATTCCGTCGCTGGGTGCTCTTGCTAACGCAGTCTTCAATGCCTGCGGCGTGCGCGTGCGCGAACTGCCGATCACACCGGACAAAATCCTGATGGCCTTGACGAACGGGAGGACAACAGCATGAAAGCGTTTGAATGGGCCAGCCCTACGACTATCAACGAAGCTGTGCAGTTGCTGAAGACAGCGCCGGCGACGAGTGATATCGATGAAGCCGCGCGGCCCATCGCCGGCGGGCAGGATCTTCTGACTACGATGAAGGACTACACCACGCGTCCCTCGCGGGTGGTGAATCTCAAAGGCATACGCGGACTCGACCGCATTCAAGGCAATGCCCGGACAGGGCTAACAATCGGCGCACTCGTCACGCTAACTCAACTTGAAGAAAACCCGGTAGTCCGCGCGAGTTTTCCTGGTCTGGCCGAAGCGGCACATTCCATCGCGACGCCGCAGATTCGTAATCTGGGCACAGTCGGCGGGAATCTATGCCAGCGTCCACGCTGCTGGTACTTCCGGCTGGAAGAGGTCATCTGTCTGAAGAAGGGTGGCTCAGAATGTCACGCGGCCAAGGGCGAGAATAAATACAACGCTATTTTCGGCGGTGGTCCATCGTACATAGTTCATCCTTCAGACCTGGCGCCCATGCTGGTCGCACTCGGCGCCAGCGTTTCAGTTGCGGGTGGCGAAGGCAAGCGCGTGATTCCGCTGGATAAGTTTTTCACGTTACCTTCTGACGGTAATATCCGCCGTGAGAATGTTCTCACAAATGATGAGATCATCACCCAGATTCAAGTGCCGGCTTCACCGGTTGCGGCGCGTTCGACTTACCTGAAATTCAAGGAACGAGAGTCGATGGATTTTGCCCTGGCCTCGGCGGCGGCGGCGGTGCAACTGCGAGCCAACAAAAGTATCGCGCAGGCCCGCGTCGTGCTGGGCGGCGTGGCCCCGATTCCCTGGCGCGCGCCACAGGCGGAGAAGTTTCTGGTTGGCAAGACGCTGAGCACCGACGTCCTGGCCGAAGCTGCCAGGCTAGCGTTGCAGGGCGCCGAACCGCTGGAAAAGAATGCTTACAAGGTTCCCCTCGCGCAGACGCTGGTCCGTCGCGCGCTGGCGATGGCAGTTAATGGATGACGGTAGTTGCGGATCGATGCCGCACACGCAGTGGGTAGCGACCGCGACAACTCGCACCTCTCGCGTTCCCTTTGCCCCAACGGGGCTGCGACTTCTAGCCCAGGGTTGCCGGCTCGGCGGCTACCCTGGGGAAAGAAAACTGAATCTTCAACCGCGAGGCGGTTGCGGCTGCTTGGTGGATTTCCGGAATGTAAATGACGCAACCGCGTTGCGGTTGAAAATCATTCTCTTCACGTCCCCAACATAGCCGAAGCGGCAACGTTGGGCTGGAGGACAGAGC
>JBPCKD010000146.1:0-13119 GCA_051004635.1 Pyrinomonadaceae bacterium
CTCAGACACTTCATCATTACAGCAGTACTGAATGGGTAGCACGCCGGAAGAGAAGAACTCGGCGAGCTTCGTCGGCATCGATCCTCGTTTGGAAAATCTGGTATTCAACAAGAGCAGTGCCCAATCCATTCGCCGCAGCCACTCGGCAATCTGCTGGTGAGGAACAGCGGCCAAAGTATACGCCCCCTCGGGGAACTCATAAGCACGCAACAGATCTTCCATTTCGTGAAGCTGTCGCGTCAGGCAAAGCAAATGCGCATCAGGACGTTCCTTCAACAGGAAACCAAAGAGACTAAGACTCTCCGGAATACAATAAGAGGCATTAATTGAGCCGACTAATCCAACAACCAGCTTTCCTTGTAACCGCCCTCGAATCTCCTCGGGCACCACACCGCTAAGAGTACCTTGCGGACGAAACTCTTCATAGTCAGCACAAGTCGTAATGGTGACAATCGGTTTATTCGGAAGATGCTTGAGTTCTCCCTCTCGCAGATCGCGTGCCTGAAGCTGGGTCAGGGTAACAATCGCGGCTGAATCCTTAAGCAGTGAAAGTTCTATTCGTTTTCCGATTTTGTACGCTGTACGAGATCTGAACCAGCGACCTTCGTCCGCCAGCTCGTCGATCCAGTACCCTCTCATGTCGAAAAGGTAACGTATCCCTCTGAATCGGTTTAATACCCAACCAATCAAAGCCGGAACGTACGACCGAGAGTGGACGAGAGCGATTCGATCCTGCCTGACGGCAAGGCGGGCAGCGCGGAGAGCCAGCAGGAAATTCTTCAACACACCTCCCACGCCGCCGGTATGAAACGAGCAACGAACCCACTTGACGCCGTAGTCCTCCAATTCCCTCGTAAGCTCCGCAACCCTGAAGTTGTCTGAGAGATCGCGCTCTCGTTCCAACGAGATCAATGTAAATCTGAAGCCTCGCCGACTCAAACCAAGCAAGTAGCTCAACACCTGTGAGCGACCCAGCGGTTCTAAGACCCCGTCAAAGGTAATGTAAAGAATCCGATCGCGTGTTGGTTCTGATGTCCGCGAAAAAGTGTCATTACCTCTTACCGTTGTCATTTAAGCGTCACAATATTCAATCTTGAATCAATGGGCCTGCGCGCGAATCCAAATTACAGGTTCGCGTCTCTCACCGTTGTATCACAGTTCCTAATTAGCCTTGAAAAGTGATTTGAGCTAGTCGATTCAGGAGGGACTTCTGAACTTGAAATCAGAGGCTCAAGTGGTTAGCCCAACGCCTCAAAGTACTGATAGTCACACCGCTTGATCAGAAACACTTCCCAGCAACGCTTGATGAGGGCATGTTACGTCGACGTCGTTGCAATTGACGCAGTGGGAAATTAAGGAGTTGTGGCGCATTTCCCGGCGTAAGCCACAAGCTTTTCAGCGCGTGGCGCGCGAAATCGGCAGGCCGCCCGGCGCGGAAGAACGAACCTGCGAGTGTCATGTGCAGATTGCCGTAACATTGCCGCCGCAGGCGCAGAAGTTCGGCGCTGTCGGAACTAAATGCCTTCTCATAGCCGAGCATCATGTCATGCTCCATCGCACCGATGTTCGCATGCATGTTGGAAGTGTGGATTCGGTATTTGACCAGCGGCTCGGGGACAAAGCCGACGCGATGATTCGCTGCGACGCGGTAAAAGAAATCCCAATCGGCTGATGTCGAAAGGCGAGTGTCAAATCCTTCCGCAGCCTCGAAGGTGGCGCGCGGAACCATTAGCCCGCTTCCGCCACCAAGAATGACCGCACGCTTAAAAAGAAGGAGCTCAGTCGCCACCCAACCTTCCAGCCCGTCGACGCGCGCGCGCAAGTGAGCGCCGGTGTGGTCAATCTCTTCCATCCCGCAGTGAACCAAGCCGAGTTCAGGGTCATCAAAAAAGCGCTGCACCTGCCGCTCTAATTTCAATGGTAACCAGAGGTCATCGGCGTCGAGGAATGCCACGAACTCCCCCCTAGTCTCCCGCACACCCAGATTCCGAGCCATTGCAACCCCCTGGTTTTGCTGCCGAAGCCACCGAATCCGGTTAACGTAACTCTTTAAGACAGTTTCTGAATTATCGGTAGAGCCATCGTCAACCACGACGATCTCGACATTGGGATAGGTTTGGGCGAGGACACTATCTATCGCCAGCGGCAGATAGTGTGCGTAATTGTAGTTGGGAATGATGACGCTGACGCGGGGCAATTTCATGCTATTCAAGGCCAGCCGAGCCGCAAACCGCGTACAGCTTACCACCGATGTTCACCAGCCGTACTTGAATGCCACGGGGAATTGTTTGGCTACTAGACTGTTCAGCGCTGCTAGGGGTTAAGCAGATCAGCAGAGGAGACTCGTTAGCCTCCAGTTGCCTTGTCTCGGCGTTTCCAGAATCCTCATGCGGATTTGGCGGGCGGTCTTCTGTAGCTCAAGGAATCGCGGCCCAGAAGCTCCAGCGAATGGCGCCCAGTAGGTCTCCGGTATGGGTTTGGCGTTTCAGTGGGACAACTCTGTTCCGTAAATGCTCATGCTGGTTATCAGGTTTAATGAGAAGCACAGCCATAGCAGGCATTCAAGCTGAAGCAGCACGCTGACAGATCGCGACGAGTACGGGCGCCGTTTTTACAGTTGCTTCCGAAAATTGGTAGTCACCTTCTCCTGGAAACAGCGGGTGTCCCCATAAAGCATAGCTAAGTCGGTCTCGCAGCGAAGCGGGCAACTTATTAAGTACACGCCATAGCAAGAGTCGGGCTTTAACCTTCGCGGTCCGGGCGAGTTGCTGCTGGTCGTCCCAGAACGGAGAAATGCGGAAGCGGGAGTCTATCACCTGACCCAGAAGCACTGAACTGTCAAAGTGTTTGCGCAATTCTGCTACTAACTCTTCGGGCGTATATTCGTATAGGTGATGTGGATTCCGCGGTTTTCCATTTATCGGTAAGGTGTAGTTGGCGTTGGGGGTCGATATGATGCACAGTCCATCCGGCGTCAACACACGCCGCAACTCGGCAAGGAACTGAGAACGTAACTCAAGATGTTCCAACGTCTCGAAAGATGTGATCACATCGAAAGTTGCATCGCCGAACGCCAAACGACAACCATCGGCCACAACGACCGCTTCCGGCCCATTACCAATCGCTGCGCGTGCCTTTCGCGCGGCCCCCATATCAACATCAGCCCCTACCACCTGACGCGCGCGCGTTTGCAACACGGTTAATCCATAGCCCGTCCCGCAGGCGATGTCCAACACGCGGGCTCCTCCCACGTGCTGCATGGCGAATTGATAGCGCGCCGCGTGAATACCCCACCACGGCGATTGCCGACGCAAGGATTCATGCTCAGCTCTTGAGGCGTCAAATCTGACTTCCGACATGTACGTTCTCGCTGCTCGCCGATCCTTTTAACAAACGCCGATAGCATTCGATTTGCTTCTCGACCATCCGCTCGACAGTAAAGCGGAGGCGCACACTCCGCTGTCCGGCCGCTGCAATGTGGCGCCGCAATTCTGGATTGCGATACAAGTGTAAAACTGTGTCGGCAATGGCAGCCGTATCCGCAGGGGGCACTAACATCCCCGTCTCGCCATGTGTTACTACCTCGGTGGCTCCTCCGACATCAGTTGTAATCAGGGGCGTGCCTACTGACATCGTCTCGATCAAAACCTGGCAAAACGCTTCGGATAAAGAGGGATGGACGACTAAGTCCATCGCTCGCATGCACGCTGGTACATCGCGGCGAAACCCGGCGAATACGACTCGCTCTTCTAGCTGTAGATTGCTGACAATCTCTTCCACATAATTTATGTCACCGCTGCCCACCAGTAGAAGTTTAACGTTTGGAACCTCCTTGATAAGGTCCCTTAAAGCAGTCAGAAGATAAATGTGGCCTTTGGTCTTGAAGAGATTGCCTATACAGCCGACAACGAACTCTGAGGTAAAGTTGAACTCGGCGCGCACACGTTTGCGGTCTTCCTCCGTAGCTGAAAAGTCTTCAAAATCGAAACCCTGATGAATAACCTCAATCTTGTCACCATCGACAGAATCAGATGAGACCATGTAATCCCTGACGGCATTAGAGAGGACCACGACATGGTCTGCCTTCCTCGCCATCCAACGATCGAGAGCGACATGGAAACGGGTGCCGATTAACCCTACCTGGTCCATGTGATGCCGAGTGACAATCACTGTCCTACCGGCGAGCTGCGCTGCGACGACTCCGATTATTCCAGCGTAGAACAGATGCGTCTGTAGAACGTCAATTCGTTCCTTGCGGAGAAGCCGCGCAAGCCGAAATATGGCAAGCGGATAATGAAATCGTGAGGGGGCATTGAGGCAAAAGTAATCTGCGTCTGGCAATTCTTCTATCCATGCAGGCGGCCTTTCCTCCAATAGAGTGCACCAGAGCACGGGAATTCCCCTTGCAGAGAGGCCTTTGCCCAGGTTAGCAAAGTAATGAGTGTCTAAAGTCGATGAGCTGAAGTGACAAACTCGCATTTAGATATCCGAAGGCGCTGCACAAATCCGCGTTCAGGGAAATTGATTGATTCAGCGTTTATCATGGATCGCGACTGCCAAAATCGCGCCGCCCCGATGTTCGCTATAACGTATCGCCCAGCCATTGCGCTCAAGCTGCTGTCTGAGAATTGTAAGAGTGTATTCGCGGACGTGGTCCCCGTCAGAGTAGTAAGGACAGTCAAGTTCCTTCCTCACCAGGTTCAGAGCATCCGCCTCGAAGTCTGGGACTTCCACTATCAGGATGGCAATGAGCTTCCGGAGCGACTGCAAGAATGAATCCACGTCATCGATGTGTTCTATAACATGAACCAGCAATCCAACGTCAAACGTGCGGTCGGCCAAATCTCTGGTGACATCTCCTACTATGTATTCAATATTCGGCTCCGGGGACAATGACCGGGCAGCCTCGATGCTGGAGGTGTCATAGTCTATACCGACGACCTGACGTGCATGCCGCGCGGCCTCTCTACACCAGCGTCCGGTTCCGCAACCAATGTCCACAACCGAACCGCCGCTTGGGATCCACTCACGCAGCACCTTTCCTGATAGAGCGAGCGCGGATTTCTGGAATGATTCTCCAAACATCTCGCAACTTAGCTCAAACGCGAAACGTCTCAAGAGCCAGGATGCATTCAGGCAAACACGCAATACCCGCCGACCGCCTAATAACTCTTGACTTAATCTCTTAATCCGGTATGAGAGCGCAACGATCCCGAGACTCGATTTCGCTCGCGTCATTGCCAGGTCTTTTTCAGTACAAGGGAGACCATTTAAGAAAAGGTCAGCCAAGGTAAGCGCGCCTTTCAAAAGAGGAATCGCCAGGGTACTTCAGAGCCAGATCGGGACCAATCGCTTTACATAAGTTTCATGTGCATTTATGGACCAATCGCCGATGTGATTTGTAACTGAAACACCAATCAAGGGTCCCTGATGCTCTATCGAGCTATCAGCGATTACCTCTTTCGCTTCGCAGCAACATAGGTAACGCTTCCGTACTTCTTCGAAATCATTTGATATTGCTCGAAGAGAGGCATTAACGCCCGATCTATTGCGACTAAAGGGTTGGCTAAAATGTATCGTAAATTTGATTCAAGATTGGGTTGCCACCCTCTTTCAGCGAGCCACTGAGTTCTGTTCTTGGGAATGTCTTTCCATTCGAATTTACGCCTCTTAAGATATCGATATACGTAGTAGTGCAACCAATTAACCGGACTCATCGAAAGCACTTTATCACTGTAGTCAGCCTTAATGAGATTCAGACCCGCATGCCAAAGGTACTTCTCAACTGTGTTTTCCGTGAAGAAATACAAATGCCGCGGGACATCCTCAAGAAATAAATGCCGCGATGAGATGCTGGCAAAATTCGGCACCATGAAGACAAAGACGCCCGTAGGAATTAGAACCTGAGATGCTTTCTTGAAATAGGCCATCGGGTCATGAACGTGCTCCAATACACCCCATGCAGTAACGGCATCGTAGCGAGGCTCATTTAGCTGTATCGAGGGAAACTCCTCCCTATAGACTTTGAAGTCAGAAATCGTCCGGGAATTTGTGGAGACTTCTACTCCTTCGACCTGCCATCCTAGTTCCTGCATGTACCTCGGAAACTCACCATTAGCACACCCTATATCCAGGAGCAGCTTGTTGTGGTGATTAGTTAATGTGTCTTCAATGTATTTTGCTTCCGTTTCATACCGAGGCTGCTGCCCAACACAATCATAATCATAGTATGCCGTTGGATAATAATGACCTATCTCAGCAGAACTGGGTCTCGGGTTGACAAAACCCAAGCCGCACTTTTTACACTCAACCACATTAAACGAGTCGCCGTTGAAATAGAGGTGGTCAGGCTTAGAGTAAACGAACAGATAATCTTCCGATCCGCACAAATTACAATTTATCGTTTCCATCTGTAATTCCCGGTTATTATCTGCTCCTGAAAACCACCTACCAGGATCAATCTGATCTACGTTGATTCAGGAAATCTAAAGGCGGTTGAATATAAATGACTTCCCACCCCAATGAAAGTTTTGATATTCAACCAACCGGATATGAGAATTGGCGGCACGCCATTCCGCGCAGGCTTTTTGCTCTCCTTTATCTGGCCCACCGTTGAAGCAATACCAGTCATCAAAAATTACTACGGCTCCATCCACAAGTCTGTTCGTTAAGAATTGAAGCACTGGCACTGTGCTTTCGTATAAGTCACAGTCTATCCAAGCTATAGCTATCTTTTCTGGATCAGCATTTCGATAATTCTCAGAACTTAATGATTCATTATAAAATCCTTGAACTATCTCAATTTTCTTGATATCAACGCCATATTTTCGAAGGTTACGTTCGAATAAATCACGAGGGTATTTGAACTCTCCATTGACGAAAGGGCCTCCCACATCTTTTCCTTCAATAGCTGGCAACCCCTCGAATGAGTCAAATGCCCAAAAACGAACTTCGTCTAGTCCAAACTTTTTGGCAGAGTAAAAAGCATCTATAATCCCTCGCCCTCGATAAACCCCAAACTCAACGTAGTCTCCTTTAATCTTATTGTTTGAAATATAGCCAAAAGCCGTGAACGCCATTCCCGCACTGTGATGCAAGAATCCGTCTGTCGCTTTCATATGGTAGCTTAAGGGTATTGCGATAATACGCATTAGTTGAGGTGGAAGCTTGTGTGCAACCAAATCAAGTAGTTCATATGCTCTTTCGCTGAGTGACATAAACCCCTTCAAATTCGTATGCAACCGAACATATCCTAGGCGCGCCGGCAGACGTACATCATCATATTGGCGCATGTCCATCGGAGTACGCGTACGCCCAGCCCAGCCACGGGCACGCTGTCATCTTCGTTAATTACCAAGCGCCGCAACAGCGAGGAAGCCAGCGGCTTATCATTAATAAAGTGGGCGGCTGGTTTCGTTACCTGTTCGACTACCGCTACAGAGTGACTATCCTTAGAGGGTCGGTTCCACAAGTTCATCGCTCGTTGCATCAGAGGCAAATCGCAAAGCCCCCACAGAATGGCATATCCCTGCTTCTCAATAACTTGAAAACCCGTCGCTGAGAGCAACTTCTCAAACTCGCCGGGAGTGTAAATATATTGAAAGAACTGCCGGCCCCGCCTTTCCTCCGGTGCCTCAACCTCCGCATGCGACACCCGCTTCCAAAGCTTCGCTTTGAAGGGGGATAGAATGCGCCGCAAGGGACTCAGATAGGGAACGCTGATCAGTAAAACTCCATCCGGTCGCAGCGCGCGTTGCGCTTCATGCAAAGCTGGCTCTGCTCCGGATTCAAAGTGTTCGACTACGCCGCCAGAGTAGTAGAGGTCAAACGACTCATCCCGAAATGGAAGTGCCGCAACGTCTCCGTCGCACAGCATTAAGTGCGGGAAGCGCGCCCGAAGCTTGGAGAGCGTTTCGCTCGCGAAATCCAATCCTACTACCCGCACACCGCGAGCTGTGTAATATGCGACATACTGCCCACGGCCGCAGCCACCTTCGAGCATAAGCGTGTCTTGGTGCGCGTAGCGTTCAAAGAGAGATCGAAGTGGATCAACGTCACAAAAGCGCAATGACTCATCGAAACTACCATCGCTCCATAACTCTTCCCACAGGGCTGGCGTGCTGCCAGAGTGGAGGTGCTGTTGGTACATCTTCAACATGACGCGTCCGCCTCACGAGACAGTCGCAGTATGGGCACTGTTTCTCAGTTCCCTCTGATTCTTTAAGGTAACTAACCCCGCAGAAATAGATCTGCGGTACAGAAAAGTTAGTGAAGCGGTGGTTAAGAGAGCGACGACCATGGCTCCGAGACTATCAGCATGCGCTTGATATGAAGCGGCCAAAAGCGCGGGCAGTGTGGCTTGAAGAATCCACGTGCGGTTCAGGGGCGCTCGCCTGTGCATGAGTAAAGCAATAGCGACCATGCTCGTTCCATAGGCGCCGGCCGTGGCCCAGGCACAGCCGGATAGTCCAAATCGCGGGATCAGTAGGATGTTCAGAATCACATTGACGCAGGCCGCAACCCCAGCCCCTGCTGCAGCCACATATGTTGCTCCGACGGTATTAGCCAGTGGGCCATACCCTATGAGCACTGGGCAAGCCAGCGCGGAGGCGGCCATTAGCGGCCACAATAGGTCCGCAGTTGCCAGGAATTCGGGGCCGAAGATGACCGGCAGTAAGTAGCCGCCGAGTGCGGCCACCAGAGCACAACACATTGACCACACCAATGTAAGCAGCGGTAGCACTTCGCGCATAAAGCGCTCAACGCGGTCATCTCGTCCGCCTACCTGGAGTGTAATGAAGAGGGGCATCAGCAGAGAGCCTGCCAGCAGCGGAAGTTGCATCGACATCCCGATAAGCTGATACGCAACAGAGTAAACTCCCAACTCAGCCAGGGACAGATAGCGCACGATGAACCAGGCATCCAGGTAGTTGGTCGCGAAATACCCGATCAAAGAAGACGGGATCAACGGAAGTGAGAAGGTCAGCATCCGCTTCAAAAACAAACGATTCAATGAAACTACCGGGTAAATCAATGACCGTAATCGCCAAAGTCCGATCAGGCACGCTCCCGCAGACCCGCAAATGTACGCCAATACCAAGGAAACCAGTGTGGCCCTTCCAGTCAGTGCCAACGCCACCAAAAGAGATAGAACAATCCCACGTTCAACAGAAAGCAGGAGGCCCTGCGAGCGCTGCATTTTTGCTGCCTGAAGCGTCTGTTGAACGTGAAGCCAACCCGACGCCACCAGCAAGTAAACTAAAATCAGCGGTTGGGTCTGCGGAGGAATATGAAGCCAGTTGGAAACGAGTGGCCCCCACAAGGGGAAAGTCGCAACGACAATGACGAGATTCACGATGAGGATCAGCAGCCTGGACCAAAAAGCTCTGGCCACGAGCCCGGTCTCAACAAACTCCTCACAGCCGTAACGGGAGAGGGAAACGGCCGTCCAGTTAAGCGCCAGCTGCATCATCAATTGTGAGGCTGCAAGGATGGCGACGACACCGCCATATCCGCTGGGGCCGAGGTAGTGAGTCGCAATCCACACCGCCGCAAACGAAAGCAGCGCGCTCGCAGCCTGGGCCCCAACTAACGCCAGGTAATTGCTTGGCCCGTGGCGAATGTCCCAACCTGGATCTCTTCGATCAGGCCGTGCGGGAACCACAGGATCAACTTTTTCTGTAGAAGACCCCCCATAAGTGCCAGAGGCGATCACACTCGAGCCAAGCTCATCCGCCGGGGAAACTAATTTACCTGCCACCTGTGTCCCTTACTGCAATGTTTAATCCCGTCCCCAATTCCAATCGCCCTTCCAGGTTTGGAAAGCGCTTTAACTAAAAGCTGTCCAGTATTTGCGAGATGGACTTTCAGGACTGTAGTGTGCTCTGATAATGAAGTTTATAGTGAAGCCTGGGGGCTCAGCACAAGGCATGCGGCCTCACGGGGCGGCCTGGAGAACGGTAAAGTTATCCCACCGGTTTGCAAGACCTTGACCACTGCGCGAGTTCCATAGTCCGGCATTCTTTTCAGTTGCTAGCACGCTCGAGTAACTGACACTTACTAAAGTTGAATCGGCATAGACTTCAATCCCACCTGTTTCACGAGTAACCACCCGTAGCGTCGTCCAGGAGGCAGGCATAGGAGCACCGGCAACCAATACATTTGAGGTCGGACCGCTAGTGTTTCCGACCGTCAGCGATTGAGTGGAAGTGCCGAGGCCAGTGGTATAAGCGTAGAAGAAATTGCTGGTATCGCGAAAGCGAAAGAGCAAGCCAGTTGAAATACCGCTGCCGCTCCCGGGACGACGATTGACCCGAATATCAAGGTTTGCAGGACCGGCGCCAGTTGGAACCCACACCGCGGAAGCAGTATTTGCCAGCACCACCGCACGCCCGTTGAGAATACCGAATGGAAAAAGCCCGTTTTCCACCTGGCTGTATCGCCACACTTGGCGGCCAGCCGCGCCCCCTTCGGTGGATCCCAGTCCGCCCACGCCGTCAAATGCGTATGTCGAGTGTGGTCTTGAAAATGAATCAAAAACCAGAGCGCCTTCAGGCACCCGCAGGGGATAATCAGCGATCGTGACGGGCTGGCCTGGCCGCGCGCTCGGGGCCATAGAGTCAAGTACAAATTGCGGCAAAGGACCCGAGCAATCAAAGGGAACGCCGCAATCTGTGCTTCTGACGCGCCCTACGTAATTATTGCCGGAGCGATCTGCTACTGATAAGGTTGGGCGTGTGAAACTGCTTAGAAGGGTTCCGTCTCCTTCGAAGATCGTCTGCGGTGCGAAGGCCGCCATCGATGCGCCATTGTTGTTCACATCTCTGCGGGGATTGCTGTTCTCATAGCCCCGCACCTGCCAGATCTTGCCAATGAAATTCTGGTGGTCGGACCCTCCAATGAGCAGCCTGCCGCCACCTCCAGCTGGCCCAACCTCGCGACGCGGGCCCGCAAACGCAGTCTTGCCCACCGGCACGCCGTCGAAATATGTGATGATGTTGTTGCCATCCCATCCTACCGCGTAGTGTCCCCACTCATTCACGGCTGGTCCTTCATCGCTGCGAAAGGAGACGCCCTGAATACCATCCCAGACATTACCGATCAAAACATAATTAACACTAGCGGCAGTCACGGCACTAAATCCGAGCAGAATCGCGTGCGCCCCGCCATATCCATCCGACACAATGTACCGCTCTGAGGCGTTGGGACCCGGCATGGCCCAGAATTCCCAGAAGAAGAAACCGAGGTCTATGCCTTCCATCCAGAAGTTGCCATAATCGACGGCTTTGAATCCACCATCGAACTCAAGCACATACGGTCCGTCGCCGACGTGCCCGATGCCAACACGCACGCGATTGCTTGGGACTCCCCGATAACTGATTTGCACCAGCACATCGCCAGTATCGTCGGTCATGCTGTCGTTCAGCCTTAGGACCACCTGATTTAGCTGAGGCTGGTCTGGGACTCTGCCAACATATTCGACGTTGAGAGGGTAAACACGACGGTTACGATCTTCCGCTTCCGCTCTCACAACCGAGAGGTCATCACCGGGCAGTAGTTCTAGATTATTTGAGAAAAGTGTGATACGGGTGCGATTATCTAGGGCGAACGTCGAGTTAATCGAGAACGGTTCTCGCTTCAAGCTGACTGACTCCAAGGCTACAGCGCGGGCCGAATTCGCTTGAGTCAGCAGCACCGGGTTGCTCACCGCTATCGCAGTTTTTGATACGGAGCGTTCACCACTAATCAGAGCAATCACCACACAAACTAGCCCAAATACCAGACGTAGAATGCTATATCGAGCGTTTTGGTTCATAACAACCCGGATGTATGAGTGAACCGATTGGATTAGAAAGAGACGGGTGTTGCCGGCAGCGGGCCGCGCTTCATTTTGTAGCTCAAAATCCTTAAGCGCGGTCACTTCGACTATCATATCATAAGGTTACATTCCTCGGGAATATCTTCTTACCCCTTTGCCCATCTAATCCGCCTTCATACCCAGTTAAGCGGGCAATGGTTTGCAGTGGGCGAGCCGAGTCGTGAAAGAGCCCGAGGCCTGAAAGCTACTAATAACATCCACAACATACTGCTGTTGCACTTCTGTAAGCTCTGGAAAACATGGTAGCGCCACTGTTTCGCTTGCAGCGCGCTCTGCTTCCGGAAACGCACCCTCTTGGTACCCCAGATACCCGAAACATTCTTGCTTATGAAGAGGTATCGGGTAATAAATCTTCGTACCCACACCTTTGTGTTCCAGGTGTTTGATGATCGCATCGCGGTGCTGCGGCACTCGCACAACGTACTGATGAAAAATATGTCGTGCCTCCGGGCGAACGAAGGGCAGCACGAATTCAAATTCCAGCTTAGACTCCTGGAACAGTTGATTGTAACGCAGTGCTTTCTTTTGCCGTTCCGCGGACCAACCGTTCAAGTATCTTAGCTTCACCCGCAAAATTGCCGCCTGCAAAGTGTCCAGCCGGCTGTTAATACCAACTTCCCGGTGATCATACTCCGTGGCACCGCCATGTACTCGGAGCGCCCTTAAACGCTGGGCAAGTGCGTGGTCATTGGTGGTCAGCAACCCGCCATCGCCGGCGCCACCGAGGTTTTTTGTTGGGTAAAAACTGAAACAACCGATCTTGCCTATTGAACCGGCTCGCCGTCCGCGGTCCTCACTTCCGATAGCCTGGGCAGCGTCCTCAATCACGGGCAGATGATGCCGCTCGCTGATCTCCAGCAATGGATTCATATCAGCGCATTGGCCATAGAGGTGGACCGGCATAATCGCGCGCGTGCGAGGAGTTATCACAGCCTCAACATGGGCTGGGTCAATGTTGTACGTGCGGGGATCGATGTCTACGAAAACCGGTCGGGCTCCCAATCGGGCAATTGATCCGGCCGTGGCAAAAAACGTAAACGGACTGGTGATCACTTCGTCGCCCGCAGTGACGTCAAGCGCCAGCAACGCCAGCAGCAGTGTGTCGGAGCCGGAGGCACAACCAATCGCGTGCTTCGCCCGTATGTAACGCGCGATCTCATCTTCAAACGCCTGAACGTCAGGACCCAGAACGAACTGCTGAGAATCAATTACCGGCTGCATTGCGGCGAGCAACTCATCAC
>JBPCKD010000147.1:0-4596 GCA_051004635.1 Pyrinomonadaceae bacterium
ATGGATCGCAGGTGCGCGCGTGGATCCGCCAGGCCGATAATCGACTGATACCCACAGCAAAAAAAGTTTTTGCAAATTCGAAAACTGTCGCCGACCGGCTTCGTAGATATAACAACGTCGAGAGCGAGCCGCTCTATCATCCACCCCCCCGGGCTGCAAATTTGCGGACAGGCGAACAGGGCGATTACATTTTTTACCCCAGTCGGCTCGAGCCGCAGAAGCGCCAGGAACTTTTGATCGAGGCGGCGCAGTTTTTGAAAACTCCAGTTAAGATAGTTCTGGCCGGCCGGTCACGGGATCCAAGACATTATGAGACCCTGATCAAGAAGTATCAGGTGGGTGACCGTGTGTGCCTGCGCGGGTTTGTCGATGAACCTGAAATTCTTGAATTGTATGCCAAGGCCCTCGGCGTTTGTTATCTGCCTTTTGATGAGGACTACGGCTATGTCACTCTCGAGGGTATGCTTTCAGGAAAACCTGTGGTGGTGGCGAGTGACGGTGGCGGCGCAGCCGAATTTATCGAAGATAAGAAAGAAGGCTTCGTGGTGCCACCGGAGCCACGGGCAATCGCCGAGGCGCTCGATTCGCTCTACAACGATCGTACACGCGCACGAGCGATGGGCGAGCGCGGGAAAGAAAAATTGACCGCGATGAATCTCTCCTGGCAGACGGTCGTGGATAGTCTGATCAATGCCGCCGGATGAATCCGAGTTCAAAAGTGGAAATTCATTGATCAGCTCATGGTAAGGAAGGCGGGCTTGACCCCACTCTTCCGACGGCCTTGGACATGCGATTTGGGCGGGCCTGCGATTCCGGTAGCTCGCGAAAGGAGGAGCGCAGTCTGCAAAAGAGATTGAAACGAATCACTAACCAAAGTGCTATTAGACCGTCCTTAAAAACGACCTTCTTACCTTCCGCATAAGTGCGGCCGTAATAGCTGATCGGCACTTCATAAATCGCAATCTTCAACTTCGAGATTTTCGCAGCGACCTCAACTTCAAAACCAAAACCACTCGAAACAATAATCATGCTGCGGATAATGTGGCCGCGAAATGCCTTGTAACCCGTTTCGACGTCCGTCATGTTCAGATTCGTAAGCGCGTTTGAAAGAAAGGTCAGAAACTTATTCGCGAGGAAGTGATAAAAATACAGAACGCGCGCGGCGCGGCGGACGAGGAACCGCGAACCAAAAACTACATCGGCATGGCCCTCGAGAATTGGACGGATAACTCCGTCGATGTCGGCCGGGTCGTATTCGAGATCGGCATCCTGCACGATCACGATTTCACCGGTCGTCAATGCGAAACCTGTCTTCAATGCCGCTGTCTTTCCAGCGTTACGCTCGTGACGAACGACAGACACCTGAGGGTGTATTTCGGAAAGTCGCTGCGCTACTTCCCGCGTGCCGTCATTTGAACAGTCATCCACGATTATGATCTCAAAAAGGCATGGGACGCGGAGCAACTTGCCAACTACTTCCTCCAGCGTCGCTGCCTCGTTGTAAACAGGCACAACTACCGAAAGGCAAGCCGGATACTGGTTTGCCGAATAGTCAGAATTAGCTGAATCGTTCAGACTCATTTGAATTTTTTTAATGTGGACTGTCCTCGGCTGCGCAGTTGTTGCGAGCGACGCGGACTTTATCATATCTTGTTCCGCCACGCGTCCTTCAGGTTAATCGGCCCAGACTCAAGAGAACCAGACCAGGAATGTCATCAGAAACCTTTCGCCCTCTGCTCTCGCAGAAGTTGAAATCGTTTCCACGTAAACTGGAAATTGGTGATGTAGTTCTTCTTTTTTACATCACAGCTTTCGTAAGACAGTGGTTCTGGATTGTCAACTCCAACACGCCGGCATGGCTTCTCACCTTCCTGTTTTCACTTGCGATCTGGGGCCTGCACCTGCTGACAAAAGATCGCACTGAACAAAAGATTCCACGTCAATTTTGGCTGGTTGTGGCGTTGCCGATGTTTTTGATCTACGCGATGCGCGCGGCATTTCCCGACACGTCGTTCGACGTGCTTGACTACCGGCTGATCAACTCCGAACGTGCCTTGCGAGGATTGCCGTTCACCGGCGCTGATTTTTTTCCGACCCGCTTCCCTTTTAATCCTGCGCCGGACATGGTGACTGGAATTTCCCGCCATCTGCTGGGTTATCGTCTGGGCACCATCATCAATTACCTGGTTGTGGTCTGGGTGGCAACTTTGCTGCTGAAGTTACTGCGACCGTACATCAAGAACGTTTCGCTGGCCTGCGGCGGAGTGCTATTGCTGGTGCTGACCGAGCATCTCCTGTTCATCATCAACAACTACATGGTGGACCTGCTGGCGCTGCCGTTGCTGCTGGAAGCGACTCGGATCGCTCTATTCGCGGATGAAAGAAACACCAGCCGCCGCGCAATCAGGATTGCGGTTTTCCTCGGAGCAAGTGCGGCATTCAAGTTAACTAACCTCGCTTTTGCGGCGCCGATCCTTCTGGTTTATGCATATAACGTAAGCCGTGCTGAGCCGCGGCAACAACTGCCTAGAAAGTTTTTGCTAATTGCCTGCGCGTTTCTCTTACCGCTCATTCCTTATACGCTTTACATCTACTGGCAAACCGGCAATCCAGTTTTTCCCCTTTTCAACAAGTTATTCACTTCACCGTTCTGGCCCACCAACGATCTCGGCGTGCGCTGGGGGCCGGTGGTCGACGATCCGCGCTGGCTCCACATGAAGTGGTGGGAGGTTTTACTGTGGCCGGTGTTGTTGCCCTTTAAGATCGAACATACTGCTGGGAATCTCGGGCCACATGTCGGCAGGATCTCGATTGGCTTTATCGCCGCGTTGGTTGGGTTGATATTGAAACTCAAACCTAACACGCATACCGTCCGCAATCTGCGACTGTTGGGCTTCATCGTTATGGTAGGGGCCATCCTATGGAGCACGCTTTCCGGCATGCTTCGCTATGCTACTTATCTTGAATTGATCGGTGGCTTAATAGTCCTGGCATTGGCTGCTCAGCTCTATGAACGCGCGCGGACCGTTGAGGGACTACAGATCTTCAGGCGAGTCGCGGCAGTGGCCCTGTGGACCATAGTGGGAGTTCAAGCCGCTGTCGCTTGCGTTTACGTCTACCGCTTCGAATGGGCGTCGCGGCCAACGTTCTTCGACAACCCGCTGGCATTCCTGAATGATTCGAAATACTTCTTCCGAGACTACTCGCTTCAATCTTTTCTCACTTCTCGAGAAAAGCAGCTTATTTCGCCTGTCGGAGCGTGGGCGGAAGCGAGCGCTCTCGAAATTGGAATTGAGGTGCAACTTAAACCCGACGTGCCGGCATTGTGCCTTTACATGCCCGAATATTTCGGCACGACAGAATCAAAAGCTAGATTTGCGCGCTCTCTCTCCGAACTCGGTGACAGAAGGATGTATTCACTTTGTTATGTCGAACTATTCCCTAACGCGATTGAAAGTATAAAAAACTCCGGACTCACAACCGGGAAAATCGTTCCGTTGGTGATGCCGTATTATTCCGATCACACACGCATTCATATGGCACTTATCGAGGTGCTGCGTCCGAATGAAGCGGAGCAAGGGAAACAGATCAGTCTTACCGGGACGAGCGGGCCGCTCGCCGACGAAAATATGCGCGCTGAAATCGGTTGGGCCCGGCCGTTGCCGGATCCTTTCCGGGCCGGTTTGAAAGAAACTATCTATGTGAAGGTGCGGAGCGTGGGAACTGGCGTTTGGCCGGCATTGGCGGACAGCATTGGCAATTTAAGACTATTAGTAGGAAACCACTGGCTGCGCGAAAACAATGTGGCAGTCGTGAACGATGACGGCAGAAGTGCGCTGCTTTACGATCTCGCTCCCGGCGAGGAAATTGAGGTACCTCTAACGGTGACTGCGCCGATCGAAGCCGGCAGCTACGTGCTTGAGATCGACATGGTGCAGGAAGGCGTCGCCTGGTTCGCAACGAAAGGTTCCAAGCCGCTGCGGACAATAGTGAAAGTGCATTGATTGAATAAAGCAAACTGTTAGTTTGCGAACGTTGCCGCTTTCTATTTAGACTGCGGCGGCTTGACGCCGCTTTGACGATTCATAGGCGTTAACTGATTTCTTTAACCGAGTTTCAGTCCAACACGAAAGCGGCGTCAAAGCCGCCGCAGTCCAAATGAAAAGTAGGATCGCTCGCAAGCCAGCAGTTTTGGTTTACGAAAGGCGCGTTAATACACCTTTGGAATGTCAGTTAAGCGCATCAACATTTCCGTTACGCTCGTCCTTGTGGTCGTTGCGCTTGCCGTTCTCGCAATTCACGCCAACAATTTCCTGCCGTTCATTGCGGATGACGCCTTGATTTCATTGCGCTACTCGCAACGGCTGCTGGCAGGACAGGGATTGACATGGAATCCGGGCGAGAGGGTCGAAGGCTATTCGAATCTGCTTTGGGTTTTATGCTGTGCCGCGCTCGGACTCACCGGCATAGACCTGGTCACCGCCACACGCTTGCTTGGATTCGCAGGCATTGCCGCGGCGATCAGCGCCATCGTTTACGCCCACCGGCCGAAAACTTTCAAAACAGCACTGCCCGTGTTGCTGGCGTTTATGTTTC
>JBPCKD010000148.1:0-8897 GCA_051004635.1 Pyrinomonadaceae bacterium
GGCTACCCCGTTGAGTCCTAAAACGCTTACATAGGCGACGTTTACAAGAATAAAGACGACCGTGATGATAATAATTCCCCATAAAAGCGCTCTAAACATGTCGCGCTGAACGTTGCGAAATTCGGCAGAGGCAAAAGCTATTTCGTTCCATCCGCCGTAAGTCAGAAGGACAAAGACCATAGCTAACCCCAGTGACCTATTCGGCAAGTAATCGTTGGCGAGTGAACCCGGCGCCGTGGGAAGCCAGATTCCCACAATGATAATGCACACGAGGCCTAGAATTTTTGCGCCCGTCAAAATGTTCTGCGTTAGAGTACTGTGTTTGAGGCTTACAGAATTCAAGATGGAGAGGACGATAATGGCGACCGCGGCATAGATAGCTGATGCGAAAGAGCCAAGCGGAAATAATTGCGAAGCATAATCGCCGAAAACGAAAGCGAGAATAACAATTGAGCCTGTCTGAATCACAGTCAGCCGGGCCCAGCCGAATAGAAAGGCCACCCATTTTCCAAATGACAGGCGAAAGTACTGGTAATCGCCTCCTGCGCTGGGATACGCACTCGCCAACTCGGCATAACACAGGGCGCCGACCAAAGACATCGCACCCCCCAGCGGCCAGAGCAACAGGAACGCCGTTTTGCTTCCGGCGGCCCCAGCGACGATCGAGGAGGTTTTGAAAATGCCGGCGCCCATAACGATGCCAACAATGATTGCTATCGCATCCACGACGGACAATTTTTTAGCGGGCGTATTCACTGGCAATACCTTTCGCGGCCATGGAATAAAGGTTGGAACAGAGAAGGAAATGGATTATAGAGAAAGACGGCTGAGATAGCATTCTGAAGCGCGAAAACTTTTTGCGGTAAAACGGGCGCATGTTATTCTTGACCAAAATTCAATCCGAACCGAGGGAACTATGAGATATCTTTTATTGTTCGTACTTCTTCTCTGCTGGCTCCCACTAACCGCCGAAGCAACTAACCCGCCCGATGAGAAGCAGTCGCTGACGGCCGATGAAATTATAAATAAACATTTGGAAGTCTCAGGCGGAAAGGAAGCACTGACTAAATTTCAATCGCGCATCGCTGTGGGCACAGTTAAGAAGGAAAGCGATCCGGAAGCACGCATGGCCATCATGTCCGAGGCGCCTAACCACGTGACCGGGATGTTCATATTTAATAAGTTCGATTGGCAACTTACCTACGACGGAAGCAAGTCGTTTATACGTCCATTGTTGCCGCGTGAGTCTGCTCCCATCCAGGACAGGTATCAGGCAATGCTCTCGTCCGGCTTAATGTTCAATAGTATTTCACTCTACAACGTTCTTCTAGCTAAGGAATCTTCGGGAGCAAAGTTTGAAGCCAAGGGTTTGAAAAAGGTCAAGGATCGACAGGCATACGTGGTAGAGATGAAGCGGCCAAAAGGCATATCCGCGCGTCTGTATTTTGACGCGACGACTTTCATGTGGCTGCGCACAGATTACGGCACCGTGCACATCTCAAAACCTATTGGACAGTTTACAAATGAAGTGGTGCCTCATGGTGAAGATGAGCTGAGAGTGGATTTCTATTTTGAAACTTCTGACTTCCGAGACGTAGCAGGGGTAAAGCTACCTTTCAAGTTTGAGCTGGTAGTTACCTATCCAATAATCACGCAGAAGAGAGTCGGCACAATTTCCGGAACCATCATCGAATATCAGCACAATGTGCAGATAGATCCCAAGATGTTCAAATAACGTTCCGGAAATTCGTCAATTACATTGTCAGGCTGCCTTGCGATCTTTCTTAGCTTCCGGTTTGAGTGCGAAGCTGTTTAATTATCTGGCGCACACTCTCGGCGTCTGTCGCTTTCGGGGTCAGGCTGAGATATTTTTCGAGTGCTGCAATAGCGAGTTTTGATTCGCCTCGCTCATTGTGTAGAGCGCCGAGGAATCTATAAGCCATCGCTACCTCGCTCCCTCCGGCCTTAATTACCAGCTGCAACTCGTTTTCGGCGTCCGCGTACCTGCGCAGGTGAATCAGCGTTTTGCCTCTGAAAAGATGAGCCAAAGGCAGGTCCTTGATCTTTATCGCCTGCTGAAACTGCGGGTCTGCTTCTTTATAGTGTTTGTTTCTCAGGAGCACGATGCCGTAGTTAAGTCTGGGTTCAAAGACGTCCGGCTCCATTTGGACGGCGGCACTGAAGGTCTTTTCAGAATCGTCAAGCTTGCCGACTCGTAGATAGATCGCTCCCAATTTATTGAGGGCCAGCGGAAATCGCGGATACAAAACCAGGGCACGCTGCAATTGGTCGATAGCCTTCTCGTTATCCCCCGCTTGTTCCGCCTGAAGTGCCTTCTGGTAAAGCTCAGCGGCAGGCTTCGGCGCCGCCATTAAGGCGGCATCGATTACACCCGCTTTTTCGTTGGCTGGCTTATAGCGAAGCCGGATTTGAAGATTGTAGGTGCGTCCCAAAGGAGCAGAACGAGCGCTGAAGGAATCGATAATATCAACCTGTTCAGTGACATTCTCATATTCTTTGTCGCCTTCGACTATAACCGTGTAGCTTCCGCCCTTAATGCGGCGAAACGAGAACGCGCCGGTATCATCAGACAGAGTGAAGAAGTCTACGCCGCCAATACTGCTCAGATGGATCTTAAATCTTTTGTCAACGTTTTGGCCGGAAGGATAGTAAATCCGTCCTTCTATAGTATTTCGACCTCCGGACCCTCGCGAACCCGGGTCCGGATCGATTCCTCCCATCTGAGCTTTCACCGCGACAGGCAGAAGCGCTGCAGGGAGTATTAGACAGAAGAGAAGAATGATACTTCGTTTATTAAACGAAAAGAGTTTAGGAGCCATGGTTTTCTACTCCTTCGAAAGGCCGGTACAGCCAAGCAATGGGTCAAAAAGGCGAGTGGGAAACTGCTTTATTATAGCTCAAAAACCGGGAGAGACAAGAGTGTTAGTCGCCCATTTCTGCCTCAATCGGACGCGCGTTGATACCAGACGATGTGATCGCCGTCATCAGGACGATCGGAATAGACAACCGTCAAATAGTCGACTGAACGCATACGTGAAAAGGGGAGTTCCAGCAGCACGTTATTCGAGAGCAAGAATCCACCCGGTCGCAACATCCGTTCAACGTTTGCCAGCGCAAGGCTCTGCTCGAAGTTGTCATAATAGACAAGGATGTTAGTGGCAATAATAAGGTCGAAGCGCTCTGCGGGCGGTAGATTGGGGTGCTGCAAGACAATATTCATGTCTACCGGTGTAATCTTCGCGGCAATGGCGGGACGAATGCTCAAGGCGCGAATCTGAAGCGGACCGGCATTGCTCGGAACCGGCACCGGTCGTGCTGCGGACCCAATCTGATCTCCGAAATGTTCCCAGTACCGAATGGCTTCAGGCTTCCACTTTGCCTGCGGATCGCGCGGTAACTGTACTATATACGGCTGTCCCCGCTTAGCGCGTTGTTGGGCCAACTCAAGATGGTGATTCACCCGGGGACTCAAGTCAAATGTTGTTACTTGCAATGTCTCAGGCCGAGCCAGGCCAAGGCGCAATAAGGTATCAATTATGGCGAAGGGCTGAATGGTCTGTTGCGGGTAAAAGTCGTAACCCTCTTGCTTGTCAGTAAAGTCCAAACCTGGCCCTACTATTGCCACGCGGCGCACGCTGCCTGGACTCAAGAGCGCTCGAGCGACGATTGCTTTCAGCGATTCCTCCAGGCCGAAGTTAGGCAACAGCGATGTGTCCGAGGAAAGACCACGGCTGCGAAACATTCTGGACCGCTCGGCAAACTCCTCAGTCGTATCCCCCAAGGCACGTGCCCCAGCAAGCGCGCTTGCGTAACTTGCCTGTTCCTTTAAAACACCAGCCACACGAGTTAGTAAATAGCTTTTTAATTTCGTTCGACCGCTAGCAGTCTTAATGTTATGGCGCTGTTGGTCTATCAGAACGCGGCGCGCGAAAAGCAGGCGCTCGTTTTTCGCGGGTGCGGACAATGCTCGAATTAGATCGTCCGCTCGCGCCTGAAGGCTGGTTAGGGACGCCGCTGAATTGGATCCATTGGTACCTACAGCCGGATTCGCCGGATCCAACTGTTTCAGTTCCTCCGCGGTAATCCTGGGACGTTTTGTGTAGGAAGTGCCGAACAACAGAAAATTGACTAAAGAATCTTCGTCGCCCTGGGCCAGCCGTCCACGAATCTCCGCATCGCGATGTGCTATCCAGTTTGGCCATACCGCGGACAGCTCGGTCGGGCGTTTGCCTTTCAGTTCTGCCGGCAATACTTCGTCAAGAGCGCTCAAAATTGGTTGAGCTTCAGAGTAACTAAGGTAACTCACCCGCGATTGCGAAGTTTGCGCAAAAAGCGAGAAGGCCAGGACGGTCAGAAGGAGAATCGCCGCCAGGATTTGCTTGCGCGTAGAAGGTCTCAACATGGCACCTTTAAGATGTGTAAGGGATAGGACAGTCAAAGTTTATACCGCTCCGGCATGATTTGAGTAACGAGGCAGACGCGTAGAGTAGCTGACAAAAAAAAGGGGAGCCAAAAGGCTCCCCCGGTAAACAACCATCATTCTCTCTCGAAAGTTAGAAGATGATCTTGGCAGCAAGTTGCACGTTGCGACGCCCGTCCTTGAGCGAAAAGACCGGATCCGAACCGGGCGTGAAGAACGCACTACCATAGTCAATGAACATATTCGCGTGGTTCAAGACATTGAAAACCTCCGCGCGAAGTTGGAGATTCACTCTCTCGGTCAAGTGAATTCTCTTGTAAAGGCCCGCCGTCACATTCCAGAAGCCCGGACCATAAAACTGGTTCCGTTTGCTCATGTCGAGTGGGAAAGGCCCGAAATTGTAATTCCCCGTTGGGCCCGCAGGCGTTCCCCGGGTTTGATTAGTGGTGTCCACCAGGATGAACTGATTAGGTTCTGCCGTGCTCGGACCGTTGGTGTTTACAACCACCGGACCGGATGGTGTTAAGCGCGCAACAGCAGAGGTTGCGAACGTATAGTCATAGATCGTGAATGGATATCCGGATCTAACGATCACTAAGGTGTTCAAACTCCAGCCACCGAGAACGTGCTTAGCCAGCGTGTTGCTCGAGTTTTTGTAGAACGGCACCTCATAGTTCATGCTGCCTGAGAAGCGGTGCCGCACGTCAAAGTCTGAGTTACCATAATCCAGTTTCGGATCATAAGTATCCGTAAAACCAAGATTATAGTAACTATTGTCAGAGAACGTCGAGCTAAGGTTATCCCGGGCGTTCGACAGCGTATACCTAGCGGTAAACGTCATGCCCGAGTTACGAAGGTTGTTGCTCTCAAGCGAGAATGTCAACCCATTGTAATTAGAGTATCCCAGATTACCTCGCGTATTGATGGAGGTCGCAATACCGTTGCAGCGGCTGGTATTACCGCCGCTGGCACTTGGCGTAGAGCCACCCAGGAAGACTGTGCCGCAACCTAAGCGATTGATGTCGCCTATTGAGTAGAGCGCTCTACCCGCGGATGCGGAATACTCGACCGATGCCACGGTGCTTCTGGCAATCGCTCTTTCAAAACTCAGACTCCAGAAGTGCGCGTAAGCATTAACGATGTTCTCGTCAATGTGGCGCGCGGACACCGCGGTTAGTCTTCTCGCCGGCCCCGTTCCCGAAAAGGGTCCCAGGTTGGAGGAAGAGATAGGAAGCCCTGCCACATCCCCCGGCGTGACGACGCCGGAGGCGTTTACGGAGTCAGCAGTAAGAGCGACGACCGCGTAGTTTGGCGGATTGAACATCGCGTTAAAGGTAACGTTTCCGAAGTTCCGCTCATAAGCCAGACCGTAACCACCGCGGATACTGGTCTTGCCGTCGCCGTTAATATCCCAGGCGAAACCGAGGCGTGGAGCAAAATTGTTCTTGTCCTTGCCCCAAAGTCCGCCGACCGCACTGTCAGGGGCCCGTTGGAAGCTCCCGTTGCGAAGTCGCTCTTGGAATGTTGAGCCCGCTCCATAATAGAAGTTCGCATCGAGGCCCGGGTCTTGAGCATTATGTTGCACGCCATAATACTCGTAGCGTAAACCAAGGTTCACAGTAACTCTCGGCGTAATGCGGAAAGAGTCGTTCCCGTAGACCGCCCACTCGGTGTAACGGTTGCTGCGCGAGAATGCGGGCGGACCCGCAGGAAGCGGTACGAATGTTCCCGCGGTCGTCGGAAACCTTCCGCCTGGATCAATCGCCACACTAAATTGCGTGAGATTTCCTGTTATCAGGTTGCTCAAGGATTCTGCGTTATTCGAACCAAGAACCTGTACCGAATTCAAGTACGCGCCGAAGGTCTTGTTGTCACGCATGTGAACAACCTGGCCGCCGAACTTCCAGTTGTGTTTGCCGGACGTATAGCTCATGTCCTGGTTAAACTGATAGACATTCTGCGCGCCGCCGAAAGGAACTGCATTACCGGGCGAGAATGGCAGGTAACCTGGGAAGCCAATTCGAACACCGGAAAGGCTCGTGGATCCGCCCGAATTGATATAAAGCGTTGGTCCGGGTGGTTGATCACCGAGCGGGAAGCCACCGTTCAGACGGTTGAAGCCAATCTTGCTCTGCGACACAAAATTCGACGAGAGTGTGTGAGTCAAGTTGAATATAAAGTTCTGGTTGTAGTTAAAAGAGCCCGTGTTAAATCCCTCATACGGGCTGGAAGCAGCGGTACCCAATGCGTTCACTTGATCTTGCAGCGCATAACGACCGTAGATCTGAGTTTTGTCACTCAGGTTGTAGTCTATTCGTACCACGGTCTGCAGGTCATTTTGAGGTGTGCCGCCGCCCACATCCTGCGGTGTGGAATAGGTCACCTCCCCAAAAGCGGGAGTATTTCCAGGCAGCGCCGAGAAGGCGTTGCCACCCGGGCTGTTGGGTGTGGCCACAAAAGAATCTGCCCCGAAAGATGCGATCACCTGGGCGACAGTAAAGATTCTCCCAGAGAGGGGCGTGGTCGTCTGATAGCCGCCAAGGAAATTTCTTGTTGTGGCAGAGGACAGAGCAATTAGTTGTGGAGTGGGAACAAATGCTTTCGTTGCGCCACCGCTACGCACTCTGATCCATTCCGTGTTGTTAAAGAAGAAGAGCTTGTTCTTCAGAACAGGACCGCCAATTGAGTAACCAAACTGGTTGCGCGTGAAAACCTGTCTCGGGATGCCACGGGCGTTGTTGTCAAAACCGTTCGACGCGAGCCGCGAGATGCGGTTAAATCCATAGCCGGTGCCATGAAAATCATTTGTCCCGGCAATGGTCGCAACGTTTACGATACCGCCGGAAGCGCGTCCGTATTCAGCCGAGAAGTTTCCGGTGATGACGCGAAATTCCTGCACGGAATCGAGCGGAACAAGTTGTCCGATTGTTGCCCTGAAATTGTCGGTGTTTTCGGCGCCGTCCAGCAATATATTCGTGCTGGCCGAACGCTGACCGTTAATCGCAAACCCAGTACCGCGCGCAGCTACGTCAGCGGTAACGTTACCCGCGATACCGACCAGGTCGTACGGGTTCCGAGTCAAAGTCGGCAGCTCGCGGACCTGCTCCTGGCTGACGACGTCAGACAATTGCTGATCTGTAGTGTTGACTTCAACACCACCCTGACCGGCGACAACGTCGACGTTTGCGGCAACAGCCTGGGTCGAAAGTTTCGTCTCCAGGGAGACATTGCCGCCCACCGTTACCCGAACCCTCTGAGTGTTTTCGGCAAATTGCCCGGACTTTACACTAACGTCATAGAGTCCCGGCTGTAGGCTTGGAACTGAGTAAGTTCCCTGATCGTCAGTCGTTACGGTGCGTTCTGCTGCAGTTGCGACAGACTTGATTGTAACCGTAGCTCCCGGCACTACCAGATCATTTGGATCGGTAACCCTTCCATTAATCGCGCCACTTTCACCCTGCGCAAATGCGGCGCCGGTGAACATGACTAACAGGAACAAAGTCGCGAAAGCGGTTGAAATAGCTTTTGTGACCGTGCTTTTCAAAACATTTTGCATCTTAGCCTTCCTTTCTAAAGTAAATAATTCCCTAACAATGCTGCTAAATAACTGCGGACCCAGCTCCCCAATGGAGCGTCTAGCGGTCTAAATCTGGTTCGTTTTTATCCAAGCAATCATGCTGCTAAATACGAGTAGGTCCAATGAGCACCAGACGGGTCGCAAATCCTGTGCCCGCTTCCGGTAAACACTGCAACTTATTAGGGTTCAAAGACTTACCTACTAAGCCGGACTTCTTGAATGAGCCCTAGAATCCAAAAAATTGGGAACTATCCATAAATCAGAAGCGGTCCTGCACTTAGGCGATGTGAAGTGCCTCTGGTTTGCGGCGGTCTCTTTTGTAATCTTGGCGGCCTTACCGGTAGTGGACAATGCCGTCAACAGCATCCGCCAGACGTAAAAATACCAAGCCACCGTTTGCCTAACGACACCTTCCCGGTTGCCTTCCGGCGTAATTGCCGTTATTAGAATTGCCATATGTCAGAACGAATCTATCGCGATCCGGTGCACAACATCATTCGGCTTCGTACCGACAGCGACGAAGGCAAATTGATCATGCATTTGATCGACACGCCCGAGTTTCAACGGCTGCGACGAATAAAACAACTCGGCCTCGGACTTTACACTTACCAGGGCGTTGAACATTCGCGTTTCACACATCCACTTGGCGCGTTTCATTTGATGAGTCGCGTGCTGGATCGACTCAGCGAACAACATCAGATAGATGAACAAGACCACGCGGCCGCACGCGCGGCAGCTTTGCTTCACGATGTCGGGCATGGATCGTTTTCGCACGTTATGGAAAAGGTCCTTGGCTTTCATCACGAGAAGTGGACGGTGGAAGTTGTGCTTAGTGACGAAACCGAAGTAAGCCAGCGCCTGCGCTCACACTCGGCTGAC
>JBPCKD010000149.1:0-14765 GCA_051004635.1 Pyrinomonadaceae bacterium
GACTCCCCCCCACCACTTCGTCCCCAACCCCCCCCAGACCAAGTCGGCCCCGGTCCCCCCCCCCCCAAGGAGTTGACGCTCACCCCAGAGAATGACAACTCTCTGCGCTCTAGACGTTCCTTGAGAGCGCCCCAATCAGCCGTTCAATATCCGCTTCGTTGTTGAATAAATGAGTTGCGACGCGAATTCCCTGCGGCTTTTCCGTAACGATTACCTTTCGCTCTGCAAGCTTCGCCACCAGGCGCGATGGTTCGTCCGCTGCCACCAACGTCTCCGCGGAACGAGTAGCCTCGTTGGCGATTGGTGAAAGCACAGTCCAGCCTATGTCGGTCAATCGAGTAGTCAACAATCGATTGAGCGCCAGGGCACGCTCCTCAATGTTCTTGATGCCGATCCCAGTTATCAAATCAACTGAAGCACCCAGAGCAAAGATGCCCGAGAAGTGCGGACAACCAAGTTCAGCGCGCGCGGCAGCATCTTGACGCAGATACAACTCATCGTTTCGCATCGCATACGGTTCCTGAACGCTAAGCCATCCAATCGAACGCGGCCGCGTCCGCTCCAACAACTCCCTCGACAGATAAACAAACCCGCTCCCATATCCTGAAAGCATCCATTTATGTCCTGTCGCGCAAAGCGCATCGATCTTCATGCGCTTCACATCAATTTCAAAAACTCCCGCTGACTGGCTGGCATTAACGACCAAAGCGTGCCCACCTTTGGCGTCTCCCAACTCTTCAAGATTCATTCTCAAGCCATTGGAATATTGAACGTGGCTCAGGCAAATTATCCCGGTGCGGACGTTCATCGAGCTGCGAATATCTTCAATTCGCAACGCGCCTTCAACCGACTTCACCAGTTGGACGGGAATGCGTCGATTCATCCAGGGAAGAGTTGAAACAGGAAACTCGAGATCGCAGGATATAACTTCCCCGTGTGTTTCCAGCGCATCGACAATGACATTCATCCCTGACGACGTATTGGTTGTGAGGGCGACCTCGTCGGGCTCTGCGTTTATGAATGCCGCGACTTTGCGTCTGACCTCTTCACCTTTTGCGAGCCACTCATCCCAGTGAGTGTCACCATCATCCATCATCTGCTGGTAATACTCCGTAGCCGCCGCCATCGTCGCCCGCGATAACGGCCCCGCCGCCGCCGCGTTGAGATACGTGGAGTTTTCGGTGACAGGAAACTGTTTTCGAATGTCGTCCCAATTGATCATAAGGGCCGAAGATACACGATCAATACTTCGCGGAGGTAGTCGGGGCATGAAGCAAAAATTCTTTCATTACCCCCGAATGAGGTCTAACTCAGTTCGCTGGCATATTTAATCAATTCAGGGTTCAATATTATTGCCAAGCGGACTTAACTGCTTGCAGGGAGACCTGGAACAGTCAGGTAACGAAGTCGTGAGTGACCAGAACACCGATGCAATAAACGGCAGACGCCCTTTCGAGGAGCGAGTCTTTGCGCGTTTTGACGCTATTGATGCGCGTTTTAATGCTATTGATGAGCGCTTTGACAGGGTCGATTCGCGGCTACAAACGCTGGAGGTTGGAGCTAACGATACGAACTCGAGACTGCAAAAGCTCGAGATTCGTGCTTATGACACCAAGCCAATCTGGGAACAGGCTCTGAAGGAGATTGTCGAAACCAAACGAGAGATTGTTGAAACCAGACGGGAACTATCTAAACGCATAGATCGAATCGGTGCGCTAGCGCTTGAAAACCGCGCTGACCTGCGTGATGCCGAAGATCGTCTTGATACGATCGAAACTAAACTCCCCCAATAACGATCGGAGCAAAGTTCTCACCATAAATGAAAAAAAGCTACGATTTTTCGAAAGGGGTAAAGAATCCATACCTAAAGCGAATTGTCGTTTCGGTGAAGGTCGAGAATGCCCTCGATGTTTCAAAGAGTCTCAGATGTGATGCCGTCGTGGATACCAACGTCTCTTTAATGGTGTTGCCAGCGACATGGAAAGATAAATTAGGTAGCTTGGAATCAACAGGAATTATCGAGGTTGGAACCTCTATCCAAGGAACAATAAAAGGCGAGGCGTGTGGGCCGGTGCGCATACAGATTGGGAGTTTCCGTCCAATCCATACCGAAGTGGTCTTTGTCGAGGCGGAACTAGACGTCGGAGGATTTGAACCGTTGCTCGGTCATATTGTCCTTGCGCAAAGCCAGGCGGGCGTTGACATGATCGGTAATCGGTTGATTCACATCAAGCACACGGATTTGAAAGGTTTTACGAACACCAGTCACGGACCCTTCAGAAGACATTCGCACTGTTATGCTATTGCAAGGAAACCTTGAGCAAGACAGGGAACAAGAACTTATAGATCTTCGAAGAGAAGTAAACGAGGCTCAGAAGCGACAAGCGTCGATAAGAGAAAAAGCAGTCATGGATCTTAGACGTATCATAGATGAGGCCCAAAGCGAGGTAGAAGGCAATGCTCTTTCTGATTCAATATGATCGCAATCGGGGTGAGGTAGTCACGATTCAAGAGTTCGACGACTCGGAAAGGGAGTATGCCGAGAACGTTCGGCTCGAGATGGAACTCGAGCTTAATCGCTTGGGAACGGAGCGTGAGGTCGTTATCTTGGAGGCTGCTAGCGAAGAGGCTCTTCGCCGCACCCACCGGCGTTACTTTGAGGATCTTTCCGAACTACTGAAAGCCTCATGAATTGTAGGACTCCCGACGAGGCATTTCGGTCCGCAAGCTATTTCGGCGCTTCGAACCACAACGTCGCCAACGGCGGCAGCGTAATCCTCGCGGAATACCCCTGACCGTGAATCGGGTTCTCCTCTGCCTCAACCGCGTGAGCAATCTCAACTCCGCTTCCGCTATACAGCGCAGCGTCAGTATTCAATAACAGCCGATACTGTCCCGGACGCGGCAATCCCAGTAGATGATTCTCTCGCAACACCGGAGAGAAGTTTCCCACGCATATCAGCTCGCGGCCGGTTGATGGTGATCGACGAATAAACGAGGCGATGTTTTCCGGTGCGTTGTTGGCGTCGATCCACTGGAAGCCGGTCGAGTCGCCATCCGCTCCCCACAAAGAATTCTCGGTCGCATAGATGCGATTCAGATCGCGAATCAGGTTCTGTATCCCCTTGTGCGCCGGGTCTTCGAGTAAGTGCCAGTCGAGGCTCTCCGTTTCGTTCCATTCGCGCCATTGCCCAAACTCCCCGCCCATGAAAAGTAATTTCTTGCCGGGGTGCGCCCACATGTAGGCATAAAGCGCGCGCAAAGTCGCAAACTTCTGTCCAGTGCTGCCCGGCATTTTGTTTAGCAGCGCGCCCTTACCGTGGACCACCTCATCATGTGAAAACGGCAGGATAAAATTTTCGGTCCACGCGTAAAGCAAACCAAAGGTCAGCGCATTATGATTGCCGCCGCGAAAGAGGGGATCGGTCTGGAAGTATTTGAGCGTGTCGTGCATCCAGCCCATATTCCACTTAAAGTCGAAACCTAGCCCGCCGGCGTAGACGGGATGACTTACTTGCGGCCACGCCGTTGATTCTTCCGCAATCATCATCGCGCCTGAACCCGGCCGATGCACCGCCTCATTAATTTCCTTCAGTAACGAGGTGGCTTCGAGATTCTCGCGTCCGCCAAACTGATTCGGCACCCACTCACCTTCCTTGCGGCTGTAATCCAAATAAAGCATCGACGCCACGGCATCAACTCGCAGCCCGTCGAAATGAAATTCCTTGAACCAATAGAGCGCGTTGGCCAGCAGAAAGTTGCGCACCTGGTTGCGACCGTAGTTAAAAATGTATGTACCCCAATCAGGATGTTCACCTTTGCGCGGATCTAAATGCTCGTAGAGAGCCGAACCGTCGAAACGCGCTAAGGCAAAAGCGTCTTTCGGGAAGTGCGCCGGTACCCAATCCATGATCACGCCGATATCGTGTCGGTGGAGATAGTCGATCAAATAGCGCAGGTCGTCGGGAGTGCCGTACCGTGCGGATGGCGCAAAGTAATTGCTGACCTGGTAGCCCCACGATGGTCCATAAGGATGTTCTTTCAACGGCAGGAACTCCACGTGCGTGAAGCCCGTTTCCAAAACATGTTCTGCAAGTGCCGGGGCCATTTCGCGATAACTAAAAGGACGGTTGTTTTCCTCGACCTGTCGACGCCAGGAGCCGAAGTGAACCTCGTAAATCGAAAGTGGCTGGCGAAAGTGTTCCCTGCCGGCGCGTTTCTTCATCCATTTCGCGTCACGAAAACGATACTTCGACTGATACACGATCGACGAAGTGTTCGGCGGCGCCTCGGCATAAGAAGCGTAAGGGTCAGCTTTAAGAAACGCCGGCCAGCCCCGTGGTTTGATCTCATACTTATAGAGCTCGCCGGGTTTCAGTTTTGGAATGAAGATTTCCCAAACACCGGAATCACTGAGAGGCCGCATCGGATGTTGCGTCCCGTCCCAGTTGTTGAAGTCGCCGACCACGCTGACCCTCTCCGCGTTTGGAGCCCAAACAGCAAGAGAAACTCCTTTTTTACCTTCGTGCGTGATCACATGCGCGCCGAGCTTCTCGTAAACTTGTTCGTGCCTGCCCTCGCCAAAGAGAAAAAGGTCAACGTCACCCAGCGTCGGTGAAAATGATTCCGATAGTCGGGATGCTCGTCTTGCGCCAGTGGTTTGGTTCTTCGCAATTCTAACGCTCGCGCCAGTCGCTTTCTCTTTGCTCGACGCTCTTGCCGTGCGTGGCAACCTTGCTTTACTGGTTGCCACGCCCTTAGCCGCATCGGCGTTTGGTTCGCCTTTCTTTCGCGAGGGCTTTTCCTTACTTTGGGACTCTCTAGTCATGCAAGTATTTCCGTCATCTTCACCGGCTGGGAATAAAAGTCTGGATTAGTTGGCTCGACCTCTCGTCGATAGATTTCCGCGCCGTTCCCCATTTCGGGCCGATTGCTCTTTGCCTGCGCCAAAATTTCGAGAAATCGCTCGCGCGGTGAAGGAAGGCCCAGTTGGTCTATCAAGTCAATCGCACGAGACGCATATTTCAAGATCTGAATCGGCTCAAGCCCGGCGAGGTCGTTAAAGAACCAACCGCAACTGGTATACATCAACAGTGCATTTCGTTGGAGTTCGAGAAAGAGTAGCGGCCTTTTTTCTTCCGCCGGTGTCAGATCGCGTGGCGCATGTCGAGCCAGAAATGCCTCACGCGATTCTTTTTCTTCAAGTATCAGGCTGATTGCATCGTCACGTGCGGCCCAGGGGTCCGTGAATAAATCCCCGCTGGTCGCCTCAAAATGTTTGGCTGCTTCATCGCGCAGAAAATCGAGAGCGTTTCTCAAGGGAAGTCGCCAGACCTGGTTCCAGCCTGGTTCGCCTCCAGTATGACAACCGCAATCTCTGATCCAGCGGCTAACGCCATGAACGCAGCTCCACGAACTCCCTTCACCTTCGCTACCATGGCTGATTTCCACTTCTGCTGTCGGCGAATGTTGATCCAAATACTCCCCATAATTGGTAACGTGGAAACCGCGCGCAGGCGCATCAGTCTCGAGCGCATAAGCCAGACAAAGATCGCCAAACTTGTGGTGATGTCCATAACTTTCGCCGTCAGTCGCAACGTTTACCAGCGAACCCGCGCGTCCATTACGCGACGTCGCTCCAGCAATTCGATCAACAAGCGCCGCGCTCGAAGCTAAGGCCTGCTCAAACGCGATCCCTTGCGCGAGCTCTGGATCGTAAAAGAAAACGGCCATGGACCGTCCCGAACCGTCGCGATGGAAGTAATAATAAGCAATGCTGGTGTCCATTGTGTTGCCATCCACTATTTGCCATCCGCGTAGGACAGACTTTCCAGTCTGTCCGTCACTGCGAGAAATGTCTGTCGTAGGTGGTTGGACAGACTCTGTCTGTTCCGGACAGACCGGACCACCCCAGCGGGGCTGCCGGCCGTGCCCCGGAGGAATGTCTGTCCTACTTCGAACACGCTGCGCCTGTTGCGGCGCCAGGATTACAAAGCGCAGACCTTCGTCAATCAGCAAGCCCAGCACATCATCATTGCACGCTGTTTCCGCCAGCCACATTCCCTCTGCCTCGCGACTAAATCGATGGCGGAAGTCAGCAAGCCCCCACCGTATCTGGGTGCGCTGGTCGCGCTCATTGGACAGCGGAAGAATCGCGTGGTTGTAAGCCTGTGCCAGCGCGTTGCCATGGCCACCGTGTTTGGCGGTGCTTTCGACGTCAGCTGCGATAATGCGCGCGTAGGTTTCCGGATGTTGCCGCTCGAGCCAGGAGAGGAGCGTAGGACCGAAATCAAAACTGATCTGCGCATAGTTGTTCACGACTAGTTCCACACCGGTCTTCGTTTCAACGATACGAACAGAGCTGTTCGGTTGGTAGCATTCGGCGTGAATGCGCTCGTTCCAGTCGTGAAATGGATGCGCGCTGGGCTCCGGATCGACTATTCCTGTCCAGGGGTTCTCGCGCGGGGGCTGGTAGAAGTGTCCGTGAATAATTAAGTCGCTCAATTCCAGCTAATCTCCAATGATCTTTACGAGGGATCGTAGGGCGCCAGCCATTCCAGCCAACGTTTGTAGTCTTCGTGAAGACCAGGCTCATCGTCATTAATAAAGACGCTCGCCGTGATGTGCATTGCGTTAACCAGACAGAGTCCCTCAACTGCGCCGCTTTGCTTTACCTCTTTCGCGATTTCGCGAGTGATGTTAATGAAACCCATTCGCTCGGGAATGTTAAAACTCAGATGTTTCGTGTGGGACTTCATAAAGTTCTTCGAAAGGAGTCAACTCCGTGGAGTGCGGCGGCCTGGCGCCGCTTTGGCCAGTCGCGACGACGATTCGCTTGAGTCTACTGTAGGACTATGGCGCCGGGCCGCCGAAGGCCAAAGCGGTGACAGGTCACCGCACTCCAGGGAGTAGCCGCCTGCGGAACTTATCCTCTCCCTCTCTCTCTGACATTCTTTGTGCAAAGGACCATACAACGATAACATCTCGTCGCGGACCTGCTAATAGGAGCTAATATAAACTTTTCCAGCTCGATTCCGCATTCGCGAATTCCAGATGAGACTTTTAGCTATCATCCCCGGTATGGCATTGATCCTGGTAATTCTCTGGGATGCCTTTGAAACGATCATCTTGCCGAGGCGCGTGACCAGGCGTCTTCGACTGACCAGCGTTTTCTACCTAACGATGTGGTCCATCTGTTCGGGTTTGGTGCGAGCAATGCGCAACCGCAAGAGGCGCGAGGAGTATCTGGGGACATTTGGTCCCTTGTCGTTACTATTGCTGCTAGCATTATCGGCACTCGGCTTGATTCTGGGCTACGCCATGCTGCTCTGGGCCGTCGATAAGCCCTTGAATATTTCGGCCGCGGACACAAACTTTGGAACCTATTTGTATCTTAGTGGCGTCACCTTTTTTACGCTCGGTTATGGCGATGTGGCACCGCTGCTGCCGTTGGGCCGCGCACTCGTGGTTGTTGAACGAATACGTGAGATCCTCGCGAAGAATGGCACGCGCCTGCATGATGGCGAGGGCGCCGAACAGCGGTTGGATGAGCTGCGTTTGATGTATGAACCTTACGTTTGCGCACTTTCGGAAATGTTGCTCATGCCGCTTTCCCCCTGGATACTGGGAAACGATGCGATTGACAACTGGAAAACAAGTGCCTGGGGAAGAATTCAATAGCCCGCAAAAACACTTTTCTTATTTTCGAGTCACAGCTAGACTGTAATTCAAAATGAAGCTAAAGAACTGGATAAAGACACTTGGTTTTTGGGGATTCATGTTCTTCCTCATTAAGGGATTGTTGTGGCTAAGCATTCCTGCCTTAATTGCCCTCTTTGCCGACTAGTCAGCCATGGAATCTCAACTTCGCGGTTTGAAAAAGCATCAGCTTAGAACTGCCGGAGTCGTTCTGGTTCTGCTTCTCTGGACCGCGCTATTAACCGCGCATTCATTCACCGGCCCATTCGTTGATCCTTCAGCCTCGCAGGTTACCAACCGGCCCCGCGCGCGTGACGCCGGCGTTAGAGTCGGCGTTCTTCCAGTTGGCCAACTCAATGCCATAACCGATATCGCCGGAATAGCAGTGGGCCACACTACTATTATTCGTGGTGACAACATTCGCACGGGCGTAACGGCAATCCTGCCACACCAGGGAAATCTGTTTCGCGAGAAGGTGCCCGGCGCCGTTTTTGTCGGCAATGGCTTCGGCAAGTTGATGGGCTCGACGCAGGTAACCGAGCTTGGCGAAATTGAAACTCCAATTCTGCTCACCTCGACGCTCAGCGTCCCACGCGTTGCGGATGCGCTGCTGGATTACATGTTGGCTTTGCCGGGCAACGAGGATGTCCAATCTGTGAACCCGGTCGTCGGCGAGACTAATGATGGTTATCTAAACGACATTCGCGGGCGGCACATTACCCGTGACGACGTTCTTAACTCAATAAAGACTGCGAAAGGTGGAGCCGTCGAGGAAGGATCAGTTGGGGCGGGAACCGGCACCGTGGCATTTGGTTTTAAAGGCGGAATTGGCACGTCGTCTCGCAAGCTGCCTGGCGGCCCTGGCGCTTATACAGTCGGTGTTCTGGTGCAGACAAATTTCGGGGGGATCCTCACGATCAATGGCGCTCCGGTTGGTCGGGAGTTGGATCAATACTACTTAAGGGAAGAGTTGCGTGGCGAGAACGACAGTCCCTCCAAGCCTGACCAGAAACGTAATCCAGGGGATCTGAGGTTGCGTAGTGACGACGCTGACCGGGGAGCGCCGCAGACGCGTGGGGTAGTGGATGGCTCGATAATCATGGTCATTGCCACGGACGCGCCGGTCGACGCGCGCCAATTGAAACGCATGGCCGCGCGAGCGATGATGGGACTCGCCCGCACCGGCGCCGCAGGAAGCAATGGCAGCGGTGATTACGCGATCGCTTTTTCTACTTCGGCCGACCTTCGCATTCAAACTCCCCGCGATCCGTCCAGTCGAAATGCTCCTCGTGCTATTAAGGTCCTGGCTAACGATGCAATGTCGCCGCTGTTCCTTGCAGTAATCGAAGCCACCGAGGAAGCGATCTACAATTCACTCTTTCGGGCCACCACAATAACGGGCCGTGGCCATACGGTGAAAGCTCTCCCACTCGATCAGACCATCGAAATTCTGCGCAAGCATAACGCACTGGCACCCTGATGAGCATGACCCAGATATCCGCCTGGTCCCATTCGTGATGATGTTGTTACATTTTCGCGTGGTCTATTGACACTTCAATGATGGCTGAATAGAATTCAGTTACCCCGAACAACTGAACCAGCGGAGGAGGAACTGAGAGTGAAGACAACCATACGTGTCAATCGCAAGCGACCGGAATCCATGACCAAACAGATTACGGACCAACTATCAGGTCTGATTGAGTCAGGCGCTATGACGGTGGGCAGCTACCTGCCAAGTGAGCGTGAACTCGCTAACTCACTAAAGGTAGCGCGAAACGTCGTGCGCGGAAGTTATGAGAGTCTGATGAAGGCGGGAAGAATTCAGAGCGAAGGCCGCAAAGGTCGAACAGTTAGATCTTCAGGCGGAAAAAAGCGCGCCGCTCCCGCAAAAAGCTCTAAGAGTGCAGCCTCGTCAAAGGCGCGCCAAAAATAGTATCGGCCTGGTGTCAGATTGGTTCCCCCTCCATTGCCATTACTACTGACAAGAATTCCTTGAGAATTCACTGGCTGAGAATCGCAGTTTCCTTGCCTAGGGCGAGGATTTCGTTGCGGATTGCCTTGCGCTCAGCAAGTAATCGCACAAAGAATCTTCGCCTCATCAGGAAGAACACCAGTGCGCGTAATCCCCCCAGAAAACTATCAAAACCCTCAAAGAATCGAATGGCAAGATAGCCTGCCAGAGGAAGAGTTGTTGCCACTAACAGTGACAACTCCCATCCCTGGAGTTTGTAGGCCACGGCGGCGGCCAGCATCCAGGTCATCGGAAACAAAAGCATGGCTGAGATAATCTTGACCGTTGAGATCACGTCCTCGTCGTTTTTCGAAAACCGTGTCGCCAGGTAGCCTCCGAGGCGGTAAGCAGGGTAATGGACCAGGGCGCCCAAAGTGGCCGGAACAATTAACAGGAGAAACAGAAGAACGCGAGTAATCAAATGCCTGAATACGTCGAGCGTCGAGGTCGGCGGGGAAAGATCTTCGGGGTCCACGCCGGCTTGGGTGAGTTCTTCTTCGAACCGGATCATTCGTACCTCTAGTTTTCGTAAACGCTGTGGCGCTCGTTCTCGCAAAACCCCATAGGCCTTGTTGAAACGTTGTTGTAGTTGCAGCTCTCCCGCGAGATTCTCGCTTCCCTCTTCCTCCGTCTCCGAAGAAAAGATTCTTTCTGCCCGGCTGATCGTTTGCAGTGCTTCTTCATGCTCGGCATCGAGTATGACCTCGCGAAGTGCACACTCTATCCTCTTCGACAGATCCCGCACGGCCGCCCGTGGCGGGTTTCCATCAGGTTCCAACTCAACCGGAATCACACCTATCGGCTTGCCAAAATACAGCAACACGGCGCTCCGGAATTTTGTTTTTGACGTGTAGTAAAGACCCGCTGGAACAATCTTTAGATCAGGGCAGGGGATCTTTGTCTTGTCAGAACCACCTGCGTAAGCGGGTGGTGCTGCGGGTCCAGAACCCTCGGCATTAGCGGGTGGTGCTGCGGGCAAATCGAGTACGGCGCCGTTTGCCTCGACTGTGGAAACCGCACCAAGCGCAATGCGTGCGGCTCCGGTCTTGATCGGACGCAGCCGAGGCTCATCGTGTGAGACCCCCTCCGGGCAAATGCCGATCGTTCCACCACGCGCAAGTAGCCCTCGGGCGGCGCTAAACATCTCACGGTTTTTCGAAACGTCTTCGCCCTCATCCTGGTGGCGATAAACCGGAAGACAGTCGAGCGCGCGAACAAAGTAACCGAGTATGGGCATGCGAAAGAGCGGGGACTTCGCCAGAAAAGAAACGCGACGGGGCGCCAGGCAGAGAAGAAACGCTGGATCTACCAGGGCGTTGGGATGATTGAGAACGAAGATGACCGGACTCTTGCTCGGTACGTGCTCGAGACCGACGACTTCAACGTGCCGAAAATAGATGCGCATCGCGAATCTGAGAATGGCGACAATAATGCGGCGAGTCATTAGAGCGCGTATTGTACTCGTTTCTGGTTATCTCTGTGCGACCTCTGTGTTTCTCTGTGCCTCTGTGGTGATTCTTATTAACGGTTCCTTACCACCGAGGCACAGTGGACACAGAGGTCGCACAGAGAAATCGGAGATTCAGCCACCACCCATTAAGCCGGCCGCTACCGCCCGACTTATCGACGTGCAATAATAGCTACGCTTTCCCAAAAACAATTTGCTTAACCACGTAGGGGGTTTTATGAAGCGTTTCATCGTCGCAATTTCTATGCTTGTGCTCGGGCTCGCGTCAATGGCGGTCGCCCAGCAGAATCGACCATTTACCATTGAAGAGCTACTCAAGGTGCGCCGGGTGGCTGATCCGCAAGTATCACCCAATGGCAAAAGCGTGGCCTTCACGATTGGCGACGTAAACTTCGATGGCAACCGCGCGGTCAACCAAATCTACCTTGTGTCCCTTGCAGGTGGAGAGATCAAGCAGTTGGCGAGCGGCGATAAATCCTCTTCCGCTCCACGCTGGTCGCCTGATGGGAAAAAGATAGCCTACGTCACGGGCAGCCAAATCTGGGTGATGGATCACGACGGCGACGACAAGAAACAGGTAACCACAATTTCAACCGGCGCGGGTGGGCCGGTCTGGTCGCCCGAGGGCAGCTGGATCGCATTCACCTCCGAGGTTTATCCCGAATGCAAAGATGACGACTGCAACAAGCAAAAAGACGAAGCGGCGGATAAGAGTAAAGTAAAGGCCCACATTACCGAGCGCCTTCTCTTTCGTCACTGGGACGAGTGGCGCGACGTCAAACGCACCCATGTATTTGTCGTCCCGGTTAAGGGCGGCGTAGCTCGCGATCTAACGCCCGGGGATTTTGATTCTCCGCCTTACGGAGCCGCTTCGGGAGTTGACTATGCTTTTTCGCCCGATGGCAAGGAGATAGCTTTTCTCCGCAACCCCGACAAAGTGGAAGCCATCTCGACGAACAGCGACATCTATGTCGTTTCGCTCAGCGGTGGCGCAGCGAACAACATAACCATTCGCAACAAGGGCTACGACGCGGGCCCAGTCTATACCCGTGACGGCAAAAGTATTCTCTATCGATCGCAGGCGACGGAAGGTTTTGAAGCCGATCGCTGGCGGCTGATGAAGTACAACCGCGCTACCGGTTCGAGCACCGAGATTACCAGAGGCTTCGACCTTCAGGTTGATGAATTGGCGCTATCACCCGATGGCAATTTTGTTTACTTCACTGCCGGTGAAAGAGGCAGCCATCCTGTCTACAAGGTTTCCTTACAGGGGGGTCGGCCGCAGAAGGTCATCGGCGATGTCTATGCGGGCGGCTTGCAGGTCGCGCCCGATGACACGTTAGTTTTTGCGAGTAGTTCCATTGCCGCGCCTCCGGAGATTTATCGCGGGAACGCGGGCAGTGTGATCCCGTTGACTCGCATCAACAGCGAATTGATGGCCCCACACAATTTAAAACGCGCTGAGGAGATGGAGTGGACTGGCGCGCTGGGCAAGAAGATACATGGCTTCGTCGTGAAGCCTTCTAACTTCAATGCCGGCAGAAAGTATCCTCTGTTGGTTTTGATACACGGCGGACCGCAAGGCGCCTGGAATAACAGCTGGAGTTATCGCTGGAATCCGGCAGTGTTTGCTGATGCCGGCTATGTCGTTTTTGCTCCGAACCCGCGTGGATCGACCGGCTACGGTCAGCAATTTGTAAATGAGATAAGCGCCGACTGGGGCGGCAAGGCGTATACCGACATTATGAATGGCGTGGCGGATGTCGTTCGTCGCAATTCCTTCATTGACAAGAATCGTATTGGGGCGGCTGGGGCCAGCTACGGCGGTTACATGATCAACTGGATTGAGGGACACAACAACGATCCGCGTTTCCGGTTCAAAGTGCTGGTCTCACACGACGGCGTTTACAACCTTACGAGCATGTACGGAGCAACTGAAGAGCTGTGGTTCACCGACTGGGAGTTTAAAGGAACACCATGGACCAACCCGGCGATGTATCAACGCTGGTCTCCGCATAACTTCGTCAACAATTTCAAGACGCCGATTCTCATTATTCATGGCGAACTGGATTATCGCGTGCCGATTGGCGAAAGCTTGCAGCTATTCACCGCGGTACAGCGAAAAGGTATCGACTCAAAGCTGCTCATTTTCCCGGACGAAGGACACTGGGTTTTGAAGCCGCAAAACTCTCAGCTCTGGTATCGCACGGTGATTGGTTGGATTGATAAGTATTTGAAGTGAATTGGATGTCAACAACGGGTATAATCGTGGCGAGGTTATTCGAGATGACAATAAATGAAGTAGAGGCTGCCGCACTCGAGATGAACGCTGGCGCGCGAGCCAGACTAGCGGAAATGCTATTGCGCAGTCTCGAAGACGTGTCGCAGGAAGAGATCGATCGCCTATGGGCTGAGGAAGCTTTGAGGCGTGACGAAGAACTCGACTCGGGGAACGCCACGGCTCGCGATGCTGACGATGTGTTTCGCGACCTTCGGACCCGCTTTTCATGAACCGGCGGATCTCGTTCCATGAAGCTGCCGAGCTCGAAATCATCGATGCCGTGAGTTTCTTCCAGTTGGAGCGGCCTGAGCTCGGCAGGGCTATAATCGACGAGGTCGAGCGCGGCATTCATCAAATCCTCTTACACCCTCTCGCATGCCAGCTCGTGAACCGCACCGTACGTCGTAAAGTCTTGAGTCGATTTCCCTACAACATCATGTACTCGGTGAAGCCCGAGACGATTCGGATACTTGCCATAGCCAGCCAGAGGCGCCGGCCTTTCTATTGGCGCGGTCGAGTGTAGATGCGCCATGGCTGACGTCGATCACTCTTACATTCACTCACGACCCGGCAGCTTGGCGATCATGCATCAACATTGGGCGAAGCTTCTCTTCATGCACTGGCCCATTGATGTGGTGTTGCTGCGTCCCTTGATTCCTGAGCACCTCGCAATTGATTCATTCGACAGCTCGGCGTGGATCGGCGTCATTCCCTTTACGATGTGGGGCATTCGCGCTTCGTTTCTTCCACCTATTCCAGGAACAAGTGCCTTTCACGAACTGAACGTCCGTACCTACGTAACGCTCAATGGGATTCCCGGAGTTTGGTTCTTCTCACTTGATGCGGCGAACCGGCTGGCCGTGTGGGCCGCACGCAAGTTTTACAACCTGCCTTACTTCAATGCGCAAATGTCACTGGACCAGACCGACAAGACCATTCATTACACGTCGACACGTCAGGACACGCGCGGTGCGCCGGCTAAACTGGAAACCACCTGGACCATCGGCGAACGTTTGCCGCAATCAAATCCAGGCTCAATCGAATTCTTTTTAACGGAGCGTTACTGCCTCTACATAGAACGCGATGGTGAGCTTTACCGGGCGCAAATTCACCACCAGCCGTGGCCATTGCAAGATGCGACGCTCAATTCATTTAGTTCGACAATGATCGAATCCCACGGACTGCCCACGCCGCCCGGGCGTCCTCTGCTGCATTACGCGGAAGAGCTCCGCGTCGATATCTGGCCAATGAAGAAAGCAGAAGCCCGCGCTTTAGTAAAAAACCTGTTCGCCAAAGGAAGTGAAGGC
>JBPCKD010000150.1:0-22764 GCA_051004635.1 Pyrinomonadaceae bacterium
AATATCATGGCAAAGGCGAATCTCATCTCAGTGCTCCTGACTTAACATATATCGAGGAAAAAGAGGGGCATCGGCTATCGTTAGGACGTTAGACGCGCCGGCAAGAAAGAAAGTTTAACTCGCCCGATGGAGCGGCGTCAACGTAGTCGATTTCGCCCTTTGGCCTGGGTACGGCTAAGAAGGGAATTCAGGGTTAAGGGGTTGCTTGCATCAAATCCCCGCGCAAAGACGGGCAGATTGGACAGGACGGCCTACCGCCAACATTGTCTAAAACAGGGGTCGGGCATTACTCGAATTGGACGCCCTGGCTAAACAGGTCGTGCCGGTCTACAGGTGGCCTGTCGGACTGCCCCTGCAGAATTCCTGAGCAAAAAATGAGCAAACAGGCGTTCAATTCCATGCAGGTCGAGGGCGGATTAGCCGGCCAATCCAGGAAACATCGCAGGGGACTTACGTTGTTGGAGCTCTCGCTGTTTCTCTTGGTGTGGAGTGTCTATGGCATCGCAAGCAACTCTGCGAACCAGGCTGGATTAGTCGAAGGCAAAGCAGTTCAAACTCCGATGAAGGTTCAGACTTCATCGCCGCCTTCAATTTGCAGCAGGCAGGTATAGAAGCAATGGTAGAGCGCAGGCAATACTCCCTTGAGGGCTCACCGACACCGCAATTACAAATCAAGGTTTACTACGACGGAGACAGGCCCTCGGCGATACCTTCATGCACAACGGACGTCAGTATGCCGCCAAGCAACCTGGACAATTCATGATCGGCGCAGTCGTCTATTTCTTTCTGCGGCTCGATTCGCAAAGTAAGAGCGGGGGCAAGCCCACCTTCCCGACCTGAGAGACTATCAGCCTAGCTCGATGCTTTGCCTTGAACCTATTCGATCTTAATAGGTAACTGGACAGTCGGTGAACCTTGAGAGGCAAACCACGACACTCCTTCCTGCAGCATGTCTAGTTCGAGAATGTAGTTGCCCGCCTGTTTTGGCGCATTCACAACCAGTTCTAATTCCACTGTCTCACCGGGTGCCAAATTTCGCGTCAGCGGCCCGCGACCGTCGTCATGAACAAGGTCACGGCCCGTAGCGTCTAACCAATGATTCCCCAGGTACAACTGCATCGGCGCCGCGGCCCGTTCCCGAGCAAGCCAGGTAACGTCGCTGCGATTTGTCACGGCCACGCGCAGAGTCACGCGCTGTTTGGTTTTGGCGCCCGCGGGCGCATTTAAAGCTCGCAACTCAGCGCGCATCCCGCTCGGTGGCAATTGCCTCTGCGGCTCGCCTTGCATGCGACACAGCGTGTGCCGATCGACCTGCGCAAGCTGGACGCAACGCGGACGTATATCTTCCGTCGTGATCACAACGCTGCCCGCCGGTGCCGGCGTATCGGGCGGTAAACGCTTGAACGCGGTAAGCGGGTAGCCGTTCAGCGTGGAGTGCCAAAAGGCCTGAATGTAGCCGGGAATAGGTTCGGCATCGGCGAGAAAGACTGGCCTGGAGGACTGGGCGATAGCACGCCACAAAATCCGGCCAGGATAGTCCGCGTCAAAAAGTTGGGCGCGATATGACGACCGGCCATATGTCTGATACTGCCATTGAAAGAGCGCTCCCTGGACCAATGTCAATATCACTGCGGCTGCAAACGCTAAGCGCCAAGCGCGTTTGGTTTGGTGTTTCACTAACCGACTAAGCGCCGGCACACACACCAGCACAACAAAAACCGGCATGGCGGCCAACCGCAAAGTGTGGAAATAGTCTTTTGTCAAAGACGCCGGCACAGCACACACCGCCAGTCCATAGAAAATGAAACGCCACCATGGATCGCGACGAAACTCGCGCCAAATCACCACAAGACCGAATAGTGCAAGTACGAAAGTCGCGACCAGGATTTGGCCCATGCCGTAAATAGCCGCAACCTGCCGGGTATTCGGATCGCCTCGCACCGCCATGCGCCCGGGGTTGAAGTTACCGACATAATGCTTAGTGAATTCCCAGGCGAGTTCCGGATAAGAACTATCGGCGGTAGAGTAAGTGATAATGTGAAATCTGCCGGTCAACGCGTTTGGGTGTTGCCAGTGGAAGACGAACAACGGCAGCAGCAGCAGCGCATAAAGCAACCACACTCGTCCCAGAGAACGCCATTTCATCAGCGGTAAAAAGAAAATCAAGCCCAACGCGAGCAGTGGTGCAAACAGTCTGCCGATCGAGTAGCTGTAGGTCAGAAGTGCAAGCGTCGCCGCGATTGTGCCTGCGTTCAGCCACGACCAACTAGTAGCGTGGGCTACGCGTCGCAGGTTCAAAAGAAAAACCAGGAGGATCAGTGGATAGACCGCTACCTCCAGGACGACTCGACTCAATTCAAAAAACCATGGCGTCAGTAGCGCCGTTATCAAAATGATCAACCCAATATCACGTCGGCCGGAAAGACGTGCAGCTAACAAGCCCATTAGAAGCGCCGACGCATAAAGCAGCAATGCGCTGAGCAGGCGCGCCGCTGGGATGCTGGGACCGGTTATTCGATAAACAACCGCGAGCAGATATATGTAGATGGGATTTTTGTATTCCCCGAAGGCTCGAAAGAAAAGCGGGAAGGTCTCGCCGTGTTCGTCTTTTCCTGTTTGGGCAATCAGGTGCGCATTAAACGCGATCGAAGATTCGTCGATGTAAAAGCCCGGAGGATTGTTGCGGATATTAGCAATGTAAAGGACGGCAGCAACAATTAGAATCAAAGCCAGCAAAAATACCCAGCCGCGGCGATGCAGGAAATTCTGTTTGATATCAGGATCTACCATGCGGCTTGTGATGTCAGGTAGGGTTTAGAAAGCGGACTTGTCCCGGGCGCACGTGCCCTCTCTAAACGGAGTCGGACCGCGCGCGTGTGTCCCGGCATCTTCCCCAGCGCCAAAGGCGCGAAATGTAGCAGCCTGGGGCAACGCCCCAGGTAACAGGGAATTGAGCTTCGCAGCGCTGAAAGCGCGAAATAACCAACCTGATATTTCCTCACCTGTATTTCGCGCCTTCAGCGCTCCGGAAGCTATCGGCCTTTCACCTGGGGCGTTGCCCCAGGCTTTTGCATTTCGCGCCTTTGGCGCCTGGGAAAGGTGCGTCGAAACGTCGCGTCAGCGTCAGTACCTTAGTCTTAGCTTCAGCACGCCCCAGAATGCTTCCCAAAACACAGCCCAATCCAATTTTGAATTGCCGCTTTTTCGTTCAATGAAAATGATCGGGACTTCAGCTACTCGAAAACCTTTGCGGAACGCTTTGTACTTCATCTCGACAAGAAAAACATAGCCGCTGGAGAATGCGTCCTCAAAACCAATAGCTTCCAGCGCTTCTCGCCGCCAGCAGCTAAAACCACTGGTCGCGTCAGTGACTGGAATACCCGTGATAAAGCGCACATACCCGGTCGCCAACTTGCTCATCACCAGCCGCTTCAAATCCCAGTTAACGACGCTGATGCCGTTCAAATAGCGCGAGCCAACTACGAGATCATGATTTTCCATTCTTGCAAACATTTCCGGCAGGTGGCTGGGATCGTGCGATAGATCCGCATCCATCTGCAGAACGTAGTCGTAATCTTTTTTCAAGACCGCTTTAAAGCCATCGACATACGCTTTGCCTAAGCCCTCCTTGCGTTTGCGATGTAGCACAAAGATGCTTTCCGGATTTTTCCTCCTCATCTGATCGGCCAAACTTCCGGTGCCGTCGGGAGAGTTGTCGTCAACAATCAGGACGTGCAGATCCGGCGCAAACTGGCGCAGCCTTTCGACAAGCGTTTGCAGATTCGCCACTTCGTTATAGGTTGGAACTACTACGATGGCTCGCATTCAGAGTCTTGCACCTCGCCGCCGGATAATGAGAGTTCAGTCTTGCATGCGATAAACATAAATGGAATTTCCAATCACCGCCTCGGGCGTGCGCCGCCGAAATTCATCGAGAAAATAAACGCGCTCTGACTCGGTGGGCCATTTACCACGCAAGAAATACTCTGGTGTCACCGAGCCGTTAAGAAAACTTGCGCCGATCGCGGCGTAACGCGCCTGTTCCGGCTCGCCTGCTTCCGGTGAGATCAGACTGATCGATTCCACCCCGTACCGGCTCAGCGTAAAAAAGTCGCCGAGGAGAGCCGTTTGCACCCGCTTCTCACCGCGATAATGCAAATATGCCGCAAGCTCTTTTGCGTCGTCGCCCCACTCCACATTTGAGTCAGAGAGATACCACCAGTGCGGATGCCTTGAAGCGAGCTGGTTCATATAGGGCAGATAATTCGGAAAGGCGCGGACACTCTCGACGCCGATCCACAAAAACATCGCGCAAACTATCGAGATGCCGACAGCGCGAGCACGTCTGATGTTTAACAACGAATCGAGGAATGCACCACCGAGGATGAAAAGGAACGGAAACGCCGGCAGATAATATCTGATACCTATGTTGATGTGACTGAAGAGTACGAACCCCGTGTAAATCACAAACGGCAGGAGCAATGCGAGGAAACGCAGATCACGTTTTCTGATAAGTTGGTACGTGGCCCAGCCCAGCGAGACAAGCGAAATCAACAGGAAGGGAAGTGTGGTCTTAAGTGCGAAGGCAACCGGAAAGTAATACCACCAACCCGAACGACTATACTGGCCCAGCAACGACGCCGGATGTCCTTCGTTGTTATGCCACACTTGCCAAAAGATACCCAACACAAAGTCGGTCGGTACAATGTAGGAACCCGCTTTGATGGTTCGTAACACGGCTACGGCGTCTGCTGGAAAAGATTTCTGGACCCAATAAACATCCTGAGGGCTCAGTTGGCGTCTATTAAACAAGTAGGCCCCATTGATTGAAATAAGGACCACCAGCGTAACCAGCGCTGCATGTTTCAAAAACATTGAGCGCGTCTGTTGTTTACGGGGCGCGCGCCACCAGAGCGCCAGCAGCGCAACCAGTAGAATCGGACCGGTGAGCAACATTGAAAACTTGGCAAGTATGGCCAGCGCAGTGGCTCCTCCCAGCGCGACTGCGCGCCGCCATGATGGTTTTCGTAAGTACCAGTAAAGGACAAAAAAGAACAGCAGGTAGCCAAACGCGGCCGGCACATCCGTTTGCACAACTCGTCCGTGCGTCAGTATTGTGGGTTCAAAGCTAAAAAGGGCCACGGCAAATACGGCAGCGCGGGCGCCAAACAGGTTACGAGCGATTACGAATATCAAAACGCCCAGGGCAATGGTGCACAAGATCATGGGGACGCGCGCCCAAAATGAAATCGCTTCAAACTTCGCAGCGTTGGCATCCCAAAACGGCATGTACCCGGACGGCTGCGGCTCGTTTGGCTGAACCAGCAGCAACGGCGTGGCAGCGAGAAATTTTGATAGTGGCGGGTGTTCGTTGACCAGTTGGAAGTTGCCGGCGACCAGATGATAGTATGCCGAAGGAATCATCACGATCTCGTCAACAGTAATATTCTTACGCCTGACTACTGCGAGCATCTGAAGTGCTGCAGCGGCGAGCAGCATGGCGCATAACAATTCCGACCGATGCACCCAAATCCAATGGTTCGCTGCAGCGAGCGCACGACGCAGCTCGATCAGAATAAGCGGAGTGGCCGACGGCTCGCGTGCCTGATTCAATGAACCCTTCATCCAGTTTGCGTCTCAGAATTAGTTCCGACTACCTGGCCGCCGCTGCCGTAACGCTCGCGCCGCTCTGTTACTTCTTTCGCGCGGTGCAGGGCCAGCTTGTTATCTCGCCAGACGACGGCATAATCTTCAACATACCACTTCGCGTAGCCGCCGCGAACATTATGCGAGCGGGTTATCTTCCTCTTTGGAACCCCTACATTTTTAGCGGGATGCCGCTGCATGGTGCGGCGCAAGCGGGACTGCTCTTCCCGCTTAACTGGACTTATCTTGTTTTTTCCGCACCGGTTGCTACCAACGTAATGATGCTCGCGACTTATATGTTGGCCGCATTAGGGGCATACCTCTATGCGCGCAGAAGCGGCAGCCTGGTCGCCGGCGCGGTCGTGACCAGTCTTGCCTGGCAATGGAGTTCATTCCTCATTGCACACATCGGTCATACTAACATTCTGCAGACAGCGGCAATGTTGCCCTGGATTCTTTGGGCCATTGACGGCTACGGCATGAGCGACACTGGCGATCAGCGGCGCCGTCGCGGAGTTTTACTGGCAGTGCTGGTTGCGATCCAGTGCTTCACCGGTCATCAGCAGACTTTTGCCTACTCGCTGTTGCTTGCCGCAGCTTACGCGCTGGTTATGGCGCGCGGATCCCACGGTTCGCCTGAACGGAAAACGGCCTACTTTCGTTCGCTCGTCTTTTTGGCTGCCGGAATTTTGCTGGCGGCGGTGCAAATCGTACCGACCTTTGAGTTACTCCGCAACAGCACTCGTTCGGCGGTCGATTACAATTACTTCACATCTTTTTCCCTGCCGCCGCGCTTCGTGCTGACTTTGCTGGCGCCGTATCTAATGGGCGGTGGCGACGGCCTTCTTTTCCGCGCGCAATATGTGGGTCCAACCTTCTACGCCGAGTATGTGGCCTATGTCGGGGTGATAAGCGTGATGCTGGCGCTGCTCGCCCTGTTGTTACGTCCTGACAAGATCACGAAATTTTGGGCCATCGTCGTGGTAGTAGGCCTTCTCCTTGCGCTTGGCAGTTACGCGCCGTTCGGCCTTTACAAGCTAATTGTTTTCGTGCCGGTGCTTAATTTATTTCGCGTGCCGGCGAGACATCTGATGGAGGTCGACTTTGCCCTGGCCGTGCTCGCCGGTCGAGGTTTGTCGGCAGTTGTAAGAGCGCGATCAGATCCGCGTACAATGCGTCGGGTAAAACTTGCGGGTCTCGTAATCGTCGCACTGACGTTATTGACGGTAACGCTGGGAAAGCCCGCAAATTTTAGGCTCGGCAGAGAGGCGCCCGTGAGTTTCCTGCGCGCGCCCGAGTTCTTTCTGCCGGTCGTCTTCTCACTGCTCGCCGCCTGGGCCGTCTGGCGCTTTGCGCGCGGGCGGCGGGGCGCAACTGTTTTATTGTTAAGCGTGTTGGTAATTGATTTGGCTGTGTGGGGTCAGTCGAGCGGTTGGCGTGTGGCGAGTGCACCGCGCGATTTCGAACTTTGGGGTGAACCGGAGACAGTACGGTTCCTGCGCCAACGCGCGGCTGAAGAGGGTGGACAGCCATATCGAATCCTCACTCAGGATCAGCCTTTCGATCCTATCGTACCGACCGAGCCACCAGCCGGCGGCCCATGGGTGCCAACGCTCCAGCCTGACGTGTACATGATGCATCGTATCGAGAATGCCGCCGGTTATGATGGCTTCGGACTCTTGCGCTACAGCCGATTGGCCGGCGACATGAAGGTTTGGGGAGAACTAACTGATCCCGAGCGTACGCTCAGAAGCGACAGTCGTGAGCTCGACCTGCTGAACGTTCGTTATCTCTTAACTCGACCAATCTCCGACCCTGGTGGGAAAAATGCACCAACCTCAGGCGCCTTCCCTGGCGCTACCGTGGAGTTTGGTGGAATCAAATTCGCCGCGGATGATTTGAACAGTCCAAGAATCGATGACGCGGCGAAATTGGTTTTTGTCAGTCCACCTATTGAAGTTGACGGCGTGGCTATTGTTACCAATCTCTCGTGGTCGGTTAACGTGCCGGACGATACTGCTGTGGCGCGTATTAGGTTGTTTACGGAAGGTGGCAAGATATTTGACTTTGATCTGCGAGCCGGTGAACACACCGCTGAATGGGCCCATGACCGACCTGATATTCAGGCTCAGATTAAGCACCGCCGTCCGCCGGTAGCAACGAGTTACAAAGTCGATGATGGCCGTGAGGTTTACGAAGCCCATAGCTATGTAGCGTCATTCCAATTACCGGAGCGCGCGATCGTGAAGGGTGGGGAGATTAGTCTTGAACCTATGAAGGCCGCTCCTGATCTGGTGCTCACCGTCCTCCGCGTTTCCCTTTTTGATCAGGCAGGCAACAATTCGTTTCCGCTCAGCCGCGAATCGTTTAAGAAACAATCGAGCTCTGGCGCGACACCTGCGAGCCAACAGTCTGTAGCGAAAAACCCGCAAGAGTCCGCCAACCAACTCTCAAACAACCCGCAGCAGACGAAAGAGCGATGGCATGAGCTGTCGCAACTTGAGAATGTTATTGTTTTCGAAAACACGCGCGTATTGCCGCGCGCCTGGCTTACAACGAATGTGATGACGCTGAACGATGAGGAAACGCTCCAGGTTATTCGAACCGCTTTGCTTCCGAACGGTCAGCCGTGGGATCCGGCTCAAACTGCTCTCGTCCAAGGTCCGGTAGAGTTCACGCCTGGGAAGCCCGATAGTTCAGCGAGCGTCAATGTAAACAGTCATGGACCAAACAATGTGCGCATCACAAGCAAATCCGCAGCGCCTGCAATCCTGGTCTTGACCGAAAATCATTACCCGGGCTGGAAAGCCTATGTGGACGGTCGGCCGGTTGAAACTTTACGGGTGGATTACAATCTTAGAGGCGTAGTACTAACCGCGGGCCAGCACGAGATCGAGTTTCTTTATAGACCGAAATCGGTGTTGTTGGGTTTCGCTATTTCGCTATTCAGCCTTATTGGCGTGCTGCTCTGGTGGAAGCGCGTACTGCCCTGGATCTAACTTCTACGAAGGCGTTCAATACCTTAACCGGGTCTTAGCCGGAACTATTCCATGAGTGAACTCGCTGACATGAAGCCGCTATTCGCGAGTCCGCGAGTGATCACGGACCTGAAGGATTGTTACTTCTATCACACGATGGACTTGCCGGAGTTTGGATTGATCCGGGCACATTGGGATCTGAGAGGACGCTTTGACGAATACATCGGAGGAGTCGATGTCGCCGGCAAATCAGTTCTGGACATTGGCGCCGCCACCGGATTCCTTAGTTTCGAGGCAGAGAAAAGGGGAGCACGCGTCGTTTCGTTCGATATGGAAAAAGGCAGTCAGCAAACATTTCTTCCATTCAAAGATAAATCCTATTACAGCGATCATAACCGCTGGGCAAATGAATACAGCGCGCAAATTGAAAAATGGAAGAATGCGTACTGGTTATGCCATCGGTTACTTGAATCGAGTGCTCGGGTCTACTACGGCGACGTATACAACTTACCTTCCAGCCTGGGCCGCTTCGACGTGACGATTGTAGGTTCGGTCCTGGAGCATCTGAGTGATCAGGTTACGGCGCTGGCTTCGATAGCGCGGGTGACTGCGGAGACACTCGTGCTGGTGACGCCGCTGCTCGATTCAGACGAGCCCGTCGCCCGTTTCGAGGCTCGCGCGAGTAATCCCGAGTATGACTACACCTGGTGGACTTATTCGGTTGCTGTTTATCGTGAGGTTTTAGGCATGCTAGGTTTTACGATCGAGAGCATCTCAAAAGGCGACTACTACCACGACTACGAAAAACGGTTTGAACCAAGAACTACACTCGTTGCCCGCCGCGATTGATGTCCGACAAGCTTTTTCAGCTTGTCGTAACGCCGAAGCTTGCCACAAAAAGTATTTGACGCAGCGAAGAGCGGGGGCAAGTCCACCTTCCCGACCTTGAGACGCGGAGTTGCTCGAATGCTTTCACGTTGAAAGTCTTTCCCACTGAGATCACAACGAACTCTATTCAGCTCGAGGTCAGGAAGGTGGACTTGCCCCGGCTCTTGGCGCGCATTCACACCATCCTCTAGTCAACGATCAGTTCCTGTTTGAGAACGACGGAACCCAAATCTTCAAACCACGCCAGGTGTTCCGAAACCATATCGAAAGCCAACAGGTATTTGCCGCGACTCGCAGGCGCGGCCAAAGCGATTTCTATTTCAGCCGCCTCGCCCGGCGCCACGTCCGTCGGTAGGAAAGCTCCAGCGTGATACCAAAATAAGGGTGCCTCATCGGTTCCGAGGACATGCGTCACGAGATGCACTGAACCTCTATCGGTGCCGGCGTCACTTCCGCGCAACCAGCGAGCATAGCCGACATTTTTTGCTTGGATGCGAAAGCGCAGCACCTCGCCAGGCCGGCTGCGCGTTGGGCCATCAATTAGCGTCAGCTCCGTTCCGAGGTAACCAATCATCTTGCTGTCGGGATAAGGTTGCGATTTACGACAAGCGAATATCGCGCGATCACTCTGCGTGCCCGGAAAAACCCCAGCCTCATCGAACCCAATATTTTCGAGTAAGGCCCGCAGTGCCTCGGTGCCCGGCAAGAACCAGTTGTAGATAGCTTCTTTCGCCTCGGGCTCATTCTCAACGTAGGCCAGCGGATGCAGCAATGGTTGCAAACCTCCGACTTCGTAGGTGAAAGACGACGGCGCCTTCTCGGGTGGATAAATGGCGGTCTCGAGGATTAACAGTTCGCGGGTCACGATGAAAAGTTTTTCGAGCGCCAATACCAGATGCTTGCAGTGGTACAGAAGACCGAGTGCGAGTGTCACATCAAACTGCCCAAGCGAATGCGGATCGAGGTCATAAACCGACATCCTGCGATAGTCGATATCGAGGCCATAAACATCACGTACGAATGCTGCCTGACGGATCAGATTGCGTTGCGAGTCGATACCGAGAACGTGCGCAGCGCCTCTTCGTTTCATCTCGAGGGAATAAAATCCCGCGTTGCAACCGACATCGAGCACCGTCTTACCCGACAGATCATCCGGCAGGCAGACTTTAACTTTGTCCCAAGTCGGGCGTGGATGTTCAACCGGCTCGCCAATGGCGCTTTGTGTTTTGGTTGCGAGACCGTCGCCTAGATCGATGTAGTGAAACCAGGGTTCAAGGCGTTTCACTTCGGAGATTATTTCATCACGCGTCATTGGGTAGCGATATCCACTGTGAAACTAAAGACGAGCGGTTTGGACCCTCTTTCTTCGAACCAGCAAACATGTTGGTCCACTAGATCGACTTTTGCGGTGTAGACACCGGCTTTGGTTGGGGCGGTGAGTTCCGCGTTGAGAGTAAAAGTTTGACCGGGGACAATTGCTCGCGGCAACATTGGGTGCCCGTGTCGTTCGCTTACGACTTCGCCACGTTGATCGAGAATTCTTACTCCCGGCATGACGATGCCCGCTCGCACCGTTTGCCCGGTAAGCCATAGAGTATCGCCGGTGTTGGTTATGGAAACCGGAACTTCGAAAGGCTTACCCGCCGCGACGGTCAGCGATCGTGAATCGCGCAAAGCAATGTCCGCCAATAAGACTCCAGGATTTCGGCTGTCGACTACTGAAGTTGCGGGACCGTTTTCAACCACCTTCATGCAGGTTAGGTAATGATAATCGGTGGGAATATTGCGCAGCGGGAGCGTTAAATCTACGCCAGACCCGTGAAGCATCTCTCGTTCGAAAAGTCCGTCAACGCTGACGTAATCGCCCACAACGGCGAACCCATGTTCGGAAACGAGCGTGCGTAGGTAGTCGGTACTAAACGGCAATTCGAGTGTGCCAAACTCGCGCATCACACTGCGCAACTCATCCGCCGTTCTGGAATTATCGTCCGGCTTTTGTCCCTCGAGAAGGAACAGTAACCCGCCAACCTCCAACATCGCCGCCAGGTTCCGCATCACTGCATGTTCATCCTGGAAATGATGTAACGAGTCGTAACAAATGACCAGGTCGAACTTCTCGTCGAGCGCTGTCAGCTCAATATCGTGGACAGCAAAGTCGCAGAGCAAAGGCGTTTCATGGTCCACGCCGTAGGGGACGCGCGCGACGCGCTCACGAGACATCTCAATCAAGTCGGCACTGATATCGATCCCTTTAACGTAGTAGCCGAGCCGAGCGAAGTATTCGCTTAGCCAGCCTGACCCGCAGCCCACATCGAGAACGCGGCTGCCGGGAGGCAGGGCCAGTTTCACGGCCATGTTGGCGAAATCGCAGAAGTGCCGATGCATGTCCTGGTCCATGCCTTCGCCTTTGTACTTCGAAGGCTTGTTCGCAAGGTTGTAGAAGGGCTTAGTGCGTAGATGGTGACTTCGCTCAGGACTGAGTTTGCTAAGGTACTCGACGGCAGCCCTCTTATAGTCCACGCCCTCAATTTTGGATAGTCTTCCCTTCGACAATGCGATGGTGGATGCAGGCCCAGGTTTAGTGACACCCTCTTGAGTGTTGACAGTCGATGCGCTACGGCGCCCGGAGTATCCATCGTCGGGCGTGGCAGCGCCGGTTTCCAGGAAATCCAGCGGTGTGAGCGCAGCCACTTCCACCGAGATTCCGCGCAGGAACTCTTCGTCTGATGGGCCTATGCCAAGGTTTCCAATCTCCGCACCGACTCCGGCGGCGAGCGTTCGCCGCGGGCGTCGGGCAATCACTTTCCGGATGAAAGTGAGATATTCGGCGGCGGAGCGTTCAATGTTGTGTTCGGCGAGCGCGTGCCGGCGGGCGTTTTCACCGATCTGCGTGCGTAGGTTTGCATCCTCCATGAGACGCTGGAGGTACGCCCGAAGAAGCTCGTCTGTACAGGAATCGAGAGGGACTTTTACCACGCTGTCACCCGGAAGTTCTGCGTACCAGCCCACGTCGGCCACTATGCTGCACACCCCACCGGCCATGATGCGGCACAGGCTCGCGCTGGTCTCACCAACCGTACGTTCGCGCAAGTTGAGCGCGATGTCGGTTTCGGTGATATAGCGTTGAAACTCTTCCAGGGTAACGTGACCCGTGATGTGGACTCGGTCAGTGAGATCATACCTACGGATGAGCTCGCCCACATCAAAGAAAGCATTCGGGTCACCGACGAGCGTGTAGCGGAAGTCATGCGTCGCCTTAAGGGCGGAGAGCGCTCGCAATGCGTGTTCGATTCCTTTGCCGGGCGTGATCAGCCCAAAGTTTGCCACCTGCACTTTGTCGCTCGTCCGCACAGATCGATGATCCTCCGCCGGTGGATTCACCGGCATAGCGATGTATGAGACCGGGACGTCGGGGGCAATCTCCGCGAATCGGGCGCGACTCCACTGCGAGTGCACAACGATTCCTTCAGCGGCGCGTGCCAGGCGAGAGTTCAGAGGGAAGTCAGTAGGATGGGCCATGATTGAAGGCGTTCCACCACGTGCGAGTATTTCCGCGGCCTCGCGGCTGGACACCTCTCCGTGGCAGACCGCCAACTCGTCCAGGTAGATCCTTAGGTCGCCACTTCTCTGGGCAAGCCCCATGAAGAAGTCCTGTAGACCAAAGTCATGAAAGATGATGATGCCAGGGTGCTCACGGATCGCATCGAGGATGCCAGAGTGATAGCGGTGGTCATTACCCATGTGGTAGATGACCGCGTCGAATTCTTTGAGAGAACGAAGTACGGCGGGTTGACGACGGTAGTCGCAGATGGGGAAATGCGCCAGCAAATCAGGGTTCGACGGCGTAAAGCCGTCTACCATGAGGGTGATGTCAGCTCCCAAAGACAGGTGCGGCAGGAGCTCCTCACTGTAATCGGAAATGCCTGATCGCTGCGGTCCCAACGGGCTAAAATAAGCGAGATGCATAGAACGTGTATGAAGTGTAACGCGAACTTCTCTCGCTTACTTCACCGTGACCTTGGTTCTGGCTGTCGGCGACCCCTTCTCGTTAAAGAACGTAACTTGTTCCTGGACCAGATCAACTTCCAGGATGTACTCACCAGGTTCCTTAGGTGCGGTTATGAGTAGAGGTACCTCCACTTCTTCGCCGGGCCTAAGGTTATTCGGCAGACCATACCTACCATCCATCCTGGTCAGGAGTTCGTCTCCCGCCGCCTTTCGCCATAGATTACCCACGGCAATGTAAAATTTATTATCGTCTCCGCCGCCCCGTACCTTCCACAAAGCGTCGCTGGCGTTTTGTACTTTGACCTGAATAGATTGTTTCTCGCCGACTCGCATCATAGCGGGAGGATCAGACAAAGTGATTTTGGCTTTGTAGCCATTGTCGGGCAGCGGGGCCGTCGCAAAAGGCGACTCCGGCGCGGAGGTTTCGACTCGGCTCGTGTCACCTCCAGGATTATTGGAAGAACAGGCGGCTAAGAGAGACACACACAAGACGATGGCGCCAACGTACGGCCAGTATTTTTGTTGCATATTGTAGATTCTCCAGTTCTGGATTTCGCAAATAATTAAAAGCTTAGCAAATCTTAGAGACGTTGCTTACGATCCAGCCCTCAATGCTGAGATCAGAACCTTTCTTCGGGCTTAAGAAAGTCAACCAGGCGGCGATCGCGGAAGACGTAACGAAGGTCTCTTCGAAAAGGCCTCGGTTGTGCGAAAAGTGCGGGACCCATGCTCCACTCGTAATGGTACGTGTATCGGCCGCCATCCAGAACTGCACAGCCATAACGCAAACTAGAACGGATAGTAGCGCCAATCTGAGTGCTCGTGGCATACCTCCAGCCTGGCTCCCAAAACACTCGCGAGATATATCAGAATAACACCGCTTAGTAACTCCAGAAAAAGCGCGTAACGGATGTAACCGATGGACGCACTCCAGAACAGCGAGCCTAGAATAACGGAAATTGAGAGCAAGCGGATGCGCCGGTCAATCCGTGGCAGCACGAGGCAGAGTAAGGCCATTATGAAACCGAGTGTGAGACGTCCGGAGTAAACAGGTATCTCCGCCAGGCGCATGGGCTTCAATAACATCATCACTGGCCAGGCCAATCATCTGCAATCCACCTTCTGGGCCCCACCGCCCGTCGGCAACGTTCATCTCGGGCCAGAACGGGGAGACGAAGAACTTGTTGTAGAGCGGAAAGACAGGGCTTAGGGTTTCGCGATAGATGTAGAGGGTGTGTGGAACGAGAGGGAGCAGCGCCACCAAGCCGGCCAGTAATGCTCGCGTTAAGACTCGAAAGGCGGGCCCCTCTGGCCGGCGCAGCAGGCGGATACCGAAAAGGATGACAATGGGTGCGGCCATTACGACGTTAGTCAGCCTAAAGGCTATGCAGATTCCGAGGTAGAGCCCGGTGTAAATGAAGTCGCGCGTCGGGCGTTCATTATTGTTGCCCTCGTGCAAAGCGAGCCGCGTGGCTTCCAGCAAGAGCGGCAGCATTAAGAGATAACCATATAGTTATTGATCTCGAAGAGTATGTGCTCAGTGTAAAGTACTAGCACAATTCCCAGGCTTCGCCACCAATTGATTTAGGACGAAGGTTCGCAACAGCTTGTTCAATACCAGCCCGGCATAGAGCAGTGACAGGTAATTGATGATTGTGCCCAGCCGGTAGCCAAGTAGGTGACGGCTAATCCCGGTTAGCATGTCCGATGCGGGATTAAACGGGAAGATCGTGGGAAAGAAATCACCGGGAATGAACGGTGGGCCGCGCAAACCTCTTTCGCTCTGGATCTGTCGTTGGTTCAGGACATCCACTGAGATATCCGGGAAAGCAAACTTTAGTGCGTAGATCAAGAGCAGCGGCAGAGCAACGATGAGCCAGAAAGTGCGCGGCGTTCTCTCTACGGCGTTCTCTTTGGCCCGCAAGTGAGCGCACCATAGCAGCGACGCCAGCGTCAGCGTCAGAATCCACGCCATCCTGTTACGCCAATAAGCCACAGGTACTGGCGGATTAAGACTGACAGGTATAGGAAAATGAAAAGGTCCCCAAGATCGAGTTTCTGATGGAGGCAGCTAATGATGCGTTGGGGAACGGACATTAGTGAGATATGCGTTAGAGTGTGCCTGTTTCGGCCATTCCTTCAAAGTTGGGCCGGGCGAAGATCGTTACCACATCACGAAGGTTCACGACGGGGTTCCAACCTTTCGAGAGCATCCATGTCCTAAACCGGCCCGACAGCGGCAAACCCGATTGATGGATGATAAAACCATGGTTGACCATAGTTCTTGACATCTATTTTTGACGCGAAGAAAATGCCCCGTCCTTCAGGTTGGTTGAAGAAAGTTTTCCGATCAAAAGCTGTAGCACTAATGTCGAATGACGCGCTAAAACACTACGAAGAGGTCTGACTTATCATTTCTGAGCCTGAGCCGGTAAAGCCGGCAGACTACCCACCTATGCCGCCGCGTGCAACAGACACTAGGTCTAACTTCATCTGGCAGACTTTGATCGGGTATTCCCTGGTTCGCGAGTGCTTAATCCTATTAGCATTCTGCGCAATGACGGCGGCAATCACGTGGCCTTATGTTACGCGCTTACGCGATGCCGTCGTCGACCCGGGTGACCCTTATCTGATAGCGTGGATTCTCTGGTGGGATTATCACCAGACTTTTAGGAATCCGCTCGACCTTTTCCACGCGAATATCTTCTATCCTTACCGCTACACACTTGCATTCAGTGAGCACTCGTACGGGATTGCAATACTCTTTTTCCCACTTTTCGCGCTCGGTTTGCGCCCTCTCACTGTTCATGCTGTAGCGATGTTTTTCGGCTTTGCCGTCAGCGGTTACGGGGCATTTCGGCTGGGGCGGACCCTAAGCGGTTCCAGTGGCGTGGGATGGGTCGCCGGAATCATCTTCGCCTTTGTCCCGTACCGCTTCAACATGATGTCGCAACTGGCTTACCTCTTCTCACCCTGGGTGCCATTGCTTCTCGAAGCCCTGGTGTTATTTGTGCGTGAACGGAGCCGAAAGCGCGCAGTCTGGCTAGGTGTGGCATTCTTCATGTCGGGCCTGTCAACGATTTCATGGTTCACACTCACGCTGTTACCGTTTGCACTCTCGGCTGCATTTCTGCTGACGCGCTATCGACTCTGGCGCGAGCGCGCCTTTTGGCTGCGGGGCGCCACAGCGTTGGCAGTTGCTGCGCTAGCGCTGATGCCGTTTATGCTGCCCTACTACATGGTTACGAAGTTGTATGGCTTCACGCGCCGGATCGAGGACGTAAAGGTAGAATCGGCCTGGCCACTTGACTGGTTCCGGGTCGAGCGACGTAATCAACTCTGGAATAGATTCCAGACGACATTTCAGGCCCAATCAAGATTCAAACTCTTTCCCGGACTGCTTCCGATACTTCTTTCTCTGTCGGCGGTTATGCTCGTTAAACCTACTGAGAGGCATATTCAGAGGCATGCGGACGACGACGAAATCGCAACGCGAAAGACAACGCTGCTCTGGCTTGATCTTTTCATCATACTCGCGTTCATCGGATCGATACTGGCCATCGGCTTTGGCGGGGCGCCAGCTTTTGGTTTATTTAATTACGTTACTTCGGATCGAATTCTCTTCGCGTTAGTCGTGGCTTGCGTTGCCCGCCTGTGTATAGCCTATCCGGGTGTGCTACGGAACGGTTACAGTCGTAACTTCATCGAGACAATGCGTTCGCCGCGCCGTAGCGATGCCTACTGGCTTGGCCTGTTGTGGGTGGCCATAGGGTTTAGTTATTCGCTTGGGTGGAACTTCTTCTTTTACCGGATTCTTTACGAGATTATTCCTCTTTTCAGGGGCATGCGGGTGGTGACCCGTGGCGCGATAATCGCTTATCTCGGAATGGCGATTCTCGCCGGCCTTGGCACAAAACGGCTGGCGGAATTGGTTGCGCAAAAGTGGCCGTGCATACGGATGAAAGCGGTTTACGTCACGGCCTGTGCGCTGCTGCTGTTCGAACTCAAAGCGGCGCCACTCAAGTTTATGCGCGGCGACGTCTTCCCGGACGCGGTCACACTACGACTGAAAAACACCTCTATGCGAGGCGGGATTGTAGTGTTGCCCGCCGGTGCTGATTTCAATCACCGCCACATCCTTCGCGCAGCTGACCACGCGAAACCACTCATCGTAGGAACCTCGGGATTCATCACTAATGAGGAGTATGAAATCGAAACTCTGACGCGCGAAGGTCCGATTCGAGAGCGACTCATTGATCTTATGGAGGCGATTCCGGCCTCCTATCTCGTCATCCAGCGGGATTTGATCAAGCCCGATCGACGTCTGGACTATGAGGTCTTCCTCGCGCGCACTCTGGCGACCGGCCGGCTTCGCTTCGTGAAAAGTTTTGAGGGACATGCCGATCTTTATGCCGTGACTAAGACTGAACCGGAGGCGATAACGGAGGAACCCCTATCTGTGGGCGTCTCGATAACAGAGTGGGGCGCGTTGATAAAGGACGATCCAGTTCAGTTGCTCAGCCATTACAGAAACTGGAGCCAGACACTATTCAGACTCCACGTTGCTGCTTTCGGCGCTATGCCGCGCTATGCGGATTTTCTGATGGATGCTCGCCGGTTGGGGCGCGGCGTCTGGCCGGGCTTGGAGGGCCAGGAGGTTCAGTTGGAACGCAATCTGCGTAACCTGATTGACGAATGGACGCACCGTCCGCACTTTACAAATCTTTACGGCCAGCTCAACGATGCTGAATATCTTGACCGTCTGCTTGCAAATGCCGGCATAAGTATCGAACCTGCCGAGCGGGCGGCGATGATCGAAGGGTTTGCAAACAACAAGGAAACGCGCGCCACTACTCTGCTGAAGGTTGTCAATGATCCGCGTTTCGTCGAGAAGGAAAACCCTCGCTCACTAGTCGTGCTTCATTTTTTTGGTTACCTACGGCGCAACCCTGCCGATCCGCCTGATAATGACCTGCGCGGCATGGGGCATTGGATTCTAGATCTGAAGCGTAATCATGATCCTACGAGACTCTCTACAGCTTTTTCTGAGTCAATCGAGTATCAGCGACTCAAAAGCTCTCTGGCAGGCAGCAAGAAGTAACGAACTCAGTTTCTTAAACCGGCTTTGGTAATCGGCAGAATCCTGAGCAACCCTACCCGGCGTCCTTCTGATTGTTATTCCTACCCGCGTGGTGCGCGCACGATCAGCATGCAACAAACGATTGCCCACGAACCACAAGTGAGTCGCGCCACCCGTCATCGCGCAGGGCAGCGCCATACTCACCGACATGAGCTATGCAACTGGTGAGGTGACGCGCCGCCAGAAACTTGAAGAGAAGTGCGGATCGACAAAGCGTGAGAAGTCCTGCCATTGGGGGTAATATCTCTGAAAGCTTTCTGCAGACATCCGGGCATCTTTGGCTGGATAGACGGCACCCCGCGCGGCGCGCGTAACCCCGTCCAACTTGTCCAGCAGGGCTAGTGTGTCGCTACCGCGAAAAGGGAAGTCGATCGCCAGCGTGATTCCGGGCCGGGGAAAAGAAAGCATGCCTGGTGATGGAAGTTCGCCAAACACCTTCAACACTGACAGCACCGCCGCGAGTCCCGAGCCCGCGATGAGCCTGAAGATTTCCTGAACAGCTTTATGTTCGGCATACGGAACCACGCATTGATATTGTAAAAACCCACGCCTGCCGTAGATTTGGTTCCAGTTGGGAATGGCATCGAGGGGATAGAAGAACGACTCAAAATCGATTAGCTCTTGTTTTGGTTGACGCGTTTGCAGTTGATAGTAAACCGAGTTCATAGCTCTGATCGTTGGCCCGTTGAGAAAGAAGTCCGGCACGGTAAACGGTAAACGTCGCGCTTGCGGGCGCGCGAGATTGCGACCATTTTCCAGAGTCCCTGCCGAGTTGCCGCATATCAAAACACCCCTGCCAAAACGGCCGCGCCGAAATCCACTATCCAACCATGCGACTGTGTACTCGTATTCGCAGTCCGCGGTTTTTGCCGCGGCGAGAAATTCATCCAGATTGGTGAAAGGGATCCGCTCAACGGCTATTGCCGGACCGGGTATTCGTTTCAACTCAAACTCGGCCCAGGTGATCAGTCCGGTCAGTCCCATTCCGGCTATAGTTGCGGCGAATAATTCCGCGTTCTCTTGAGGAGAACAAATCAAGCGTTCGCCCGACGAGCGCACCAACTCGAACCGTTTTACATGACGTCCGAATGTTCCGGCTCGATGATGGTTCTTGCCGTGAACATCGTGCGCGATCGCCCCGCCAATCGAAACCTGTTTTGTGCCTGGAGTTACCGGTAGAAACCAGTTGTGAGGGACGATTAGCGGCAGGATTTCCGCGATGGTTGTGCCGGCCTCACAGCGCAGGATGCCTAACTCTTTGTCAAAGTCTATGACACCTGTAAGCGCAGCGGTGTCCAGCAGAATGCCGCCATTGTTCAGACAAGTGTCACCGTAGCTTCGGCCTTGCGCAAAGGGGAGCACGGACGACGCATACTCACTAAAAGGTGGCGATCCTGCGTCACCTTCAAGCGCTACGATTTTGGCGGGTTTTGCGGGAGGATAGCGTCCCCAGGATTCATATCGCTTCGGACTGTCAGTCATATGATGCTGTGCGCGCGCGAGGCCATGCGTTCATAAGAGCGTAGCGGCGACGATCACGGCGACCACCATTGCTCCGACAACGTAACTGGCCGGGTCTTTGACTGTAAACACGATCGGATCGTCATGCATCTTGCCGCGATGCGCCAGCAGCCACACGCGCGTTATCCAATACAGCAGACATGGTCCGACGAGCCAGAGGATGTTTGGCCGGCGATAGAGTGAGACGACTTCTCTGCTGTTGATATACAAGACCAGCACGAGCACGGAGAGATAACCGCTGACCGTACCAAAGTTTTTGAGTAATTCCGTGTCTTCAATTTTATAGTTTCGGCGTGAAGTAAGCGGCACACTATCCGGCGTCGCTGTGCGCAGCTCCGTATAACGTTTCACGAAAGCGAGACTAAGAAACAGAAACATCGAGAACGCGAGCAACCATGGCGACACCGGAATGCCGGTGGCGAAACCGCCCGACAACACGCGCAAAGTGTAAAGTCCCGCGAGAACCAGCACATCCACCATCAGCAGCTGCTTGAGATACACCGAGTAGGCGGTGGTCAAGCCGAGGTAGAGAACTAACGCCAGCCCAAACGGTTCCGGCAACATAACAAATCCAATCGTCAGCCCCGCGACGAGTAGCACAGGTACGAGAAACCAAACACTTCTTGACGTTATGGCGCCGGCGGCTAGTGGTCTATGTTTCTTGCGCGGGTGCATTCGATCCGTTTTCAGATCGAAGACATCGTTGAGCAGATAAATGCCCGACGCACACAAGCACCAAGCCAACAGCGCGTAGGTCACACGAACAAGCGACGTCGTATCGAAGACTTTGTGCGCCATCAACAACGGAACAAACACGAGCAGGTTCTTTATCCACTGGTGGACCCGCAGCGCCTTAACAAAAGCGATCGAGCGTCCCACAGGCGCGGCTTCGTTCGCCTCCGTTGAAGAAATAGTTGAAATCGGCTCACTCAAGCTCATCAGACCTCTTTGGCTCTCTGTGCATCCTCTGTGGCCTTTGACATAGATGACACAAAGATTTCTAATTTCGCTCGGCACTTCATTATTCTTTGACACGTACCAGCTGGAGTTGCTTAACCTCAACCGCACCCTGAGTCTCCGGAAAAATTTCAATCGTGATCGCCCCGACTTCCGGCAACTCCAACACGGCCGGCAACGGTGCATCAAGCAGTATTCTAGCAGCTTCGGCGCGCGCGTCATTGGCGCCAGCTTGCAAAGGCTTGAAAACCCGTACTCTCAACGACGCGGTTTGTCCTTCTACTTGAATCTGCCAGCGGCCAGGCGCCACATTCAGATTCGCGATCTGCGCCGGCGCCGTGCGCGAGGCTGCAACGACCAGCTCGCTGGCCGTGTTCAGAAAAGCAACCGTGGGATGGCTCTCATTGAGCAGAAACGCTGGAATGGTAATTTGGTTATCCAGTTGGCGGATACCGATGCGTTCGCTGTATCTCCGAACCCAAATTCGAGACACGATCCTTTGCGGCGCGTGGACCTCGAAACGGACCAGAGTGTAATCGCGAAAGAAGCGTGGGTCCTCCTGCATCTGTCGCCCGCTTAAGAAGTACCCGCGATCGTTCCCGGTCGGAAGAAGAAAGACGATAAGATCCGGCTGGCGATTGAGCACGTATTGACCATCGCCGAGTTCATGCGCGATTGGGCCTTGTCCAACGCCAGGCGGCGGATGACGTGGCAGGTAATAGTCGTTAAGTCCGAGCATATCGATCGCCGGAAGTTCGGACCAATAGGGCAAGCAACCCGCAGGGTCCACCGCCATTAGCGCTTGTTGTTTGCCGAACGCCTGCTTCAGGAGTAGGCCGACGGCTTGGCCGTCCCACTCCCAACGCTCTGAAATAGCGCGCAGGTTTTCACTATCACGTCCCTGAAGAAAAAGGAAAAGCCCCAAAAGCAGCACGAGCACTCCACTCATCGCAAACAACTGAGCTCGCCGCACGTGGGTCGCGATCCAATCGGCGCCAATGGTGGCCATCAAGGTGAGTAATAAGATCAGGGGCACGAAATGCCGCCACGCCGGGAAGATGTCGCCGCCGATAAGGATGACGTAAGCGGTCCACGCCAACAGCATCGCGCTTAGCAAGATCATTCTTGCGCGCAAAACTTTTTTCGAAAACGAAACCCAAACGGACGCCACGGCCACGACGATCAGCGGCGTAATTGGCAACGCACCCGCTCGAATGTAATGCCAGCCATCAAGCGCATGTTTCAGGGATGGAGTGAATTTAACCAGAGCTGTGTTCGGCACCCATTCGCCATAGTAGGCGCGGCGAAAAACTATCTGAAGCAGCGTAAATAAAATGGGAAGCGCTGCGAGGATGAATGCCTTGCGCCAAGCCGCGCGCTTTGCGCCACCGACGATGATGACTACGGCAACCGCCGCTATCGTGAATAACGCACCATCGAGCCGGGTAATGCAGAGCAATGCCAACAGAACACCGGGTAGCAACAGCGACTTCGTGCGGACTTCGGTTATCTCGAGGTGCGGATAGCAGAGCACTATCGCCCAGGCCAGCAACCCTGCGACCATCGGCTGTTCCATACCGCCAATCGCCCAAACAGCCATCGGCGCAGCAAGCGGGAGAAACATAA
>JBPCKD010000151.1:0-10084 GCA_051004635.1 Pyrinomonadaceae bacterium
TCAGCTTGGCGCGGACGGTCTGATCGGGGAGCGACTACCGGCTGACGCCGAACGGTCGCACTGGCAGAGGTTGCCGCCGGCACTTGGCCGGACAACCATCGTTGCGAGCCGTATAAAGCCGCAGCACCTAATGTAAGAAGCACGACCAGGACTGCTGTGATAGCTCCCGGTCCAAATCGTCGTGACGATTCCACCATTGCCATTCTGACAACTGTTCCGTCCTCCGCGCGCTTGGAAGAGACATGATGTTTGAGAAGGCGGTCGGCGCCGGTGGGAACCCGGACATTGGCCGAGGCATTTACTGCCGTCTGGCTAGCGCGTCCCATACGCCGGAACGCTTCGCGAAATTCGCTCGCACTGGCGTAGCGGTCTGCGGCTTTCTGGGCCATCGCCTTGTTCAGGATGGAGGCGATTTCCGGCCCGACCGCTTCATGGATTTTGTTGGCCGGTTTCAGCGGGTCAGGTTCGGAGTTTAGAAGCGAGGTCGCTCGGACCATCGCGTCTGGCGGCTTAATTCCAGTTAACAGATGATAGAGCGTCGCGCCCAGCGCATAAATGTCGGTGCGGGGACACGTTCGCTGATCCTGAATCTGCTCGATGGGCGCGTAATGACGCGTGTAACCGAAAAAGGCTTGAGAAGAAGTAATCGACACGTCCGACGCTTGTGACGATTGTGCGCGAGCAAGCCCAAAGTCGAGTAGGGCTATCTGGCCCGTCGCGGTAAGCTTCAAATTGTGTGGCTTGATGTCCCGGTGAATGACCTGCCGATCGCGTGAGTGAAGATAGATTAGTGCGTCGAGCAACTGGTCGGCCCAGGCGATTACCTGTTCTCGTGGAAGAGGTCCGGGCTGCTGCGCAATGATCCTTGCGAGGTCAACGCCGCCAATGAACTGCATCACCAGGAAAGCCCGATCGCCTTCTACAAAATGATCACTAACGCGCGGCAGCGCCGGGTGCTGCATGCTGGCAAGCAGACGCGCTTCGTGCTCAAACTGCTTTCGCATGGACGCCTCGGAAGAAAGGGTTTCCTTGAGGGCCACCGATATTCCGAGCCGCTCGTCTACTGCTTCGTAAACCGCGCCCATCCCACCACGGCCCAACTGCCGCACAATGCGGTAGCGACTTTGTAAGACTGTGTCCGGAACCAGCGACGAATCAGCTGCGTCGGGCCCGAATTTGTGAGATGCCGTCAATTGGATGTGCTCCATTCCAGCGTGTGCGCTTAGGGAAAAGCAGGAAACCGATCTTCGCTAACAGAAAGAGATTGGCGCGAACAAGATAGATCTAATTCAAAACTGTTAGGCCGAGTTACTACCAGGACTGAGATATTTTGTGAGAGGACTAACTGGGGCAGCGGCTTGGTTCCTGACCGCCTGGGAATAATGGTGGGGTTGATGACCACCTTCCGCGTAAGGAGTATATGACAGTCGGGAAGATGCACACAAGCGCGAACATCATTCGAGTGAGGAACTTATTGTGTGTGAATGCATCGAGAGATAACGGATTTCTCCAATATCGGGATTAAAAGGACTGCGCCGAGATTTCTGCCTGTGCTGAATGCCACACCCGAGGGTGTTGGAGTCCCTTAGAACCTGCCCAGAACCTTGTCGCATTTAGCGTGCCCGTAGTTTTGCACCATTGAGGTTACGCCAGACAAAGAAACCCGTGAGTATGGGCTTCGTCGATGGTATCGCTCAAGGCCCGTTTAGATAGGGCACTTGTGCCCCCAGTCACGGGGCGGACAAGTCCGCTCTCTAAACTTACTTGGCGACCTTGGCATCTTGGCGGTGTGCCTATGCCGGAGTGCTTTTGAAGTCGTAAAGCCTTCCCATGTATACTGTCGTCATTCCCCAAGAAAAGTTTTGCAGTTGGAACTGGAGTATCTAAGAAGATGAAGATTCTTGTACTTATCTCGCTTATGGTCTGTCTGCCGTTGCTGGCCCTCGGCCAATCAAAATCGACACAATCGCGCAAGCTTTTCCCATACGATTACACAATCGATGACCTGCCCAATGGGTTGCGATTGGTCACGGTGCCCACGGATTACCCGAACCTCGTCGCCCTTTATATAGTCGTTCAGGCTGGTTCGCGGAACGAGGTGGAGGCCGGTAAGACGGGATTCGCGCATTTCTTCGAACACATAATGTTTCGCGGAAGTGAAAACTACACTGCCGAGCAACGCGAGGCCATTTTCAAGCGCGCCGGCGCCGAGACCAACGCCTACACCTCGGATGACCGGACGGTCTACCACGCGACCTTCTCGAAGGATGATCTGGACGAGATCATGAAGATGGAAGCCGACCGCTTCATGCGCTTGAAGTATGCGCTTCCGGAGTTTCAGACAGAATCGCTGGCCGTGAAGGGTGAGTATGACAAGAACAGCGCTAACCCAATCCGCCAACTTTTCGAGCGGTTGCGGGAGACTGCTTTCCAGAAACACACTTACTCCCACACCACGATGGGGTTCATCAAAGACATTGAGGCGATGCCGACGCAATACGATTACAGCCAGGAGTTCTTCAAGCGATTTTATCGACCGGAATACACGACCGTGGTACTCGTTGGCGACGTGACGCGCGCACGGGCGCTCGATTTGACCAGGAAGTATTTGGGCGAGTGGAAGCGTGGCAACTACGTCGCAGACATTCCCGCCGAGCCCGCTCAGAGCGAACCACGCACCTCGCATATCGATTGGCCGTCGCCGACCCTGCCAATCGTGGCCATCGCGTTTCGCGGGCCAGCCTACTCGGATGTTGAAAAAGACAAGATGGCCCTGGACCTTTTAGCGTCAGTCGCTTTCGGTCAGAATTCCGACGTCTATCAAAGGCTCGTGCTGAAGGAACAGAAAGTCGAGACCTTAGGAGCGAGCTTTGACGACCAGGTGGACCCGGAGCTGTTCGCAGTGTTCGCTCGAATCAAAGATCCAAAAGACGCTGACTATGTACGCGATCAGATTCTGGCGACATATAAGCGTTACACCACGGAGCTAATCCCGCAGGCAAAGCTTGACGCCACTCGATCACGCCTGCGCTACGGCTTTGCAATGACGATGAACAGTTCAAACGCTATCGCTGCCGGCCTTGCGCCATTCATCTCCCTGCGCCGCACGCCGGAAACCATAGACAAGCTGGCCGGTGTTATGGATGCAATCACGCCCCAGGAGATGATGGACATGGCAAAGAAATACTTCCGCGACGAGAGCCGCACCATAGTTACGTTAGCGGCTAAAGCAAAAGAGTCGGCGAAGAATGATGCGAAGGAGGGAGGAAAATAATGCGACGACAAATCTCTGCCCTGCTAATCGCTTTCGCTGTACTGATAACACTGTTGGCCCGTCCCGGATTCGCCATGACACCGAAAACTATATCTTCGAAGATCGCCAGCACGTTAGTTCCCAACCGTTCGCCGCTTGTCACTTTTCGCATTATCTTCATGACCGGGGCTGCTTATGACCCTCCAGGCAAGGAAGGCGTGGCCGCATTGACCGCGGCGTTGATCGCGCAAGGCGGGACGCGGACCATGTCTTATGAACAGATCGTCGAAGCAATGTATCCGATGGCAACTTCCTTCGACTCCCAAATTGACAAGGAGATGACCGTCTTTACCGGAACCACTCATGTCGACAATCTCGACAAGTACTACGGCCTTATCAACCAGATGCTGCTTGATCCCGGTTTTCGCGCCGACGATTTCACGCGTCTCAAATCCGACGCCATAAACTTCCTCAAAGTTTCTCTGCGTGAGGGCAACGACGAAGAGCTGGGTAAAGAATACCTTTACAACGTTATCTACAACGGCCATCCCTACGGCCATCACAACATTGGAACGATAGGTTCTCTCGAGAAGCTAACGCTCGACGACGTGCGCGCTTTCTACAAAACAAACTACACGCAGACCAACATGGTGCTGGGGCTGGCGGGCGGCTATCCGAAAGAACTTCCCGCTAAAGTAGAGTCTGATTTCGCCAAATTACCGGCGGGGCGGCAGGCCAAAGCAAAAGGTAATACACCCAAGCTGGCGCCGGGAATGCACATTTCCATCATCAAGCGGGAAACGCGAGCTACGGCCCTCTCTCTGGGTTTCCCGATTAACGTGACGCGGGCCAATAAAGACTGGCCGGCGCTGGCAGTCGTGGCCTCATATTTTGGCCAGCATCGATCGAGTAACAGCTATCTCTATCAGCAGCTACGCGAAGCGCGCGGTCTTAATTATGGGGACTATGCCTATATTGAATACTTTCCACGCGGCATGTTTCAGTTCACACCTGATCCCAACCAGGGACGCAGGTCCCAGATTTTTCAGATCTGGATTCGTCCTGTCGTTCCCGAAAACGGCCACTTCGTATTGCGCGCCGCGCTTTACGAATACGACAAGCTCGTGCGAGATGGAATGTCGAAAGAAACGTTTGAGGCGACGCGGGAGTTCCTGACCAAGTACAACAATATCCTGACGCAGACGCAGGATGCCCAACTTGGTTACGCGCTCGACAGTCGTTATTACAACATTCCCGATTACGTTAGTTACATGCGCGAACAACTGGCGAAGCTGACGCTTGACGATGTCAACAACGCTATTCGCAAATATCTAAAGTCGGACTCGATGCGCATTGCGATCATTACCAAAGAAGCAGAGAGCCTGCGAGATGCGATCGTCATTAACAAGCCATCGCCAATCACTTACAACTCTGCCAAGCCGAAAGCGATCACAGACGAGGACAAAGTGATTGAGAACTACAAACTCAATGTGAAGCCGGATGCTGTGGTAATCGTGCCGGTTGAGAAGGTGTTTGAGTGATAGGGGAGCTATAGGTCCTATAAGACTTATTGGACCTATAGTCTGTTCAACTAATCGCCGCCGGCGCCGGCACGCACATGCTCGCGCTCCTCATCAGGCCCACCGCGCGCTTTCGCAGGGACATCGACAGAAACATCACGCGAACGCCGCCGAGGAGTAAGTCTCTTACGAAGACCGGCAAACGCGCTCGATAAACTCCGCCCGCGTGCGCTATGTCGCAGATCGTCGAGCAGAGAATAAACAACCGGCGTGGCTATCAAGGTCAGCAACAGCGACAGCGTCTGCCCGCCGATGACCACAATTGCAATTGAGCGCCTTTCTTCCGCCCCGGGACCAGTTCCCAGAGCCAGCGGCGTCATGCCTGCGACCAACGCCAGCGTAGTCATCAGGATAGGACGCAGACGGTCGCGGTTACCTTGCATGATCGCTTCGGCGCGTTCCATTCCCTTTGCTCGCAAACTATTCATGTGGTCGATCTGTAGAATCGAGTTTTTCTTCACCACCCCAAAGAGCACGAGTATGCCCAGGGCTGAATATAGATTGAGCGTGTCACCGGTTAGCCACAGCGAAAGCAGGGCAAATGGCACGGATAGAGGCAAACTCAAAAGAATCGTGACCGGATGCACAGTGCTCTCAAACTGTGAGGCGAGGATCATGTACATGAAAATTATCGACAGCAGGAATGCCCAGATGAATTCGGTGAAAGTTCGCTCGAGTTCACGAGCCTTGCCGGATACGGTCGTAGTATAAGCGGCGGGTAGGTTCATTGCGGCTGCCGCTCCGCGCATTGCTTCGATGCGATCCGCGAGGGCATAACCCGGCGCGACCGAAGCACGCACAGACACTTGCCTTTCTCGATCGAGTCGATCAATTCGGGAGGGGCTGGTCTCACGCTTAATAGTGACGAGGTTATCAAGCCGCACCAGGCCGCCCTGAGACGACGGTACATACAGCCGGCTAATTGAGCCGACATCACTTCGGTCTCCCTCGATCAAACGTAGCTGAACATCATAGTCTTCATTTACCGTCGGGTCTCGAAAGCGAGAAGCCTCCTGGTCGCCGCCGACCATCATGCGCAGACTCGTAGCAATATCGGAAGTATCGACACCTAAATCCGCCGCTCGCGCCCGATCAATCTTCACCTGGAACTCCGGCTTGTTGAGCTTCAACGACGTATCCGCGTCAACGATGCCGCCCAGGCTGACTGAACGTTTGAGCAGATCTTCTGCATAGGCGGAGAGAGTCAATAATTCCGGGCCTTGCAAAACAAAATCGATGTCGAACCGGCCGCCGGCGCCGAAATTGAACGACTGCGCATTGCGTATGCCCGCCCTCAGTGGCGAATACTTCTGCAATCGACGTCGCACCTCCTGCATTACCTCCTGCTGTGAATAGTTACCCTTAAAGGCATTGAGCGGGTTTCCCTTTTTTGTCTCTCTCCAGACTCGTCCGAGAGAGAAGGTCCTCTCCTCGTGCGAGGCTATGCGGACATATGCTCCTCCCTGATTCACACCGCCAACAAAACCACCGCCCACGGAAGACAGTACGAGCCGGACTCCAGGCGTCGACAGAATCTCTTTCTCAATCGCCTGCATGCCCTCGTTCATAGCGGCGAGATTGGTTCCCTCGGGGCCGTTGATGTTTATTTCAAACTCAGCCTCGTCCACGTTCGTTGGAATGAACTCCTGCTTCACAGCCCGATAGAGCGGAAGGGTAGACAAGATCACGGCCACCGCCACGACCGCCACCGCCCACCGGTGTCGCATTGCAAACGCGAGCAAACGCGAATAGCCTCCATCGATGAAGCGATAAAAGCCACGCCGGGAAGAAGGCGCCCCGTGGCCGCCCGCGTCGTCCACGCGAATCAGCCGCGAACTCATCATCGGCGTCAGCGTGAAGCACACCAACAGACTTACCAGGATTGCGACCGCCGCAGTGATGCCGAATTGATAAAGAAAGCGTCCTGAGATCGACGACATGAAGGAAACGGGCAGAAAGATAACTACGAGAGAAAACGTGGTTGCCAACACAGCCAGACCAATGTCTCTGGTTGCTTCCTTCGCTGCTTCCCGCGGGTTCATCCGCTTTTCTTCGATGAAGCGGAAGATATTTTCAAGCACAACTATGGCGTCATCGATCACCACGCCCACCATCAAAACCAGCGCCAGCATCGTCACGCTGTTCAGCGTGAAATCGAGCGCTCGCATCATCCCGAAGGTTGAGATCACTGAACAAGGAATAGCCACCGCCGCGATCAGCGTCGAGCGCCACGAACCCATGAAGGCGAAAACCACCAGACTGGCCAGAATGCTGCCGAGTATCAGGTGTGTTTCGATCTCATGTAAGGCGGATTCGATGTAGCGCGACTGGTCACGAATTACCTCGAGCTTGACGTCGTTCGGCAACTGGGCCGCGACGCGAGGTAGTTCCCGCTTGATGCCGTCAATAACTTCGATGGTATTGGCGCCGGATTGGCGCCGGATTTCGAGCGACACGGTAGGAACGCCGTTGAGCCGCGACAGTGAACGCTGCTCTTTGGTGCCATCTTCAACTCTGCCGACGTCGCGGAGACGAATAGGAGAGCCGTTGATGTTGGCGATTACCAGATTTGCAAAGGAGCGTGAATCCGTATAGCGGCCGAGCGTGCGCAGCACGAGTTCTTCGTGACCGGTATTTACATTCCCACCCGGGACATCAGCGTTCTGCCGAGCCAGGGCCTGTCGAATTGCGGTGATGGGAATCTGATAGGCAGCCAGGCGGTCGGCGTCAATCCATATGTTGATGGCCCGATCCAGACCACCGACAACCCGAACCTCGCCGACGCCGCCTGTGCGTTCGAGCTGGACGCGGACAATCTTATCAGCCAGTTCAGTAAGTTCTCTGATCGAACGATCCGCGGACAGGGAGATCGTAATGACCGGGGTGCTGTCGTTGTCAAACTTCTGCACGACGGGAGGCGTAGCATCATCAGGCAACTGACGGACAACAGTCGCGACGCGATCGCGTACATCCTGGGCCGCGGTGTCGAGATCCCGATCCAGCTTAAAAGTCGCGATGACGAACGACATTCCCTGCGCCGAGATGGACCGAAGTTCGTCTATGCCGTCGACAGTATTGACTACTTCTTCGATCTGCTGGGTAACCAGCGACTCCATCTCTTCCGGCGCAGCGCCAGGAAGACTGGTGCGCACGCTCACGGTTGGTAGATCGACTGACGGAAATCGATCGACCCCAAGCCGGAAGAAGCTGGCCGCCCCCACGACGACGAGGGAAAGCACGATCATCGTCGCGAAGACCGGACGGCGAATACAAATTTCGGCTAGCTTTTGCACTTCGTAATTTTAGATTTTAGATTTTTGAATTTTGATTGGTCTTTTAGACGCCGAGATTCTTGAACAAGTAATGATCGCAACAATCTCATTGGCCTCCGCAAGCAACGGCTTAACTAAGCTCGACTTAATTAGTTCAGCCTCGATAATCATTCTCCATCCAATATGCGCTCTCGTCCGCTTCTTCCTCGACCACTCCGAGACGTGAAATAAATTCTGCCCTCGACCTGGCCCGACAAGCAGCCCTATAGTTTGCGCCAACAGATGTTCCGGAGCGCACAAGCTGATTGCCAATAGCCCTTCCCTGGAGATTTTTTGGCAAGGCCTCGACCAACTTGAAGACTCGCACGCCGAATACCTTAGTCCGCCGCTTCAGTTCTGCTTCGTCCACAAACGAGGCTCCAAAGTAAGTCGGTCATAATCAAAAATCGCAAATCAAAAATCCAAAATCCAAAGTGTATTACTGAACCACTTCGACTGCCTGACCCGATTGCAGGTTGCCCGGATCAACCACAACCTGATCGCCGACGTTTACTCCCGCGACGATTTCGGTCCATTCGCCACTGCGCCGGCCCGTTGTAACAGGTTTCTCCAGCGCCTTACCGTTTTGCACCACAATCACTTTCTCGATGCCGGCGAAGGTTATGATCGCGTTGTTGGGGACGGTTACAGCCATCTTCGCATCGTTGGTTACTATTTCTGCGTGGGCAAAGGCACCAGGTCGCAGCCGCCCGTTGTTGCGAACGTCCGCCTCCACCATCAGCATGCGTGTTTGCTGCGCAATCACCGGACTCAAGCGCATAATCTGGCCGACGTAGACATTGTCGTCGCCGTCGACAGTAACCTTGACGTTTTGGCCCGAGCGCACGTTGCGAGCATCCCGCTCCGGCACCTCAGCCCTCAGTCGCAACGGATCCATTCGCACAATGTCGACTACCGGAGCGCCCGCTGCGAGATACTCGCCCACGCTCGCGCGTTTCTCCTGAACGATCCCATCAATGGGTGCATAGACATTGGTGTCAGCCAATTGCTGGCGAGCCAGCGACAATTCGGAGCGGCGCTGGGCCACCAGGGCCTGGCGATTGCGAATCTCCTCGATCGCATCCTGATACCGACTTACGGCCACTTTGTAGGTAGCATCGACTGAATCGAATTCTGCACGGGCAATGATGCCTTGCTCGACAAGTTTTGAGGCGCGGTCACGACTCACTCGGGCCTCGTCGAGCACGGCCCGCGCTTGCCTTACCGTACCTGTCTGTTCGGGATTAACTCTGTCGTCCTTGCCGTCAGCTGATAGGCCCACTCGTGCGCGGGCCTGCGCAAGCGCGGCTTCCGCCTGTTGAATCCGCAGGTTGTAGTCCTGGGGCTCAACCTGCGCGACAACTTGCCCGCGTCGCACTACGCTGCCAAGGTCGACAGTGATAGTGCGCAGGCGGCCGGGCACTTTCACACTGGCAGTGGTTTGATCGTAAGCCGCGAGAGTTCCATTCGCAGTTACAGCTTCTCCAAACGGCGTCTCTTCAACTCGAGCAGTCTTAACCTGGCGGACCGCTTTGCCGTCACTGGCGCGATTTTGCCGCGCACCTGCCGGGTACTGGCTTTTGCAGGCGACCGATAACAACAGGCTAGCGAGGCAAAACAGCCCAGCGATAAACCGAGTGCACTTCAACGGGCCGAGGTTAGTCAGTGTAGAGTTCACCATGATTTTCGAAATAGGGGATCGCTAATCTTAACCCAAGCTGATACGCGGAGGGTAGCAAAGGGTCGGCGATGGAGGGATGTGTTCTACTCTTTGGAGTGCGCCGACTCGACCACCCCAGCGCGGCTGCCGCGCCGGGGACCCCGGCTGACGGCGCTTTGGTGCGACGCCGGCATTCAAAGCCCTTTGTAATTGAATGCTCCCCAACAACGCGGTGCCAGGCCACCGCGGGCCAAAGCGGTGCCAGGCCACCGCACTCCAA
>JBPCKD010000152.1:0-5162 GCA_051004635.1 Pyrinomonadaceae bacterium
CCGGAAACCCTGTGATGAACGTTGTGCGAATGGCAATGCCGGGAACGCGATCACGAACACGCCGAATCAGACGCTCAAGACTCGCGCGATTTCCGCCCCGTTTCATCAGTTTGAGAACTTTCTGCGATGCATGCTGCAAGGGCATGTCCAGATACTTCACCGCTTTGGGTTCGGTCGCCAGCACATCGAGAAACGCCTCGCTGATGTGAGTTGGGTAGGTGTACATCACGCGCACCCATTCAATGCCGTCCGTATGTGAGAGTTCTCTTAGCAGATGTGCGAGAGCGTCAGCCTTACCCAGATCTTCTCCGTAGCGTGACGAATCCTGGGCCACCAAAATCAATTCCTTCACACCTTCTTCCGCGAGCTGTTCGGCTTCAGCGACAATCGAGCCAAACCGACGGCTGCGGAAATGCCCACGCATTTGCGGAATGAAACAGAAAGCGCAGGGTCGATCGCAGCCCTCAGCAATTTTTATAAAAGCGTAATGGCTCGGAGTAGCGAGCACGCGTGGTGTGGATTCCTCATACAGGTACGTCGCACTTTGATTACCGAGCGGAATCACAGGCAAAGAGCGCGTGTCTGTTTGGGGATCGCACACCGCGAGAATGCCGTTTATCTGGCTGGTGCCGATGAATGCGTCCACCTCCGGCATCTCGGCTTTCAACTCATCGCGGTAACGTTCAACCAGACAACCAGCAACAATAAGTCGCGTGGCTTTGCCGCTTGTCTTCAAACGCGCCGCTTCCAGAATCGCTTCGATGGATTCCTTCTTAGCCGCTTCAATAAAGCCACATGTATTCACAACCACTGTGTCCGCATCGTCCGCGTTCGCGGTGATCTCAAAACCTTTTGTTTTAAGCTGCCCCATCATCACCTCGCTATCGACGAGGTTCTTAGGACAGCCCAGGCTAATAAATCCGACTTTGCTCATAATTGGTGAATCGTGAATCGTGAATCGTGAATCGTGAATCGTTTAATCGATTTTATCTGGATCCGGGAGCAGTCACTCAGGGATTGTTCCACTCAACCAGCTTTCACGATTTACGATTCACGATTTACGATTTACAACCTTTCTGCTCCTTCCAAATCCAGCAGCGCCTGGTTAATTTCCCGCTGCTCGGCGGGGGAAAGTTTCTGGCTGCCAAATCTCACCCGATTGTATAGCTTCGTAATCGTCAAAGCCTCCTGCAATCCGAGCCTCGATGCAAACTCAAGTGGAGTTTGATCGCTCAACCTCGCCAAACCTCGGTCTGCAAGCAAGGCCGCCAACCTTTCATAAAACTCAACGGCTGTTCGGTCAGGATCGGGCGTACCGCGTGATAGCGTCAGGCCCTGACGCCAACCTAACCGCAGCACGCGGATGAGAATCAGCGTCACCAGAATCGTTACAAGCCCGAGGACGAAAACAGTCCCTTTGCTGGAAATTGCCGGAACCTTCGACTTAAGGCGGCTGAATACATCAGAAGCACTGCGCCGGTAATCGAAGACCCTGTTGTGGAGCCAGGTTGCGAGAGCTCTCTGCTCCTGTTTGTCGTAACCTACAACATACTGAAACCAAATCAACTCCAGCGCCTCTGCATACTTTCCCATTTGCGCCGTTAAGCCACTGCTTTGCGGCTCGGCCCTTCCTGCCGCGGGCGTGGGGTCAAACGTAACCCAGGAATTGGTTTCGGGAAAATAGACTTCGACCCAGGAGTGGGCGTCGCTTTGCCTTACGGTATAAGCACCTGCCGCTTCATTGAATTCCCCGGGCAAGAATCCGTTGACCACACGCGCGGCGATGCGCTGCGTACGAAGCATGACGGCCATGGCTGTCGAAAAGTATTCGCAATGGCCGGCGCGGACATTGAAGAGGAAATCCGAGAGGGGATCTGGGCCGCTTGCTCTCATTTGCAAAGTGTAGCTGTAGTTGTCCCGAAGTTCTGATTCGATCGCCTTTGCCGCATCGTAGCGATTGCGAGCAGAAGCATTGAGAATTGTCGCGCCAGCATAATCCGCCACTCGTCGATCGAGCGATGGCAGACTTTCCCAGTAGCGTTGGTAGGAAGGCGAATACGGTCGCATATCGCGGCGCAATGTCTCTGGATCCGGTTCAGTAGTGTCAGAAATCACCGTATACATGATGCGGTCGAGATCGCGCGGACGCGACTGAATGGAACCCTCAACGTCCACTCTAACAAAGGGAAAGTCACCCTGAATCGCGAGCGCGCGTGGCGCAGCAAAAAGCACAGCTGAATCAAGCGGTTCTAGAAAAAACGTCTGCGTTGTTAGCCGTTGAAGAGCTTCGGTTGTTCCCAGACGGAAAAACCCGCGCTCGATCAGTTTTTGATCCGAGCGACGTGCTTCAAAAGACTTCTTCCAAGCGCGCCCAGTAAACTCATCCAGCGCTACGCCGCGCCATTTCAACTGTGGTTGACGAGCGGACTTGGCTTCCTCGGTGCGTACCCGCATCACCACCCCGTTGTTCTGCTTTAAATCCCCAATCTCACCAAGCCTCACACTTTCTGAAAACCCGATGAAGTTAGTCAAACCGGCTCCGCCGCGAGAAATCGTAGCCGACCCGGCCCGCGGAGCAACGAAAAACAGCGGCAGCGCCAGGATGAAAATAAGAAACAGCAGTGAGAAAGCTACGAGCGGCAAACGGCTGGCTTCTATATCTCGCTTGGCGCGAGTACCGACAAGTTTCCTGAAAACTCTGGAGTCAGGGGGAACAAGCAGACGTGTCTCGGCAGGTTTAATTCCCCGCTGCGCCTTGCGGATCTCAAAGGCAATTACTGTCGACAATGCACAAAGCAAATAGAGAGTCAGCGTTCCAAGAAAGACTGGACTGAAGCTCAGACCTGCGGCAAGCAATAGTTCAAAGAAAGAGATCAGGTAAAGGAAGGCCCAATCTCGATCTGACTTAACCTGCAGCAGTTTGATCGCGGAAAGAAAAACGATTAGATGCGCCAGGGCATTAACGCCCAGCCTTCCGGGCGCTTCGCCTATCGCTCTTTGGTATTTCCAATCAAGAAGGAAGAGAGGAACAGAAAGCAATACGATCACTAGCCCCACACGCTCCGACAATTGCCACTTCTTACCCTCGAGGTTCCATGCCAACACCATAACTGCGGCAAAACAAAGCGTCAGGCCGAGATGCAAACCGCCAGCCAGCACCAGCGCCAGCATGGCGACCGCGATCATCGCGTAGGAGGAAGCTCGGAAGTAAGTCGCAAAGCTCATCGATAAGTTGCCAAGTCTACTGCCACCCGCTTGCTATTTCTAACCTTCCCAAGCTAAAGCCAGGCGCTGGTGGATGATTGCGCCGCCACCGCTTCGTCGCTGTCAGTTATTGTCTTTTCACTCGGATTTCATAGAGTTTCGGCCAGAGCTTGCCCGTAACGAAAAGTCTGTTGTTCGTTTCGTCATATGCGATGCCGTTTAGCACGGCCTCTTCTTCGGTAACTTCAGTGAGCGCGCGTAGGCCCGTCAAATCAATCCAGCCTGCCACTCGCCCGGTTTGTGGGTCGATACGCGCGATACGCTCTTCGTGCCAGATGTTGGCATAGATTTCGTCCTGTATGTATTCGAGTTCATTTATGCTGCTAACTGGAGTACTTCGGTCAAAGACGCCGATTGTTTTCCTGACCAGAAAATTATGCGGGTCAAGAAATCGTAGTCGATTCGTACCATCGCTCAAGATCAGCGAATTACCGTCAGTTGTGAGTCCCCACCCCTCACCTTGGTACGAAAACTCCCCCAGCTTTTCAAAACTCGCTGCGTCGTAGATAAAGCCTCGGCCATGCTGCCAGGTTAGCTGGTAGATCTTCCCTTTGAAGAGGGTGATCCCTTCAGCAAAGTAAGGCCTCGGTATGTTGACCTTCTTTAGTACCTTACCTGTTTCAGGTTCAACGCTGCGCAGGCTCGACCTGCCCTCCTGACCAGTACTCTCCAGTAGCTTGCCCTCATGAAAAACCAGCCCCTGCGTATAAGCGTCTTTCTCGTGCGGCCAAGTATTGACTATCTCGTAGCCATACTTAGCAACATTATCTTTGACCGCGTTGTTGCCCGCAGAGCGGTTTGCCACGGCCCCGGTCCGGCAACCAGAGTTGAGGAGGAAAAGGAAGATCACCGCCACCAGACTTATCCATCTCACCGTATTCCCTGGTGCCAAGGAAATCGTAATGCTCAAAGTCATAAAAGCATTTTGCGGGACAGGGAGAAAAAACCCAAGCTCGTACGGCTGAGCGCGCCGCCGTCTTGATTCGACTGTGGAATATGGCGACCGCTTCGCCCCAGGTACAGTTGATCAGGGCCCTGTAACAGGCCACTCCTACTGCAGAACCAGGAGCCGTAGCGACTGGATCCTAAACTCAACCGACACTGATAGGGAGATTAGATGTTGGTAGGTGAGTCTAGCATCCGGTCGCTACCGCTCCCGGTTTGGTAGTCCGGTGGGGGAAAATGCTCCAACCACACTATGGCGAGAGGCCTCTGTCGACAACGCGGTACAGTGGTTTTGACGCACAAAACCCATAACCGAACGGCCCGCTCGGCATTCGCCCGGGCGGCTTTGCTATTTTTTCCCGCTGGCGGATAACGAAAACGCCCCGGGCGTCTGCTCAGTCGGGTAGTACAATTCCTTGCAAGCGTGCGCTTCAATCTAATACATTAGACGCGAACCTACCCGCAGAAGCACGGTACCGATAGACGAGCTTCTCTCATGTCAACAAACGCGCAGCGCAAGTATCGGGTCATCCATACTCCCTGGTTGCTGCTCATCCTTATTCCAGGTGTAGCGATGGCGGAACGTCTGCCAATCAAAGCCTACACGGTCGCTGACGGTCTGGCGCACAACGAGATCAACAAGATCGTGCGCGACTCGCGCGGGTTCCTCTGGTTCTGCACCGCCGAGGGCCTCTCGCGCTTCGACGGCTACGCGTTCACCAACTACGGGACGGGCGACGGCCTGCCGCACGGCGCCGTCACAGATTTTCTGGAGACGCGCGGCGGCGAGCTGTGGCTAGGGACGGGAGCCGGTCTCGTCCGCTTTAACCCGAAAGGCGTTCCGACAGACCGCGTCGTTTATGAGGTCGAAACGCGCGACGGCGACTCCCCGATGTTCGGCGTCATCGTGCCCGAGGATGAAGACCGGCGCGTCCGTTACATCACCGTACTGC
>JBPCKD010000153.1:0-22104 GCA_051004635.1 Pyrinomonadaceae bacterium
CGCCCGCTCCACCGCGGATGGTGTCATTTGCTTCATAACAGCATCCTGTCATGTGCTCTGACCTCCTCCGCTCAGATCGGACACTTCATGTGTTAATTCGATCGGACATATCATGTGCTAACGACAATACTATTCGCAATGCCTGGATCGGGCCATCAGATTGTGGTATTACTCGTTTGGAACTTCAGGACGAGCGCTTTATTAGCGTCATCACGTTCAGCGACACGCGCCATCTCACGTCAACAGAGGCCTTCAGTGTCATGTCAACATTACGATCGTGTTCTCCTTGCGGTAACGAATTCCCGGCGTCAGCTGAACGCTGTCCGCATTGCGGCCAACCTGGCTTGTTCCCAAACGTTTTTGCCGCTGAAAAGGAATCCGAACGAATGGCACTCGATGAGCGCTACCGAACGGCGACTGAAGAAGGAGCCGATCGAGGGGCTGAAGGCTCACTCCAAGACTTTGTAGTCGCTTTAGGAAGTTCGCAGGCAGTAATCGCGAGGAAGCAAGATGACATGTTCCGTTTGGCCACCAGCGATAACGAGATATACGGCACGTTCTATAATCTCACTGGTGCTGGGCTAAGACTTCCCGAAGGCAGCAAGTGGGATATTCTTAGGGGAGTCGTGGATAGTGCGTTATTTCCAAATTATAGAGAGCAAATCAGATTCGCTGCACTCTCTCTGAACGGGATCGGCCCTACCAACTATGGGGAGTACTCGATAACTTTGCGCACTGACATGATCGCACATCGCGCCACCGTTCTGGAGGAGAATTCGATATTGTTTATGGCGCACCATAAAGTTGAGATCGCTGAAGCTCACAGACTTCCAGAGGGCTACCGTGCTACATGGAGTGAGCGAGTGAAATTGTGCATCGCAAAACTCTCGCGATTGATTGGGTCAGTCACTAAGGCCAATGAATATCCTGAGATACTACTTAGACAAGGCGTCACATCTGTAGATGAGCAATTTGTTGAAGTACACATTTTCGGTCCCTTGACCATTCGTACCATTGAGCGGGTTACGCTTACTCAACCTAAACGGGTTAACCGTGCTACGATTAAGGCCATCAAAGCAAAGCTCGAGAAAGTCAAAGTAAAGGTTAGCTAATGGACGCTGTAATTTCAGGAATTGCTGGAATAGCGTTAATGGTGGAAGGAGACTCTTTGACATCGTTAGATGTTGAGGATCTTTCCCGCCCTATTCAACGATTTCCGTCCGACTTGCCGTTTCTTTTTGGCGATGCGCGCGACCTTCGTGTCATCGAAAACGCTGAAATCGAGTCGATTGCAAGTGAGCTTCAAAAAGCCAGCAGAGTGGAAACCTCGCTGAATCTCTCGTTGATTGCCCTTGATCCAGATCTTTCCATCGACATCCGCATAGAAGCGCTCGAGGATTTGAACCCGTTGTTGTCGGATAAGTTTGTCATCGAGCACTTAGAATCAATTTTGTACGGACGGCCGCTTCCCAAAGGCGCGGATATCAAGGGAGCAATAGAATGCTGCGGCACAGCTAATTCGCCAATCGCTAGATCGCTACTAAAAAGACTTAGCGAATATCAACCTTCCATATGCGAAGTTAGTCAAGCATGGGATGCGATTCCAACTAATGCTTTTGGTGGAGGTGAAAAACGAGAAGAATTCCAGCGCACCGCGGTTAGTGAAGGCCTTTTTCGCGCACTGGTCTTGACGCGGGAGACACAGTCGACGGTCGCTTCATTCTTCGTGAATGCCAGCCTGAATCGCTCAATTCAAGTCCTATCTAATCACAGGGACATATTACAGCGATGGTCAGCCCCTTTTCGCTCAGCAACTCCCATCCTTGACATAAGGCATGAAGCGGATGACGAGCTGGCGGAAAGATCACTAGCAGAAAAGGGACGCCAGCGATGGCGAAAAGGACTGGATCGCGCTGCAGTCCTACGTAATGTGGAAAGTCAAAAGGAATTAATCGCGGAAGCCATGCGACGTCGCGATCTCGTGCGAGTTCGCAATCTCGTCAAGGAGTTGGTCGAATACCAACTGAAAAACGGCGGGCCGATTTATGCAGCGAAATCCTTATGTGACCTCGCTTCTGAAGCTAAGGGGCTTGGGATTTATTCGTTGCAGCTGGAACTAGCTGAGCAGAGCACGAAGGTTAAACCGGATGACGCGTGGTCATTGAGACAATATGCTGACGCCCTCCTAAGCGACGGACAACCTGCGGAAGCCTTAGCCGCTTATGAGCAGGCAGATGCCTTAGGTGGCGGAGCGGTAGCCAGGCGCGGTAGGGCAGAAACACTCAAGGCACTCGGTCGACTCAACGATGCCCTGTCAATCTATGATGCCGTCATCGCTGACTATCCAGAGGAGACCATCTCTAGAGGAGGTCGGGCCGATACTTTGAGAGCACTTGGCCGGTTCACCGATGCCCTTGCAGCTTACGATTCCATTCTTTCGGCGTATCCGGAAGATGTTTTTGCCAGAACTGGCCGTGCCGCAACGTTGAAAGCGATGTACCGATTCAATGACGCACTTGCTGCCTACGATTCCATTATCGCGACTTATCCTGAAAATGTTTTCGCCAGAACTGGCCGCGCCGAAACCCTTAAAGCAATGGGTCGACTCAATGATGCTCTTGCTGCTTACGATTCCGTGATCGCGACTTTTCCCGAAGAAGTTGTTGCCAGAAATGGCCGCGCAGACACCTTGCACGCGCTGGGTCGACTCGATGACGCGCTTGCTGGTTACGATTTCGTTATCGCCACTTATCCTGAGGACGTTTATGCCAGAAGTGGTCGCGCCGATACTTTGAAAGCGCTGGGTCGACTCGACGAGGCGCTTGCTGCTTACGATACTGTTATCGCCGCTTATCCAGACGAACTTGTTGCCAGAAATGGTCGGAGTTGCATATTGGCAGCTCTACGTCGTTATGATGAAGCGCTAGTTAATCTGCCAGTTGAACCTGCGACGCATCAGGATTGGATTGGGTTTCATATCCGCGGAATGATCATGCTTCGGTCGGAAAAACTAAAGGACGCCATACGAATTTTTGAAAAGGGAGTTGCCGAGGATCCAACCCCGGTCGGCAGGCAATATTTCCAAACAACGTTAGCGATTGCACTAATGCGCCAAGAGCAATATGGAAAAGCTGAAAGAATTTTGCGCCACGTCGAGGCTCCGGAGCTTAAGCCACAGGTTAACGTTCTCCTTATGCATTGTTTTGGCGAGGATGATCAAAGTACCAAAGCCAACGAAGCATTTGAGAGGATCTCGGCAAAGCCATGGTCAATCTCTAATGAACTTATTGAAGAACTCCATCGACGATATGTACTGAAGCAACCACCTCAACGAAGCGATGACTGGGTTTTCGACCAGGAGATTGGGTCCATCCTGGTGGTTGCAAATCAGCAAGCCCCAATTTCAAACTACCTTTACTAGGTCGGCTGCGCAGGAAACCCGGTCATGTTCCAGAACTCTGCCTAAATTTGCGCGCGCTGCGCACCTGTCCAATCGCAAAGTGTCTTCACATCTTCAGCCGACAACTTTGAGCCAGGGTGCAGCGGAGTATAAGAACTCAACGGCATGGCTCCAGATTTCACTTCCTTGCAAATTTCGCTGAGCATCCTTTCAGCCTCGCGCTGGTTGTAGCGGCCCCATTCTGAAAAATTCAGGTGGCTGCGTCCATGGTTCACGTGATCGATCACAAGCCATGATACTGGCGCCACCTTGCTGTACCACGGCCAGCGGGTTTTGTTTGAGTGGCAATCTCCACAGGATCGATCGATTATGGAAGCGACCTGTGAGCTCACTTGCACATGCGACTGGAGCGTCAGCGACTGATCCACGGCCGGATTGGTCCGGACCGGCCTGGAGAATTGGGCGGCGACAAAGAGGCAAGTCACAATAACCACCAGCCAACGGATAACCTTCCATACTTTTTTCATGTCCGTCGCTCCTTTCCGGGGTCCCCGGCGCGGCAGGGCGGGGTCCCCGGCCGAGCATCTCGGCTGGGGTGCCAATCGCGCTGGGGTGGCTGGCGCTTCCGTTTCCAGATAACTAAGGATGAAACTATCAGGCCCAGGCTCAATAGAATGGCCATTATCTTTTTCCTTCGAGTCCTTTCACCTTACCAAGGGCGCCGGTCCAAACCTTGACCCATGTTTTCTTCAAGCCTGAGTCGCTGCTCCAGCTATTTTCCAGATAGCCCTTCCAAAGGTGCATCATCTTGTCATCAAGCTGCAGCACTCCTTCGCGCGTCACATCTTTAGGCGGCGGAGCCAGCGCGGCCATACGTGCGAACACCAACTCGCGGTGCTTTCCCTCAACTCGATATAGCAAGTGCCAAAGCGTGAGCGTGTCGCGATGCCGCGCTTCAGCAAGCACAGTCTCAAGCGGAGCCTGCAACCAGTCCACGCCCTCGTTGGCGCCAAAATCAAGTTTGGTCAGGGCCGTTCTAAAAGTCTGCGAGGCGTCTTCCCAGTAAGGTGTACCTGGACCAATACCTGGCCGCGTGGCGCATGCAGCACCGGCCGGGACCATCGACTCGCGGTCTTTCAACTGCAATTCGACCCAACCGGAGGTAACGTGCAAAAGACTCGCACCTGAATCGTCGACCTCCAGCGTGTAGGCGCAACCCATGTCTGCCGCGACTGCGGATGGAGTGTCTACGAAAAAGAGTCGTGGTGGCGCCCAGATCTTCGCACTCATCTTTCCGCGGGCGAGTTCCAGCCGATGTTCCGTCGGTTTTGTTTCAATCAGACGTACTCGTGTGTTGGGATCGATCTCCACGTGGCCAATCGAACCAACTTCAATCTTTGCGCGGGAAGACCCGTCAGTCTCCAACCACTGGCCCACGGCGAGCCGTCCCGTTTCGTCCATGTGCGATGAGCCAATTCTAGGCGAGCCATTGAGACGAGCCACTTCCCAAAATGGACGTGACTCGCGCGAGTAGAACAACCAGGCGCCCAAGACGGCGACTAAAAGTAAACCAGCCGCAACCCCGGCAAAGCCCGGCTGCCAGAGCTTGAAAGAAAATCGCGATGTCTTATTCGTCGCAATCCTGTTCTTGTGAGTTTCCGCAGCGAGATGTGATTGCAGATCCAGCCATAGTGAATCCGGCGCCGCGAGTTGCGGTAGCCGCTCGGCAAGTTTCACTCCCAGCTTGATCTCTTCAAACTGCGCTCGACACCGATTGCAACCAATCAGATGTTCGGAAATCCGCCGGGACTCTTGACTCGCCACTTCGCCGTGGCAATAGGCGGATAAATCGTTTGTAACGTGCTTAGAAAACATCTCTCGTCTCCCAAAACCAACCTCAACTCAACCTAACCCCACCTTAACTAATCCAACAGGCAAGAATGTCTGTCTTTACTAAACCACCTCATTCCGTAGGTGAACTAACTTCCGCGCCAGACTCCGATGACCGCGATTAAGCCGGGAGGCGACCGTCCCCTTCGAACAACCCATCACCGTGGCAATCTCCTCGTAAGAAAGTCCTTCAACGTATTTGAGCAGAATCGGCATTCGCAGTTTCGGCGTCAGCTCCTTGATCGCCGCCTGCACGGAGTCAGCAACTTCCAGCCTGGCATAACGTTTCTCCTGCGGTCTTCTATCTTCAATTTTGCTCATTGGCACTGACTCTCCAAACGGAAGAAACCGCCTGCGTTTTCGCTGTTCATCGATGCAGGCGTTAACCACCAGACGATAGAGCCAGGTGGTAAAGGCCGAGTCGCCGCGAAATTGGGTAATGGCGGTCATCAACTTTAGAAAGATCTGCTGCGAGACGTCGCTCGCCGCTGCTTCATCGCCTCCAAAGGAATAAACGGCGATGGAGAAAACTTTGTCTTTGTAGGTCTCAAACAGCAGCCGGAAGGCCTCCCTGTCGCCTTCACGACAGGCTTCGATGACGCGGTCGTCAATGATAGGTTCCGCCATTACCGCGCGCTGCTCCATCCACTCCTCCGTATTGACCTAACAAACGTTAGACGGAGGACGATCCAGTTTTCTTCCACTCAACTGCGGGCGAATGCTAATCCGGTGACAATCTGGGGCAATAATGTAGCGGAAAGCGGGCGCTGGCAATTGGAACCTGGCAAATGAGGTCTTTAAGACTTCAACTGTGAGAGCTTCTGAACTAGTGAGGGCAAGCCCACCTTACCAACCCCGAGCTGATCACAGTTAAGTGCTAAAGTCGGTCGAAAAGGCTTTCAAGGTGTGATCAAAGGGGCGGAGTAATCCAGTCTCGGGTTGGGAGGCGGGCTTGCCCCCGCTGGTCCGGTACATTCAAGTTGACGATATTGAAGAGACTGAATGGCCGAGTCAGCAAGTACAGAGGCGCAAAGAAGCATGGATCCGACAGCTTCTTTGCGCCTGATGTTTAGCTCGGAGCTAAAGTGTTTTCGCTGGCCGTGGGTCAGTTAAGCATCAACGCGTAACGCGCACGAGCATCTCAGTTCCTGACTCGATCTTCAATTCTTTGCTTCCCTGTATGGCGAGCGAGCCCGCGCCGCCGGCGCCCCCCAGTATCAAACCAATCGCCGCGCCTTTGCCTCCGCCGGCAATGCCGCCCAGAATCGCTCCGGCTGCGGCGCCAATACCGCCGCGTTTCAATGTTTGATTCGTTCGGCTGCCAGACTCGACGCCCCCTTCGTCGTCCGCTCGGCCCGAACCACTGCCGTAAACCCTCGTCACGTAGCCATGCAACGTGCCGCTGCGACCCTCGCTGAGGCGAATCGAATCAAAAGCCAGGTTCATACTCGTTCTACCCTTAATCTTCCCTGACCTCTGAATCGAGCTGATGTGGCCGGTGACTGTCGCTTCGTTAAAGCGAACGGGATCGAGCACGGTCGCGGTAAACCGATCTCCGACTTGAGAGTCTTTGCTGGACAGGGTCTCTTCAATACGAATCTTCAGGTTGGTACCAATCGGCACCAGGGGCCCAACCGGCGTCGTTCTGCGCACGACACTGCGTCTGAGCCTCGGCTTCCTCCGAGTCTGCCCCTGAACTAACATCGGCAGCACGAGCATGGTCAGCATAGATAGCGCGACAGTAAGACAAACCGATCGCTTCGAAACACCTAACTTCATTTCGGAACCTCCACGGCGCTGGGTAGCGCTCAAGTTAACAAAATGATCCGCCCGTGAATCACGCGCAACATGCGCGGGCCACAGCGAAACTATTTTGGAAGAGCCAATACGGGGGGCTTCTAAAAACAGGGGGCGAGGGCTATAAGCCGATAATAATCGATTTGTTTAGACAGCGCACTTGTGCGCCCACGGCCATCGATTTGTTTAGACAGCGCACTTGTGCGCCCGCGATGCCGGGGAGTCTCCCAAGTGTGCGAGGGATTCTATCAAACAATCAAGCAATGCGAGCGGCATTCAGCTCCGGCGCAGACGCGTTTCCCGATTGCAGCTGGTCACCATCTCCCAGTTCCTGCCTCCGATGCACAGTGCCGTCTGATTCAAAGATATACGCGGAGGGCGCCTCACGCATGATGATATCTTGCAGGCGCATCAAGCCATAGAGCAATGCTTCGGGGCGTGGGGGACACCCTGGTATGTAAACATCAACCGGAATGCAGCGATCGACGCCTTGCATTGTGGAGTACGAGTCGAATGGCCCACCTGTCGAGGCGCAGGCGCCCATCGCGATTGCCCACTTCGGCTCCGGCATCTGCTCATAAACCCTGCGCACTACCGGACCCATTTTCAATGTGACGGTGCCGGCAATGATTATCAAATCGCTTTGGCGCGGACTAGGCCTGAAAACCCCAGCGCCGAAGCGGTCGATATCAAAGCGCCCGGCGCCGGTGGCAATCATCTCGATCGCACAACACGCCAGTCCAAAAGTCATCGGCCAGAGCGCCGACTTCCGGGCCCAGTTGACGACCGGCGCAGTGATATCCAGCGCCTTGGCGCCGACCGTCCGCCGCACCGAGTTCATCAGCGAGTCAAATCTTGTTAAGACGAATCCCTGGTCGTGTTCAGCCATGGTTTGGTAAATAGTAAATGGTAAATCGTAAATAGTGGGAGCGAATTCTTAACAGCGGTAAATGGTAAATGCTGAATCGTAAATGGTCGTCTGTTGCAAGTTGAACTGACCTCATAAGCATTGGCACCCGTCTCAACTTCCGACCGACGCGCACCTTCTGATGTTCATCTCAATTGGTGAAAGACAGCCATTTACCATTCACCATTTACTATTTACCGTTCTTATGCCCATTCCAGCGCGCCTTTGCGCCAGGCGTAATAGTAGCCAACTACCAAAATCCCGATGAAGATAAACATCTCGACGAGTGCAAATTTGGTGAATGAAAAATCGTCGCCCATAAAAATAATGGCCCAAGGCAACAGAAAGATCGTCTCCACGTCGAAGATCAAAAACAACATGGCGACGATATAGTAACGAACGGTAAATCGCGAATGCGCGTCCGTCGTCGGATCGATGCCGCACTCGTATGGCCGCATCTTTCCCTTCCCATACTTTGCGGGCCGTAGAAACCTTCCCAGAACAATAGGCAGAATGGGAAAGGCCACGGCCACCACGAAGAAGATCATCACCGGCCAGTAAGCCGTGATTGGTGCACCGATATTCTGCGCAGTCGCTGTCGTGGCTTGAAGCAGCATTTAGACCCGAAAAGAATTCGCGTGTGTAAATTATATTGCGTTCGGAAAAATATTAAAGGCCGAGGTGATCAATGTCAACGAAGACTTGCACAAGCGTTCAGAGCTGACCCTTAGTGTGGGTATTATTTTGGAGTGCGCCGACCCGTCGGCGCTTTGGTCTTCTGCGACCTGTCGCAGCCGTTAGTGCACAATACGAGCTTCGTAGAAACGCGCGGTCCTGCGCGGCGAAGGACTACGGCGACAGGTCGCCGATTACCAAAGCGGTGACAGGTCACCGCACTCCAAACTGGCCTGCCAATTCTTCGCAGCAGCTTCTGCATCTTCGAGTTCTTCCTTGCGCCGCCAGTAGCCACATTTCTGATTCAGTTTACGCGCAGCGGCGAGATCATCGCGCGGACTCATCCACGGATACGTCTTCATTGCATGAAAGAGGCGGGAGTGGTTAGGTGAATCTACGAAGGCGAGGAGAATGAGGCCGCACCCGGCAAAGGCCCCTCCTCGTTAGATTGGCCCGCAGGCCGTCGTGCGCGACTCCACAACTTCGCCGGTCGAGATCCCCGCCACCAATGTTGTTGTTGCTACGAACCGATGTGCAATATTGTCCACCATCACGCCGAAGCCTTCCAATGTTCTCACGCCCAGCAATGTCATATCACCTGGCTCGGCAAAGACCACTTCATCGTTCGTTTCGTAGCCTTCGGCGCTGAGAATGGCATAACCCACCTCACGCTCGATCTTCTGCTGAGTGGCCGTGGCGAACATCCGCTTTCGACGCGGCGTGATACCCACCGATATCAAAACATCCGCGGGAAGCCAAGTGAGTTCAGATCCGGTGTCCACCAACGCCGGCAAAGGCTGGGTGCTGAGTTCCTCGCGTTTCGGATTGCGAGCGACGACGTTGACCTTGAATGCGCTCATGCTTTGAAGATTAGCGCGGTCTCCCGGTTACGGCAAGCGTGCCGAATCCTCTGAAGTCGGAGTGCTGAATCGTCGCGTACTGAATCGTCGTAAGCCACGATGAGACACGATCCACGAAACCACAGGAAGCATCACGAATAGAGGCGCTTGTTCGTGCTATTTCGTGTGAGTTGGTGGATCGGTCCATAACTAACAGAAGCCGGCCCGTGACTAACAAAAGAAGGTCAGCTGTGGAATCGCTCGCTCGCCCTGGTTGATACTTTCCTTTTTAGCAACCTGCTAGTGCAACTCGCCACCGGGCCTTCCAGCGAGCAGCGCGATGGCGTGGTTCAAGACGGGTTGAATCACGGCAAAGCTCACGCGGACGGCTTTGGGAGAACCGGGGAGGTTGATGATGAGCGTGCCGTTTCTAATGCCGCAGACGCCGCGTGAGATCATTGCCATTGGCGTGTGCTTGAGTGATTCGGCACGCATGGCCTCGGCCAATCCAGGGGCTTCGCGTTCTGTCACGCGTAGTGTCGCTTCGGGAGTGTTATCACGTGGTCCAAAACCCGTGCCGCCGGTGGTAACGATTAGGTTAACGTCGCTGCGCTCGGCAAGGTCGCGCAATCTATCAGCCAGAGGTTCGAGGTCGTCAGCCAGGATCTCATGGGCCACGATGTCGGCGCCTGCGTTGCGTAGTAACTCCACCAGCGCCCGGCCCGAGACGTCGTCCTGTTCGCCTCGAGCACAACGGTCGCTCACCGTGATTGCGACAGCTCTGATTGTAGTCGCCATGAATTCTGCCGGGCTCAACTCCCTGGAGTGCGCCGGCCAGGCGGCGCTTTGGTCCGTCGCGCGATATCGCGGCCTTTTAGTAGTTGAATGCTACTGAACAAACGCGGCGCCGGGCCTCCGCTGGCCAAAGCGGCGACAGGTCGCCGCACTCCAAGGAGTTGACGCCCGCCGAGCTGGCTTAGAATTATTCATCGGCCAGTGATTTCCGCCGCAAGCTTCTCCGCGCCATAGAGCTTCCGGAGCGCTTCGATGATCGCCGCGCTGTGGACCCCAACAGCCCGACTGCCTTCATCCTCGTCAATGTACCAATAACGGTTTGGCAACTTTTGAATGTTACTATCAAAGTTGAGGCCGACTACCTCTGCATTACGATTGATAATTGGGCTTCCGGAATTGCCGCCAATCGTGTCACAGGTGTAGACAAAATTCATCGGCGTCGCCAGCTCCAGTTTCGACCTCCCATCCCTGAATCGCTGCGGCAGATCATAGGGCGGCTTCTCATCAAAGCTCGCAGCGCGATCGTAAAGTCCATTGAAGGTCGTCTTGTAAGGCACCAAGGTTGTGTCTTCCTCGTAGCCCAACACTCTGCCGTAGCTAATGCGCAAACTGCCCGTCGCATCCGGGGAGACATTCTTGCCGTAGACTGCAAAGCGAGCCGCCGCAATCTTCTGACCGGCAACAGCATCGAGGTTCTGAATCTTCTGTTCGTTCCACGCGCGCAGTTCGCGGATCACCGGCTCCACTCGGCGAGCCAGGGCAATCAACGGATCGTCGCTGTTCTTGATTGCGGCTGCCCCCCCTTCAAACAGTGCTTTGCGAGTTGCAACATCACCCAGTTTTGTTTGGGAAACTACGGTTTTCGCAACCGCAGCCGGAGTCGACCCCTGCAAAGCGGCACGAACAAATGGATCGTCTTTACCCAGAGTTTGCTCAGCGTCTGCCAGCCAGGACGCAAGGATGGCTTCCTCCATATCCGGGTAGATGGGAGCCGGTGAGAAGAGGCCAAACTTCAAAGACTCCAACTTGGAATCGCGAAACTCGTCATATCGCGTCTCGTTTGGTTTCGCTATCTCTTCGGAATACCTGACGAGCTGCTGGGCCATCTGGCCCAAACGGGAGTAGATCAGGGTGGAGAACTCCCTTCGCTTTGCAAAGGTTGGTAACTCACGATAACCCGCTGCTATCTCATCCCAGGCGCTGCCATAAGCCTTCTGTAAATCTGGCCGACCGGCCACGGCGGCCCGCAACGCTTTTTCTGCTTCTTCTTTCTTAGTCATCATGCGGAGATTCTTCAGACCGTCCTGCTGTCCAACGAGCCGCTTGATGGAGTTTGAAAGACTGCGAACTGTGTTCAGTCCCCGGCGTGCCGCTTCGGGCCCCGTATCGCTGTAACGCACCAGGGCATTGCGTCGCGAGGTCCATACCTGCATCTGCAGAGGATTACCCACGTCGCGCTGATATTGAACCTGCGCTATCGTCAGCAAGCGGTTAGTAGTTCCGGGATTGCCAACAGCGACCACGAATTCTCCGTCCGTAGGACCGTTAGCCGACCATTTGAGATAGTTCTGAGTTTTTAATGGCTGGCCATTTTCATAAACGCGGAAAAAGGAGACATCCAGACAATAGCGAGGATAGGTGAAATTGTCGTAATCACCTCCGAAGAAGGCTATCTGTTCTTCCGGTGCAAAGACCAATCGAACATCGGTGTATTTCTTGAAGCGATAAAGCCAGTATTCGCCGCCGTTGTAAATCCTGACGACTTCGCTGCGCAATCCAGTCTTGCCGGTAGACTCCTTTTCTATCGCTGCAATCTGTACCCTGCGCGCGTCGCCGGCTTCCTTGTCAGACGCGCCAGGTTTCACCGCCCCTTGAACGCGCTGAGTTACATCTTCGTAGGATGTCAGCACATTGACTTCGGCATCGGGAGCCTTCAATTCCTGGACCAGCGTGCTCGCGTAAAATCCATCTCGTCGAAGATTGCGTTCCGCTGTTGAGAGCTTCTGCAACTGGCCGCTGGCTACATGCTGATTCGTCATCAGCAGTCCGTCGGGAGAGACAAACGAACCCGAAGCACCCTCGATCCGCACCGATGCCAACCTTATGTGCTCCAGCCAGGCATCCGTGGGCTCGAAGTTGTAGCGTTCTTTCCAGAGCTTGCGCGGAGGATTATCAAACGTCCACATGCCTTCGTCAGCAAGTGAAGTCAACGGAGACGCGATCGTTATCAGGATCAAGGTTATGAGTGCGATTTTCTTCATTAAACTCTCCCGGCAGTTTTCTGCGTAAGAATGTTCCAGGTACGAAATCGAGCCCGAAGTTTAGGGTTCAAGCTTTAGCTTGCGTGGCTGCGTAAGAAGCAACCTAAAGTTGGACTCTGAACTTCTTGACCGCAGCGGATCAACTGTCGAAGCGAAGGTGCTCCTTCAGCCAACATCGATCCATTACAACTAACAAACCCGCCGCTGCCGCACGTTCGGCAGCAATCAGATCGATGACGCCTTCCTGAAGCCAGACGCCCTTAGCGCCGATGGCGATGGCTTCATCGACGGCTTTTCCCGCTTCACTCGATCTGCGGAAGATGTCGACAAGATCTATCTTCTCAGGCACATCTGAAAGCGCGGGGTAAGATCTATCGCCAAACACTTCTTCCTCGTTTGGATTGACGGGGATCACCTTGTAGCCCATGCGTCGCATGTACAACGCGACACCATAAGAAGGTCTGCCGACGTCAGAAGAGAGTCCAACGACGGCGATTGTCTTACAATCGTCCAGGATCTTCTGGATCGTCTCGTTGCTGTTGATCTCCAAACTGACTCCCGAATCCATCAATGCCGAAAGACAATACCGGAGCCCCGCCGCTTTCCGAGACGTGCGTTGGCTCACGGAAGAGCGGGGTCAAGCCCACCTTCCTAACCTGCGAGATTCTGCGACTCGCGCGGTTGGTCATGCTTGAAGACCTTTCAAGCAAGGATCAGACTCAACTGTGATCAGCTCGTGGTCGGGAAGGCGGGCTCGCCGACGCTCTTCGTGGCCCGACGCACCGCCCGGTGCGGCGGCAAAGCCGCAAAAAGCGATTCCAAAATCAGTTTCCTGTTCCTTATCGCACTGCCGCGCTTACCGCGTGCATTTCCTGCAGCGAGCGAACCTTGATCGCCCCACCCGCCTCACGAGCGGTGATGGCCTCAACGATTGCCTGCGCGCCAGTCATCGTAGTAACGCATGGTACGTTGTACTGCAAAGCGGCGCGTCGAATTGCCTGCTCATCGAAGTGAGAAGCGCGCCCCAGCGGGGTGTTGATGACCAGCGCGATCTCGCCTCGCTTGATGTGGTCCACGATGTTTGGACGCCCCTCATTCACCTTGAAGACGCTTTCTACTTTTAGGCCAACCTCGCGCAACCGTTCAGCTGTTCCTAGCGTAGCCATGATCTCAAACCCCAGCCGCGACAGTCTGCGCGCCAAAACGACCGCCTGCCCTTTGTCTGAATCGTTCACACTGATAAAGGCCCAGCCCGTTTGCGGAAGCGACAGGCCGGCACCCGTCATCGCCTTCGCATAAGCCTCGCCAAAAGTTTCACCGACCCCCATCACTTCTCCAGTTGAATGCATCTCCGGACTCAGAATCGGATCCACCCCTGGAAACTTCGCAAACGGGAAGACAGGCGACTTGATAAAAAACCGGTTGACTGTCAGGTTCTCCGGCAAATCGAACCCTGCGAGAGGCTGCCCGGCCATCACCAGGGCCGCGATACGCGCGATCGGGACGCCCGTCGCTTTGGAAACAAACGGCACTGTTCGCGAGGCCCGCGGGTTCACTTCAAGCACATAAACGCGATGGTCTTTGATCGCGAACTGAATATTCATCAGTCCCCGAACCGACAACGCAGTGGCCAGCAACCGTGTGTAATGGCGCATGGTCTCGATGTGCTCCGGATCAATTCGCACGGGCGGCAAAACGCACGATGAGTCACCCGAATGGATTCCTGCTTCCTCAATATGTTCCTGAATCGCGGCGATGACGCAGGTGGTTTCGTCAGCGAGCGCATCAACATCAAACTCAGCTGCGCGTTCGAGAAACTTATCAATCAAGACCGGCCGCTCCGGTGTGAATCCCACTGCCGTGCGTACGTACTGGTCTAAACTCTCGTCGTCGTAAACGATGGCCATCGCGCGGCCCCCCAATACGTAACTTGGGCGCACAAGTACGGGATAACCGATTTGCTCTGCAACCTGCTTCGCCTCTTCCGCGGTTGCCGCCATTCCATTCTCCGGCTGGGGAATGCCCAGTTCTCGCAGCAGCGCGCCAAAGCGCTTGCGATCTTCAGCAAGATCGATTGCGTCCGCTGACGTTCCGATGATCGGCACACCCGCCTGATGCAGACGCATCGCCAGGTTCAAGGGGGTTTGACCACCGAACTGAACGATCACACCTTCAGGTTTTTCAACGTCGATGATGTTCATCACGTCTTCAAAAGTGAGTGGCTCGAAGTAGAGGCGATCGGAAGTGTCGAAATCGGTGGAGACTGTTTCCGGGTTACAGTTGACCATTATCGTTTCAAATCCGGCATCGCGGAGCGCAAACGATGCGTGGCAGCAGCAGTAATCAAACTCGATTCCCTGCCCGATGCGATTTGGCCCAGAGCCCAAAATCATGATCTTGCGCCGATCCGTTGGCGCTGCTTCGCTTTCAGTTTCGTAAGTCGAATAGAGATACGGCGTGAACGACTCAAACTCGGCCCCGCAGGTATCCACGCGCTTGTATACAGGAACGACGCCCAGGCTTTTTCTATACGCACGAACTTCGTCTTCCGTTGTTTCGGTAAGGTAGGCGAGTCTCCGATCAGAGAGGGCCACTTCCTTGAACGATCGAAGGAGATCGGCAGAAATATCCTTAAGGTTTCGGCCTTCGATTCCTTTTTGGATCTCCATTACATCCTGGAGCTGTTCGAGAAACCAGGGGTCCACGCGGGAAAGACGATAGATTTCAGCGATGGGCCAATCATGTTGCAATGCGTAGGTTATGTAGGAAAAACGTTGCGAGTTGGGGCGCGCGAGTTTGCGCTGGACCTCGTCATCAGACACGTCCTCGAGCCGCAGAGGCTTTACCGCTTCCAGGGAGCGTAAGCCCTTGAAAAGAGCCTCTTTGAAAGTTCGTCCAATTGCCATTACTTCCCCAACGGACTTCATCTGCGTGCCGAGAACGTCTTCTGCGTCACGAAATTTTTCGAAGTCCCACTTAGGAATTTTTGCCACCACGTAGTCAATTGTCGGCTCAAACGACGCCGGCGTCTTTTGCGTAATGTCATTGGGAATCTCATCGAGTGTGTAGCCTACGGCAAGTTTTGCCGCAATCTTGGCAATGGGGAATCCGGTCGCCTTGGAAGCGAGGGCCGAGGAGCGCGACACACGCGGATTCATTTCGATTATGCGGATCTCGCCATTCTCCGGGTTCACTGCAAACTGAATGTTTGAACCCCCAGTTTCCACACCTACCTTGCGGATGATTACGATCGCCATGTCGCGCATCAGTTGATATTCGCGATCGGTAAGCGTCTGGGCCGGGGCGACAGTGATCGAGTCACCCGTGTGCACGCCCATCGGATCGAAGTTTTCGATCGAACAAATGATCACCACATTGTCGGCAAGGTCGCGCATCACTTCCAGCTCAAACTCTTTCCAGCCAAGAATTGATTCTTCGACCAGCACCTCATGCATCGGCGATGCTGCCAGCCCGGCGCGGACTATCTCTTCAAACTCTTCCGGGTTATACGCCGTGCCGCCGCCCGTGCCGCCGAGCGTGAAGGAGGGCCGGATGATTGCCGGATACCCAGTGTGTCCGACAATCACCTCAGCTTCGCTCCACGACTTAGCGAAGCCACCACGCGGCATCTTTAGACCCGCCTCGTCCATCGCCTGCTTGAACAGCATCCGGTCTTCAGCGATGCGGATAGCCTCGCGTTTGGCGCCAATCATTTCGACGCCACACTCTTCAAGCACTCCCGAATCATCGAGAGCAATCGCAAGGTTCAGAGCCGTCTGGCCGCCAACGGTTGGGAGCAATGCGTCCGGCCGTTCCTTCCGAATGATTGCGCTGACAGCTTCGACGGTGAGCGGTTCGATGTAGGTGATGTCGGCGGTTTCAGGGTCCGTCATGATGGTCGCGGGATTCGAATTTACCAGCACGACCTTGTAACCTTCCTGTCTGAGCGCCTTACACGCCTGGGTGCCGGAATAGTCAAATTCGCACGCCTGCCCAATAACAATTGGACCAGAGCCGATGATTAGGATTTTGTGGATGTCAGTGCGTCTGGGCATTAAAACAACAAACTTGTTCCGAGAATTGACCGAAGTGGAGTCAAAGCATTATACATAGCGGTCTCAGACACTGAAAATGGTTACGCTCGCTTCGTCACTGAATGAGAACCAACAAGGCTCGATTTCAAGAATACACGAAGTTGCTGGTAAGGCAGTTTCTTGTAATGCTTGCGGTGTTCACTATTTTGCTGGGGCCCGCGAACGGTCAAAAATCCGAGAAAGCCAGCGACTACTACAACCGTGGACTTCAGAAACATGAAAATGGCGATTTGGAGGGCGCACTCGCGGATTATGATAAGGCCCTCGCCCTACAACCTGGTCTCGACGCCGCATATAACAACCGTGCCAACATCAAACTTCAAAAGGGGGATCTGGATGGCGCAATCAATGACTACACCAAAGCAATCGAACGCAACCCGCGTAACGTTGAAACCTACTTCAACCGCGGCGTAGTGCGAATGCAGAAAGGCGAATATGAGGGAGCTACGGCAGACTTCACCAGCGCAATTCAACTCGTACCGCAGTTTGCTATGGCTTACAACAATCGAGGAAATGCCAGGAAATCCAAGGGCGATACCGAAGGTGCAATTAGCGATTACACGAAAGCCATCGAGTTCAATCCCAAGCTAATAATAGCCTATTACAATCGGGGCACCGCTTATCAGGCAAAGGAAGATAACGCGGCCGCCATCAGAGATTACACATTGGCCCTGGAAGCCGCTCCGAATTTCGTGGATGCATACATCAACCGTGCGCAGGTGCGTCAGTCGCAAGGAGACTTTGACAGTGCAATCGGAGACTACAGCAAAGCAATTGAGTTGAAACCCGATGCGGGAGTCTACTACGCACGGGCAACGGCGAGGCAGGCTAAACAGGATTTGATTGGAGCACTAACTGATTATTCGAAAGCAATCAGCCTGGATCCTAATTTGGCGCAGTCTTATGCCGGCCGAGGAGTGATAGAAACGCTACTGGGTAAAAAGGCCGAGGCCATTCAAGACTTTGAAAGAGCTTTCAAGATCGAGCCGAGTTTACGACCAACCTTCAAAGACTTCATCGACAAACGTCTGAAGGTAACAGTTCCTTAAATAGTTACAGCACTGGACCATTTGAAGCGGGTTAACAAATGGGGACTGTAGACATACTACGCAGGTCTTGCGAGCCTCGGAGGACTTCTAAGTCTGGCACCTCGATCCAAAATGGCGGTTCGAAAAACTGTTTTGAATGTCTGGCCTTGTTGCCAGGAAACATCGATCGAATATAACCGGCTATCATGAAAGCGAATTATGTATTCTTCCATCCCGATCGACTCCACCACGCGAGCCGATAACGGGAACGGGATTAGACTTCCGGCAAAGAGCTCGTCGAGCGTTTGCTGCGCCCCCACCTTCATTGCTTCAATGTCTGTTGTCTTGTCAACAACAATAGCTGTTCGGGCGACCTCTGCGGTTGCGACGGAGTTGCGGCTCTGTGTCGGCGTCTGGACAGTCGCAGTCACCTTGACCGGGAACACCCGAACCAGGGCCGACAAATCAGAGATCTTATTGATCGTGTTGAAGTGCAGCCGGGCGCTGTAGAAGAGTTGAACGCTACGCTTTGACGGAATCGAACCGGCGTTGATCCAGGCGCCTGCGGTAGTCTTCGCCTTCAATCATGACCTTCTTGCACATCTCATATAAGCGGCTGCGTAGGGGTGTGCCAATGCGTTCTTCGAGGCTAGTCATCTCCTGAACCCGCTCTGAAGTGAAGCTTCTGTTTCTGCGTTTCGCATCCGCGTTTTCGGAGTCTTCTGGTGCTGCTGCACGGACCTCATCCAAATAGTTTGTCGTGAAGATTGTGAGCTTCTTGTTGTTATAACGGGTGTTGATGATCTGGTACATCGTGTCCCGCACCCAATTGGTGGGAACGGTGGCGCCGAGTTCGTCCAGGACTAACACTTCCGCTTGATAAACGGGCGCCAGCACTCGCATTTCCGAAGTTTGAGAAACCGGATTGTAGGAATCCTGAATTGCTTTGAGCAGCGAACCTGATTCAAAGAAAAGACAGCGAGCCCCTTTTTTCGATATAAGTTCCTTCAGAACGGCTATCGCTAGGTGGGTCTTTCCCACACCCACCGACCCCATAAACAAAAGCCCTGATTCAACCGCAGGGAATTCGTCCGCTAACCTGCTGGCAAAACTGTGCGCAAAATATTGTGAATCATTCTTCGGGTAGTAGTTATGAAATGAACACTGGCGAAAGCGCGGCGGTATGCGTGCCGCCTCCAATGATCTCGTTCCGCTGTTCGAGCGGCGGCAATCACAGATTACGGCCCCTTTTATCCCTCCCTCACTCAGCTCGAGCCTCGTGCCTGTGCCAAAGCAGAATTCACAGACAGCACTTTCGAGTCGTTCCGACATACCTTCCTTTGCCCGCGATTCCAGACTGTCGTCAAGACTATTCACAGTTCTCATCACCTTTTGTACTGGAATTATCGGCTGACATTCCGCAACCGCGAGTCGTTTTTGAATTACTAATTCGGACTGTGCAATGAACTCATCGAATCTTGATTATACCATCGCAAGAAGCGCGTGCAATGAATCGGAACTGCGGACTGTATTAAGTCAACTTAAGCAACATTTGGCACTTCCACCAGAGCCCGGTTGATGCAGGTGCGGGCTTTATTCCCTAATTATCATGATATATTTCCAGCTTATTCGGGAGGAGTTTCAAATACGGCGAGCGCGAGTTTTTGTTCGTTGACTGGAAAGTGATTTTGTTGTTGACTGGAAGGTGTTATCGAGACTCATGCGTTTGTTACATTCATTGCTCATCAAACTTGGGCTCAGCGAAGTTAAAATCGAGCGCGACCCTATTCGCGTTTTCCTCCTGGATGACGATAAAAGAAGACATCATTGGTTTTCGGAGCGTTTCAAAAACGATCTTATTGACGTGGCGGATAACGTTGAGACTGCCCAACAGTTTTTGAGCGCTAATTCTTACGATGCCATCTTCCTGGATCATGATCTTCATCCTGAACACTACAACTCCGATGAACACGATGATGCCCGCACCGGCTATGCTATCGCCTTATGGCTTACTGCAAACCCTAAACTTCAGCGGGCTTCCACGATTGTCGTCCATACCCGAAACGCAGACGGCGCAATTCGAATGGTAGAAGAGCTACGTCGCTCGGGGAGAACAGCCGACTACGTTCCTTTCCCTTTCCTGGCCGACCGAATTAAGCACTATTGGGCAAGATAGAAAGGGGAAAAGGGCAAAGGGGAATGGGTAAGTTCGATTAGCATCGCTTTTCCCGCTCCCCTTTACCCTTTTCCCCATTCTTAATGGTGGCCAGGGACGGATTTGAACCGCCGACGCCGGCCTTTTCAGGGCCGCGCTCTACCAACTGAGCTACCTGGCCGTCGGATAGGAAAGAGCGCGTAGTATAGGGATCAAGGAAAAGAACTGTCAACTTACCGCCCAAAAAGTTAAGTTTGTCAGATTAGTCACAAAAACTCGTTGACGAATTGCCGAGGAGGTGTATAATCCCTCCCGTTGAGGATGGGGTTGGCGCCCAAACGTCAGTCCAGTTTTAGAGACAACATCCGATTCAAACTTGATAGTGCCCGCCAGTGCCAGCTCGGCCGCCGATCGCGCCCCCCGCAGTCGCTACCTTCGAGCTGGCACAGCTATTTTCAGGCTCACCTATTTCCGCTTAAAGCTAACGACCCACACACTTTTCCGGCTTCTTAGGCCTCAATTCCAGCGCGTTTTATCAGTTCACTGCTCTCTCGCACCGCCTCCGCAAAGATCGCCTTCTCATCCAAAGTAACCAGTTTCCGCTCTTTCATCACAAGCTTCCCATCGATTACGACGCTCTGTACGTCGGCCGTCTGGGCTGAATACACCAACGCCGATACAAGGTCTCTTGAATGTGGCGTTGAGTGCAGAGAATCCATATTTACTACCATCGCATCTCCGCGTTTACCGATCTCCAGGCTCCCAATCTGTTTTTCCAATCCCAGGGCTTTGGCGCCGCCTTGCGTAGCCATGCGTAGTGCCTGTTTAGCGGGAATGGCCTCTGGTCCGTGCAAAGCTTTTTGGAGCAACGCCATGCTTCGCATCTCCGTGAACATGTCGAGGCGGTTGTTGCACGCTGCACCATCGGCACCGAGAGAAACGGATATTCCATGCTCGAGCATCCGGGTAATCTCGGCGATTCCGGAGCCAAGCTTTAAATTTGACGAAGGACAATGGGCAACGTTAGTGTGCGTGTTTCTGAGCGTTTCAAATTCTGTTGCATCGAGATGAACGCAGTGAGCAAGCATTACATGGGCGCCGCTCAATCCCAGTGAATCCAGATAGGCGACATTTCGCTGACCAGTCTCGCTCTCAACCAAAGCACACTCATTCTTATTTTCAGAAGCATGCGTGTGCACCATCACGCCGCGTTCACGGGCTAGTTGGGCAACCTGCGCAAGGAGCTCGGGCGTGCAACTAAGTGCGAAACGAGGTGCGAAGCAATAACCTATTCTGCCGTGCGCTTTGCCATGCCATGCTTCAAGCAGGGAAATCGACTCTTTAATGGAGTTATCTGTTTCTTCATGCAGGCCCGCGGGCACATCGTCCCCTTTGTCCATCATGCACTTGCCTACGATTGCCCGGAAACCCGACTCGTCAACCACTTTGAAAACCTCTTCGGTATGGTTGACCGTTTCCATCGTCAGCGCGCAGGTTGTTCCACCCTTGATTAGTTCCGCAACACCCAATCTGGCCGACGCTCTAACAGACTCGGAGGTGTGAGCGGCCTCCATGGGCCAGACGCGTTTCTTGAGCCAGTCAAGCAATGGCAGATCATCGGCAGCTCCCCGAAAGAGGGTTTGACAGAGATGAATGTGGGTCTGAACGAAGCCCGGCAGAACGGCGCATCCCGCGGCGTCAATAGTGATGTCGGCTGTTTCCCCCGATTGGCCAATCCTCGTAATGCGACCGTCGCGGATGAGTAGATCCCCCCGAACAATGGACTCCCGTTCGTCCATCGTTACGAGTGTTCCGCCTTTGATGAGAATGGACTTCATAGTAGGGCAAGCATTCTTGCCTGTCAGTCTTAGCCGAGAAATGACAGACAGGAATGTCTGTCCTACCTACCGGAGATTTTCCATTTCTGGAAAATCTGACCAGCGTCTTCCTCTCTTTCAGTATCAGTTATTCAACTCAGGACAGGCAGGAATGCCTGTCCTACCTACCGCGGCGGATTATCCGTTTAGACTGCGTGCCTGTAAAGCGGAAAGCGTTCGGTCGCAGGTTAGTCAAAACCCACGGCCGAACGCCTGTTTGTAGTCAAAACCAGTTTCTATTTCTTATCGGCAGCAGCGGCTTTGGCGCTTGGAGCAGCTTCTGGTTTCTCTTCGCGAACGGGCATTCCAAGTTTTACCTTTACTTCCCTCTCAATACGTTTGAGAACCTCCGGCTTTTCTTTCAACGTCTGCTTGGAGTTTTCGCG
>JBPCKD010000154.1:0-21373 GCA_051004635.1 Pyrinomonadaceae bacterium
GTCAGTCCGATGACTGAGACCAGCGACGAGTCTTTCAGCAGCGCAATGGCTTCATTGGTGAGCGGTGGCACCACGCGACGAAAGGTTTGCGGCAGGATGATATTTCGCATGGCTTGTGAATACGTCATGCCGAGCGCACGTGCCGCCTCCATCTGGCCGGCGTCAATTGAAATTATGCCCGCCCGGAAAATCTCAGAGATGTAAGCCGCGCAGTTCAACGTCAGGGCGATGATGCCGCTCCAGAAGGCCGGGATACTGATGCCGAATGACGGCAATACAAAGTAGATGAAAAGTATTTGCACGAGCAGCGGCGTGCCGCGCATCACTTCGACATACAGCGCCGCAGGCGCCGCCAGAATCCGGGACGACTGAACGCGAGCCAACGCGAGCAACAAACCAATCGGCAGGCCCAATATCAGACTCAGCCCCGCAAGTTTCGCAGTCAACCAGACTCCCGAAAGAAACAACGACCACGTGCGGCGCACCAGGCCGAAATCAAAAGCTCGTTTCGGCGTTTCGCTGGCGGCTTGATCCGCAGCCCGTTCCGAGGCTTCTCCAAACCACTTCGTGTTGACACGCGCATTCTCGCCGCTCTCGGTGATGCGCCAGAGCGACGCATTAATGGCGCGCCTCAGATCGTCATTTCCCTGCGCGAGCACAACACCAAACTTCTCGTCCGTGAATCTCTGTCCGACAGTGGTAAGGTCCGGAAAACTCTGGCGAATCATGTAACGCAACACGGGCGCGTCACTAACGACCGCATCGATGCGTCCGTTTTTCAAGTCAAGCAAAGCAAGGTCAATCGAATTGTAGGCGGCGATCCTGATGCCTTTGCGTTTTTCCAGATCAATCTGGGCCGTGGTATTGATTTGCACTCCTGCCGTTTTGCCTGCCAAGTCTTCCGGCTTAAGGATCCCCTGCGTACCCTTACGAACAGCGATCAACTGCCCCGAGTCATAATAGGGATCGGAGAAGAGCATCACGGCACTGCGCTCCGGCGTGATGGTGACCGAGGAAATGACCGCGTCGAAAGTGCCGTTCTGTAGAGCGGGAAAGATGCCGTCAAACCCGGAGTTGATCCAGACAGCGCGGACGCCGAGCTCACGTGCGATGGCGTTGCCGAGGTCAATGTCAAAACCCGTGAAAGTCCCGCCCTCAGAGGATTCCAGCGGAGGATAAGTGGCGTCGGTACCGATGCGCAGCTCGCCGCTCTTGCGCACGCGTTCCAGCGCCGACTGAGCGAAAGCGGGCACCTGAAAAAGCAGCAGGAGAAGGAAAACCGTGGAGAGCTTTTGCGTCAGCGTGGCTAGTACCTCGCGTGGAAGCTGCGTCATTGGCGTTACTCTTCCTGTCCCGGGCTGCCGCGCGTTCCGGTAACATTCAGTTTTGCATTCTGTCCGTTGTTATTGCCGGCAGAATCGGCCGGCTCCTCATCATAAAAACTCTGCATGAAGGCCTGCGTTTCGGATTGTTGTGGATTACCAAAAACTTCCTCCGCGGTGCCGGCTTCGACGGCTTGGCCACCTTCGAAATAGATCACCTGGTCAGAAATGCGCCGTGCAAAGCTCATGTCATGGGAAACTACAACCAGAGTCTTGCCGAGATCGTCGAGTGCGCGAAGCATGCGCGCCACGCCTTGAATGAGTTGCGGATCAAGCGCCGAGGTCGGCTCGTCAAAGAGCACCACCTCCGGCTCCATTGCCAGGGCGCGGGCGATGGCAACGCGCTGCTGTTGGCCGCCGGAGAGTTGGGCTGGATAGAAATCAACCTTGGCATGGAGCCCGACCTTGTCGATGTATTGGCGGGCGATGTCTTCCGCTGCTGCGCGATCCATTCCCTTGACGATCGTTGGGGCCTGGATACAGTTTCCGAGAACTGTCAGGTGTGGAAACAGATTGAAGTTTTGAAAAACTATGCCTACGCGCTCCCGCAGTCGTTTTGTTAGCTGCTTCTCTTCAGCGGCCGTCAATTGCTTCTCTTCAGTGCCCACGACCTCGACATCGCCAATGCGCAACCGGCCTCGATCAAAACGTTCGAGGCGATTCAGGCAACGCATAAGAGTTGATTTGCCGCAGCCCGAGGGACCGAGAATGGTTGTTAGTTGGGCTTCCTGAATTTGAAACGTCGCTTTGTTGAGTACGGTGTTCTGACCGTACCGCTTGACGATGTCGGTTACTTCAATCATTTCCGCTCCCCAGGACAGATGGCCCAAATAAAGCTAGCTACCAGGTGACGCTATCGATTTGCGGCGGAGTTTGGCATGGAACGCGAAGGAAAATCCAGAGGAAAACCAACGGCAGGATAAGTGGCAAACTGTAATGGGAACCGATATCTATTCATTTCCCTTACCCTTGGCCCCTTTCGCGGTCGGTGGCGTCGCAATTTGAAAGAGAAGTGAACGATCCGCCAAATCACGCTAAGCAACACTAAAATCTTCGAGAAATTTCGTGTGACTTCGTGGATCGTTCCTTACCGCCGATGAACAAGCGCTAGACCTTAAAATGCGACACTACCTCCCAGGTCCCATATCTTCCCCGGCGACTTTTTTCTTGTTAGACTTTCAAAATCCGAAGTTCACAATTCGAAGTTGGCTATGTACCCCTTTCGAAATATCCTGTTTCCGACTGATTTCACAACCCGCGCGCGCGCGGCCCTGAAGTATGCGGCTGCGTTTGCTCACAGCGGTGGCGGAAGAGTGGTGCTGTTCAGCGTTCAGAGCGCGAGCGTTCCGCCCAATTTATTGACACTGCCTGAACGGGTTTTTGAGGAGCCGGAAAATCGCTGGTTACACCAGGTCAGGACAGAGGTTCGCGATCTGTTGGCCGACCAGCTGTTTGATGGTCTCGAGGTTGAGCCTGTGATCGTCGAAGGCGAACCTGCTCCAGAGATTGCAAGAGCGGTGCGCAACTATGACATCGATCTGGTAACCGTTGTGACTCACGGCCGCAAAGGACTTTCGCGCGCACTTTGGGGATCGACTGCGGAAGAGATCATAGCTGAAGCGCCATGCCCGGTGTTGACGATACGTCCGCCTCAACATGATTTTGTAGAACACAAGGGCGGTCGCAGCGAAGTTCGCCTTAATCGAGTGCTGCTGGCGACAAACTTTCGGCCGTCTTCCGCGGCTGCCACACAAGTAGCTACCCAACTGGCAAATCAAACAGGCGCGGAGCTTCACGCTGTTTACGTAATCGGCGACTACCTGGAACAAATCTCAGTGATGTTTCCGGAAGGTGGTCTCAACGCGCTTACGCGTTTGCGCAGTTACGTACAGGACCGCATGGTCCAACTCTCTCGCGGAGATGGCGCTCGCGCCACCACCCACATCCTGGAAGGCCGGCCTTATGCAGAAGTGGTGCGCCTGGCCGCGGAGATGGATGCGGACTTGATAGTCATTGGTACCAGCGTCCACGCGTCGCTTTTCGGAGGCACTCCGGTGCTGGGATCTGAGATCGAACGGGTTGTGAGAAATGCGCCCTGCCCGGTTCTTTGTGTCCCGGCAGCAAGAGTAGTGACACCTCTACCGGCCTTAATCACACAACCAGTCAACTAGGTTAGTTTCCATAGTCCACGTGCGAGAAACTCTCAATCTCTTCAACCGGGGCCGCTGGCGTCTCGCCCGCTACGAGCCGGTAGCGCGATCAGCTTTTTTGCCCCGCTTTCGCTGTTCTTCTCTTTCGTTCTCATGTTGATCATACCAACGATGCGCGGCATCGATTTCTATCCGGTGACTTACTTCTTTCTCGCGGCGGCTTTCTTTTCTTTTCATCTGCGCCGTATCTGGTTGATCACATTTTGATCCATCTCGCCTTTAATATCTCGTCAGCCGTCTCGATCTTTCTGGTGGTGTCTTACCTGCGGCCGGTGGTGGGGATGCGCTTTGCAACTCGCGAAGCAGCGGTGGCCATAGGCTGCCTTCCAAAAATCGCAAAACCTACAGCCCAGTGCCGTTGGTTGGCCCGCTACCCTCTTCTGTGCTAGTTTCGAGACATCCTGTCGACGCGGAGTCTGCTCGCATGCGACATTTAGCAAAAGTCCAATCAGTAACTCCTGATGTGGTCGGCCGCGCTGAACTTGTTGCCAAACAATCGGTCGTGAACGAACAAGGAGAATTGGGCTGTGTTCTGATTGACGGCCTCAAATTTCGCCCGACACGTCCAGTCCCCCATGAAGATGGCCACGTGGCCGAGGTTGCGCGCGCGACCTGGGACGTGCTCGGCGGGCCGATTGTTCAGGTACACGTTACCACGACCTTTCCGGGCCGCATCCGCGCCTGGGGGCTGCACCAAGTGAGCACCGACCGACTGTTCGTCGTAGACGGATTGGTGAAGATCGTGGTCTTCGATGGCCGCAACGGATCGCCGACATTCGGCCGCATCAATGAGTTCACGGTCAGTGCCAAGAATCCAGGGCTGCTGATCATTCCGTCTAATCTCTATCATGGCTGGAAGAACATCGACACCACCGAGGCCATCCTCATAAATATGCCGACCCAAATGTACAATCACGAGGCGCCCGATGCGCTGGACTTGCCGTGGGATTCTGAGGCGGCGCGCCGTATCGTACCCTATCAGTGGTGAGGTGGTTCCGATGGCGCCCCGCTTCAGCCTTTTGCTTCCCACCCACAACCGCGAGGACGTTATTGAATACGCAATCCGATCGTGTCTTTGGCAAACCGAACAAGATTTCGAGCTGCTCATCGTCGGCGACGGTTGCACTGACCGAACCTCAGAAGTCGTTTCGCAATTCAAGGACGCGCGTATTCGTTGGTTCGATCTGCCGAAGGCGCCGCTGAGCGGATATGCGAACCGGAATATCGTGCTTCGGCAAGCACGTGGGTACTTCATCGCCTATGCGCAGCACGACGACATCTTTTTCCCGGATCATTTGAGCCGGCTTGCAGCAACCGCCGAAAGGACGGGAGCTCAGTGGTGCTACAGTCGGCCGCTTTGGGTTGAGCCGGACGGCGTGCTTGCCCCGTTTGCCATCGATCTGACCAAGGCAGACGAACTAGCGATTTTCAAGCGCGAAAATCACATCCCGTCTTGCTGCGTTTTACACACGCGCCGCAGCCTGGAACGCGTCGGTTACTGGCCGGAAGACGTCGCCCAAGCCGCGGACTGGGTCTATTGGAACCGCATCATTGATACCTACGGAAACGACTGTTTGGCGTATTGTCCCGACCCGACGGTTCTGCACTTTCGTGCGGCGTGGAAGCAGGGGCCTCAATATGACTTTCCAGCGGTGTCGCGGATTTCGGAAATTGCCTACCATAGTGAATGGTGGCCCGACGTTTTCAAGATTTTGCTTCCGCCGGCCGTAACGGAGCAAGCGATACTCTTCAACTTGATTTCGTCAGGCGGAATGTCCTACTGCGAGTCGCTGCGAGCGGCCGTGCAAGAAGTTTACGGCCGAGTTGCATGGTCTGAATTGCGTGACGGACGCAGCGCTTAGTTAAGTGATTTGCGCGAGCGCTCGCAATGGAAAAGCGAGGCGGAAAACTTATCCGCTCTCGCTTTTTATTTCCGACCTGATCTGGGGAATCTTTTACTGTGTGATCAACTGTAAACGACCATCCGGAAGTCGTACCGCAAACACGCTTCGTTCATACATGGATAGCGGCGCTGATTCCTTTTGATTGGCAGCAACCTGGTCGCGAGTAAAAAGGTTTGCGTTGCGGGCTGCCATGGGATCGCGAATCAAAGCGTAGCGTTTGCTTATTCTGCGCACATATTCCTGCGTCTCATTGTATGGTGGAATGCGATAGCCATACTTCATCACTGCGCCTTCGCCGGCGTTGTAACCGGCTAATGCCAGTTGGACGTTGCCGTCAAACTTGTCGAGCAGGAAACGCATGTAGCGGCTGCCACCTTCGATGTTCTGTCGCGGATCCCAGATGCTGGTAACGCCGAAACGCACAGCAGTGCCGGGCATCAACTGCATCAGACCGCTCGCGCCTTTGTTCGACAGTGCGCGAGGTTTGAAAGTGGATTCCTGATGCATGATGGAGTAGAGCAGGAGCGGATCCACCGCGTTGCGCTTGCCGGACTCAAGAATGAAACTGTCGATGCTCGCATTGCCCGTGGTGAATCCCGCTAGCGAATTGCTGCCGCTGATCTCGGCCATCCGTTCATTGATGATTGCGTTGATTGTTCCAGCGCTCGCAGAATACCCGGCGCCGCGCATTTTGCCGCGACGTGATTTCGTTGACGACGAAGCCTGGGTGGGAGCCGTTGCAATTCTAACGCCGTTTATGAAATCAAAATTGTCCACGCGATAACCTGATCCACCCGAGTCACCTTGGGCGAAAACTGATGAGGTGCAGACGAGAAGTAGTGCGGCAGTCAGGGGGAAATGTTTCATACAATCCTGTTTGAACGCTAAACAGTAGCGAAAGTGACGTGTTAACTCTGAAAATAGCAGCCTGTGTGAAGTAACTATGGGGAGTGGCCTTTATTCTTAAGCTCAACAAGACCGGCCACGATAGTAGCATAGCGGTTAAACAATTGCCAACACTCCTGTTCGCCGTCGTTAGGTGGGGGACCTAAACACTCGCCGCCAACCCATCGAATGCACCCAGCTCGGTTGGAGATGGGGTGACGGGCGGCTCCGGAAACTTCGGTACTTCTATGGGCATCAGCGGCCCGACTAACCTGCTGCGCGTCAAGGTCAAATTCGGCGTGGTGCAGAGCGGACGTTTCATACTGCTCATCACTCCGATGGCGAAAACCTCACCCACACCTTGATCCCTTTCCTATCGCGGCTTGCCGTCGCACACTGCGGTAAGGCTCGGCCTACCGGAGGCCGCCACTCCCACATCTCTTTCCCTGAGGCTCCAGCTCAGGGAAAGAATTTAGGAATCGACCCCCGGAAAGGCAGAGCCTTTCCGCAGGGTGCGGCGGCAAGCCGCAAGAGTGGCTTGAGTGGCTCAATCCAACAGTGCATTCCCTGTCTCGTTAGGAAACTAGTTTTGAAACGCAGTTTCCTTTTCGGTGCGGCTTCACCTCGACCTGAATTCAAGCATTGTGTTTGCGAAAAAGTTGCCTTGCAAGAGTGCTTGCATTTCACTGGTGGGCCATGTTTGAGCCAGGCCATTGAGTTCTCGACACGGGCTAGTCATGATACCCGCGCTTTCCCAACAAGCCGCTTTTTTAGTTAATCTGCGCGCATCTGCGCGCCTCACAAAAAGAGGAGCTACATGAAAAACTTACTTTCGATCTTTTTGTCGCTGCTTTTCGTCTCTCCAATAGCGATTGCAGCTCAACCCACCAACAGTTCGAGCCAGACCAACAGTTCAACGACTGCGAAGCCTGCCAAAAAACGTGGGCCAGTTTTCAGGGCCAACAAGGATCAGGTCAAGCAAGCCCAAGCGGTCCTGAAAGACCGCAGTCTCTATGCAGGTGAGCAAACAGGAAAGCTTGATGCTGACACGCGCGCCGGGCTAAAGAAGTATCAGGCAGCGGAGGGCCTCAAGGCTACCGGCACGTTAAATAAAGTGACGCTGGAAAAGATGGCGATCACGCTGACCGACAAACAGAGAACCATGTAGACGATGGGGGGTCGGGGTGCTGTGTGAGTGGACGCTGAGCCCCGATAAAGCAAAAGCGCGAACGGGTCTCTTAGTAAGACGACCGTTTGCGCTTTTGCCAACCGAGAGCGAGGGCATGCCCGCCTTCCTGACCCAGAGCTGATTACGGTTGAGATTTCTAATCCTTGCTGGCAGGCTTTCAAAGCAAGATCAACCGAGCAACTCAGAGAGTCTCAAGGTTGGGAAGGTGGGCATGCCCCCGCTCCTGGTTTCTAACCCAGAAGTTTTTCTACCACTGCGTAGCTTGCCTCGAGGGCTTCCGCGAGTTTCTCCGGCTGGCTGCCACCGCCTTCCGCCATATCAGGTTTGCCGCCGCCACGTCCTCCAACTATGTGCGCCAATTCCTTGATGACCTGGCCCGCTGGAATCTTGCTGGTCAGATCTGCCGAGGTCCGGACTATCAGCGAAACCTTTCCGTCGCTGCTACGGCCCAGAACAACTACACCGGATTTGATTCGCGCCAGTAACGTGTCGGAGAGTTGACGCATGCCCGCGGAATCAAGCCCGCTTGCTTCGCGCGCCACCACGCGAACGCCGGCCACCTCCCGCGACTCATCGCCGTTTGAAGAAGAACTAATAGCGCCACTGGCGATTTTCATGCGCAGCTCATCTGCTTCGCGCCGCGCTTTCTTCAACTCATCCTGAAGTCGCTCGACCTGCGCCGGAAGCTCTGTTCGCGAAGTGCGTAATCCTCCTGCAACTCGGTCCAGAATCGTTTCCGCCTCGCGGAAACGCTCGAACGCTTCGACGCCCGTGACGGCCCTTATCCGCCGCACTCCGGAGGCAATCGATTCGTCACTTGTGATCTTGAATAAGCCGATGTCGCCAGTCGCACGAACATGAGTGCCGCCGCATAACTCTTTGGAGAAAATGTCCTCAGTGCCTCCCGCCCCTTTGATTGAAAGCACGCGCACCTTCTCGCCATACTTCTCACCAAACAGGGCCATCGCGCCTGAACGCATGGCTTCTTCGACAGCCATCTCATTGGTTTGCACCGGTTCGTTGCGCAGGATGTGATAATTCACCAGGCGTTCTATTTCTTCAATCTCGTCGGTGGCCAGCGGCTGATAGTGGGTGAAATCGAACCGCAGGTACGTTGGCGCCACTACTGAACCGGCCTGCTTCACGTGAGTTCCCAGAACCTCGCGCAATGCGGCGTGCATCAGGTGAGTCGCCGTGTGATTGCGTCGCGTGGCGTCACGCTTCTCGACGTTTACCTCAGCCGAAACCGTGTCACCAACTTTCAAGATTCCTTTTTCAACCTTGACCTTGTGAACAATCAAACCCTGCGCCGGCGAATAAGTGTCTACTACGGCGGCAGCGAAATCATTGCGAGTCGTCGCAGTGAGGTCTGTACCACCTGCGGTAGCGGGTGGGTTGCTTAGTCTGCCAACATCGCCGACCTGTCCACCGCTCTCGGCGTAGAACGGAGTTTGGTCCAGCACAAGCTCACCTTCATCGCCTTCTTTGAGCGATTGAACTTCGATGTCCTGTTTGATAAGTGACACGATTCTCGACGCATCAACACGCGTGGATTCGTAGCCCTTAAATTGAGACTGCCCAGCGCCGCTGGCGACGTTCGGATAAACGGCATGAGTTTTTGCTTTGGCTCCTTTTTCGGTTGCCCCGGTTTTTTGGAGCTCTTGCAAAGCTGAATCGAAGGATTGATTGAAGCCCTCTTCATCAATCGTAAAGCCGCGTGTCTCGAGACCAACGCGAATCAAATCTCTCGGCGTTCCGAACGTGTCATATAAGCGACCCAGCTCTTTGATTTCCGGCATCGCACCCTCTGTCGAGGAAAGCAGCTCCTCGAGCTTATTCAACCCAACCGTCATAGTTGAGCCAAACCGCTCTTCCTCCAGCCGCACCATCTTCTCAATGAAGTCTCGTTGGCTTCCCAGTTCGGGATAAGCATCCTTCATCTGATCTACGACGAAGTTCGTGACCTTGTGGAAGAACAACCCTTCTAAGCCGAGCGTGTGTCGGCCCTGGTAAATCGCACGGCGCATGATCTTGCGGATTACGTAATTGCGTCCTTCATTGCCGGGCAGGATTCCATCGGCAATGGCGCAAGCAGTTGCACGCGCGTGGTCGGCGATAACCCGCATGGCGAAGCCTTCCTGCGTTTCAGCTTCGTACTTACGACCCGCGAGTCTCGCGATAAACTCGACAATGTCCCTGAGCAGGTCGGTCTCGTAGTTAGACTTTACGCCTTGCAAGACAGTAGTGATGCGTTCCAGTCCCATGCCCGTATCGACGGACGGAGCAGGCAGCGGCGTAAGTTTGTATTTGCCCGGTTCGATTTCGCTGCGATCAAACTGCATGAAGACCAAATTCCAAATCTCGGTGATCGTATCACCTGGGCCATTCACGTTCTCGGCGCTGTTCTCAGGGTCATCGGGGTCCGGTCCCATGTAGTAATGAATCTCGCTGCAAGGCCCACACGGGCCGGTGTCGCCCATCTGCCAAAAATTATCCTTGCGGCCGAAGCGCAGGATTCTCTCTCGCGGCGCGCCAACCTGCTCCCAAAATCGCTCGGCATCTTCATCCGGGCCCACTTCGTCGTCACCTTCAAATACTGAGAACCACATTCGTGCCGGGTCGAGCCTGAACTCGTTCACCAGCAGATCCCAGGCGAATCTGATCGCGTCCTCTTTGAAATAGTCACCGAAGGAAAAATTCCCGAGCATCTCAAAAAAGGTTTGGTGCCGAGCTGTCTTTCCCACTTCGTCCAGGTCGTTATGTTTGCCGCCGGCGCGCAGGCATTTCTGTGATGAGCAGGCACGCAGGTAGTCACGCTTTTCCAGGCCAAGGAAAACATCTTTGAATTGATTCATGCCGGCGTTGGTAAAGAGCAACGTCGGATCGTTGGCAGGCAGCAAGGGCGACGAGCGCACACGGGTGTGTCCGTGGCGCTCAAAATACTTCAGAAAAGTCTCGCGAATTTCGTTTCCCGTCATTATCATTAATCAGCTCGTCAGTATACGAATCTTGAGTTTAGCACGCGCTTCGAATGCCGGTGAAACGACCATATTCAGCCGGGAGAATTGGACGATCCACGAAATCACACGAAACAACACGAACGAAAGGATCTTTTTGTGCCGGTTCGTGTGATTTCGTGGATCGTTCGTAGTTTTTCTGCAGTTAGGGCTTTCGCGCCTGATAAGAGGTGTTGATGGCGGAAGTGGCCAGCCCTTCCGTTACGAAGTTGTCGCTCGAAATCAACACAAAGGATTTACAAGAAGAAAGAAGTCCTGGAGATTACTCGTCGAGGTCTATTCGGGAAGCGGCACGAACCTTTTCGCTCACGAGCTCAAAAGGAAAGCCCTGGCGCAGCAAATGATCGAAGAGGCTCTTGGCTTCGGCGCGAGTTTTTGGCCGGCCGCGAAGTCGCACCCGTTTCTCGATTGCTCGGTCAATCAATTCTTCTTCCGGAGTTTCCGCAAAAACCTGATCGAGGGCGACGTTTGCCACGGCGCGGTCAACTTTCTTCATTGCCAGGCTTTGTTCCAGTCGGCGTCGGCCCACCGGACTTTGACGCACCTTCGATGACGCATAGCTCACAGCAAAGCGCTCATCATCGAGATAGCCATATTCTCGCAGCCGAGCAATCACTGTCTCAACTACAGCTTTATCCGAACATCTCTCCAGCAATCGCTCGCGCAGTTCGGCAACTGAGCGGGCCTTCGCTGCCAGCAACTTACCGGCACGTTGGAACGTCCGCGCACGAACCTGCTCGGGTGTAAGACGGGACGTTGCGGACTCGTCCGGCGACGTTCCAGGTTTTGATCGACGTTTACGCATGGCGGTGAAGAAATTTTTACCACAGTCATCACAGGGAAACACAGCGCGGCTAATCCCGCAAACAATTGCAGAAGGGATACGATCCACGAAATCACATACGATCCACGAAATCACACAAAATGACACGAAACTGCAAATCTGGTTCAGAGAGTCAGCCGTGGCTGGAATCGCTAATCCGCAATCAACAATCTAGAATGGTTCTATGGATGGACTGCTGATTATCGATAAGCCGCCGGGATTGACTTCGCACGATGTTGTAGATCGAGTAAGGCACATACTTCACGTGCGACGAGTGGGCCACACAGGAACGCTTGATCCCTTTGCCACTGGCCTGTTGGTCATCCTTGTTGGCCGCGCGACGCGGCTGGCCCAGTTTCTCAGTGGGCTGGAGAAAGAGTATGAGGCTATCATCCGACTTGGCTATTCCACAGATACCGGGGATATCACCGGGAAAAGAATTCCGGATCCTCCCGACGGGTTACGAGCTTTGGGTCCATGGAGCCGGGAGCAAATCGAAGCGGCGCTCGAAGGTTTGCGCGGCGACATCGAACAGGTGCCGCCAATGTATTCGGCCAAGAAACAAGCTGGGAAAAAACTTTACCAGCTGGCGCGGCGCGGAGAAGAGGTCGAAAGACAGCCGGTGCAGGTTTGCATTCACACTTTCGAGCCTATTAAGCCGACAGGCGAACTGCTCAAAGATAACCTGGACGGCACCTTCGACTTCGAGGTGAGGGTCGCATGTTCAGCGGGTACCTACGTTCGCACGCTGGCGGAAGATTTTGGCAAGCGGCTAAACGTTGGAGCCCACCTCGCGGAACTGCGCCGCACGCGTGTCGGCGATTTTCCGATTCACGAGGCGCAGACCTTAGAACAGGTGAAGCTAAGTTTGGCGGAAGAGGCTCTGGGGACGGTTTTGTTCAACCCCGATGCAGCCTTGTCGCGTTTACCTTCCGTGGATTTGAGCGCTGACCACCTAAGCAGAGTGGGCCATGGTTTGAACATTCGAGTAGAAGGAGCAGCCTGGGCCGATGGAGAGCGGGTCAAACTGCGCGATGAGCATGGGCACCTCGTGGCAGTAGCTGAATTCAACGCCGCGGATGGGTCGTTGCATCCGAGCGTGGTTATCGCACCGGAACAGTTATGAAAAAGCGTTATTGGATCGCTGGAATATCTGCGGTAGCTGCTTCCGGAGTGGCAGCCAGGTTACTCCTGCGTCCGCGCGATGTGGAATGGGAAAAAAACCGCGAAATCATCTTTCACGCCGACCGCTCCCGTTTTGTCGAAGTAGAGGGTGTGCCCATACACTATCAGGAGGCGGGTGACAGCAGCTCGCCCCCAATGATTCTGATACACGGCTTCGCTTCGTTTAGTCTCGTTTGGAGCAAAGTGTTGTTGCCGCTCGCAGACGCAGGTTTCCGAGTGATTGCGCCGGACCTTCCTGGTTATGGTTTTTCGGGTAAACCGCGTCACCTCGACTACACAATCGCTTCCCAGGCCGCGATGGTCGCTGGTCTCCTGAACCAACTGGGAATCGAACGAATAGTCTTAGTCGGCAGCTCATACGGCGGCGCAGTTGCAGCGACGATTGCGCTCGATCATCCAACTCTGGTTGAGAAGCTGGTACTGGTGGGCGCAGTCACCAACAACAAGCCAACCCGCTATATGTTAATGCGCCTGTTTGGTTCACCAGTTATCGGCGACATTCTTTCACCATTGCTCGCGAGCTCACGTACATTGCTGCGACGGAGGATGAAGAAAGTCTATGACCGGCATTCATGGGTGCTTGATGAAAGAAGAGTTCTGGCGAGACATCTGCCGCTCAGAACCAGAGGCACTCATCGCGCGATCATTCGAACCGTTCGGGGCTGGGATGCCGACCGCATTTCGCGTGACGCGCATCTGATTTCGCAGCCGTCACTTGTCATGTGGGGCGAGAATGATCGCGAGGTGCCGTTGCGGGATGGCGAGCGCATTCATCAGGAGATTCCGAATTCACGCTTGATAGTCTTTCGCGAGTGTGGCCACATTCCTCACGAAGAGTATCCGGAAAGGTTTACAGAAGTGGTCACCGAGTTTTGTTCTTAAAGAAGTCCTGAGTACTGAAAAACTAAAATAGCCATTTCTCGTTATCCGTGTTGTCTGTGTTCATCTGTGGCGAACTTGCTTTCTTCAGCTCATGTTCAGTGCTTTGCCCACGGAAGGATCGCGACGGATACGCCAGATTTTTGAGTCGAGGTAGTAGTGGATGAAAGCGTAGCCCCAAAGAAACGAAATGCCGAGTTGGGTAGCGAATGATTGCGCGCCAGCAATGCCGTCACCGCTCTTCAAACTGATGTAGCCGAGAACTTGTCTTGGCCCCTGATAGAGCAGTCCGAAGAGAATTCCGAAGGCTATGTAGTAGAGCAGGCGGCGGCTGATCAGCTCAGCGGCGCCGTATTTTTGACGGAGCCCGTTGCCAGGCTCGACGAGGCTGCGCCCCGTCGTTGCAGGCAGGACGAGCACCCCATCGGGACTGCCCCGATGGGGACCCCGCTTGCCTGCGGTCCCAGCTGCGTACTTCTTGTTGTGAAACCAGATCAATCGGTGATACTGGAGGTTGTGATAGATAGTCAGGATTGCCACGATTGCAATTGGTTTGTGCGGCATCGGCGTGAGCAAGACTATCCAATGCATCGGAATCGCGGCGGCCAATAATAGGTACTTTGGGACATTCAATGGGTGGCCGGTGATCGCGCGTTGAATCTGTCTGCCCAGCCAGGCGATAGCGAGCACAATCGTTCCGACCAGAAGAATTGTGGCCAAGCCGTTCACTCCTGCCTGCAACACCGTGGGAACGCGGGCCATTGCTTCGGGATCCTGGGCGATGAAGGCGACGAACGGATAATTAAATGCGAACAGCAACAACAGACGATCGAGCGCGTTGTCCACTGGAGCGAGATCGTTGTTCTTCTTTTTATACAGCACCATGAAGCCGTAGTGTTGCTTTACTAAGTGGTAGTAGGCCCAGAGGGCGGCCATGAAAAAGAAGATGAGACCCGCGCCGGCAAGAACCATTATTGGACCAACCGCAAAAAAGAGTAAGGAGCCCCATAACAGCCGACTTCGATTACGACGCTCCGTGCGATCGAAATAGGTTCTGGAAAACGTGCCGAAGACGTGTGGTGCGTCGATCAGGATTGCCCAGAGCGCAACCATTGGCACGAGCGGAAGGATTCCTTTCACGTAGAGAATAAGGAGCAGGTAACTCGACGCAACTGAGCCGATGAGCCAGATGAGATCGTCGCGCGCGCTGATGATCCAGCGAAGAGAGATGGCGCTTTCGTGGGCTCGGGTGATGACCTCAGTAGCCATAATCGATCTGTAAGTTTGGACTTGGAACCCCTGAGTTTCGGAAGTCAGATTCTATCATCTTCGGGACTAGTGTCCCGTCTCTAAAGGTACTTGCAACAAACCAGTCTGTATTTTTGGTCGCTGTAGTCTCCGGTCCCAGCGGACCAACTGTTTATAGAACCACGACCCAAGACCCGACTCCCAAGCTCCGGGAGGAGCCAGACTTTGGTCGAAAAGCACATTTCGCTCCTATGGAGCGAGGCAGTTCTTTTCGGCAACGCGCGTCGATAAACATTTCGCGGGCTACAGTTACTTCTTGAGTTATAAACAATTGCCGGGTGACGCTCCCCGACGTGTAGAGATCGTCGATGTATACGATCGACCGGAGGCGCTGCGCTGGACGTTATCGAACGTAGTTTTAGAGACTATAGAAAACAATTTGGTGGTCCTTGAGAACCGGACCCGGCGGGTAATCGAGATGCTTTCCGAGTAAGTGAACGGATTAAGTATTCCTGATTTCTTCTTCGATTCCACAACGCGGGCAGGTGAGCGCGTGCCGCGTAGAATCAGTCCAACCCGCGAGCGCCAGGCCGGAAGTCTTTGAGGACTACTCGACCGGTCCGCCGTCAGTAAACAACCCTGTGGAAACCTCGGGGCGTTGTTTTCGTTCGGTATCTTCCGCACTGCAATGTTTGCAGAGCCAGCCGTAACCGAGATCGAAGAAGTGGTTGGTTTGATTCAAGAGATCAGATGTCAGAGGTCAGAAGTCAGAAGTTTGACTGATCTCTGACCTCTGACTTTCTGACCTCTGCTCCCCGGCCTCTGTTCTCCTATCGCCTAAGGATCCCGCGCCTGTTATCGGCGGGCGCCGACAGACGCACGGGGACGGTTAACCGTCGACCGTTGCGCACTATTTCCACGCGAACAGTTTGGCCCACCTGATGTTTTTCGAGCAGGCGATAAAGATCGTCTGAGTTGCGCACCTTTTCCCCGTCAAGACTGACAATGATGTCTCCCAATTCAACGTCGCCGTTTTCAGTTTGGGTGACTCCACGGAGGCCGGCAGTGGCAGCGGCGCCGCCACGAGCAATTTGCCAAATCATCGCCCCATCCTGGACAGGAAGATCCACCTGCTGCCGAAGCGTCTCGACATCGCGGGTATTCATATCCATCGTCGGCCTATTCACCACGCCATTACGGATCAACTGCGGCACAATGCGTTTGGCGATATTAACGGGAACTGCAAAGCCCACTCCGGCGGAGGCGCCAGACGGCGAAAGAATCTGCGAATTAATGCCGATCATCCTTCCGTGTGAATCAAGCAAAGGACCACCTGAGTTTCCCGGATTGATTGAAGCATCCGTTTGGATTGCTCCCTCTATGGGACGATTGTTACGAGCGCGAATGGGCCGTTGCAGTCCGCTGATTACGCCAGTGGTCAATGTGCGATCCAGTCCGAACGGGTTTCCGATGGCCAAGACCTTCTGACCCACCGAAAGTTTGTCGGAGTCACCCAGCGGCACTACGGTCAAGGGCTCTCGCGGTTTTTCCAGTAGTCTAATGACCGCCAGATCTGTGTCCGGATCACCGCCAATGAGTTTGGCCGGATAATCCTTTTGTCCGCCCAGGCTGACGGAAAGCTTCTGAGCATTCTCAATCACGTGATAATTCGTCAGGATGTCGCCCTCCGCATCGATTATCGATCCGGATCCGTTGCCTTCCCGCTCATCGACGAAGCCAAAGAAATCACGAGCATAAGTAGTTGAATGAACGTTGACGACGCCGGGTGAAAGCGTGCGGTAGATCTCGATATTGTTCTGTTCATCGGTAGAGACTGCAGGATCCGTGATGCCTGACGGTGCATTTTCCGAGAACGCTGAACCGGCCGGCTGAAACCTGTCGGCTAATCGATCTACAACCGCAACTGCGCCGGCTGCAAAGATTGCTGACACTAAAGCAATCACTAGGATTTGACGTGCTGAGAGTCTATACATAGCTTTATTCTCGCTTGCGTGTTGGTCCTTCAAAGTTTTGAAATTCTAGCTTTGGTATGATGCATGTCCCACGCACACCGGTTGCGCGGTTTCGGGCGCGCAACTCGGCATAACGCCACGTGTTGAATTTAGGGCTTCCTGGCCTGGCGTGCAAGGGGCACTAGACGCGCACAACTCAGTCTTCACACTACTTTGAAACGTTTTCGGTTTGCCAGTGTTCCTTTTTTTCTACGAAAAAGCTAAGCCGGCCAACGTGAAATCAGGAGGCCCAGTCAGTGCGGCGAATTCAATGTGGATTAGGAGAAGGAGGCCAGGAAAGCACTTGGCAGGCTTACAAAATAAGAAAAAACTCTAGCGGGTGCATGCCATCCAAACGCAGAAAAGCCAGTGGCCAGGTGAACGACCATCAGGGCGATATAGATACCCAGCACCAGTTTCATTCCGCGGCGGGCGATTGGGATTTCTGCGAAGCGGTAGAGCGTGTAGCCTGCTAACGCGCCGATGGCCAGCTTGAAGGAGAGAAATGACGACTCGCCATGATTTAGAAGGCTTGCCATTAGTCCGTTGCCCTCGGTGGCAACATTCAACCGCACCCAAAGAATGGTGAGCTGCGCATCGAGCCAATTCATCGCGAATAATAAAAGGGCCTTGGAAAGTGCCGGCAAGCAGGTCTCCTTGGGAAACGTTGTTTAAACTTTGGCCCCTTTTTACGCCAGAACCTCCGAAACCGCGGGGCTTTGGAGGTTCTGTCGCTACGGGAGGCACGATAATCGCACCTTGATATCAGAAGAAACTCACAATGAGTTTCTCGTTCCGGAATCTACGACCAGGACATCCAGATTTACCAACCTCTATGTCTGACTCAGTGATGCGTATTATAAAGCGTAAGTCGGAAAATCGGAAAGATGGAAACCAAACTGTCGGTTTGCGGGGTGTTCGTTAGCTGTCAACTTTGTGTTACCAGAGATCACAAACTAACAGTTTGCTTTACAGTAAGACCCTAATGCCCACCTCAATAGCTGAAGCGATATTGCAGGGAGCGCACGATCTCAGAAAGGCGGGCGTGCCGGAAGCGCGGCGCGAGGCGGGGTCGCTCCTGGCGCACGTAATCGGCCGGGATCGAACCTTCATCATCAGTCACGCAGACGATCCGATCGGCGAAGAACAACTGGAGAAGTTTCGCACTGCTCTCGAATGGCGTGCCGGCGGAAAGCCCCTGCAGTACATTACCGGCCATCAGGAGTTTTTCGGACTCGATTTTGAAGTAACGAGCGACGTGCTGATTCCCAGGCCTGAGACTGAGTTGCTTGTTGAAACAGCCCTCAAATTAGTACCCAACCGCGAAGCCGCGCCTTTAATTTGCGACGTCGGCACGGGCTCGGGTTGCGTCGCCGTCACCCTGCTCCACGAACTCCCGAATGCTCGCGGTATGGCCATAGATATTTCACCAGCAGCGATCGAGGTGACCAAACGAAATGCTCGGAGCCATGGCGTAGATGAACGCCTGGAGTTTGTTGTTTCAGATTGTTTCGCGGAAGTAGACAGCAGAAGCCCGATTTTCGACCTCGTCGTTTCAAATCCGCCATACGTCGCGACGCGCGAGCTCGAAGGTTTGCAAAGAGAAGTGCACGATTACGAACCGCACCTGGCATTGGAGGCGGGCGCGGACGGACTATCGATCATTCGTCGCTTACTGGTTGATGCTGGAGCTTATCTGAAAACCGGCGGACACTTCATATTCGAGATTGGGTTTGACCAGCATGAGGCAGTGGAGCAACTCATTGACCAAAGAGTTTGGAAACTGTTGAATATCCATCGAGATCTGCAAGGGATTCCTCGAACCGTGGCATTGGAGAAGTTGGGTCTACCTAAGGTAGCTACCAATCGAGTGCTCTTTTGATTGAGGCGGAAAACTACGGGAACAAAACAGGATTTGAACGCATTCAAACAACGGCTCCCTCCCAGGCCGAAGCCGGCGCGCCGGCGGGCCAGATCGTGATCAATACCACTGGTGCAAACATGTTTGCTTCGGGACCGGAGAGCCGTCGGGATTATTCCTGGAGCGTAAGTTTCGAAGTTTTTGTCCCGCGCCGCTCAGACCTCTCGCTGCAATCACATAACGGCGGCATTTCCATCTCCGACGTCCACGGCCGATTGGACTTCCAGGCCCTTAACGGCGGCGTAGTTTTGAACCGGGTCGGAGGGAGCGTGAATGGCGGCACGACCAATGGAGGCCTCGTGGTGCAGCTAAGCGGCGATCGCTGGGACGGAGAGGGGTTGGACGTCAAAACCACAAATGGCGGCATTATCATGTCAGTACCCCCGAACTACTCCGCTCGCCTGGAGACTGGGACGGTTAACGGAAGTCTGCAGATCGGGTTTCCTGTGACTGTGCAGGGAAACATCACCCGGGAATTGGCTGTGAATCTGGGCTCGGGTGGACCAACCATTCGCGCCAGGACTACAAATGGCGGTGTCAGAATCAATCGTAGCGAATTGGCTTTCTAGCATCCAGGAGCAAGTTCCTAACGCTGGACGCGGCGATTCTTCCCGAATTGCCGCGTCCTTTTAATTTTGCCTGCTCGTTTTTTGCCACTTTAACGTTTCGGTTTTTTCCTCTAATCTGTTCTCCGTCGTGGATAAATTTCGCATTACGGGCGGGCGGGCGCTGAAGGGTCGCGTTTTGATCAGCGGCGCCAAGAATTCCGCATTGCCGTGCATGGCCGCCGCGGTGCTGACTGCCGAGACCGTTACGCTCCATAACCTTCCATACGTAAAGGACATCATTACGCAGCGCCGTTTGCTTGAAGACATCGGCGCCACAGTACTTACGCCAGAGCTGCGTACCCACAAAATAACCGCCAGCCACATAGAACTGTTCGAAGCGCCGTATGAACTTGTGAGAACAATGCGGGCCTCTGTGCTGGCTCTTGGACCACTACTCGCGCGCTTTGGTAAAGCCAAAGTTTCGTTGCCCGGCGGATGCGCTATTGGTACACGGCCCATCGATCTTCATCTAAAAGCATTCGAGAAACTTGGCGCCGAGGTCAGACTTGAAGCCGGAAATGTTATTGCTCGCGCTCCTAAAGCAGGCCGCCTGATTGGCGGCGAGATCCATTTCGACAAGGTCACCGTTACCGGCACCGAGAACTTGATGATGGCCGCAACGCTGGCGCGGGGGTTAACAATTCTTCATAACGCCGCCTGTGAACCAGAAATCAGCGACCTCGCCGAACTGCTCAACAAGATGGGTGCGCGTGTGCGGGGCTCCGGAACCAGCCGGATGGAAATAGAAGGTGTTGAGGCATTGGGAGGGGCGGAACACACGATCATTCCCGATCGGATTGAAGCGGGCACGTTCATTGCCGCAGCGGCGATTACGCGAGGTGACCTGGAAATCAAAGACTGCGAGCCTCTTCATCTATCCAGCGTCATTGAAAAGTTTCGCGAAGTGGGTGTGGAGATCGAGGAACTAAACCCGAGTACGTTTCATGTTTGTTGTACCAAAGCACTCGTGGCGAAGGATGTAAGGACTGAACCCTATCCGCAATTTCCCACAGACATGCAGGCCCAGTACATGGCTTTGATGACGCAGGCTGAAGGGCGCGCAGTTATTGAAGAAACAGTTTTTGAGAATCGCTTCATGCATGCCTCGGAACTTCAAAGAATGGGCGCACTCATTTCCATCGATGGTCACACTGCGACGGTCTCCGGACCGACGCCATTAACCGGCGCGCCGCTACAAGCTTCCGACCTGCGAGCATCGGCTTCGCTGGTGTTGGCAGGATTAGTGGCCAAAGGTGAAACGATAATTGATCGCGTCTATCACATAGATCGTGGCTACGAGAAAATTGAAGCCAAACTACGTGCTGTGGGGGCGGATATCGAGCGTATTAGGGATTCAGTGACGGCGCCGCTATCGCAAGCCGGCGTCGCCGCGGAAATGTAACGCAAACTGTTAGTTTGCGGATCGTTAACTAGTCTTAACTTGGATCGCAGACCCGACAGGTGTGTTGCGAGAGATATCGCCAACTAACAGTTTGCTTTACAACAGTGCTCGCAAACTTACTAGTGCATTCCAGAAGAATCGTCTGAGCAAGGAAGGGTAAATCAAAATGTCAGAACCAAGCTGTTTGTTTTGCCGGATGATTGCTAAGGAGACTCCGGCCGACGTTGTTCACCAGGACGATCGCTCGATAGTGATTCGCGATATTAATCCGCAAGCCCCAACTCACCTGCTGGTGATTCCCCTCGAACACATAGAATCGCTCGATGAAGCCTCACAAAGAGACGAACCATTGTTGGGGCACCTGCTCCGCGTTGGCGCGCGAGTCGCAAATGCTGAGGGCCTTGGTGAGACCGGCTACCGCACAGTTATTAATACCGGCGCCGGTGCAGGTCAGTCAGTCTTCCATCTCCACGTTCATGTGCTCGGTGGGCGTCCGATGACCTGGCCTCCGGGATAGCCGCACTAATCTCAACGATGCTTGAAGTCTGGCATTTGGCTAGAGCAGTCCTCTCAACAGACGCTATGTTATTAGCAAATTAAAATGTCCGGTCTTATTAGCAAGTGAAGTGTCCGGTTTCGCCATTTCTTTAACCAGCAGTAGTAGCTGTGGGAATGTGGGAAAGTCAGGCTGCTTTTTGGCCTGACTTT
>JBPCKD010000155.1:0-5945 GCA_051004635.1 Pyrinomonadaceae bacterium
CGGGTGAATGTGCGCCGCTTGACCACTGCGGTCTGGGCGGATATCGCCCCCTTCTTTGTCATGTTAAGCCTCCTCCCGTTTAGGGATATGTGCTTAACTTTTTGTGTCAGTCAAGGGTGCAGTTCAAATTGACTCCCTTAGTGACGCGGGTAAAATGCCGGTCTCTTTTGGCCTGAATGTTATAGTTTACGTTGTGGGTGCCTTGTGCCTGAGCGGCGGATTATTCATGGTCGCGCGAAGCGCACGGAGAAAACGGTCCTAGCTAGATATCTTCCGGATTGGTTTTCGTCCGCACGGCCCGGCGCAGTAGCATTCCCAAGTATTGAACAGGCGTTGGACGAGACTGCTGCATTGGGTGGAAGTCAGACCCAGCGTACAAGGATGCAAAAGTCTACGTTATCATGTATACGCCTAGCTACGAGAGGCGAGAAGTTGCCGATGGGAGTCGCCGATGTTGCACGGGGGCACATACAGAGGTTTGTTCAAGTTTCTCGCAATTACTGCGTTGCTGAACATCGCTTGGGTGGTGTTCACCATTTCGAGTGAATTACCGCAGAGTCTTGCCATGAGACAAATGCGTATTGCGGTCGCTTTAATAATTAGTGTCCTTCCTTTGTGGCCGGGGAAAGTAATGGGATTGTTGATTTCCTGGGTTGCGCTATTGTGGATTACGCTCGAATACATCTTGTGGTGGAAGCAATCCGTCGACGTGCTCGATGCTGCCGGCATGAGTTTTTCGAACAGTCCCCATTTTGCCTATCTTCTTCAGGGAACTTGGTGGGATCTGTGTGTGCTTTTGGCAACCGTGATCGGCCTGCTATGGGCCGGAAACTACTTGAGACGCACTCTTTATCAATCGCGACATGCGATGTCTGAGGAAAAAACTCAATAGAATTATCCGGTCCTGTAACGAGGTGTTACTGCGCCGAAGACGTGATTTTGCGTTGCTTCGCACCTGCCAGCGATCTTTCCCGCCCGAAGTATCTGTTATGAGTGGACCTAAACAGGGGAGGTTACAGGGGATGGTTGTATTCGATCTGCGAGAATCCAAGCTAAACCGTTCCCAGTGATGGATGGAGATACTGGAAGATGCTTACGAATAGAAAAGGCAGGGTGAGAGCGCTACACGGGATCATTTTTGTGATTCTCGCATTGAGCCTGGGAATTTTCTCTGGTTGTCGAAAGCAAGTTGCCCAATCGAGCAGTAATGCTTCACCCGTACCCAGTCAGGGACCCGAATCCGTTAAGCTATCAGAGCGTTGGGAACAGGAGCGGGCGCGCCTGGACAAGCTGTCGAAGAGCTATCCGGCAAATCAATTGACGAGTTTGGAGTCGCTGATCCAAACGTTATCACCCGAACAAGTGACCCACGAATTCGACCGGATTCGTTCAACCAGTACCAGCTATGAACAGATGTCAGATTTCGATCAGAACCTCTTGCAGGTGTTTGTGATCAGATCCGTTCAGCAAGGGGACAGACCAGGTTGCTTTATTTGTTATCGGGTCATTGTCCCCGTTACATCGCAACCGACGGCATAGAGCTCTATTTGGCCCCGTCCGGGATGCCGGATCCTCTCCTGATTCTGTTCGACAGCTATGCGCAAGCCGAAAAAGATTCTGCCCGCGGGGAAATTATCGAAGTATTGGCTAGCGTTTTTAAAAACCTACGGCGTGAGCACTCGGATGATCGCGAGTTTGTTGATACGAGCAAGCAATGGTATTTGAGTAACCAGAGTAAACTGAAAGTTAATCCCTACTACCAACCAAACTCGGATTTTTCAGAGAGTCGAGATTTCTTTGTCAACTCTCCAGCGTGAGAGCCGGCACCTAACGCAGTCACGGGAGTTCACCTAATAGTTTCACACAGGTGCCCCCCACCGAGCCGGTAGCGCTTACCTTGGAGGAGTTTCGTTTGCTAATAAAAGACCCGCGAAATTTACGAAATCCCGATGGTGATTCGTAAAACAATGCGTTACCCCACATCGGGTTTTCTCATCAACACGTCTGGCCACCAACTTAGCCCCATCTTCATTCCGTTTTCGGAGTATGCCAATTATTTTTGTCCACGTATGGCCACTTGACAGGACCCCTTTGGAGCCCTTCTCGCGCCTTATCTTTTTTCCGAGTCAGCCGGCCCTTTTCGCCGCTCCAGAGTCATACGCATCCCGTGTTTCGGGCGAAGCGTCACGACCGGCTTCAACTCCACGGGATGCCCCGGCACAAGCTTCATCCGCCACGATTGCGCCAGAGTGGCAATGACGAGAATACCTTCCATCCAGGCAAAACCCTCGCCGATGCAGCGGCGAGGCCCGCCGCCGAATGGGAAGTAAGAGAATTGCGGGCGCGCCTCTTTCGCTTCGGGCGTCCAACGCTCCGGATTGAAACGTAGAGGATCGGGAAAATATCGCTCGTCACGGTGAGTAACGTACTGACTCATGATGACGATGGATCTGGCGGGCACTCGATAACCGCCGACCTCGTAGTCCTTTAACGCGCGGCGGCCCAGCACCCAGGCCGGGGGATACAGACGCATCGCCTCGGCCAGCACCATCTCCGTGTAACGCAGGCGCGGGAGGTCTTCAAACGCCGGCGGGCGTCCTGCCAGCACCGCGTCGACTTCCTCGTGTAGTCGCGTTTCCACATCCGGATGCTGTGACAGCAGATACCACGTCCACGTCAGCGCGTTGGCGGTGGTCTCATGGCCTGCCAGAAAGATGGTCATCGCCTCGTCGCGCAACTGCTCGTCGGTCATTCCGCCGCCGTCGCCCTCTTCATCCTGTGACATGATCAGCATCGAGAGAAGGTCGCCACGATCCGCACCGCTTTTTCGGCGCTCGTCAATCATTCGATAGATGATCGCGTCGAGCCGTGCGCGGGCCCGCAGGAAACGGCGCGTCGAGGGAAGCGGCAAACGATCCAGCAGCTCGGCGAACGGCAGCATGAGTCTCGTGAATGACACCATCGTGGCAGAGAGCGCCTCACGCACCTCGTCTGCTTCTCCCTCCGTGTCGGTGTCGAAGAGGGTCTTGCCGACGATGGCGAGCGTCAGGTGCATCATCTCCTGCGCCACGTCGAGCGTCTGTCCGTCCTGCCAACGCTCGCGCTGGTGGCGTCTGGCGTAATCCACCATGAGCGAGGCATAAGACGCGATGCGTTGCTTGTGGAAAGCAGGTTGTGCGAGCCGGCGCTGGCGTTGATGAAGCGGGTTCTCGCTAGTCAACAGCCCTTCGCCCAACAGACGCTTCGCGCGCTGCAGCCCGCGTCCTTTCATGAAACTTAAGTTGTGCGTGACCAGCACGTCCTTGATGTAGTCGGGGTGGCTGAGAAGGAAAAAGTTCAACGAGCCGAGCCCGAAGTGTGCCACGTCTCCGTAGCTGCGGGACATGTTCGTTAGGAATCTAAGCGGGTCGCGTGCGAAAGCGAGTAGTGTCTGACCGGGAACGAAGCCCCTCGGGCCCGGCGGATGTGATTGCGTGCTCATGTGAACCTCCGTGGGCTGTCCGAAAAAGCAATTTGCTCACTTCTCATTCACACCGTGGCTTCAGCCCGGTGTGAATGAGAGATCAAAACTTCTCTTCTCTCACAGGTGATAACGCCCCGCCTTGATGACAACATCGGCGATGCGACGGCGAGCCGCGATGGTGTTGAAAGTCGTATGCCGCGTGAGTTGCCGCACACCGTCAAAAAGGTCACCGCCGGCTGCCTCTACCGGGAGCGCGGCCACAACCTGCCTGGCCGAGTGTTCGATGCGATCGGCCGCGTCGCTGGCGTATACCCGGGTGATGTCACTGCGCGTTGGGCTATCGGGCTCGCTACGCGCAGTGGCTAGTTTCTCCGTGCGCAGGAGCGCGCTCTCGAGAGCGTAAACCTCGATCGTCATGTCGGCAATATGGCCCAGCACTTCCTGTTCGCCCGCCAGTGCGTCGCCGTACACAGCCTTTGCGCGACCGAGCGTGAAAATGACGAGCCGTTTGGCACGAGTCAACAGATCACGTTCTGCAGAGAACAAGGTCTCAACCGACGGTAAAGTAGCGTTCGGATAGCCGAGCGCCCGTGGGGCGTTCTCCGAGGTAAAAAGGTGGCCCAACGCCGAGTTCTTCAAAAGGCGCGTGGGGATGATGAGACGGTTGATTTCGTTCGTGCCCTCGTATATGCGCGTAATGCGTGCGTCGCGGTAGGCACGCTCCGCCGGGAACTCCTTTGAGTAGCCGTAGCCGCCATAGACCTGCAGGGCTTCGTCCACCACGAAGGCGAGTGCTTCACTCGTCCAGACTTTATTGATCGAGCACTCGACCGCGAAACCCTCGATGGTCTTCAGCACCCGTTCAGAGTCATTTTCGTCCACCGCTTCCAGCGCGCGGTCAACGTCGCCGAGCGTGCGGTAGACCATCGCATCGCCGACGTAACAGCGCACGGCCATCTCGGCTAGCTTTTGCTTGATCATCCCAAACTCTGCGATCGCGCGCCCAAACTGGCGGCGTTCGACAGCATACCGGGTGGCGCGAGTCAAAGCTTGCCTGGCGCTGCCTATGTTGCGCGTACCGAGCTTCAGCCGTCCGAGGTTCAGAATGTTGAAGGCGACCTTGTGTCCTTCGCCGATTGTGCCGAGCACGTTCCCGACAGGCACAGGCACATTATCCAGAATGAGCGCCGTGGTGGACGAGCCGTCGAGGCCCAGTTTCGGCTCCTCGCGTCCGCTCACCACGCCCATCCCGCGTTCGACGATGAAGGCCGTGAACTTCTCGCCGTCAACTTTCGCAAAGATGGTGAAGAGGTCCGCGAAGCCGCCGTTCGTAATCCACATCTTCTGGCCGTTAAGAAGGTAGTGCGTGCCATCCGCGCTCAGAGTGGCTTTGGTGCGGGCGGCGAGCGCGTCCGAACCCGAACCCGGCTCGGTTAGCGCGTAGGCGCTGACCCATTCGCCGCTGGCGAGGCGCGGCAGGTAACGCGCCTTCTGCTCTTCGTTGCCAAAATAGACTAGCGGCAGCGTGCCGATGGTCGTGTGCGCGCCGAGCGAGCCAGCGAACGAGGGTATGACCCCGATCTTTTCGCCCACATAAGCGGAACTCACCTTATCAAGCCCCAGCCCACCGTAGGCTTCTGGAATGTCCACGCGCAGCAGGTCTAAAGCGCCGGCCTTCAGTAACAGTTTGCGCGTTAGCGCCCAATCCTTTTCATAAATCTCCTGCTCGCGCGGTAAGACTTCAGCGGTCATGAAGTCTTCGGCAATACGACCGATCATCTGCTGCGCCGGTGAGAGATCTTCGCGTGTGAACACCCGCGGTGCCGTTCGATTGACGATCAAAAAACTGCCGCCGCCACTGAAGTCAAGAGCATCAGTTTTTGTTGCCATAATGGTGCTGCCAAGATGAGGAGGGCTTTTGTACTACAAAGATCTAACTTCTTGTTTTTTTAGATTTCCAAGAAGTGTTCCTCGTCCCGTAGGGGCGTAATGTTTATAGAACGTGCGCCCCAAAAAAATTCCTCCTCGCTCCAGGGGAGCGAAACGTAAGTCGGTCTCGCGTACCATGCCGGAAACATCGCGCTCCGCTGGAGCGCAGGTCTGGGAATCATAGCGCGAATCTATAAACATTTGGCTCCGCTGGAGCCGGAGACTTATTTGGTTGCAACCTAGGCCGCGCTGCGGTCTCTGAAGCGACTTTCTGCGCACCTCGTTTAGGGCACTTGTGCCCCTGCCGCGCGAGGCGGACAAGTCCGCTTTCTAAACAATGCGCGGTTGTTGTTCCACTCTTTAAACGATGGGCTGCTGCAGTTGTGACGCCATGTGTCCTTCGTTTCTAAACTACTGGCGAGCGCTTATGTTATTAGCAAATTAAAATGTCCGGTCTTATTAGCAAGTGAAGTGTCCGGTTTCGCCATTTCTTTAACCAGCAGTAGTAGCTGTGGGAATGTGGGAAAGTCAGGCTGCTTTTTGGCCTGACTTT
>JBPCKD010000156.1:0-36839 GCA_051004635.1 Pyrinomonadaceae bacterium
CATCTTATTGACCTTTGCCCAAAACGACAAGTTCAGGTTTCATGGCTTCGATCGAGACCTGGCGGGCGACCTCTTCGGCTACGCGTCTAAACGCAACGGCCTGTGGCGAATCCGGATGACTTACCACAACTGGCACGCCCTTGTCCCCGCCTTCCCTGACTTCCATACCAAGCGGAATGGTACCCAGCAACGGCACATGATACATCTCGGCGAGTTTTCCACCCCCGCCTTCGCCGAAGATGTTGTAGCGGATGCCGGTATCAGGAGCAATAAAATAGCTCATGTTTTCAATGATCCCCAGAATTGGGATGGCGACAGTTTCAAACATACGCAGCGCGCGGCGCACATCCGCAACCGCCACGTCCTGAGGCGTCGTCACCAGCACGGCGCCCTGAACAGGTACCAACTGAGCCAGAGACAACTGAATGTCACCCGTTCCCGGTGGCATATCCACGATCAAATAGTCCAACTCACCCCATTTCACGTCCGTCAGAAACTGCTTCACTAAACCATGGAGTATGGGTCCGCGCACAATCATCGGCTTATCGCCTGGTTGCAGCAGCGCCATCGACATGAGTTTTACGCCATAGGCTTCAATGGGAATTAGCTTATTGACTTCGACTTCAGGCCGCGCCGCGGCCGCACCCAGCATGATGGGAACGTTTGGACCATAAACGTCCATGTCCATCACTCCCACCCGCGCGCCATCAAGCGTCAGCGACACCGCCAGATTCACAGCAACGGTCGACTTGCCAACGCCACCCTTGCCGGAAGACACGGCGATAATGTTGCGCACGCCTTCAACGGCAATCTTGTCGCCGATGCCCCGGCCTTTGGGGACCTCCGCGTCCATCGTGACGTTGACGGAAGTAACGCCAGGCAGTGCTCCAACAAGTTCGCGCGCCGCACTCTCCATCTCGGCTTTTACAGGACAGGCGGGAGTGGTTAAGACAATACGGAAGGAAACAACGCCGCCATCGATTTTGAGGTCCTTAATAAAGCCGAGCGTGACAATATCTTTGTGAAGATCCGGATCTTCGATCTGGCGCAATGCGTCCAGTACTAATTGTTCTGTTACTTGTGACATAGGATTTAAAAACAGGTTTTTGAAATGAATCTGGAAGCCTAGCTGATTGGTAGTCGTAACGCAAACTGCTAGTTTGTTGGGTAGTGGGTCAGTTTGGTGTCAGCTAAGCATGCGCTGTTACAGAAGGCAACCCCACCTCACTGACTCCAAACTGACCAAGCATTCATCGGATCGGCAAACAAACTAACAGTTTGCTTTACCACAGACTAAATCCACTCTACCACCAACGCGCTATTCTTCGATCCAAATCCAATGCAGTTGCAAAGGGCGATACGTACGTCTGCTTTCCGCGCCTCATTAGCCACATAATCGAGATCACATTGCGGATCGGGCTCGTCCAGATTGATCGTTGGAGGAATCATTCCCGTGTGCATCGCGCACAAGGCCGCACCCAACCCGGCGGCGCCGCTAGCCCCCTGCGGATGTCCAATCTGGGACTTTGTCGCCGACATTGGCGTCGTAATCGCCTGCCCATTCAGGGCCAGCTTCAGCGCACTGGTCTCAATACGATCATTTAGCATCGTCGACGTACCGTGCAAATTCACATAATCGACCTCCGCAGGATCACAGCCTGCGTCGGCTAGCGCGAGCTTCATAGCCCGAGCGGGTTCATCGCCGCTCTCTTCGAGGCGGACGCGGTGGTATGCATCGCATGTTGCTCCGTAGCCGGCAATCTCCGCATAGATTTTTGCGCCACGTTCTTTTGCGTGCTCCAGTTCTTCCAGCACATAGATCCACGCGCCTTCTCCCAACACGATTCCCGAACGATCAAGTGAAAAAGGACGAGAAGCACGCCCCGGCTCGTCATTAAAATCGTTTGTCAAAACGGTCATAAGGTTAAAGCCCGCGAGAATGCCCGGCGCAATGGGAGCGTCGACGCCGCCGGTTAGCATTAGGTCCTGGCGGCCCAGCGCTATGTGTTCGGCGGCATACGCAATGGCGTCGGTCGAACTGGTGCAACCGGTAGAGACGATATGCGAAAGACCGCGCAAGCCGAACGCCATTGACAACTCGCTCGACAGACCGCCGTGCGTTGAGGAAGGAATCGTATAGACGCTTGCCTTATACGTTGGACCAATGTACCAGTAAGCATACTGTTGCTCGGTAAAAGCGAGCCCACCGCCACCCGTTCCTAATACCACTCCAAATGCACGTCGCTGGGCCAACGAAAAATCGTTTGGCGTGAGCGCGGCATCTTCCAGAGCTTCCCGGGCGGCCGCCAAAGCAAGCGGTACTGTTCGCGGAACGTGTTTTCGATCTTTCGGATTGAGTTGGGCTTCCCAGTCGAAGTTGGGGACCTGGGCGGCGATCTTTACCGGTGACTCGGAGACGTCGAAAGACTCGATCCGGCGCACGCCACTCTCACCTCCGATCAAAGCATTCCAAAATGCTTCACGCCCGATTCCGATGGGGGTGACACATCCCATGCCCGTAATCACTACTTTGCGCGGTCTCTTGAACTGACTAAACATGTGAATTAATCCTAGTCGTCGAGGCTAAAAGGCCGGAGTCGACGCTCAGAATAACACTACGTCGGATAAATTCGCTAAGTGAAATGGAACAGGGTTGTGGGTTGGCTTCTGATTTGAGCGGAAGACTCCAGACCTTGCGAGCATGGACCACGGGATTAGGCTACACTCGGGCAAAGTCGTCAAACGAAAAAGACCCGGCGCTGTTTCCGCTCCGGGTCCTCGTTGCTACCTGCCTGGTAGCTAACCGACGCGCTACCTTACTCGACCTTAGTTCCACACTCATTGCAAAACTTCGAGCCAGGTTGCAATTGCGCACCACATTTAGCGCAGGTGATTGTTTGCGCGGCGGTTTCCATTTTGGCGCCGCAGTCATTACAGAACTTTGCGTTCGCCAGGTTTGCGGCGCCACACTTGGCACACTTGATCTGAGTGCCGCCTTCGCTTCCACTCCCTGCTTCGCTCTTCGACTGGTTCATGGCGTTCGTCATGGCGCCCGCCATGGCGTTGCCAATCGCGAAGCCTGCGCCCAGACCCGCGCCTGTAGCCGCACCGCCGCCGCCAGTATTTTGGGCCGCGTCGCGCATCGCGTCGGCGGCTTGAAATTGCGCGTACCGTCCTACGTCGCCGATAACTCCCATGGAAGTTCGCTTGTCCATGGCCGCCTCGACCTCCGCCGGCAATGAAATGTTTTCAATAACAAACTTTGTCAAATCCAGGCCGAAAGAATTGAAATCATCTGCGAGTTTGCCGCGGGTAAACTTGCCGAGTTCATCGTAGTTTGACGCGAGATCAAGCGCGGCAATCTTCGACTCCGCCAGGGCATCACTAAAGCCACTGACCAGTGTTCGTTTGAGCTGGCCTTCAATGTCCTCGGTCACGAAGTGCGCGTTGGTTCCTGCAATCTCCTTAATAAACGCGCGTGGATCGGTAACGCGAATCGAGTAGATGCCAAACGCACGCAAACGGACCATCCCAAAATCCGTATCGCGCATCATCACGGGATTCGAAGTTCCCCACTTTAGATCCGTGAACTGCTTGGTGTTGACGAAATAGACTTCGGCTTTGAATGGCGAATTGAACCCGTGCATCCAGGCTCCGAGTTTCGAGAGGATCGGCGTGTTGCCGCCATCGATCGTGTGCAGACCTGGGCCAAAGACGTCTGCTATTTGTCCCTGGTAAACGAACACGGCCGTCTGAGACTCTCTTACGGTCAGCCGTGCTCCGTTCTTAATCTCCTGGCCCTGAACGGGAAAACGATAGAGGAGTGTGTTACCCGAATCATCAAGCCATTCAATGACTTCAATGAACTGCGAGCGGATGGCGTCAAGAATTCCCATGGTGTTCTCCTATTGGTGGCGTTGAAATCGCCAATTGGTTAATACGGCGCGTCTGTTTCGTAAGTTCAGGGTTAACATCCTAACCTGAAAAAAACATTGGATAAAGGAGGCATTGAAGGAAAGCAAGCTGCCGCGAGTCCCGGGCTGATCACGTTCCGGCCTCCATTATGTCCGGATCAAGCTGTTTAGAAAGAGGACTTGTCCCCCGCGCGGCCGGCGCACGAGTGCGCTCTCTTCCGCCCCGCGCACCTGGCCTCACAACTGCGCTTTCTAAATAGATGCATTTCTTTTTTTCCCGCTGCTGCGTTTTTCATGAAGCTTAAAGATCAGCAAAACAGTCAAGCCTCCGGCCACGTCGATGGCGCTGTCGTAAATAGACGCCGTGCGGGAAGGCACGAAGTTCTGATGGAATTCATCAAGCAATGCGTAGGAGGCCACAAGCAGCAATCCTAACTCAAACCATCGGCGCCGAATGAATGCATTAGCGGAAGTAACAAAAGCTCTCCTCGAGAGAAGTGCCAGAATGGCATACTCGGTGAAATGAGCGACCTTGCGCATTAGAAAGTGTATCGCCGCCAGTTGAGACTCACTAAGATCCGGGAAAAGCCATAAGAGGAAGGGACCGATAAACCGTGATGTATTTATTGAGGAAAACTCAGCGGTTGAGGCAAAAAAGATAAACATCATCCATATAGCCAGTGGGCCATAACGCCAAACTCGCTGACTTGTGGATGAGCTTGCTTTACCTGTGTTCTCCGGGGTCGGCTTAGTCATTTGGTGTAGAAAAGAAATTAAGGGAAGCCACGTCCAGCAGCTTCCCTTAATAGTGATCCAACTTGAGACTACGCTGACTATTGCGCGGCAGCGCCTGACACAACTTCGATGATTTCATTCGTGATGGCTGCCTGGCGGACTCGGTTCATGTTAAGAGTGAGCGAATCGATCAATTCGCGCGCATTCTTGGAAGCGGAATCCATTGCTGTCATCCGTGCGCCTTGTTCAGACGCTATCGACTCCAGCAAAGCGCGAAAGATCTGCGTCTCAACCAGACGAGGAAGCAATCGAGCGAAAATCTCTTGTGGAGGCTGTTCGTAAATATAGTCGACGAGGGTCACAGGTTGTGCTGATGCCGCCGAATCCTGAGCGCCGGCCGAATCGCCGCGAGCTACAGGCAGAAGCTGCTCCGTTACCACGCGTTGCTGCAGCACTGACTTGAACTCATTGTAAATAATGAACGCCTTATCGATCTCTTTGTCATCGGTAAATCGCTTAATGACATCGCGCGCAACTTCGAGCGCCTCCGAGAACTCTACGCGTCCCTTGCCGGTAAGCCCGATGTACTCGCCGGCCAGCGTGGCACCTCGACGTCGAAAGAAGTCCCTGCCCTTCCGGCCAACCGCCAGAATCTCAATCTGCTTATTCGGGTTGGCAACGATAAAAGCCTGGGCGGCTTTGATCAGATTCGTATTAAACGCACCGCAAAGACCCTTGTCAGCCGTGACCAGCACCAGAAGATATCGTTCATCGCCGCGCGCATCGAGTAGTGGATGATGAAAATCTTCGTCAGTCCGATCAGCAAGTCCGCTCAGGACTTCCATCATCTTGTTGGCGAATGGACGCGCGGTAACCACGCGTTCCTGAGCGCGTTTGAGCTTCGCGGCAGAAACCATTTTCATGGCCTTGGTGATCTGCTGCGTGTTCTTGACCGACTTGAGTCGGCGGCGAATGTCTAAGAGGTTGGGCATCTGTGGCGAAGATTACACTGCGGCGGCGGCAGGCTGCGAAGCCGCTGATTTCACTCCGGAAGTTGACTCAGCTAAAGAAGCACTTGTTCGTTCCTTCCAAAGATCCTTGACGTCGCTCAGAGCTTGCTTAAGGTCCGCGGTTATCTCCTCAGTCAGGCTCTTCTTTTCGCGAATACTCTGCAAGAGACCTGGATGAGAATTCTCTACAAACTTAAGGAGCTCGGCCTCAAAGCGTCTGACATCCTCGACCGCCACATCGTCCGCGTAACCGTTGCTGACGGCCCAAATGACGAGAATCTGGTTCTCCACGGGCATTGGTTGATATTGAGGCTGCTTCAGGATCTCAACCAGACGTTGGCCGCGAGCCAGCTGGTCCTGTGTCGCTTTGTCCAAATCCGAACCGAACTGGGCGAAGGCTTGTAATTCCCTGAACTGCGCCAGATCGATACGAAGTGTTCCCGCTACCTGCTTCATGGCTTTTATCTGGGCGGAGCCGCCAACCCGAGATACGCTGTTGCCTACGTTAATAGCCGGGCGAATACCACTATTGAAAAGATCGGCTTCGAGAAATATCTGTCCATCGGTAATCGAGATTACGTTGGTCGGAATGTATGCCGAAATGTCTCCCGCCTGGGTCTCAATAATAGGAAGACTGGTCAACGAGCCACCGCCCTTCAAGTCAGACAATTTTGCGGCGCGCTCAAGCAAGCGAGAGTGAAGGTAGAAGACGTCTCCAGGATAAGCCTCGCGACCTGGCGGACGGCGAAGCAGCAAAGAGATCTCGCGATAAGCGGCGGCCTGCTTCGAGAGATCATCGTAGATCGTCAACGCGTGACGGCCGTTGTCGCGGAAATATTCGCCCATGGCGGCGCCGGAATAAGGAGCAAGAAATTGCATCGCTGCCGGGTCTGACGCAGTCGCCTTGACCACGATCGTGTATTCAAGCGCGCCAAAGTCTTCCAGAGTTTTCACTACCTGCGCGACTGTGGAAGCCTTCTGGCCGATAGCGACGTAAATGCAAATTACGTCTTTGCCCTTCTGATTTATGATCGTGTCGACAGCTACAGCTGTTTTTCCGGTCTGTCTATCACCAATGATCAGTTCACGCTGTCCACGTCCGATAGGCACCATCGCATCGATCGCCTTGAGACCGGTCTGCAATGGTTCCTTGACCGGTTGCCGATCGACAACGCCCGGTGCGATCCGCTCGATCGGGAAATAAGTATCTGTAACGATCGGGCCGCGCTCATCGATGGGGTTACCCAACGCGTCTACTACTCGGCCCACCATCGCGTCACCAACTGGAACCTGCATGATGCGGCCGGTTCGTTTAACCAGATCCCCTTCCTTGATCGCCTGATATTCACCAAAAAGTACCGCTCCGACCTTGTCTTCCTCAAGGTTCAACGCGAGTCCGCGAACGTCGTGAGGAAATTCCAACAACTCGCCGGCCATCACCTTTTCCAGCCCATGGATTTCGGCAATACCGTCACCGACCTTGATGACCGTGCCGACTTCCATTACCGTCACGCCCGACTCAAAACTCTCAATTTGTTTCCGAATGATTTCGTTGATTTCGTCTGCTCTAATTGGTTCCATCGTTTTCCTCTACTATTAACCTGCAAGTTCCTCACCGAGTCGCTTAAGTTGAGTGCGCACCGACCCGTCGTAGATCGTTGATCCGATTCGGGTGACGATTCCACCCAGAAGTGTTTCGTCAGTCTGAAAACTCAAGCGTACTCTCTTTCCGGTGATTACCCCGAGCTTTTCCTCAAGTACTACCTTGATCGCATCAGCCACAGGGCGTGCTGAGGTTACTTGAGCGCTTACAACACCCGCACGCTCGTCCAGCACCTGGGCCAACTTCGCGTTTACGTGGGCTATTTCGGCGAGTCTTTGGTTCTTCAACAGTATCCGAAGAAAGTTGGCAGTTGTTGGCCGGACTTTCGTACGCGCGATCAGCTCATTAAGCACTTTCGCCTTCTGTTCATAAGGGACTGTGGGATTAGTAAATGCCTCCAACAAAGGTGGATTGGATAGAATCATCCCCTCCCAGGTGGCTAATTCCTCTTGCACCTCAGCCTCTTCTTTTCGCTCAATAATTACGTCGGCCAGGGCTGAGGCGTAGCGACGCGCAACAGTTTGTGAACTCACGGGCGGGCCCTCCCAAGTTCGTTCACAGTCAGGCTCGTCAACCGCGCGTCGTCCTCAGGCCTTATCTCTTTTTCCAGAATCTCTTCAGCCATGCGCACACTTTCTTCCGCGGCAAATCTTCGCAATTCATGTCTCGCAGCTTTGCCGGCACTCTCAATCTCTCTCGTCGCCTGCTCTCTAATTTTGGCAATCTCGCTTTCAGTCGCGGCCCTAAGACGTGCCTTTTCCGCATCAGCCTCGGCCTTCGCCTTTTCCTTAACCGCCGCAACTTCCGCGTCCAGCTTTTCGAAACGCGCCTCGACCTCTGCCAGTTTCGCTAACGCCTGGTCCCTCTCCTCGCGCGCTCTTTGCAGTTCTCTTTTAATGCTCTCGCTACGCGCCCGCAAAGCTTCGCGAATAGGCCTGCCGAAGCGCCGGTGCAGGTAAAATCCGCAGGCAATAAAAATCGACAGGTTAACGAACTTCCACAATTCCAGGCCCGGATAGTTCCACCATGGGTAGACTCCCGTGTCGCTCAATTCGAATAAGATGAATAGATTAGAAACTGCGAGAAACAATGTTAAGACCTACCCTTGAGCACTTGTGGTTAACCTCAACCGGCGATTGGGCGACCCAGGATTTGGCGTCCAATCTGTAAAGCAATGGCTCGCGCGTCTACGGCCAGCTTGCTTTTGACCTGCCCGCCCTCGATCTTCAACTTCTCTTTCTGGTCTGAGAGCAGGCGACCTACTTCTGATTTCACCTCAACCAGCTTTCGCTGTCTCTCCTCAGAGATAACAGCCCGCTCTTGCTCCATTAGTGCATACCCTTCGGCTCGTGCTTCACGTAGGCGACGCTCATACTCAAACAATTTCTCATTAACGGTAAGCAGCGTTCGCTGAGCTTCGCTAAGCCGGCCTTTTGTCAGTCGGTCGCGTTCCTCCAAAATGCGATTGATGGGCTTCAGCAAGGTGGCATTTAGAAGCGCCACCATAGCAATGATGAGAGCCAGGTGGAAAAGCAGGGTGCCATCCGGGACTAGCTGAATAGCACCTTCCGCGAAACCTAACAAAGGCAAGTTGCATCCCTCCTACTCATGTACGCAAAAGCGTCGGAGTCTAACACCCCGCTCAAAAACGGGTCAAGCGCGAGTACTGAAAGGTGGCTCGTTGTACTTATTACCACGAGAGAAGCTCAGCGGCGTGGTGCGTTGTACAAGATACAGTCGCTAGGCCGCGTCTGCCATTAGCAGTCTATAAAGGCGGTCCAAATCTCCCTGGTTATAAAACTCCAATTCTATTTTGCCCGTCTCTTCCCCTCTTGACTGCACTATTCTGACTTGAGTCCCGAATTTCCGACGTAACTTATTTTCAGCGGCGCGGATATTTGCGTCCCCTTCCTGCGGGTTGGTAAGAGCTCTTGTTCGCGCAGGGCGCGCCTCCGTGGTTTGCTTTACCAAGCGTTCCGTGGCTCTTACGGAAAGATCCTGTTCAATTATCTTTCGAGCTAGTCTGCGCTGCACATCGACATGCTCCGCTCCTAAAAGAGCTCGAGCATGTCCTGTCGATAATCTGCCAACCTGAAGAAGTTCCTGCAGGTCGTCCGGCAGCCTGAGCAGGCGCAGGTAGTTGGTCACGTACGAACGGTCTCGGCCTACACGCTCCGCCACCGTCTCCTGCGTAAGTCCCATCGTCTCAATGAGCTTCTTGTAAGCTCGCGCCTCTTCGATTGGATTCAAGTCCTCCCGCTGGATATTCTCTATGAGAGCAAGCTCCAGGACTTTGTCATCTGATACGTTACGCAGCACCGCGGGAATCCTGGTGAGGCCCGCCCGCTGAGCGGCCCGCCAACGGCGCTCGCCGGCAATAAGCTCGTATCGGGCACCTTTTCTGCGCACCAAAAGTGGTTGCACAACTCCATTGGCGCTTATCGATCGCGCAAGTTCATCCAACTTGGCGTCATCGAAAACAAACCTTGGCTGCAGCGTGCTGGGGTCGATCAGATCGATGGGAATTTCGCTGGTGTCTTCGGTTGCCGTAGCCGTGCCTTCAGCTGATAGCAGCGCTCCCAGCCCCCGACCCAATGCCTTTCGTGTTGTCATGCGCGATTATCTCCTTACCTAACTGGAAGTACGCTTCGGCCCCTTTGGAGTGAGGATCATAAATGGTAATAGGCTTTCCATAACTTGGAGCTTCGGCCAGGCGGACATTTCGAGGAATGACAGTTTCGAAAACCTGTCTTCCGTAAAAGTCGCGCAGATCAGACGCTACCGCAGTGGACAGGTTGGTGCGTTCGTCATACATCGTAAGGAGAAGTCCTTCAATGGTGAGTGTCGGATTATGAAGTCGCCGAATTCGCGCCAACGTATCGAATAATTCTGTCACGCCTTCAAGGGCGTAGTATTCACATTGAATCGGGACGAGCAAAGACTGGGCAGCTGTGAGTGCATTCAACGTTAAGAGGCCCAGCGACGGTGGACAGTCAATGATGACGTACTTGTAGGTTTCGGCTGCCGAGGTTAAGGCATTTCTGAGGCGAAATTCACGCCGTTCTATATCGACAAGCTCCACTTCTGCACCAGCCAGGTCCTTATTCGCCGGCAAGACCTCGAGGTAAGGAATTTCGGTGGACAAAATAGCATCTTCAATAGGCTCGCCTAAGACAATCGAATGATAAATACTCTTTCGAAACGTGCCCCGCTGAATACCGACGCCCGAAGTCGCATTCCCCTGCGGGTCTGAGTCCACAAGCAATACCGGTATCTCTGAAGCCGCCAGCACAGCGGCCAGGTTAACGGCCGTGGTGGTTTTGCCGACACCACCCTTCTGATTTGCTATTGCGATCGTTTTGGCCATCAGTTGTGTGTAGCAGGCTAGGTTATTGGGAACCCGGGGTGGCTAACTTAACATGTGGCCAGGAAAGTTTCTACTGGAGCTGCCCGAAATGGGGTTTTATCGGTGAGAGGACTGTTTCACGTGTCCCATTTTGGGGGCGGGACACGTGAAACATGGAGGGCGTCTTTATGCGCTGGTACTTACATTCACGAAGAGGGTTGAAAGGGCGGCTGGCGTAAGTCCCGGGATATTCCTGGCCTCACCAAAGGTCAGCGGGCGAGCTCGCTCCAAGCGCTCGGCCATTTCGTGCGAAATCCCGTTCAACGCTCGAAAGTTCAGGTTTAGTGGGATAGGCGTGGCGTCATGATGACGCAGTCGCTGGACCGCGACCTTTTGGGTCTTGATGTATCCAGCGTAGAGGTTGTCGGCCAACGCAAACTCCAAATCGCCAGTGCGCGTGCTCATTTGCACGTCGGTGGGAAGCAGTCGCTCCACCATGTCAATAGTTATCCCACGGCGTTGAGCAAGGTCCGCAAGGTTTATCGAGTCGCCCAGGTCGCTTGAAACGCTTGCGGTAGCCGCCGAATAAGCGGCATCAGATTTTCTTAGTCGCGTGGTTTTCAAGGCAGCCTTAACCTTGGCGATCCGATCGCGTCGGTAGTTAAACCGTTCCCAATCGCGATCTCCCACTAGCCCGATTTCTCGACCATACCGGCTCAGTCTCTCATCCGCATTGTCATGCCTCAGCGCGAGGCGACATTCAGCTCTGGAGGTGAAGATCCGGTAGGGCTCATCCACGCCTTGCCGGATCAGATCGTCTACCAGAACTCCGATGTACGACTCTTCCCGGTTCAAACGAAAGCTTTGGCGACCTTGCACCAGCAACGCGGCGTTTATTCCCGCCAGCAAACCCTGACAACCAGCCTCCTCATATCCGGTCGTTCCGTTTACCTGGCCGGCATGAAACAGACCGCCAATCCGGCGACTCTGCAAATCGTGACCAAGCTCTCGAGGATCGACAAAATCATACTCGATGGCGTAGCCGGGTCGGATGATCTTCGCTTCCTCCAGACCGGGAATCATCCTAACCAAGTCCTGCTGCATTCCCGCCGGCAAGGATGTCGAAAAGCCGTTCAGATACACTTCGTTCGTGTCGTGACCCTCGGGCTCTAAGAAGAGCTGGTGACGATCCTTATCGGCAAACTTGACTACTTTATCCTCGATGGACGGGCAATAGCGTGGGCCAACTCCCTTGATCTGCCCTGAATAGAGCGGCGATTCGTGGAGGTTTTTCCGTATCGCCTCATGAAGACTATTTGTCGTATAGCCGATATAGCACTGGATCTGTGGCTGCTCAATGCGATCCGTCGAAAACGAAAACGCCACTGGCCGCTCATCCGCGCTTTGACTCTCAAACGCATCCCAGTTAATCGCTCGACCGTCCAGCCGCGGAGGTGTTCCCGTTTTCAATCTGCCCACGGGGAAGCCCAACTTCTTCAAAACCTCGGCCAACTCAATTGAAGCTGGTTCGCCCATTCGGCCGGCGGTATAGGTTCGTCGACCGGTGTGAACCAGGCCATTCAAGAACGTGCCTGCGGCGATGACTACAGCGGCGGCGCTGATACGTCGACCATCCTGCATTGCCACCCCCAGGATCTTTTCGTTCCGCACCAGCAGGTCGACAACCATGCCTTGCCGCAAATGGAGGTTTGGAGTGTTCTCCAAAGTGGCTCGCATTTCCGTCCTGTAGAGAGCGCGGTCGGCTTGGGCGCGAGGCGACTGGACGGCCGGCCCTCGCGAACGATTCAACAGACGAAACTGAATCCCGGTTCGATCGATGACGCGGCCCATGATCCCACCGAGCGCATCAATCTCTCGCACGAGATGTCCTTTGGCAATGCCCCCAATTGCTGGATTGCAGGACATCTGTCCGATGAGATCCAGGTTCAGCGTCACCAATGCGGTTTGCGCTCCCAGCCGTCCAGATGCAGAAGCAGCTTCACAGCCGGCGTGCCCACCGCCGATCACGATCACATCAAAAATTTCGTCGAAAACCATCGTCACTTGCCTATACAGAACGTGCTGAATATCTGTGCGAGGATATCCTCAGCCGTTGTTTCTCCTGTAATCTCCCCCAGGAATTTAAGGGCATTATGCAAGCCAACGAGTATGATCTCTTCGCTGGCATTTTGCCCAAGCAACGTTATCGATTCCTCAAGCGAGCTCTGCGCGCGGCGCAACAGATCATAATGCCTGCTGTCGGTAATTAGGAGCCCAACGGCTTCGGAGTCGACGCTGCCAAAGGGCTCCAGTATAGCAGCAGTGAGAGGCTCGAGTCCTTCCCCGGTTAGCGCGGAGAAATGGACCATCGTGTGCTGACTGAGTTCGCCATCAAGTCCCGCTGGGGGAAGATCGCATTTGTTGACTACTACAATGTACTTTGCTTGATTTGCCTGCGATAGAACCGCCAGGTCCTCCGGCTCAAGATCAGTTGAGCCATCAATCACGACCAACAGAAGGTCAGCGTCCGCCATCGCCCTACGCGTGCGCTCGACGCCAATCTCCTCGATCCTGTCGGACGCTTTCCGGATGCCGGCGGTATCTGTTAGCGAGACCGGGACGCCCTGTAAACTGATTGACTCGGTCAGACTGTCCCGCGTTGTACCCGGGACCTCAGTCACAATAGCTCTGTCCGAACGCAGTAACCTATTGAATACACTAGACTTACCGACATTCGGGCGGCCTATCAAAGTTACTTTTAGTCCTTCGCGTAACAGATGTCCACTCGCGTATGTGAAGGCGAGATCTGTGACCGCCCGTAGGACCTCGTTTAATTGGCGCTCAGTTTCTGCTAGTTGGAACTGCGGCAAATCATCTTCGACGAATTCAAGCGCAGATTCCAGTTTGACTATCACGTTAATGAGCACTTGCTTGCAGGGCTGCAACGCCGCAGACAGCTCGCCCTTTAGCTGACGCGTGGCTTGTTGAGCGGCGGCGTTGGTCTGCGCGTTAATTAGATCGCGAATCGCTTCGGCCTGGCTCAGATTCATCTTTCCGTTTCTGCACGCTCTCATGGTGAACTCGCCGGGCCCAGCGAGTCGCGCATCGAAACTCTGAATCAGATCCAGGAGTTGCCGCAGAATCACAGGTGAGCCATGGCAACTAATCTCAACCATATCTTCACCGGTAAATGAATGGGGGCGCTCAAAATAACTGACGAGTGTGTAGTCGAGAACTTGGTCCGAGTCCCCGGCCAGTATTCTCTTCAAGACAACGCGGTTTGGTTCGGGTGTGAATTGTGCGTCCCTAATAAGGGAGCGGATGATCTCGAGCGATCTTGGCCCACTGAGTCTAATCACACCAATCGCACTGCGGCCAGGCGGTGTTGCGACTGCGACTATGGTATCCATCGCGGTAAAAAGGGTAGGGAGATCGAGCGACCAATAACTTACTGGCTTTCAGAGTTTACTGGCCAGGGCGTTTGAGCGAAACTCTTAGTTTGCGATCGGATCCCTCTCCTACTGATTCAGTATGGAGGTCCGCGGACTCAGCGAGAGTGAGGTGAATAATTCGCCGCTCATTGGAGTTCATTTCACCAAAAACGAATGGGGCTCCACTCGCTCGGACCCGGTCGGCTGCAAGCTTGGCCATTGCTCGAAGTTCGGCTTCGCGAGTTGCACGAAAGCCTTCAACGTCGCACACGAGCCGCTGCCCGTCAGCGAGCTTGCGTCCAAAGGCCTGGTTTAGGAGGTGCTGGAGCGCCTGCAAAAGTTCTCCGCCCTCCATTTGCAATAAGCCTGCGTCAGGCCCACTCAAATCCAGTAGGCACTCTGTGTTGGTTTCCTTAACGGCGACTTCAAGTTCCAGTCCCGTGCTGTGAAACAGCGACTGAAGGAAACTACCGGCGTTGGCGCAAATGTCTTCTGGCATTGTTATTAAGGCTCCGAAGCAGAATCTATATCAAGCAGTGGCCGCGCGGGGGCTGCCGTTTCCCTTCTTCGAGCCCCCTTTGGCGGGCTTCTCTGGTGGCGGAGGTTCTCCCCCGTCAGTTTGCGTCAACTTATTAATCACAAACTGTTGACTGAAGCCTACGATGTTTCCAACCAGCCAATAGAGTAGCAGCCCGGAGGGGGCACCCCAAAGGACGTATAACATGAATATCGGCATGCCGATGGCCATCATCTTTCGCTGCAGGGGGTCGGCTGACGGCGCGGGTGTAATGAGCTGAAGAACGATCATTGTTCCGGCCATCAAGATCTCGAGGATGTGATAGGGATCACCGGCAGATAGGTCTGGCAGCCATAAAAACGTGGCCTGTCGAAAATCAAGAGAGATCGTGATAGCTCGATAGAGTGCAAAAAGAAATGGCATCTGAATGAGCAGAGGCAGGCAGCCCCCAAGAGGATTTCCTTCCTTCATCAAGCGCAGCTGTTCGACCTGGAGCTCTTTCAGGCGCGGGTCGTTCTGTTTCATCCCCTTGATCTTTTCCTGCAGCTCCTTCATTTGGGGCGCAAGTTTTTGCGCCTTCTTCATTGACTTTGAAGAGCGCCACTTCAGCGGGAAAAACAGTGAGTAAATGACAATGGTGAATAAGATAATGGCGACGCCATAACTGCCGGTTAACTGGCTTAGCCACTTGATCGCTTTCAGAATGGGCACCGCCAGCGGTCTCGACATCCAGCTAAACCAACCGTAGTCGATGAGGCCTTCGAGATCGATTGGTCTTCCAACAGCCTGACTAATGTTGGTGTTGGCCTCTTGCAGAATGAAGTGGTCCTTCGGGCCGGTATAAAGAACTGTGCGAGAGCCATCAGTGGGAACTGGCACCCAGGCTGTAATTAGGTATCTGCTCTCGGGCGTGCCGTTACCTGAATAGTTAAACTGGGTAGTCCGTAGCTCCAGCCCGTCGAGTTTCTTTGATGGGACGGCGACCATAGCAAAGTAGGTATCGCCAACGCCTGCCCATTCAACGGGTCCCGGCAGCGCCAGATAATCGGGAGAATTCGTGTTTGCATTGATTGATTGCGGCAGATGGCGCTCCACCGTGTCGGCTATCGCAGCCACGGCCTCAGGGGCCACTGAATAAAACGTGTGGAGCTTTACGCCCTGATCACCAATGCTTGGACCCACCCTTACCCTGGCCTGTGGAACTAACTTGTCACCCCGTTTGATTGTGACTTCCAGGTCTGTGCTGTAACTAGCGGTGTCGAGCACTATCGTCTTAACGACATCTAAACCCGTACTGCTGTCACGAAGAACAAAAGAGATTCGTTTCTTCTCATCAGCTCCCAAAGTCAGCTCGAAGTCACCTGTGCCGGGGTCAACGCCTTCTATCGCGTAATTCGCCGAGGCCAGAAGAGTATCGACAGCGGCATCGCCGGTTACCAGTTGCAACGGTGCTTCTCGAGGCTCTCTTTTTAGACCTTCGGGGGACACGAGCTCCAGCGGCACCCGAGCACTCTTTGCTCCCGCAACTGAATAAATCTCTTGTCCGGTGTCCTTATTCTTTTTGATTATCCAACTGATGGCTTCCGCGCCGCGGCTATCTAGTTTTGCTTCGTATAGAGGAGTCTTAATCAAAAGCGTGCGTCGCGGTGCGGCGTTCGCGGAAGGAATTGGAGAGGCAGCAGGAACAGGCGACGGCACTGTTGCTGGGCCAACAGGAGGCGATACAGTCTGTTGTGGAGTGGACGCCTGGGGCGATGGAGACTGTGGACTGGGGTTTGGCTTCTGTTGTTGGACCGGGACAAGGTAACTCCACAGAAAAAGGATCGCGGTGGAGATTAAGAGCGCGATTATTAAGCGTTTTTGTTGCATTTAGCTTGGCGGCCAGAATCATCGTTCGGCCGAAAACCTTTAGGGTCCTCAGTTTTACTTCACTGGATCGTAGCCGCCCGCACTGAATGGATGACAACGGAGCAATCTGCGAAACGCAAGCGCGCTTCCTCGAAGGGCGCCGTAACGAGCAATCGCCTGGGATGCATATTCAGAACAAGTTGGAGAGAATCTGCAAGACGCTGGCAGAAAAGGTGAAATGACGAGTTGATAGAACCTAATAAATGCTATGAGTAATGACTTCACGACCTTCACCCAAACGTCTGGGTCTTACTTTCTTCCTTAGCTACTCTCGATACCAGCCTCTCAAACTCCTCCATCGCGGCAGTCACTTTTAAGGACGGTAGCCTCCGTTTCGCGTTAAATACCCAATCGTAATTTGCCAGCAAACCGCATAAAGATGATTGCTTCAAACGGAAAGTTTCTCTTAGCAATCGCCTGGCCCGATTTCTGTGAACGGCATTGCCGATAGCCTTCCGCGAGGCTGTAATGCCAAATCTGTTATGAGACAGGTTGTTAGGCAAGACAAATGCGGTAATCAACACTCCCTCGTAACGCTTGCCACTCCGATAAACTTTCTGGAAATCCTGGCTTCCACGCAGATATGCCGTCATGAACTGCGACCGAGTTTAGTAGTGAGAAGGCGTCAATCGCCGGCGTCCCTTTGAACGCCTACGCTTCAGAACAAGCCTGCCTGCCTTTGTAGCCATTCGCGCTCTAAAGCCATGCGTTTTGGCGCGGCGCCGGTTGTTCGGTTGAAAGGTTCTCTTAGACATAGTCGGAATTCTCCCCTAAAAAGAAAACCGTAAGACTAGCTGCCACCAGACCTCATGTCAAGAAAGGGTGCGTTCCTGTCTTGCGGAACTTGTAGGGGAGTTCCTCTGTGGGCTCTCCAATTTGGCGGAGAATGGCACCCAGGGATCGACGTCTCCAACCGATATAGGCGCTTCACGCGTGTCGCCTAAGCGTAAGGCGGAGATGCGTCTTAAACTCCGAAGGCGATCTCTATGAACGGGCGGGCGAGATTCGTCGTTGAAATAGAACTCTTGGAACTCTTTCGAAGCCTCGACAATGTCCGAATAGCGACATTAAACGCGCTCTCGCTTCTACCTTTTCTGGAGGCATAGCTCCGACTGTGTTTTATGTTTCCAGTCTCTTGCTTCCAACGGAGACGGTGTGTTAGTCTCCGACTCGTTCAAGCTCATCCCCTGTAACTGCTTGATAAATATAAGCTTAAAGCTTTACTTTAAGGCTTGGGCGTTTTCCACAAAGCTGAGGAAAACCCTGTGAATAACTCTTCCGCTCGTTTCGCTTCAGTGCTTCTGTCTCAAAAGACAAGCTCTCCGGAACCGAGTTTTTACATTGGTTTCTGCCATGACGTGGGCCCGTGACTAACGACGGTTCGCTTCAGGAAAATCCGACTGGGAACGATGGGTTTATTGGAAAATAATCTCTGGGACAATGTTCTTTCCACAATCAAGACAAAACTCCAGGGCGAAAGCTTTGAAACTTGGTTTCACCCCATTCGGTTTGAAGGAATTGATAATGCGCGGCGGCTCATTCGTCTCCGAGCGCCAAACCAGGTAGTCAGAGATTGGGTTAAGGTTAATTACGCAAACCTGATGGATCAGTCTTTCGGCGAACTCAGCCTCGCGGGCTATTCGGTCGATTGGGTGCTCCCCGGAGAGAGTCTTAATCCGGTCGTCGCTCAGGAAGTCGTTCAGGACGTCCAGCCTCAAGAGGCGAATGCCCTTGCTGTTGCAAGCCACTCTTCCAATAGCCCGAACCAGGTCCCGATTTTATCTGAAAGTGCAAAGAGCGTTGGCGCCCCACCCGCAAAGCAATTCGCTTTTGAACCCGGACTGAATTCAAAGTACACCTTTGATAGTTTTGTCGTAGGCTCCTGCAATCAATTCGCCCACGCGGCGTCGCTTGCTGTCGCTGAAGCTCCGGGAAAGACTTATAACCCTCTTTATCTTTACGGTGGTGTGGGTCTGGGTAAGACGCACCTCATGCACGCTTGTGGGCAGGCTATCAAAGAGCGAAACCCTCACTTGAAGCTTTCCTATTTATCTTCCGAGCGGTTCATGAACGAATTGATCAATGCGATTCGTTACGACAAGACGCAGGGCTTTAGAGAAAAGTATCGCTCGGTTGATGTGTTGTTGATCGACGATATCCAGTTCATGGCCGGGAAAGAACGCACACAGGAAGAGTTTTTCCATACGTTTAATGCTCTTTATGAACAACAGAAACAGATTGTAATCAGCTCAGACTGTCCTCCCAGGGAAATACCAACTCTCGAAGAAAGATTGCACTCGCGATTTGAATGGGGACTAATTGCGGATATAGAGCCTCCTGATTTGGAGACGAAGGTTGCCATTCTTAAACGCAAAGCTGAAACGATCGGTTTTATTATTCCCGATGATGTGGCTCTTTTCATCGCTAGTAGAGTGAAGAACAATATCAGAGAGTTGGAAGGGTCGCTGATACGGTTGGTGGCGATTTCATCGTTGCGGGGAATACCTATTTCAAAGGAACTCGCTAAGGATGCTATTAGAAACATCGCCAGTGACGAGGAGCCGGGCGTTGTTACCATCGAACAGATTCAAAAAACGGTAGCCACTGCTTACAAGTTAAGCGTGGATCAATTGGTGTCAAAGAACAACTCGCGGCAGTTTTCTTTTCCGCGTCAGATCGCAATGTATCTTTGCAAAAAACTGACGAAGCACAGTTATCCGGAAATTGGCCGTGCTTTTGGCGGGAAGCACCACACGACGGTCATTCACTCCGTTGAGAAGATCCAATCGTTAACTTCTGCTGATACAAGTTTCCAAAGGTTGCTGCTCGACATGGCAGAGGGTCTGCAAAAATAAAAGCAGTTGTCCAGGCCTGGTATCAGAACCGGGAGCGGTAGCGACCGGGTCCCATTTGGTGAACACTTAGTGGCAAAAAGGGTCAAACGCGGTCCCTTTGGGTCAGTAACCCAGTCGCTACCGCTCCCGGTTCTGATAACGGGTGGAATGATCCCTTTCTGTGCAAAGCCATTGTTGTCCACAGCTTTTCCTGAGCCCTTATCTACTATGAAGTCGAGAAACGCTGGGCGACTTCGAAACCGTCCACAAGTTGTTTGGAAGTAGGCCTGTGAAAGAATAGAATGTTTGCCACCGGAGAAGACTTATTGACAGAAGCGGTTTTATTCTCGGTTTAAATTCACGGTCTTTTCAACACCGAATTCCAAGCTTCTAATTGCGGTTGAGTAGTTTTTCCACAAATCAACAGGCCCTACTACTACTGCTGGAAATAAATACAAATACTTTTAGTTATTAGAAGTAGAAAGCAACGAGGAAATAACCAATGGCTGTAAGTGAAGGCGCCAAGCTTAAGGAGTCGAACATGCAATTCGTCGTCAGCAAACAGAACCTCCAGAAGGAACTTAGTTTCGTTCAGGGAGTGGTGGAAAAGAAAAACACTATCCCTGTACTCTCGAATATTCTCATTGAGAATGTTGGAGAGAATAATATCCGGCTCACCGGAACCGATCTGGACGTCACCATTCGATGTGACACGGATGCTGATATTTCTACTCCGGGCTCCATCTGCGTACAGGCAAGGAAACTTTTTGAAATAGCCAGGCTGCTGCCCGATGCTCCCGTAACCTTCAAAAAAGAAGATAACGATTGGGTAACGGTAACCTGTGACAAGACAAAGTTTAAGATGGTTGGCGTGGCTAAGGACGCCTTTCCCGAAGTACCCTCTTCCAAATCGACTCCAACAAAAATTTCAGCCAGTATCATGAAGGTATTTGTTGACCGAACCATCTTCGCGATCACACAGGAAGAGTCGAGGTACACACTCTCCGGCGCCAAGTTCATTCTCGATGACACGGGAGCAAAGATGGTCACCACAGACGGTCACCGCCTGGCTTACGTGGAGCGAAAAGGAGTTTCGAAAAACGGCAGCGACTCAATCGACACCTTGATTCCGCGCAAGACGCTGGCCGAGTTAACCAAGCTTACTGCCGGCTATGATGGCGATATCAGTTTAGGAATGGACGGCAACCACATCTTCTTCGAAGTTGGCCCACGACTATTGATTTCACGCATGTTGTATGGTCAGTTTCCCAACTACGACATGGTGATGCCCAAAAACAACGATAAGTCGATTCAGTTTGATGGCGCCCTTTTGAATGCGGCCATCAGGCGCGTAGCCTTGATGTCGGATGAGCGCTCCCACGCCATTCGTTTTCACCTGGAACACAATCAGTTGGTAATAAGCTCGCAGAACGCGGAAGAAGGCGAAGCAAGCGAAACAGTTCAGACAGACTACACAGGCGAGGAAACAGACATTGGCTTCAACGCTCAATATCTGCAAGATTTCCTAAATGTAATTGGAGACGGCGCCGTGGCCTTCGAGTTTAAGGATGGAAACTCCCAGGCCCAACTCCGACCTGCGGAGGGCGGCGATTACGACTACAAGTACGTCGTAATGCCCATGCGGATCTAACGTGACACTCAAGTCAGTTGCTCATTATTATTAATGTCCTTCGGAATTAGAGTTCTATTTCAGCCGACCGCCGCTTCTAGTTCCGGACACTCCGAGCAGATCTGCAGCGATATCTAACGCGGGCACTTAATGCTTGAGTCCTAAAACATCAGCATCTCATCTTCCCTGACCGGCATTAAGCCAACTCCATTAACACAACTGCCTCGCTGACAATTGGTCGACGTTTGTCCCCGGATGTGGAGGGGTTTTGCCATGTTAGAGAAACTCACTGAACAGAAAATTCTTGGCTGCTAAAAGCCAACGAGGCCCACATCAAGGGTTTCGGTGTTAGAAGTCTCGGGCTTTTGGATAGTTTGCACATGGCAACGATAACCGAGAAAAGCATCTCGGTGTTTCTTAATCGCTGTATCTGCGTAATCTGCGGAGGTATTTGAACTCATCTCGTATGCTAAAATCTGTTGATGATTCTCGAGTTTGTCGAAGTAAACAATTTCCGAAATCTAAGCGGCAAGATATTTTGGGGACCGGGATTAAACATCATCCATGGCCACAACGGTCAGGGTAAGACCAACTGGCTCGAAGCCATCCACACTCTTTCTCGAACCAAATCATTTCGCACACAACGTCTCCAGGAATCGATCAGATTCGGGGAGCAGACTGCTTCCATTGCTGGGCAGGTTTCAACAGGACTAGATGTTCATAGGGATTTGGAAGTAACGCTGAAGGAAAACACCAAGGCAATTTGGGTAAACGGAAAGCGAGAACAACTCGCGAGATACCTTGGGCTGCTGCAAGTGTTTGCTTTTACCGCGGACCAGCTCGAGGTGGTTAGGGGAGCGGCAGAAGCGCGACGGCATTTTATCGATCGAGGCGTCGCTTCATTAAGGCCGGCGTACGTGCAAACCGTTTCCGACTACAACAAAGTAATCAAGCAGAAAAACCGGATCCTCCAGGACGCCGCCGAGCGCGAAATCCGGATAGAAGAAACCGAAGATCTATTGGCGCCCTGGAACGAACAACTAGCCCGTTTAGGTGCAAAGATACACAAAGCCCGAACGGACTATACGGAGCGAATAAATAACGCACTCGAGCGCACTCTCTTTGAACCGGCAGAACTACAGATTCGCTACGCTTCGTCGTTGGAGGGCAAGGGTGAGCTTGATGATTACGAAGCCCTTTTGCGAGCCCGTTTACAACTACGCCTGCAGTCAGAAGTGGCGTCCGGCAGGGCGTTAGTGGGACCCCACCGTGACGACTTGAGCATCCATTTAGCAGGCCGGGAAATGCGCGTTTACGGCAGCTCAGGTCAGCAGCGTAGTGCATTGTTACTATTAGACTTAGCGGCAATTTCAGTGTATAATTCCTGCCACAATGATTATCCACTTTTCCTCGTCGACGATGTCGATGCGGAGTTGGATGAAAAAAGGATAAGAAGTCTTTTGGAGTATCTTGAAGGCCGCACTCAGACATTCATTACCACATCGAAGCGAAGCCATCTCGAAGGGTTCCTTTCAAAAGCAAACGTACAAGAGATCGTTCAGGGCGAGGCAGTGCCGGCGGATTTGAATAAAAGCACTTTCTCGGCTGTGGCGGCTCTGGACTGAGACTATCCAGGAGCCTACCAATTTAGAAACGCATTTGCGATATATGGCAATGGATGTCGAAGACACAGACGATTTGTTGAAGAGCAAGAAGGAGAAGGAATTGTCAACAGCAGGAATTATTACAGGAAAGAAAACTCAGGCCTACGATTCGTCCTCAATCGCGGTCCTGGAAGGTCGAGAGGCGGTACGAAAACGGCCGGCAATGTACATAGGTTCCACCGGTGAGATGGGTCTTCACCATCTGGTCTATGAGGTTGTCGATAATTCTATCGACGAGGCGCTGGCTGGCTACTGTGACACGGTGGAAGTCACCATTCATCTCGACGATTCCATCACAGTGGTCGATAACGGTCGTGGCATTCCCGTCGATGAGATGAAGAAAGAGCGGAAGTCTGCGGCGGAAGTGGTGATGACGAAGCTTCATGCGGGCGGGAAGTTTGACTCCAACGCCTACAAAGTTTCAGGCGGTCTGCATGGCGTGGGTGTGTCCTGCGTTAATTTTCTTTCTGAAACACTTCATCTGGAAATCTGGAGAGACGCCAAGACTTACGAACAAGACTATGCTCGGGGGATTGCAGTTGCGCGTCTGGAGCATACTGGGAAAACGAAGAGACGCGGAACTAAGATCACTTTTAAGCCTGACCCGCAAATTTTTGATCACACTATCTTTAGTTTCGACAAACTATCAGAGCGCTTGCGAGAAAAAGCTTTTCTCAATAAAGGCATTCGCATAACGATCAAGGATGAGCGCGAAGAGCCGGAGAAGTCTCACGAGTTTTACTACAAGGGTGGCATCGCTGAGTTCGTTAAGCATCTGAACAAGAATAAGACGACGCTTCATGACAAGCCTCTCTACTTTGAGAAAGAAGGCGACGCCCTCTCGATTGAAGTGGCCATTCAATACAACGACGCATATGACGAAAAGGTTTATTCGTTTGCGAACAACATCAACACGGTAGATGGTGGCTCGCATCTTTCGGGATTTCGATCCGCGTTCACACGAACCATAAATGCTTACGCGCAATCATCTGGACTGGCGAAAAACTTCAAGACATCGCTCACCGGCGACGACGTTCGCGAGGGTTTGGTAGCAGTCATCTCTGTAAAACTCCCGCAGCCGCAGTTTGAAGGGCAGACCAAGGGCAAGCTCAATTCAGATGTAAAGGGTGCAGTGGAGTCGTTTCTAAACGAGCGTCTGACCGAGTATCTCGAACAAAACCCCACGGTGGCGCGAAAGATTGTCGGCAAATCCGTGGACGCGGCCAGGGCGCGCGAGGCTGCCAGGAAAGCCAGAGAGATTGTCCGTAAGGGGGCCTTGGGCGGCTCAATGCTTCCGGGGAAACTTGCCGACTGCCAGGAAAAGGACCCGGCGTTATCTGAAATCTACATCGTTGAGGGCGACTCGGCAGGTGGCTCGGCAAAGCAGGGCCGGGATCGGAAGAACCAGGCGATCCTGCCGTTGAAGGGCAAGATCCTGAATGTCGAAAAGGCGCGCTTCGACAAGATGCTGGGCCACAGCGAAATCAAAGCCTTGATCACCGCGTTGGGTGCAGGAATCGGCAAAGAAGATTTTGATGCGAGCAAGCTGCGTTACCACAAAATTATTCTAATGACCGATGCCGACGTCGACGGATCCCACATCAGAACACTCCTGCTTACCTTCTTCTATCGTCAAATGGCGGAATTGATTGAGAGGGGATATGTCTACATCGCACAGCCGCCGCTGTTTAAGGTCAAGCGTGGTAAGAAGGAAGAGTACATCAAAGACGAAAGCCTGATGGTTCGCTACCTGATGCGTATGGCAACCGCGGACATGACCGTCAAGTCGGTGGGCGCCAACCAGGACATCGAAGGTAAGGAGTTGGCCCGATCGTTGGAACAGTTGGTGGACCTGAAGCGCTACAGCGAAAAAGCCGCGCGTCGTCTGGGTGGTGATGCTCACCTGCTGGACACGTTGCTGGAGGCTTTCGCCGGAAAGAAGGGCGTGTTGCGGAAAGAAGGAGCTACGCTGCGCACTGTTTTTCAAAATAGCGATCTGATGGCGAAAGTTGAAGGCGTGGTCGCTAAGGCTGGTTTCAAAACAGAACTGTCATCCGATGAAGAACACGGCCTCTGGGAGATAGAAACAACAACTACCTCCGGACTCAACATGGCGATCGATTGGAACTTTGCCAGCTTTGTAGAATTTCAAAAGGCCGTGGAACTTTTCATGGCGCTTGAAGACAAACTGGCGCCACCCTTCATCACGGGGACGAATGGAACCAGCGAAGAGATTTCAACCCGGGAGGAGCTGCTCGAGAAAGTGCTCGCGGCCGCGAAGAAGGATCTTTCAATCCAGCGTTACAAAGGTCTGGGCGAGATGAATCCTGAGCAACTCTGGGAAACAACTATGAACCCGGAAAAGCGAACTCTGCTGCAGGTCAGAATTGAAGATGCGGTGGAAACCGGCGAGATTTTCACGGTGCTGATGGGAGATGCGGTGGAGCCGCGACGCAAATTCATCGAGGACAATGCACTCGATGTGCGCAACCTGGACGTGTAGCAGGAGTTAATAGGTCCTATAAGTCCTATAAGTCCTATAGGTCGTCCTATTTAGTTCCTTCACGGAAGCGCTGTACAAGGAAACGAGATAGCTTGAGTGGTTTCCCCGGCGGAATGCCAGCCTTGCGCGCGGCAATCTCGACCTGTCTCGCGGCGGTATCCACGCCTTCAATGTCCGGCAACAGCAGTCCGCGAAACACACCTGATTCATCCTCAACAATAACTCCATAAATCGCAGGATCAAGATCTTCAAATGTGGCGGGCTCTGGCGCTTCCAGAATATCAACCGAATATCGCAGACTCGCGAGTTCGTCGGCTGAGACCGGCTTAAATCGAGGATCGCGGCTGGCGGCGTTTACACCGTTCATGATCACTTCCTCCGCCAAAGTTTCCTTCGCCGGTTCAATCGTTCCAATACAACCTCTCAAATCCCCGGCCAGCGTTTTGATCGAAACGAAGCAGGCGGCACGTGCCGAAAGTATGCCGGAGACAGGAGGCATTGAAAGCTCCTCTCCAGTGATCACGAATGTTTCAACTGCCTGCCGAGCGAGGGATGGCAAATCCACAGACGGATTCCCTTCGGCGGCGCGGTCAGAAGATAGATCCCATTGCCTGGTCCTATCCTCTGCGTTTGCGTTGGTTAGTTGAGCCACCAGGTAACCGACTCCGAATGGCGCTTCATAGTGTAAAACCTCAGAAGCGCTCGGTAGTTTTCGAGTGGCACCCAGGACCACAAGCATAGAGCGGTACCCGCATTCACCGGCGAGGCGTCGCAGATCCTGATCGATTTCGATAATGAGTTCGGGCGAGTTATGACGAATTGCATCGACAACTTGATCATCAAAGGCGTGAGCGGCGGGGTTGTAGCCGGCCGGCGCCTCCGGCTTCAACCGGTGACTCAGATCGCCGCTGGCAATGAAAGCCACGGAACGCCCCACTTGGTCAATCGCCCGCCTTATACAAGCCCCAAACTTTAAGTGGTCTTCATTGGAAAGAAAACTGTAACCCAGACCGATTACTCGCCCACTCCAACCATACCGATGTAGAAAGTAAAGTGGCACAGCCGTGCCATGGTCGAGATCGTGGTTTTTGAGAGGGGTGACTGCGTAATCTTCTTGAGTCGCCGCCTTCTTTATCGCCCGGAGCAGCTCGTCATCCAAGGGAAATTCAACTTTTGTAGTAGGCGCGCGAAAGTCTGCAAAGTCGCCATAAAGCAGTGGCGTTTGATATGCGACAAAAGCATGTGGATCGAGCGGAGCGTGAGGCGAGACGAGAACTACCGTTTCAGCCTCGTTCTCGATGATGCGCCGGGTGAATTCCGCCATCGCACGGATTGAGCCCCGTACGTCTTCGATAGCTTCCCCGCCCACCTCAGGAACCATAATCGGCGGGTGAGGAGCGATACCGGAGAAAACTATGGCGCATTCGTTTCCCATGGATCCCTCCGGCAACAGTCATAACCCGAGCTCGAGTTATGCGTTGACGAGAATTAACTCATGAGATGTTAAGCGGCCGGACTCAAAGCTCGGAGGCCAGACACTTACTGTCATCCGTTTCTTGGGAACGGCCGCATCTTACCACATCAATAGCCCTTCTCCTGACTAGCCGTCTATCACGTAGTGCGTCAGTTTGACGTTAGCAAAGCTACTCGGTTCTGTAACAGCCAAGCTTCGCTAAACTGACTCACTACCAACTATCTTGGTAGAAAGCACAAGGAGCTGAGAGCACGGTCAGCTTGCTCCTTCAGAGTCTCGACTCTTAAACTCATGATCGAACGGCACGACGTAGTTCAGAGTACAACCCGGGGAACGCCGCAGCCCGCGTGGGGTGGTAGCCTTCAGGTTGCTCTTCAGAACCACTCAATTCCATGACGACCAAACAGTTTGATGTGTTGATTGTTGGAGCCGGGCCTGCGGGCTCGTTTGCCGCCGAACGACTGGCTAGGGGCGGCGCCGTGGTGGCCCTGTTTGATGGTCGGCCCGAAGGTGAACCTAAAGCCTGTGGTGGTGGTGTGACCGCCAAAGCGCTGAAGGCCTGGCCACATCTACTAAACGCCGTTGGGCGCACAGTCAATGAGTTGGAGATGTATTCACCGTCCGGCAAGCGGTTGCACATGAAGCTTGACGAGCCGTTCGCCATCTATTCGCGCGTCGCCTTTGATTCCTATCTCCGCAATCTCGCGCGAGATGCCGGCGCCGAAGTCGTATTCGAAAAAATCACGGCCAGGGGAATAACGCGAGTCGACACGGGCGATATTGGTGGGAGTAGTTGGAAACTTCGCAGCGGCGGCGGCGGCGAATGGTCAGGCAAAATGTTGGTAGGCGCTGACGGGGCAAACAGCGCCATCGCGAAAAAGTTAGCGGGTCCGCTGGAGGCTTCTGACATGGAAGTCGCATTTGGGTATCGAGCCCCGCTGCCTCACCAGGGAGATGCGCCGACCGTGATTGCTTTTCTTCCCAAGTGGGTGGGTTACGCATGGGCGTTCCCGCGGCTGGACCATATCTCGTTTGGCATTGCCACAACTCAGGACGCGTTTGAGCATAAGGCTCTTGACCAGCTCTTGTGGCAGTTCATGATTGGTTACTACGAACAGCGCGAAGACGGCAGCGAAAACAGGAAGAAAAACATCTGGCAGAACTCACAAAGGCCCGTGGCTTCCGACGTAGGGCCTATAGAGCAAAACCTGCGGGCCTTGGCTGAACGTTACGCGGCGCGCATCCCGGGTCTCGGGGATCAGACCTGGGACAAGCGGCGCGTGTGCGGCGAAGGCTGGGCTTTACTCGGTGACGCCGCCGGCTTTGCGGATCCCGTCACTGGCGAAGGAATCTACTACGCGCTGCGCTCGGCGGAACTTTTTGCCGAGGCGTTCCTTGAAGGCCGGGCGGAGGAATATGAGAAACGCTGGCGTGAAGATTTTGGCGGGGAACTGAGGCGTGCTGCACAAATGCGACGGCGCTTCTATGGAAACTTCTGGGGCGCCCCTTTTACGGAAAGAATGATTGAGTTTGCGCAAGGCCATCGGGGTATTAAGAAAGTCCTTGGCGACCTCGTTGCCGGGGAGCAGGGTTATGTGGGTCTGAAGAAGAAGCTTGCGCGACGCGCGCTGCGACCACTCTGAGAGGTGCATTATGACTGACAGCATTCCGCGGGAATGGCTCGAGGAATTTGAAGCCGCGGCTCGCCGACCGCTCAAGACTCGTTTGAATTATTCATTCATTAAGACACCTATAAGCCCGTTATGGATGACGCTTCATACCGTTCGTTTGACACGATGGAGGACTATCGTCGTTGGTGTGAGGAGAATCTGCCGCGATGGTTAGGCTATTCCCGCGTTCTGCCGCACGAATGACTTCACGGGAAGCAAGAGGCTGCTAATCGCGAGAAAGATCGAGAGTCCCTTCCGCGACTGCGGGCTTTTCGAGACTACTGGAAGCAGCATTTAAGAAGCGTTAGGCCCAAACTGATTTCGCGGATCAAACCCTCCATTTCGAATCGAGATGCTATGAGCAGTTGGCAGTCACGATTAGTCGCTGCATATATTCGGACCGTCATCCGGCGCCGCAAATGGGGAGAAGACGATGATGCTCTCGCTCGTAGGGCACGTCGGCTTTTGGGAACGCCGCGATTGTTTCAGTGGTTCAGTACTCGGGGTCTCTGCATATCGCCAGTCTGTGAGCGGGGTGTAAACGGCGAGTGTGTGAAGGGCGAGTGGGTCGAATCTAAGAACCCGAATCAAGGTGTAATCCTGTACGTGCATGGTGGCGGTTACGTCGCGTGCTCGCCTGCCACCCATCGCCCAATCACCGCGGCTCTCGCACGCCTGAGTAACAACCGCGTCTTCAGCCTCGACTACCGCCTTGCGCCCGAGCATCGTTTTCCCACAGCTTTGGACGACGCGGTTCGCAGCTATAAGTGGCTGCTCGAACAGGGCGTGCCTGTCAACGCACTCTCTCTGGCTGGAGATTCGGCAGGTGGGGGATTGGTGCTCGGAACTCTCCTGCGGTTGCGAGACGAAGCACGAGCTAGTGGTGACAATCAGAAGCTAGCGGCGGCTGTCGTATGTTTCTCTCCGTGGGCCGACCTTGCGGGCCTCGGGTCGTGCGAGTATGAAAGCTGCGCAATGTTTTTCAAGGAGAACATTACTGACTTTTCCAAGGCCTGCCTCGGTGATCTATCTCCACTGGATCCAAAAGCCTTCTATGGTTCGCCGGCCCTGATTGAAGACCTCAGCGGTCTGCCTCCGCTTCTGTTGCAAGTGGGGTCGAAAGAGTTATTGCGAGACGACGCTTGCCGAGTGGATAAGAAAATCAAGCAAGCCAGGGGCGTTTGTGTCTTAGATGATTCCTGCGATTTATTTCATTGTTGGCAAATGCTCTACGGCATTGTTCCCGAAGCACGAGCTTCTTTATCGCAGGCCGCGGAGTTCATTCGCAGTCATTCATCATCCCCGAGCGAGTTGTGATGAAGCCGCTGTTAGGGAGCGAGCCTCTTAATACTCCATGAACCATCTGCTTGCAGTTCGTAGAGGATGCGATCATGCAGCCGGCCTGAACGGTTTTGCCAGAATTCGATCAGCTCAGGCTTGAGCCGGTAACCACCCCAATGCGCCGGGCGCGCAACGGTCAGGTCGCGAAACATCCCCTCAAAGTCGCGGAAACGCTGCTCTAAGAACTCTCGACTTTCGATCACTTCGCTTTGTGGCGAAGCCAGCGCGCCTAACTGGCTCTCACGCGGCCGTGTGCGAAAGTACTCGTCTGACTCCGCGGCGGACACTCGCTCCACAGTGCCCTCAACCCGCACTTGTCGATCAAGCCCCACCCAGTAAGAGACCAAAGCTGCATAGGGGTTCTCGTCAAGTTCCCGGGCCTTCCGGCTGTTGTAGTTTGTATAGAAGACGAATCCGTCGTCGTCCACCTGTTTCAGCAGCACCATCCGAGCTGAAGGTTTTCCTTCCTTCGTGGCGGTCGCCAGTGCCATCGCATCCGGAAGACGCGAGCCCGAAGCAATAGCCTCGTCGAACCATCGCCGAAATAACGTCAGCGGATTACGATCTACAGACTTCTCGTCGAGATCATTAGCAGCATTTTGGTCCTGAGTTTCATTCATAGCTTTGAGGAACCGATTCAACTCTTTGGAGTGCGCCGACCAGTCGGCGCTTTGGCCCGCTGCGACTTGTCGCAGCTTTCGTTAGTTAATGCCGTGCTAGCCAAAGGCGGCGCCGGGCCGCCGCCGGCCAAAGCGCTGACAGGTCACCGCACTCCAAGGAGTTGACGTTGCCGGGGCCGATCTTTACGTCCACACTAACACGTCGGCTTTGTATAGGGTGCGAGACGTGTGCGCAGTTCCTCCGGAATGGGCACAGTTTCAAACGTGTCGCGCCTGACCGAAGCCAGCACAAAATGAGCGTGCGCAATCAACAAGTCCTCGCCCTTGCGTCGGACTTCGAAATTCAAATGCATCGACTTAGTTCCGAATCTTCCGACATAGACTGACACTTCCAACAGATCATCCAACTGGGCCGCGTGATGGAAGTCGCATTCGAGATGAACGCGTGGCAGCCACACATCAAGCTCGTCAAACATGACGCTGTATGGCAATCCCACCGAGCGGAACAATTCCGTCTCGGCGAATTCAAAGAAACGAATGTAAGCGCCATAGAAGATAATGCGCGCGGCGTCGACGTCGCCCCAGCGGACACGTTCTTCGATGGTGTATTTTTTGTGTTCTAGCATGCGGTGAAAAAACGTCCCTCACAATTCGGCTACTGCAGCTTCGACCCGGTCGCTACGGCTCCCGGTTCTGATAAACCAGTCGTGCTCCTGCTACGATTGGCTCACGTTCCCATTTCCAGCTGCTTCGGCTACTGCGGAGATGAACTCACCAAGTTCTATTGGCTTGGACAGATAGCGTTGGTAGCCGGCCGAAAGGGCTCTCTCTTTGTCCTCTTCCCGGGCGTAGGCAGTGATGGCGATGGCTGCGATTCCTGGTGTAACGCCCAGCGCTAATACCTGTTGAATGAGTTGGTAACCATCCTCACCCGGCATGGCTATGTCAGAAACCAGAACATCAGGCCTGCAGGCCCTTATTGCCTCAATAGCCTCAGCCGCCGAACCTACGGTAGTAACTTGGGCGCTTCGGTTTCTGAGCGCAGCGCTAAGTAGTTCCAAAGTATCTTCATCGTCGTCCACGACCAGCACGTGCAGGCCGGCTAGTATCTCGGACGATGATAAGAGCTTCTGGCTTTCAGGTGGCTCTTCATAAAAGTCTGGAGGCAACGTCGATTCGACTATCGATACCACTGAGGGGAGTCTGACGGTAAACGTGGCGCCCTGGCCTTCTCCATTGCTTCTCGCTTCAATAGTGCCTCCGTGAATTTCAATCAGGTGTCGCGCGATGGCCAGCCCGAGGCCAAGCCCGCCGTGTCGACGCGTGGATGTGCTGTCTGCCTGACGAAATCTATCAAACACGAATGGTAAAAAGTCCGACCTGATTCCTGGTCCTGTGTCAGTCACCTCAATCTCCACCTGCGATTCAGCCTGGCGAAGATGGACAGTTACTTGACCCCCTGAAGGCGTAAACTTGACGGCGTTTGAAAGAAGGTTCCAAAAGACCTGCTGCAATCTGTTTGTATCGCCGGACACCGTTACAGGCTCCTGATCGAGATTCAGGTCGATGCGGATATTTTTCGCCTCAGCCGTCGGGCGCACAACGTTGACCGCTGCATCCAACACCGACTCGAGCTCTATCGGATGCAGTTCCAGATACAAGTTGCCGGTAATGATTCTGGAGACATCAAGAATGTCGTCTATGATCTGAGCCTGAGCCTTAGCGTTTCGCTTGATAGTCTCAATTGCCCGAGCTGCCATGGCGCTGTCCAGAGCGCTGCCCTCCAGCATTCGCGACCAACCAAGGATCGCCGTCAAAGGAGTGCGCAGCTCATGTGAAACGGTTGCCAGAAACTCGTCCTTCAGGCGATTCGATTCTTCCGCGCCGGCTCTTGCGCTACTCTCGCGTTCGAGCAGTCCAAAATTTTCAATCGCGACCGCAGTCAAGTTTGCGGCCATGCGCATCGCGGTTGCATGTTCAGCACGATAAGCAGCTCGCTCATAAGTTTGCACTTCAATCGTGCCCACGATTTGGCCCATCACAGACATCGTCACGGAAAGGGATGATTGCGGTCTCAAGTCATTGTCAGGTCCCACCAGCATGGCGGGATAACCGAGAGTCTCAGTCAGGTAATCGTTAGTTATGATTACCTGATTCGTCATGACGGCACGATTATTTGGACCAATAGAGCTAACCGGCATAGGCGGTAGCTCTGACGTATCGATTTCCTGCCCGTCCGCCCAGCCGTAGCAAGCGGTGCGAACGTCGCGAAGAGGATCATAGAGTGAAACGAAAAGTCGGTTGCAGGGAACCGACGACAGCGTGAACTCTTTTAGTCCCCAAAAGATTACCCCCCGATCACGCGCTGTCCCCAACGTCTGAGCGAGCCCGGCAATCCTTTCCAGCAGGCGTTCATACTCGGACAATGCACGCTGATCAGCCTGGCGCAACGCTTCTTCAGCCTGGCGGCGGGCGGTGATATCGCGAGCAACGCCCTGCACACCGACCGGTTTCCCCTGCTGCAATGCCAACCGGCTGCTTATTTCAAGGGTAAAGATGTGACCGTCTTTTGCTCGAACATCCACTTCATAGTTAGTGCGTTCTTCGCCGGCGAGTTTCCGTTCCGTCATGAGACGAGCGCTGCCGGTCGATGCCGGAGTGAGAAAATCCGCCATGTTCATTCCGATCAGTTCGGTCTGAGAGTAACCCGTGATCGACTCCACAGCCTTATTCATTGAAGTGACATTGCCTTCAAGATCGAGGGTGAAAACAATGTCATTCGCATTCTCCACCAGTTCGCGATACCGCTCCTCGCTCTCTTTGACTGCTGCTTCCGCGCGTACACGCTCTTCGAGAGTTTTTCTGATCGTCGCTTCAGAAAGGCGAAGCTTGGTCGCTGAAAGTTCAGCGGCAGCGGCAGCGCGTGTTTGTAAGTGGCCCAGGCAAAAGAGCAGCAAGCTTATCAGCGCAACGCTCGCCACGGTGTAAGGCAAGAAGCGTTTGTCCAAATAGGAAGCCACAACCAGGGTGAGGAGCAAACTGACGATCAGGATAAGGTATGCGGTGAGAACGCGGCCTGTCTGATGACGTTTTACTTTAGGGCTTGATTCCAAGCCGCCTCCATTCAGCAGTTGGGAAGACAAGCATGAGCGCTTGACTCAACGAACACGGCTGGTCCGTCGTCGAAGAAAATCTATCAAAACAAACTGCGAAAGATTGCCCGGATTTGCAAAGTAGGCTTTGCCGTTGGTCATGGCAGTCATTTGCTTAACAAACTCTACCAGATAAAAGTCACTCGCCAGCATAAAGGTATTAATCATTATACCGGCTTTACGGCAGGCCTGGACCTCTTTGAAGGTGGCCTCCATTACAAAGGGATCTCCGCCCATTGAGTTTTTGTAAAGCCGGCGCCCTGGGGGCGCGGGCATCCTGCCTGCTGCCTTGCCTCCCGCAGAGTCGACGGTCGGTCTGCGCGGGACAGGCAGGAATGCCTGTCCTACGCCATCAACAAAACATGCCGTTGGTTTCCCATCCGTGACCATCACGATCTGTTTCATCTCCTTGCGCTGCGATTGCAGGACGCGGCGCGCAAGCCGGAGGCCCTCGGCAGTGTTGGTGTGATATGGACCAACCTGGGTGGTCGCGAGTTTTGCCAGCGGAAGTTCCTCGGCGCTGTCATGGAAAAGGACAATCTTCAAAGAATCACCGGGATACTGAGTGCGAATCAGGTGTGCCAGCGCGAGGGCAACTTTTTTCGCCGGGGTAAAACGATCTTCGCCGTAGAGAATCATCGAATGCGAACAGTCGAGCATCACGACCGTGGCGCATGATGATTGGTAGTCGCATTGATGAACGTGCAGATCGCTGTACTCGAGATTGAGCGGCACGCTAAGACCTTCGCGTTGAATAGCTGTCAGCAGAGTTGTATTCACGTCGAGATTGATGGTGTCGCCAAACTCGTAAGGCTTGCTGGCCGCCGCAGCTTCCACGCCGGTGGAAAGATACGCCGTATCGTGTCTGCCCATCGCGCTCTTTCCCAAACTTCCGAGTAGGTTTCTGAGCGTTTTGTAACCAAGAAAATCCAGGCCCTTTTCAGTGACTTCAAATTTAACGTTGCGCGGCAGAGGCTCTGAAACTTCGGGCCTGCCCATTCCCGGCCCCTCCCGCCGCCGCCCAGGCTGCTGCGCGGGTTCTTCGCTGAGTTTAAGATAGCCTTCCTCTACCAGCCTCTCGATTAACTGATTGAGCATCTCTTCCAGCAGCGAGCCTTTAAACTTGCCTTCATTATCAGCAAGCATCTCCTGGACCTGACGCTGATCAAGCAGGCGCTGGTCCATCAGCGCTTGTAGCAGCGCGCGTCGCAAAGCATCGAGTGATGTGTCCTGAGGACTGCGCTGGCGCGTCCAGTAGTAATCGTCGTCGTAGCCCGAGTCGAGCAGTGAATCGGACAGACTTTCCATCAAGTCGCCGAGATTCAGCGACGAGATATCCAGGCCTTTGAATTTTGAATAGCGAGTGAACTTCATTGCGAATCATCAGGTTCCAAAAGAGCGGCCACAGATATACACGGATTTTCACGGATTAATTTGCGCGGGTTATCGAATATGAGGCGCTTGAACTCAGGCCGGAGTCCAAAGTTTAAAAGCAACCCTACTTCAATTTCTGTAGCCCGCAAATAGTTCAATAGCTGAGCGGTGTGTGATGTGTCTAGAGAACGCGCTGCCTTCAGTTCAAGCAATACACAATCTTCGACAAGCATGTCAGCTGAAAAATCCCCAACCTTATGCCCGCGAAACGACACTGGTATCTCTATTTGTCGGCGTACCTTAATATCCATCGAGTTCAACGCGACCTCTAGTGACTTCTCGTATACCGACTCCAGAAACCCATGACCTAGCTCGTTGTAAACTTCGTAGAAGACTCTAATGATCTTCTGAGTTATTTCTCCGTGCTTAAATCCGTGACTATCCGTGTTCATCTGTGGCCTTAACTGTATTTCCCCGTCTCCGTAAGATCGTCGTAAATCATCCCGCGGCGATCTTTCTTTGCTTTAGTCACCGCCGTATAGCCGCCTTCTTCGTTGCGACTAATCTTGTTTTGAGCGTAGAGACCTTCAAGCACAAACTCGCACGCAGCCACGAGCTGCGCCTGGTCCAACTTTTTGAAGTCAAACGGAATAAGCGAAGTGTCTATCAACTCAGGCACGGCTTCGAGCAGCCTCGCGCATTCTCTTGCCGACGCAGTATCTGCCAGTCGCAGATTGTTTCCCTGATCGAACCATTGCACCGTCTGTGCGAAGTCAATTCCTACAAAGTAACCTTCAAAGACTTCTCCGGTTGCGCGTTTGATTAGATCCTTCGCGATTCGATTAGCGCCAATCTGTTCACCTTCATACTCGAGTTCCATCTTTCCGGTCATCGAAGGAATCGCAGCGTAAATGTCGGAGATGCGCGGCACAATCTCTTCTTCATGAGTGAGCAGAGCGCGCCGCTCGGCGTTGGAGACCATTGACTCGATAACCGTGATGGGCATGCGCTGCGAAACTCCGGAATGCTTATCAACTCGATTATCGTCACGCGCCTCGAACGCAATCTGTTCGACGGTCTCGCGGATAAAGTCGGGAATATGCACTCGCTGATTGGAAATACCAGAAATATCAAAGCCGTCGCGGCTTACCCAGGCTTCCTGGCGTGTGATCTCAACAGCGGTCTGCAGTTCGGCAGGATAGTGAGTCATGATTTCGGTGCCGATCCGATCCTTCAGTGGCGTGATGATCTTTCCGCGCGCTGTGTAATCTTCAGGGTTGGCCGAAAAGACGAGCATCACATCAAGCGGCAGACGGACCGGGTAACCCTTAATCTGCACATCGCCCTCCTGCATGATGTTGAAGAGGCCCACCTGAATCTTGCCGGCGAGATCGGGTAATTCGTTGATTGCGAAAATCCCGCGGTTGGCGCGCGGCAGCAGACCATAATGGATCGTTAGCTCATCGCTGAGCAGATGCCCGCCCTTGGCAGCCTTAATCGGATCGACGTCGCCGATGATGTCGGCGATGGTTACATCGGGGGTTGCAAGTTTCTCCACAAAACGGGAATCGCGACCAATCCAGTCGATTGGCGTCGAGTCGCCCTGCAGATCGAGAGTCCTGCGGCCATATGCGGAGATGGGATGAAAGGGATCGTCGTTTACTTCAGAACCTGCGATCACCGGGATCTGTGCATCCAGCAATTCAGTGAGTTGACGAATGATCCTGCTCTTCGCCTGTCCGCGTAGTCCCAGAAGAATTGTGTTGTGTTTCGCGAGGATCGCGTTGATAAGCTGGGGTATTACGCTTTCATCGTAGCCCACAATGCCCGGAAAGAGTTTTTCGCCGCTTTTCAGTTTCCTGATCAGGTTTGCACGAAGCTCGTCCTTAACGGAAACGGTCTTGTAGCCGCTGGCTCTTAATTCACCGAGAGTTTTTGCTTGTTCCATATTTAGTTCTTTGAATTGTATGTTTGGAAAAGGATTTTAACCGCAAAGAACGCAAAGTACGAACGCGACGAAAGGCAGGGAACGCAGATTTACAGAACCGAGCGTGTGCCCGGGGGGGCAAGAGGGGGGGCGCCTCGGGGAAAGCCGCGACAGAGAAAGGTTTTC
>JBPCKD010000157.1:0-9197 GCA_051004635.1 Pyrinomonadaceae bacterium
CACCACCCCCGGTTGGCCCGGGGCCTACTCCTCCCGCGTTGCCCGAATCTTTAAGAAAGATCGATGGCGGGACGTTTTTGATGGGGCTCAATGAGGTAAGCACCACGGACCCATATGACTTAAATCAGTATCCCGCTCGTTCAGTAAGTGTCACCACTTTTTTGATGGACAAAACGGAGGTGACCAATGCTGAATATGCGGATTTTGTTAAAGCGGACGGGCATACACCGCCCAGCAACTGGAGTAACGGCAAGCCGCCTTCCGGCCAGGAGCAATGGCCTGTAACAAACGTCTCGCTTGCCGATGCTAATACCTTTGCCGCCTGGCGCTCGAAACGTGATAGTAAGACGTATCGGCTACCTACGGAAGAGGAATGGGAATACGCTGGACGAAATGGACCGCAAGGCACACGCTATCCCTGGGGCAATGAATGGGTGAACGGTTACGCCAACCTCGATGCGACTTCTCTGAAATCCGTCGGCTCTTATCCCAAAGGCGCGTCTTCTCGGTGGGGTGTTTTGGATCTCATCGGTAATGTGTGGGAATGGACGTCCAGCAATGCCGCCCTTTACCCTGGTAACGATAAGATGGATAAACCATCTCCAGAACTATTTGTGATACGCGGTGGTGGCTACTCCGATCCTTCGAGTGGTCCCAGGGCGGTTACGGCTACGCGAAGGTATTTCCTTTTATCAACAGATAAGGACAACATCGTCGGTTTCCGCCTCGTTCGTGCGGAGCCCTGAGCCACCGCCGCGCGAAGTAGCACTAGGTGCTGGGCGTCATCGGGCTGCCTTAGTCAGAAGTCTACGGCGCGGTTTCCAACTGCCCCCGCCCCTTCCGCCAACGCAGGGGTAATCATCCGCCCAGCCAACCTGCTTACTGCTTACTGCCTTCTGCCTTCTGCTTATGGCTGGCCGAACCGCGATCGATACTCGGGTGAAGTAATGAATGCCAGCACCATTTCCGCGGCCACAAAGTCACCTCCAAACAGATTCAACTTGCATAACCAGTGGGCATATCCGTCTGCATCCGGATTGCAACTGCACAAACGCACGGTTGAGTTCCGAATTGTAGAACGCATGCCCGTAGGTGGTGTTGAACTGCTGGTTCCCTTCCGAGATCACAGTTATTTCGTCCACTACCTTCTGCCAGCACGCTCGCTCTGCCTATTACCCAGGTTCGCGTTCAGCTCGCTCACTAAGGCGGTCCGTGGTCTTGGACGCAATTGTTGAATCCTCGTTGTTGCAACTCCGCGTCGTGGTATATCTTTAGCGCTTCATGAGAGGGCACTATAAAAGCCAGCTGCTACTCCTGATTGCTCTCGCGGCGGCGATACCGAGAGTCTATCTTGGAGCAACGCATCACATTGATTACGACGGGTATTGGCATGTTTTCATCGCCATGCAGGATGAATGGGAGATTTTCTGGCGGGAGTACCAGGCTAATTTCCATCCGCCTCTCTTCTACCTTCTGTTGAAGGTATTCCGGTGGTTTGGCCAGTCGGCTCTTGTCTACCGCAGCATTTCAATCCTTACCGGTGTCGGGTCGGTTTTTGTTGTAGGAAAGATCGCCGAGAAGCTTTCGCTGTGGAAGTATACTGCGGCAATCGCAGCGCTCTCCTATGGGGTCGCTCTCCCGTCCATTATCATTTCGAATGAAGTGCGCTCATACATGCTCTGCGTGTTCTTCCTGCTGGCGTCGTTCTATTACTTTCTTGACATCCTTGATGGAAGCAGCCATTTGAAGTCCCGGATCGGCTTCGCGGCTTTCGCAGTCATGGCGCTGGGATCACACTACAGCGCATACTTTTATGTTTTCGCTTGTGGGCTGGTGGCGGGAGTTTTCGGCATCCTCGCATTCCGACGGAAGTTTCTGAGCCGTCTGGTTTTGGATCTTGCCACTTTTCTCCCCATAGCTAGCGTTGGTGCGTTAACGTATTACACTCACGCACAGCCACACGCAACTATTCCTGCCAATCATCTAAGTGATTTTTATTTCCAACCCGGCGGAGGGGAGCGACTCACCGCATTTCTATTCCGGAACGCTCAATACTTGTTTAATTCGTTCTCGCCTGTGGAGGTCGTAACGCGCTCGCAGTTTGGTATCGTGCTCGCCTTCTTGGTCTTTACGGCGGGGGTGATGGTCTACCTAATCCGACGTCCGCTGGTGGAAAACGCCCGAGCAGCGGCGACGGCCCTCACCGCCGCCTTCATCCTTGGCAGCATCATCGCCGGCGGGATCATGGGCAAGTATCCTTTCGGCGGCTATCTGCGGCAGCAATTCATTCTTTTTCCTTTCGCGGTGATCTGTGGATGTATTTTGTTAGACCGGTCTGCAAGTGCAATCCGCGATCGACGGCTCAACACAGCACTGGTTGTCGCCGTCACCCTGTTGATCCTCGGTGTATCGGCTGCGCGGTTTTATCGTTTTCCCAAAATTCCAACCGAGATCTACACGGCAGAAATGACTCGTTTCCGCGAGACTTTTCCATCACACTCTGCAGTCTATGTAGACCAATTCAATCTAATCATATTTTTTGCCCATTACCACCACTGGAACTGGGAATTCTCTGGAAGAAATTCCGCCGTGCCTTCGATGGAGATCTATCGCGTGAGCAAGGGGACGGAGCAATTCCTTCTTATCCGGGATAAGGCTCGCTGGAATGCGGGCGTCGGAGATTCCGCTTGGTACGCTGAGCTGGCGGCACTCATTCGGTCACAGCCACTACCGTCAATTACGACGTTCAACATTCGTCAGTACCCGGAGCCGATCCATACCCAAGGGAATGCGACCCGCGAAGATCGGATCTTCGAGTTGGCGTCTGCAGCGAAGCTTTGCGTCAATAAACACAGCCTCGTGACCGCTCTGAGTACATATGTCGAGTTAACGCAGGGCCCTTGCAGGACGAAGGTCCAATCGCGGCTCCCGTCCCTCATGTGTTGTTGAATAAGATGAGCCAGGATCGATCAAAACGGCAGGTGCGGGTCCTCATTCTTATCGTCGCCTATAACGCCCAGACAACCATCAGGGAAGTCGTACATCGCATACCTTCGTCGTTATCCCGACACGACACCGAAGTTCTGATCATCGACGACTCCTCGCAGGACGACACGTTCGCAAGAGCGCTTGTGCTGGAACAGTCCCGTGCCTCGCCGTTTCCGGTAACTGTCTTGTTTAATCCCGTGAATCAGGGTTATGGCGGAAATCAGAAAATCGGATTTTACTACGCCATCAACAAGGGCTTCGACTTCGTGGCTCTGCTGCATGGCGATGCCCAGTACGCGCCGGAAAGTTTGCCCGAGTTACTAGAGCCGTTGCTTGATGAACAAGCCGACGCCGTGTTCGGTTCGCGCATGATGAAGAGCCGCGAAGCGCTTCAGGGTGGTATGCCCCTGTACAAGTATGTGGGAAATAAGATTCTGTCCCGGCTCCAGAACCGGCTTCTCAACAGTGGACTGTCAGAGTTTCACTCCGGGTATCGCGTTTATTCAACCAGGGCGCTGCGCCGCGTTCCTTTTGATCGAAACACGAACGACTTTCATTTCGACACGGAAATAATCATCCAGTTCATGCGCAGCGGATTGAGAATCAAAGAGGTTCCAATTCCTACCTACTACGGAGACGAGATTTGTCGGGTAAACGGAATCAAGTATGCATGGCACGTGTTGAAGGCCACGCTGATCTCGCGAGCGCAGGATTTCGGCATTCTGTACGATCGGAAATTCGATGTTTCCGTTGCCAGGCAGAACAATGAGTTCTATCAACCGAAGTTTGGTTATCAGAGTCCACACTCTCTCACGGTAGATCTGGTGCCTGAGGGTGCGTCAATATTGGACATCGGGTGCGCGTCGGGTTATGTATCCGCCGCCTTGAAGCGGAAGGGCTGCACCATCACAGGAATCGATCAGTTTCCTGTTTCAGCAAAAGCCGAATTCGATCGTTTCATAAAGCACGATCTGGATCATCCGAACCTTCCGGTTGACACGGGAACATTTGACTTCATTCTCTTGCTGGATGTGCTTGAGCATCTTCGCGCGCCCGAAGAGTTTGTGGAGGGTCTTGACCGATCTAGAAAGGAAGAACGGGTGACGACTCTTATCGTCAGTACGCCCAATGTGGCATTTTTGACGACCCGCCTGATGTTGTTGTTTGGGTTTTTCAATTATGGTACCAGGGGTATTTTGGATGTCACTCATACGAGGCTGTTCACTTTTGGCACGCTGAGGAGGCTGTTTGAACAGGCCGGGTACGAGATTTTGGAAACCCGCGGTATCCCAGCTCCATTTCCTCTGGCTCTTGGAGAAACCAGTAAAATCGGCCGCTCGCTTCTGGGGATCAACAAAATACTAATCCGATTTTCCAAGTCTCTATTTGCCTACCAGATTTTCCTAATCGCACGTCCGAGACCATCTCTTCCATGGCTTCTGAACAGAGCATTCCTACGACGGGGCCCAAGTGAGCAACTCGATGAGCCTCGTGTGCCAGTTGCCCATGATGACATCAACCGTTCGCCGTAGGGCCGGTCTACTCGCAATCCGTTACCAGCGTTGACGCGGTCGCCCTGCAAATCAAGTGAAGGAAAGACTCTCTTATTGGCTGGCCGAACCGCGATCGATACTCGGGTGAACTAATGAATGCCAGCACCATTTCCGCGGCCACAAAGTCACCCCCAAACTGATTCAACTTGGCCAGCCAGTGTGCATACCCGGCCTCATCAGGGTCTCGCCTCATGTATCCGAAGTATTCCAACTGCACAGCGCACGGTTGAATTTCGAATTGTCGAATGCCTGCCCGTAAGTGGTCGTGAACTGCTGATTCCCTTCCGAAATCACCAGTCAGATGCGGCGACCGCTGAGGCAGCACAGAGAGGAGATTGATTTTTCCACACGACCTCCCAATAATGGCGCTGCACGAAATGCTTCCGTGGCCGATAACGTCTACCGGCCACCCTGGATGTTTTCTGTTACTACGCCGTCCTGCATCGCCGCCGCCAGGCTACTTCCGAAAGGGTCTTCGATGACTGATAGAGAGCGAAGCAAATCCCATTACACAACCGCTTTACTTGGTGGTCTGATTGTCCTCCTGTTAATCGGCGGCACCGGCACCCTCGCGCGCCGGGATCGCGAAGATGAACCTGCCTCTGGAGGTCGCCGCATAACGCCCGCTGGTTCGCTGGTGGTGGATGTGACAACCAGACAGCCCGCGGTGGGCGCCTTGCCGGTAGATTTTGTTCGCAGCCCCGATCATGCAGGACGCGATGGCGGCGGGCGATATCTCATCGCTGTAAACAGTGGCTTCGGACTGCAGTTCAATGCCGCCGGCAATCGAAGTCAGCAATCGCTGTCTGTGATTGATCTGAACGCGAAGCCTGCGCCTGCCGTAGTCCAGAACATCTACTTTCCTTCTCCACAAAGCGTTAACGTGGGCCTGGTTTTTTCCCCAATAGCGGAAGCCGATGGTTCTTATGCGCTGTTTGCCGCGGGAGGATTCGAAAACAAAATCTGGATCTTTGGCTTTCAGCCCGGAAGTCAAACGCCGATTACACCAACGTCGGCAGGCCCGAATACGATAGTGACAGCTCCTTTCATAGACGTGAGCGGCTTTACGCCGGCTGCCCCATCACCTCGCTATAATAGCGATCGTGCGCCCGTCTATCCCACCGGGCTGGCCATTAGCCCTGACGGCAACACACTGTTTGTCGCCAATAATCTGGGTGACAGTCTTGGCATCATCAGCGACTTGCGTGGCGCCAGGAAACTGAATCGAGTTGATCTGCGCCATGCTTCGAACCCCGAAGCATTTATCTATCCCTATACTGTCGTTGCTTCGCCGGGTGTTGATGACGTCGGCTCGTTGACCAGCACGACAAACCCTGTGGGGAAAGGTGGGCCATTAAAGGTTTACGTCTCGTGCTGGAACGACGCCTCTGTTGCTGTAGTACATACCGGAAATTTCAGCCGCCCCGTTTCTTATATTTCCGTCGGGCGCCATCCCACGGCCATGCTATTGAATCCAAAGCGAACCAGACTTTATGTAGTCAACTCAAACGCTGACAGTGTCTCAGTCATCGACACCCAAACGGACAAGGAGATCGAGCGCATTAATGTTCGCTTGAGTGAAGACGCGCTTCCTGGCAACAGTCCGGAGAGTCTCGCCCTCAAGGGAAGCACACTGTACGTGGCGAACGCTCATAGCAATTCGGTGGCGGTTATTAAGCTTTCGCTCCTGGCCGAGGGAGGCCCTTCCTCGACTAGCTCGATGACGAAGACTGAACAGGAAACCCGCGAAAAGCAGATGGACCGCAGCATCGTGCGCGGATTCATCCCTACCGGACAATATCCCTCGGCGCTGGCGGTTGCGGGCGAGGCCATCTTCGTCGGCAACGGAAAAGGGAGCGGTGTGGAGAATTCTTCCGTGGTCGTCAATAAGTCGGGCCGATACCCCAATTCGCCAAATGATCGCTTTCCAGCAGGCAGCGGTCGCGGCGTTGGCCAGGGCGGCCAGTACAGCATCTCGCTGGTAACCGGCAACATCAGCACGTTTGCCATTCCTGACGATCCAGCGCTGGCGCAATACACGCAGCAGGTGATGCGCAACAACAATCTGCTGGGCGCGAAGCAGACAAAGTTATTTCCCGGCGCGTCACCAATCAAGCACGTCATCTACGTCATCAAGGAGAATCGTACTTACGATCAGGTGTTCGGCGATATCGCCCGAGCGGGAAATGGCCAGCCGGCTGACGGCGACCCGAGGCTGGCGATCTTCGGCGCTGGTGAAGCAGCGCAACGTCCCGATGGCGTCGCGCAGGCGATCACTCCCAACCACCGCGCCCTCGCGCTTCGCTTCGGACTCTTTCATCGTTTCTTCGTCAACTCAGAGGCGAGTCCCGACGGTCACAACTGGTCCACCGCAGCGTTTTCCAGCGACTACGTCGACAAAGCATATCGTTGGGGATACGGCGGGCGTGGACGCGGTTATGATTACGAAGGTTTCAACCGGCTGCCCGACTACAATCCGATGCCCGGCGTGCCGCCACTCTTTGGACGGTCAGTGGCCGCGGCAGACGTGGCCAACTACATGCAACGCTTCATCCCCTATCTCAATGGCTCACGCGATGTTGCTGAGCCCGAGACGCTTTACCTGTGGGATGCGGCGGCGCGTGCTGGTCTGACATACCGCAACTACGGCGAGTTCATTGGCACGCTTTCGGAAGCAGATGTAGCGGCGATCAGAGACAATCGTTCGAAGTCCTATCCCGACATTTCGCCGACCGTCTCGGCATTCCCCACCAAGAAATCGCTCGAGGGTCATCATAGTAATTCATGTCGCAATTTTGATATGGACACGCCGGACGCGATGACCACCGACTCGTACCGCGCCGCGAAGGGTTCGGCCGGTCGACCCAGCGCGTTAATTAGCAGTCAGGCCAACCCGGGTCTGCGTGGTGCGTCTCGTTTGGGTGCCTGGCTCGATGAATTTCGCGCCTTCGTGGCCGGCCGCGAGGCAGGTACAGATCGCTTCCCAAACCTTTCGATATTGCGCTTGCCCAATGATCATACCGACGGAATTAGAGCCGGCAGTCCAACGCCGCAATTTTTCGTCGCCGATAACGACTATGCGTTGGGCCTGCTGGTTGAAGCTGTTTCCAACAGTCCTTATTGGAAAGATACTGCGATTTTTGTGGTTGAGGATGACGCACAGGACGGTCCCGATCATGTCGACGCGCATCGCTCTGTGGCTCTGGTTATCAGCGCCTACAATCGTCCCGGGCTCCTGGTTCACGAATTCCACAACACCGTAAGCATGATTCGGACGATAGAGCTGTTGCTGGGGATCGCACCGATGAACCAACTCGATGGCACCGCGGTGCCGATGGATATCTTCGGCTCGAAAGCCGATCTGCGGCCATATGAAGCGCAACTCCCCAACATCGCCCTCGACAATCTAATCACTCCCAGGGCGCGCGACGCGGCCACCGCTTACTGGATGAGGCGCACCGCTGAACAAAACATGTCACACGCAGACATGGCTGATCCAGCAACGCTCAATCAAATAATCTGGTACTCAGTGCGTGGCAATCAGCCGATGCCAGCCATCAGCCGGCTGCCTGCCTTCGATGTCATGCGATTCGGCCTGTTGGAAGAAAGAGAAGAGGTAGCGCGGGCTCCAGCAACCGGCGCACGAGACGATTAAGATGAATCCAGCCTTTACGTCAGATCAACTCCCAGCGCTCCAGCTGCAGGCAGTCCTTTGATTGGACCTGCATTCCTTTGCGGGTTCTTCGCGTTCGTCGCGTTTGTACTGTATGACGCAGCGAGCCTTCGCACGCTTTCCACCGAATCGTATTAAGTTAAGGAATATTTAAGAGGGGCTTCAGCTCCTGAGGTAGCGAACCGCGCAGGTGCTCACTCGTTCGTGGGCTTTTTTTGAATTCCCGCAGAAAACCACTTCTGATTTTCTATCTGAAACTTGCTCAACTGCTCAAACGTTTAATTGAGAGACCGATGAGAGACCGGGCGGCTGAGCAACTTCAACGCGTCAGATGTTGCTCATCGAAGTAAGGTCACTCGATGGAAGGAGGACTATGTCTATGCTAATGGCTGATACGATGTCGATCTTTTTTGTGATCCTGGGAATGATGCTGGCGTTTCCCGGTCTGTGGTTACTCTGCCGCGGACTCTGGCCGGAAACTGTGGCCGCAGCCGCGGATCGCTGCAGCAAGGGTCTCTGGTCCTCCTTTCTCGCTGGAATACCTATCACGGTCGCGATGGTCGTGTTAACAACAACTCTTTTCAATTTGCTTGGTCCTGTCGGGAAGATCGCGGGCGTAGGTGTTGTCTGTTTCTACATGCTGCAAGCTCAAAGGTATTTCCGGCCTGGCGACCTCAATTGGGCGCCGCCTTGCCTCGCCGATCGATGAGCAACGTCCGTGGCGCTCGACCTTACGCGGTGGTGTCGTCCTGGAGCTAACGTATCTGCTTCCCATACTCGGTTGGTTCGTTATTCTGGCGGCGTCGATCATCATCGGCTCTGGCGCCGCCAATCTCAATTTGCTCTCAAAACTGAGTATGAGCACGTCAATCCGAGGATGGGGAACCGTCAAAAGGGGAAACGGCAAAGCAGATTCAACTCCTTGGAGTGCGCCGGCCCGGCGGCGCTTTGGTCCGCCGCTACACCGTCACAAACCTTATTAT
>JBPCKD010000158.1:0-10520 GCA_051004635.1 Pyrinomonadaceae bacterium
ATAATCTTCAAGCCAGCGTTAGGCTACGACCGTCCTGCTCACGTTGCCCCGGAACGCTGCTCACGATCACCGGAATGCTGCTCACGTTGGCGCCGGAATCACTGCTCACAATCACCGGAATACGCAGTTATCCATATCGGTTGTGCTTTGTTGTAAAGCCCTAAGGCTCTTTGTATTTGGCCCAGCCAATTGTAGACCTCGCCTAAATTATTCAGCGCCTCTGCCTCACCCCATTGGTCACGCACGATCTTACTGACTTTAAGTGCGCGTTCGGCATACTGCAGCGCTTTTTGGTTGTCGCCGAGTAAAAGGGAAGTCGAGCACAGCGCATTAAGATCTCGGTTTTGGGCTCGGCGATCACCCAGGCCACTATTAATCATAAGTGCGCTCTGATAAAAAGATTGGGCTTTTTCAAATTGGCCCAGGGTTCGGTAAACATCCCCAATTCGCTTAAGAGAGTCAGCCTCACCCCGCGCATCACCAGCTTCTCTCCAGGACACTAAAGAGACCGTAAACTTATCAAGCGCCGCCTTCATGGAGTCCTCTCTCCACTGCTTTAAGAGCTTTATACCCGCAGTGACCAACTGCTCGGCAACGATTCGTGGCTCATCCGTCGGGATCGAAGGCCTAATCGTTTCAACCTTCAAACCATAACGTCCTTTTGATTGTCCGTTTTCCAAAGAGCGCAACTCAATTCGGTACTCGCCCGCGGCTTTGGCAATCCAGGAGAGGGGTATTGGTTGATAGTCAGCACAGACGGAGGTGACAAGTATCGATCCGTCTGGCCCATAAAGCGTTGGCTCTATGTTCACACCTTGCTGTTCGAGGATAACGTGAAGGTAATCTCCGGCGTTGAGGAAGACCCGATAGGAATGCGACTCACCATGCGCGAGTTCCGGTGTGGCCCATTGTCCCCGCTTAGGCAACTCATGACCGGAAGAACTCTGTTGACTATTATTCGACGTGCCAGGAACAGAATCGGCCAGGCTCGCAGGAGCTTTATCGAGCATCCGCCCGAACAACGTCACTGCGATAGCCAAAAGAATCAAACTATGCAATGAAGATCTTGTAAAATGCATTTCATCTTGTCGTCAGGTATTGTCTCCAAAAATTTGTTTTCAAGTGGGCAGAGACCGAGAAACTCATCCGCCTGAGCTGCGCGACCAAGCTTCCGATCTGTCATCTCAGCCTTCCTAACGACAAGCTAGTTTCTATCGCCACCCGACGACAGTGAGCGACGTTCAGTCAGGTCAAGCCTTTCTAACTGTCCGTCGTCCTTTAGGTTTTGGTTCGCTTCCGCGGTCCTCGTAGGCGGCGGGTGGGCAATCGGGACAATCATCAAAATCAGTCGGTGGATTGCGCATGCTACCAACAACATTCGCCAGGTCCCTGGTGTGACCTCCGTCGCGCGTATGACCACCATCTCTCGTGTGGCCTCCATCCCGATGGTCAGAGCCGAACAGCAATTCATTTCCTATGACATCGAAAAGCCGTCGGGTTTGCCGCTTCGTGAACTTGCCGCCGATAGGACTCGGCCGACCCGGCCGCTTCGCACGCTGCGTTACTGTCAAATAAGCCTCTAGAAAATCCTTCCAATCTGAGTCTTGAGCCATATACAGTTTTTTGTAATTGTCCAGTCTTGCAGGATCCTTTGCCCACGGGAAATAGATTGACGCGCCGTAAGAATACTGAACAGTCAGCCCGCTGTAACACGACTGGAGAACAAAGGGATCGACGTTTTGAAACGCGCTGGCGGCCGTTGAGGAATCCGGTTCGTTAGCGCTACCACGTATCACGTTCATAATATTCTGGCAGGCCTGATGGATGTCCGTCAGGCTTGCAGGACAGTAGTGTCTTAGTCGCTCGCAAAAGTCATAGAGGTCTACGTACTGCTCGTTCTTGTATGGCTGCGCTTCCCAGTGTGCCAGCACGAGAGCGTTTCTTGCTGCCTCGCGATCCTTGTGTCCATTCATATAACCTAGCAGAGTATTGGAGAAAACCTTGAGCGCCTTCATCAGTCCAACAGTGCGCCCGAGGTCGCAGGCAGATTGATCTACAGACAACGCAGCTGCTTGATAGTCGGTGTAGTACTGGATATAGCCGCACACGATTCGCCGAGCCAGCTCCTTTACCTGATCATCAGTGCCGCCACCATTTGTCTGGGCAAACGTTTCCACTTCCTTAAGCACGATCTGATAAGGCCATCCCGCCACTGGTTCGAAGCCCTCAGATCCAATCATTACTTTTGCGTGGTTATGCACCATGTAGGCGACCTCTGCCATACTCATCAGGCAAGTATCGAGACCGAGAATGTCGATATGCGTTTTGAGCCTGCGGTGTATTCGTTCGATTAGCTGGCCCAGGTCAATCATCGTAAGACTGTCAGTCATATCCCCAGAGGCACGTCGCAAGAGGTCATAGGCAATCCCGCCAGCATGTCCTGACAAGACAAGCATGGTGCGCGGCGCAGGATACTCTTGCGTACAATATTTTACGAACTCATATATCTCGTCTGCATAACTAGGCGGTTTCGGCTGTTTGCCACCACGGGAGGCCCCCGGCGACGGGGTAGGCTGGTTAGCTTTGGCCTGCCCTAATTTCTTCATAATCGTGCCGGCAGTCTCATTTCTATCGATGAGTAGGGGTAGGTTCTTGTAACTATGGGAGTCGAATTGGGCCACCACGGTTACATTCTCGCTGGAGCCAACTTTCCTCATTTCGGTTAGCGCAAATATCGACTCCTCAGCCAGATCGTTGTTGGCCGACAGGTAAATCATGACAGTCCAAGTGCGAGCTATTCTCTTTTCCTCCAGGAGTTTACTGATCCTTTTCGCACGGCCGCGGCGGGAGTGCTCACGAGACAGGCAATAAGAATCTGCTTGATGACAGGGTTAAGCCTCGAAAAAACCAGAATAAGAATGAAGAGGCCTCACTGAAGATCGGTGAACCATACGCGCTGCGGTGATTACGCAAACGCCCAACCTTAGAATGGGAAGCTTCAAATGAGGCGCGACTGACTTCAGGACTCGCAGACACTAATCCGAAGCAAAAGCATTGTCAACGATATTCAGTTAGACGAGATAGCCGCCCGTAGTAATACCCTTCGACACAAGTGACATTCCCGACATAGGAACATCACCAGTCACTTGTTATGTCTGATTGGACTAAAGCGTTTCGCGAGGGGTTCGCTGGGTTCGCTTCGCTCAGTATTTTGAATGCACACCCGCGGACTCCAGTCCTCCTGTCGGGAGTTTAGCTGAGCGCTAGTCAACCCCCGCGCGGTTACTCTCGCTTTTCATCGGTAATGGTCTTGAGTAAGAAAACATTTCACGCACTTGTGCAGGATGAAGTCGACACCAGAACAGTCCACCCAATCCAGTCCGTTAAGAGTAGTTACGATGCCGAAGAAAGCGAAGGGACCTACGGCGATAAAATCGGTACGAGCCAAGTTCAATCCTTTTCGCAGGGTGCGAGGACAAACTTCTTGACGAAAACCACAACGCTTATTCTATTCTATAGCGGTTCCAGCTGATGATTTTGTGTTGTTGGGCAATGGCCCGCGGTGTCCCCAGATGAAAGATTTTGTTGCGGATCTCCATATAGTAACGGAAGGTCGAATCGTCTACTGAGGAATGGCAGAGGCTACCAATTTCGCGAGACTTGGGGGGGGTAGCCGCGGCGCCCGGGCAGCTCAATTTATCGTTGACACTTTTAATGGATAAGGATTAGTGTCGCACGTCCAGGGTGGAGCTTCTCAAGTTGTCCTCCGTGATTCCTGCTCCCATTCCCAGGGAGTCGCTTTAGCACGGGTGCATGCTTTAACCATCCCGCTATCACTTCTTCAGTTTGGCGGATCACACTTGGATACATGACGACTCTCTTAATGACTGCCTGAGATTTCCTCGGACAGGCGCGCTCCCAACTAGCGCTCAATGCAGGAGGATACTTAGATGACACGGAAATGGACTCTCATGTTTTCCTCGCGGGTGACAACAACTTGAGCGAGGAATGCGTGTTCGCACTGAACGAAATGAAAAAGATCTTTCGAGCAACGGCGCAGGTTTTCCCAAACATCAGGACGCGATGTATGTTGTGCCATGTTCGACCAAAATTGTTCACTGAATGAGTGAGCACTAGACAGAAAGCAAGAGGCCATTGCAACCTCTATGGCAAGGATTAGGCTTTTTCCCTCGGGGAGTGCAGCCGTTCTCGTCGAGACGAAGGCAGTTTGCTGGGAGGGGGCGAGGAGTCGCTTTCTGCTGACTGGATAGTTTCCAAAAAACAGTTACCTTCACTAAGTAATTCGCTAGATGATTATTGACAATCCCCAGTTGTCCAGACTAGTGTAGCGACTCCAAAGGGTAATTCCTCATCGTACGGGTTTCCATCGCGAAATACGGTTTGGGTGCTAGTCCTCGCTCAAGGACTAAGGAGTTGGCTCGTGGAAGGACTAAGTGAGCGGCAGTGGACAGTGATGGTCTACATGGCCGGCGACCGTTATTTGGACAACAACGGTTTCGCCGATCTCAAAGAGCTGAGAGCGGGCCGTCCTGGTTGTTCTTCCGAAGAAAAGTAAGAAGGTAGGCCTCTAACGGACACTATCAGTTGTCGTCCACAGCTCTTTTTCTAAACACCTTTTTCGAAAGCCAAATTCCCAGCGAAGAACCCGGGCTTTCAGTGAAAACTGCGGCCGCGCGCAAAAGGTGCAATGAAAGGGAGCGCTTACGTTGCCACCGCCTGAGTGAAGTTCGTGGCACGGCGCCGATGTAGTTGAAGACTTAGGTGAGACGAGCACTGCCGATCCGCAGGCGCTCGAAGACTTCATCCAGGTTTTGTTTGCGGTGGCGCTGCGGCGCAGGTAAGCCCACGTGGGTACAATTGGCGACCTCGATTGAGACTGCGAATTCGATCAAGAGATTTGCAAACTAAAGTTCGGCTCACATTTCTCCGACTAATTGAATGCGTATTTCTCCGAACTTATTGAACAAGTACGAAACCGAACAAGCGACTCACATTTCGCCAAAGGGTCGATAACTCAGCGCCGATAACTTCTGGAGGAACTGCTATGGCTGGTGAATTTCAAGTTAGTGGCGACAATAACGCTGCTCTCTTCACGCTCAAGGTTCATCGCGGTGATGGGATGGCGCTCCTGGCCATGAACTGGAAGGAGGGCAAGCCGCCGCCAGACTTCGTCGGCTTCGCTATCGAGTACAAGGAGCCGGACGGCGATAGATACTTCGCCTCAAACAACCGCCTGGCGTTCCCGGGTGCTGGAGGCGAGGTCAAATCAAAGAAACTCTCAAGCCGACTCTCTCCAATCCAAAAATTTCGCTGGGTGCATTTCCCACGCAATGCCGAACTCGCCGGCGAATTCCTCTACCGAGTCACGCCTGTGTTCATGAACACCGAGGATGAGCTTAGCTATGGTGAGGCGCAGCAGGCGGCAATTGAGCTCCGGCGCGAAACCTATCCGGGACAGCTCAACGTCACCTTTACGCGCGGATTTGTATCGTCGCAGGCGTTCGTCGATAAATACGGGGCTGACGCAATTCCCACACTGCTTCCGGCCAAGGCGGATTTGGGTTTGGATTTCGTTCCCACTAATCCCAAGGCCAAGGAAGCGCTCGCGTGGTTGGGCTTCGAGGCGCGGAGTGCGATTCTCGAGGTACTCGATGAAGCGATTGCTGACGAAGACGCTCAGGTTCGCGCGGTACTTTATGATCTCAACGAACCCGGCATCGTTTCGCGGCTTGAAAAACTTGGCAATCGGGTAAAGGTAATCATCGACGACGACGGACCCCATGGTAAGCCTCATTCGGGTGAGACGCTGGCTGCGAAACGTTTGGCTGCATCCGCCGGCGCCGCCAACGTGAAAAGGCAGCATCTGGGTAAACTGCAGCACAACAAGACTATCGTGGTCGACGGCCCGAACGTGCAGGCGGCCGTGTGCGGCTCAACCAACCACTCCTGGCGCGGATTCTTCGTGCAGAATAACAATGCCATCATCCTACGTGGTAAGAGCGCGGTGAAGGTTTTCCTCGCGGGATTCGACGATTACTGGGCCAACGACGACGTGGCCGGCTTCGGTAAAACCGGCTCTGCTACATGGAACGATCTGGGACTAAAAGGAATCGACGCACAAATTGGGTTCTCTCCGCGCTCGAAAAAGAATGCGGTCTTACAAGCAATCGCAGACGACGTTAGCAAGACAACGTCGAGCCTGTTCTTTTCACTCGCGTTCCTTTACCAGACCAAAGGGGCTATCAGAGACGCCATAAAGAAAATCAAAAAGGACAATGAGATTTTTTCCTATGGCATTTCTGACCACAAGGTTACGGGAATGGATGACGAAGCGGCGGGGGTGGATGTGCAGAAGCCCGACGGCAAAGTAAAACTCGTGCAGCCGGCTGCGCTCAAGGCGAATGTCCCTGAGCCGTTCAAGTCGGAGCCCACTGGCGGGGGCGGTAACCGCATGCATCATAAATTTATCGTGATCGATTTCGACAAACCTACGGCGCGAGTCTATATGGGTTCCTACAATTTCTCCCTTGCGGCCGACACCTCCAACGGGGAAAACCTGCTTCTCATTCGCGATCGCAGGATAGCAGTGTCCTATGTCGTCGAGGCGATACGCCTCTTCGACCACTACCATTTCAGAGTCGCGCAACTTGAGGCGAAGGAGGCGAAGAAGAAGCTACAGCTCGCCAGGCCGCCGCGAAAACCGGGAGACAAAGCATGGTGGGCCGACGACTATGCAAATGCTCGGAGAATTCGTGATCGCGAACTCTTCGCGTAGGACCTCCTATCGCCGAAGGCTGCTGCTCGCCCGCTAGCCCTAAGATCACTTCGCAGAACGGCACTCGGAGAATCCCTCCAATCAGCCAGTTGTTGACCCGCCTCAGGACGAGTCTTCACATGACATAATTACGTGCGGCGCGCATTCATCCGGCCTTTTTAAGCGATTCACTCAAGGCCTTGTGGTCTCCTCAGACCTGTCCCGAGCAGCTCAACGCTTACTTCGGTAATTCAGCGTCAAATCTTCAACTTCGGCTTTGGTTTCGATTAAAGGCACCGATACAATGCTGCCCGCTAACGGTGTGAGGTGGAGCGATAGCGGGCAGCTAGAGGAACACAATGTGAGTTGAGGGAAACGCGATAGCGGGGGTGAATCCCTCCCCGGTGAATTAGGGCAGACAATACTCGTACGGTAGCTACAAGTCCTTAAGAAAACATTAAGAAACGAGTAGAGCAGTAAGAGTAGCTTTATGGTTCAAACCCGGCGTGAAATTTATTGGTTTGGCGACTTCGAGTTAAATACCACCGAATTGGTATTGCGGCAGAAGGGCGAGATCCTCCCGCTCGCACCGAAGGCGCTTCAAGCTCTCGAACTCCTGGTGCGAAACGGCGGCAGGGTAGTTTCCCGTAGCGAGATGGTTGAAAGTCTTTGGCCTAACGCATTCGTGGAAGAGTCTAATCTGACCGTCACCATCTCAATGTTGCGCCGGGCGCTCGGCGATAGCGATACCGGAACGAAGTTTATTGAAACTGTGCCGAAGCGTGGCTACCGTTTTGTGCCCCTGGTCAAGACCAGTCGAAACGGGAGGCCGAGTAGAGACAGTTTCAGTTCTATGCAGATCGTGCGCCTAACTCACGCCGGGCGTGTTCTGGATGTTGCGATTTCAGCCGATGCGCGCTTGCTGGCATACGTGCCTATCGACGCAGGCAATCAAAGCTTATGGATTTGGAATATCGAGTCGGGCGAAAAGTGGGAAGTGCTCCCGCCCGATCCGGCATTGTACTGGGGCTTGCGGTTCAGTAACGATGGGCAGAGTCTCTTTTACACAACCACGCAGTCCAGCACCACCATCAGCGTTCTGCATTGCGTCGCGGTGCGGGGCGGGGAATCGCAGCGGACGCGACAGATAATAGTTAATATCGATTCGCCAATTGCCCTTTCGCCAGATGGAAAACAGATCGCATTTGTTCGCAGTTTTCCGGGTCAGCACCGCGATGTCCTTGTCGTTGCCAACGTGGATGGTGGGGGTGAAAGGGAACTCGCCTCTCGACAACACCCGAATAAGTTCTCTTTCTCCAGCCCTTCCTGGTCGCCAGATGGCAAATTGATCGCTGTGGGCGCCAGCCGCAACAACAAATTGGAATTCACCATACTCGCGGTGCCCTTGAGCGGCGTTGCCCCGATAGAATTGTGCCCCTGGGATTGGAAGGACCTGCGCGCTGTGGCGTGGAATAGTGACGGGAGCAACCTCTACTTTTCCGCCACAGCCCTAAACTCCGATTCGCTTCAGATTTGGCGGCTGCCACCCCCCGACTGCGAAGCGCAGCGCATTACCAACGACACAAACAGCTACGAAGAACTAAGCCTGGCTCAGAAGCCATCGACCCTGGCAACCATGCAGACCGATGCATTAGCCAATATCTGGAGGGTACCTGCGGGCGGGGTGCCACGGCGCATAACCTCGGGACGCACCGAAGGCTTTGACGGGCTGGCAGTGGCAGCCAACGGACGAGTCTTTTACGCCTCGACAGAGAATCAACAGCCGGATCTGTGGAGCATGAACGCGGACGGATCTGATTCCAGGCAGTTGACCCGTGACGGTTGCCTCTTCCCTTCCGTTTCGCGCGATGGTCGCTTTGTGGCCTACGTCTCAGCAGAGGGCGGCGTTCATCACATATGGCGCATGGACGCCGATGGTAACAACAGGAAGCAACTGACTGATGGCGACGGAGAGAGCTACCCGAGCATCTCTCCCGACGGTAAATTGATTGTGTACACGCCTCAAGGCCAGGCTCGTAACACGCTGTGGAGAGTTTCAATCGATGGAGGCCGGCCGCTACAGTTGACTCACGAGGGCATGGCAATTAAGGCAGTGGTGTCGCCCGACGGTAAGAGCATCGCCTGCACATATCGCAAAGATGAAGCAGACAAATGGAAGATAGCTGTGTTGGCCGCGGATGGTGGTCCGCCGCTTATGGTTTTTGCGCTACCTTATCCCTACTATCAAGTCATCCGCTGGTCTCCGGACGGTGACGCCCTCAACTACCTCGACAGGTGCAGCGGCGTCTTTAATATTTGGCGACAGCCTCTGGATGGCTCGGCTCCTACTCAGTTAACCAACTTCACGGAAGATGCAATTTTCTATTACGACTGGGACGACGAAGGACAACTGATTGCCTCGCGGGGCGCGAAAATTAGGGACATCGTGCTCATCAAAAACTTCGAGTAGGCCTCGCCGTGCCGCCGCCTTAGGTCCGTCGCCATTCCAATAGACCTTCATCCCCAGCAATGTTTCAGCCATTCGCGCCAGCGTGGAGGGATGGATTGCGCGCCGAACTGGGCAACGATCCAACCAGCTACGCTCGTCTCAATGCAAGATTACTCCCCAACCTCGTTCTACCAACCAGTTAGGCATTAACGCCCACAATCTCCCCATACTTCCAAAGGGTTTTCAAGGGGAGTCTCCCTAAGTTGATCTCCCCGGTAAGAATTTAATCCAGCAGCGTTGGGCCATGCGTGGTCACCGCAGGATATTGTCCGCGGGAGTCGGAGACAGTCGAGATCGTCGAGCGACGCCGGGCAAATATTTGGCGAATTGGTCCAACTTGCTCAAAACGAGAGCTATCCAGGGCTGCTCTCCCGAGGAGAGCCGCCCAAGGGCTTAAGGAGACAAGACAATGAAGAGACAAGCATTTGTTCTAACACTCGGGGTGGTCATGTTGTCGATCATGGTGTCAATGGGGATGCTGATTAGTGCTCAGGCGCACAAAGCACGGTCAGATGGCGGCGCAGGTTCTGGGAATGGCCCAGGTTCGGCGGATGGCGCCGCATTAGGCAAAAACACGGCTGGCGCGTATGGCGGGAGTGGGCCGGCGCAGGGGGAGCAGACTCAGGCTGGGGACTATCGTCTATCTGGTCCATACACCCATAAGAACCTGACGATCTTTTTGGTTCATGGAAAGAACACGATTAAGACGAAGACGTTCCTGACGCTGCAGGAAGCAATGGTGCAAAAGAAGGTCGTCGTTTACGAGACGAAGAGCGTTAATGAGCTGTCCATTCAGAATTTCTCGGACGAGGATATTTACGTTCAATCCGGGGACATCGTCAAAGGCGGACAGCAGGATCGCATGATCGGAGTAGATCTGATTGTGCCGGCGAGGTCAGGCAAGCTGCCGATTTCGGCGTTTTGCGTGGAGCATGGACGATGGAGTGGACGCGGTAATGAACGGGCAACCCAGTTCAGCAGTTCGTCTGATGCAGTGGCAACGAAAGAAATCAAGCTGGCGGCCAAACGGTCGAATTCGCAGGGTGCGGTTTGGGAAAACGTGAAGGTGGCCCAGGACAAGCTCAGTGAAAATGTCGGGACACGCGTTAATTCGACAGTGTCAGTGTCGAGTCTTCAGCTGGCGCTCGAAAATAGCAAGGTCCAGGAGAGCGCGGACAGTTACATCAAAGCTCTTTCCAACATTGCAAACCGCGGCGACGACGTTATCGGTTATGT